>JAFTXN010000010.1 GCA_017461605.1 Bacteroidaceae bacterium
CCCTTACAGGGCGCATGGTGAATATGCTTTGTGTTCTTAGGGCGTTGCCCTAAGCTGAGGGCTTCTTCCCCTTTCAGGGGAGTTTTCGGGATGGGTATGAACGCTTCGGCCAAGGACGTGCAAACGGCATATCTCATCTGCTCATACCCCCTCCGCTTCGCTCGTCCCCCTACCTTAGGGGGACAGCCCCGTCCGGAGGATTTGCCCTCTGATTATAATGGTTTTGTCCTCGCCTCGCAGATTTCTTCGCAAGCACGGGAGAAAAATTTGCAAGCACTGCGAAATTTTCAGAACGCCTCGCAGAATTTTCCCGAGGCCCGACATATTACACCGCAAGCCTCGAGAAAAAAATCACAAGCCCCCAGAAATCTCTTCCGCCCTAGGAAAAGGCTTGCAGCTCCCGAATAAAGCAAAAAAGAAAGGAGCCGAACGAATGTCCGACTCCTTAGGGTTATCGTTAATCAGCAGCTAGTGCTGCAATTGATTATTGTTCGATAGTGGCGATGCTTACGCGGTTCCAATCGGGTTCAGAGAACATGTCACCGATACCCTGACCAGAAGCGTCGATGCGGTCAGCAGCGATACCATACTTCTTAACGAGCATGTTCTTCACAGCCTGTGCACGACCTTCTGCCAAACGGTTGTTGAGATCAGCAGGACCTTCGGGAGAAGCATAACCCTTGATAACAACCTTAGCATCAGCGTGGTTCTTCAAGTAAGTAGCGATGCGCTCAACATTGGGGAGCTGAGAAGCGTCGATCACAGTCTTGCCCTGACGGAAAGTAACGATGCTTTCGAGAGACTTAACGTTGCTTTCAACAGTCTGAACAACAGGCTTGCGGTTGCGGAGATCGTTAACCTGACCCTGGAGATCACGGATCTTCTTGTTAGCAGCGTCGAGCTGACCGTTCTTGTTGTTGAGGTCGCCACGGAGAGCGTTGATCTGAGCGTTCAAGCCGTCAACTTCAGCCTGGTCGTACTCCTTGATCTTAACGAAGTGGTGCTTACCGTTGCTGGTCTTGAAGTGGTAAGTAACACCGGCCATCAACTCAATAACAGAGTGATTGAGGTTGAACTGAGCGTGAGTGTTAGCATCGCCACGAGCACCTTCGAGATCGTAAACGATAGCGGGCTTCAGAGCTACTGTCCAAGCCTTCTTCTCACCGAGGTTGAAGTTGAGGTTCAAACCGAGCTTACCGGTGAAAGTGTTACCAGAGCAGAGGTTAGGATCAACAGCAGTGAAACGGTCGTTGTGGCCAAAATAGTGGTTGAAGCCTACACCGGCAACACCTTCTACTTCGAACAAACGGGGCTCACCCTTGTAACCGCAGAACCAGTTGCTGAAGTTCACGTTACCGAGAACAGAAGCGTTCACGTTGTCAACAACAGTGTTGGCACCGGTTGTGTTGATACCGGAGATGCCCTGGAAAGCGAGGCCGAACACCGGAGTGATCTGCTTAGTCACTTCGAGACCGGCAACACCACGAGTGTCCTTAAAGTAGTTACCCTGAGTAGGGATAACACCACCACCAACGAGGCCGATTGACCAGTTGTCAAAGAACTTGTGATTTGTTACGGAGTGCTGTGCACTGGCAGTCAGAATGGCTGCGCCCATAACGAAAAGCGTAAAGAACTTTTTCATAATTGTGATTGATTAATAAAAAAACTATTAGTGAATAAGTGATTTTTCTTGTAGCTATTTTGCTGCAAATGTACAACAAAATCAAAATCTCACAACAAAATCCGCTTTATTTTCAGCATTTAAGGCATAAAAACGGGAAAAATGTGCAAAAATGCGGACTGGAGTATACAGAAATGAGGAAAAAACTGAAGAATACGAAGACACCAGACCGGTCCGCATACAAGGCTGAATTATTACGTTTCTACATGATATACCTTGATTTTACTGAGGCACCGCGGTTATCTCTCACTCGCCTTGCATACTTTCGCTAACGCGCAAGGGAGGCTGCGGCTCGGGAATAAAAGAAAAACCTGCGGTCTTTCTTTGTATTCCACTCGCCTTGCACACTTTCGCTGAAGCGCAAGGGAGGCCGCGGCTCGGGAATACAAAGAAAAACCTGCGGTCTTTCTTTGTATTCCACTCGCCTTGCACTACCTTTGCCACGCAATAATAATTATAAAGAAAACAAGAACATTATGAGTAATCAAAACAATGCAAACAAAGAAGGGCAGTTGCAGATTGAATTGTCGCCCGAAGTTGCTGAAGGTATCTACACAAACTTGGCCATCATCACTCACTCAAGCGCAGAAGTGGTACTCGACTTCATCCGTGTGCTTCCCGGTGTGCCCAAAGCCAACGTGAAGAGCCGTATCGTACTCGCCCCCGAACATGCCAAACGTCTGCTCTTTGCTTTGCAAGACAACATCATGAAATACGAAAGCGCATTCGGCCCCATCAACCTGCCCGGCGCAGAGCCTCAGCAGGGCGGTGGTCGCACTGCCACTCCTTTTGGAATTCCCGAAGGAAAGGCCTAAGGAATTTACATCCCAAGTTATCAAGCGAGGCGGTTCTTCACAGGAATCGCCTCGCTTGTTTTCGTCCGTTAGATAGGATGACCAATATCTGCAAATAACAGAAGCGGAGCTGCCCATTCGGGTTGCTCCGCTTCACATTTAACAATCTAAGACCTCAAAGGCTTATTTCACATCTTTCCAAATACCATTGTCTCCGGTATTTACTTCGCGTTTGCGACTGAGTTCGTTAAAGCTATCGTCAGCTTTGTCATTTCCACCGCTGACATCACTTCCCCCCATTATCACTGAGGGCTGCAAGCCGATGGTCAAGGTCTGCGGCTGTACATATATCTTCTTTTCCATAATTCTTTTTTCTTAATTGAATAATATTACTTGATTTGAGATGCACGCACATACTGTTTTCTTCCATTCACGATATAGATACCGGAAGTTGTGATGCGTTCAATGCGGCGACCACTAAGGTCATAGATTGCCGCATGCTCCAGGTCTGTCTCAACACCGTCAATATCCGTAACGGTATCACCGAAACCGAACATGGTCACTGCACCGCTGATGCTATAATCGTAAGGCAGATACACCTTGTTGGCTCCTACGCGGAAGTGAGTACCATTGTCCGTGTCATTCAGGCTTTCACCTTCCACTGCATTACCATTTTCATCGTAAACGGTCTGCGTACCATCTTCATTGTATTCCAAATAAGCCATGTAGAAACCTACAAGGTTATTCTTCACACCGAACAGATAGTAGCTATAACCCGCAGCTCCGGGCAGATAAGTAGTGTAAGCACTACCGGACAAGAGGTTATCGGTAATCTCTGCTGCCGGAGTGGTGTCATAATAGAAGGTGTAAGTACCCTGACTTCCCTCTACAATCACACCGGTGCAAGCCGGAAGTTCGTCTTCCACCTGAGCAAACATAACCTTTCCGCCCTCGGCCTTGGTCACCTCAATATCGTTAGGATATTTCACCACAACACCATCAGGAATGGTTACCGGATAGTTGAGGTACATACCGGCGTGTTCGTATTGACCAATGGTGAGCTCGAACTTAACGGCCGACATATCGGAGATTTCTTTGAGAGTCCAAGCAGAATTTGAATCAGCACCATAAGCACCCCAGCCCATAACAACGCCACCACTGGCATGCATCGGTTGTCCACCGGCAGGAACAAGAAGCACAATACCATTATTTGCATCTGCAGACTGCATCTCAACATTCTTTGCTTCGGAGCCTAATTGGTATTCACCTCCCCAAGTAAGAGCATTACTCAGCGTACAACCTGTTTGGAGGTTAGCTAAATGGAATGTATTGTTCTCTTCATTAACATCTGTCACATACCATATAGTCTCAGCCTTGTCGGTTCTTCCTCCACCATACGAAACCTTATTCTCTCCGGTGGCATACATCACCTGACCTTCATGCAATACAGACTCAATCACATAGTGCTTACCCTCTTCCGGCAAAATCAAATCAAGCGCCTCGTTGGCTGCTTTCAGCGCATTGTATGCCGCAGTGTAATCAGCATCTTCAATCGAAGTCTCGGCATAATAGCACACTTCATAGACGTTATAAACCGTCCAAACTCCGGTGCTGCCATTATACGCTGTAAATCCGGGATTCAGATAGGTTGTACCATCTTCACTACCGAGGACAAAACGCACGAGGTTTTCCAGATCGGAAGCGCCACTCAAGTCAGCGTTGCTTCCGGCGAATGCCGTATTTCCACTACCGCCCTGATATATAGCTTCTACAGGGACAAATGCTTGTGCACTTTCTTTTGCACCAAGAGCATAACCACTCTGCTGGAAGTAACCGTCATCACCTTCACTCATAGCTTTCAGATAATAACTGCCACTCTGTCCATCTGTGGTTGGTTCAAGACTGAAGATGGTATTAGCGGCCAATGTTTCACTTAATCCATCGGCTTCACTCACCCATTTTTCAAAAGATCCTTCCTGCACACACTTGATACCAATGGTACGTTTAGCAACTCCGGCTCTCAACTCATCTGCAGTGAGGATGCGTTTGGTCTCCACAATCGTACCGGGATTCAGCAAAGCTGTTGCTACTGCATAAGCCGAATTGTAAGTAGTTGCCTGCGCTTCGGGATAGAAACCAACGGCAGTACCACCCGTGATATTGCTTAACGTCAAACCATCGTAATACGTTTTAAGGCTGTTGTATGCAGCACTACCTTCAACCGTGGTGGAAACAAATTGGAGGTACGAGCCATCATCAGCGGCAGAATAGAAGCCCATCTTATTGTTGCCTCCACCATAGTGGCTGAAGTAAGTGCTTGTACCTACGGGTTGCAAGCTGTACCAAGTAGCTTCTTCGACGGTTGCCTCTACAAACTTCCACTGCTCGTATGTGGCACCGCCCATTTTGGCAGCAAATGCCTTGTCTGCACCATCGCCAGTATTGTTGGCTGCAAGCACCATACCACCGGCTGCATAGGGATGAACGTACACCTGTCCGCGCTCTGTGCCTTCCATGAAGTAGAAAGCTTGAACAGCAGAACCGTCGTTCGTGTCAGAGATGTTGAATTTGTGTCCCTCGAACGGCAGATATTGCACCACCTTGGCATCACCACGACGACTCTTCATGATATAGAGTACGGGATTTGCTGCATCCGTTGTCAAGGTTACAGGATAAAGCTTCGTATTGTACGCAGCGAGAAGAGCATCGTAGTATGCTTGGAGCTCAGCTGTTTTTGCTGTAACCTCCTCCTGAGTGCAATCGGAATTTGTAAGAGCTACAGCCTCTTCCTTAGAATTGTATGCATCCAGTATTTGTTCTTTTGTAACACTGCCTGCATTGGGATCAACGCTTGCAACGTTTTCCGAATTATAAGATGTTATGGGATACAAGTCAAATTCACGCATACCGAAGAAATACTGTCCGCCATATTCTGCGTTTCCTGGTCCGACAGATGCAGTAACCACAAAGCGCAAGTAACGATACTTCGTAGCAGAAGTTATTACATCAGAGGTGTAGGTGCTTCCTGAATTGTGTGCAGGGAGGCCGGAGGTTATGGTTGCAAGGACATCGGTGAATGAATTTGCATCGTTACTACCATACACTGTCATAGCTGTGGGTGCGGGAGAACCATTTCTTGGAGTATAACTGAACTTGAAATCAGAAAGAAGGTTTGCATCACCAAGGTCTATCTGGACATGGTGCGCCTCATCAACTACTGTACCGCTCCAACGTGTATGGAAATAAGTTTCCTCACTATTATCCACAAGAGCAGCAATACCACCTCCATCGTTATTGCCTCCGCCGGTGTTTTGATCGGCATTGGTTGAAACGTAGAAGTCGGAGTTTTCGGTAGTTGTCAAAGCTGAGGCTTCACCCACAACAGGAGTTTGAACAATGTCAATATCTCCACAGCGATCAAGCAACTCGTTGGTTTGCGCAATCAGAGCCTCCAACGCGCTCTTATCCACTGCAACAGAAGCATTCTTCTTTTCATATAGTTCATCGTATTCAGCCTGCAAAGCTGCAATAGCCTGAATGAGTTGCATTTCTGTTGTCGCATTATCCAAGGTTGCTGTGGCAGAAGCTGTTTCGCGATAAGCCGAAATCATCAATTCCTCGGTTACTTCTCCAGCGTTTGCGCCTAATTCTACTGCATAGTTGTCGGATGTACCATTAATGGTCAATCCGAATTCTGCCATGTGGAATATGGGGTGACCGCCTTGTTCCTTGTTATTGTTGGTAGCTGTCACCATGAAGCGGAGGTACTTGAGCTTCGCGTCTGATGTTATAACTGTAGATGTATAACTTTGAGTGTTACCGGTTGGCAAACCGGTAAATGTAGCCAAGGGGTCACCGTAGTTCGTTCCATCTACACTTCCGTACACTTCAATCGTCTCTGGATAATTGGCATCTGCATTATGACGCGTAACATAATTAAATGTAAACGAAGAAGCGGTGGCTACTCCCAAATTCACTGTAATATGGTGGTCAAGACCATCGTTTGAATCATTGCCACTATAATCCGAATGGAAGAAAGTGCTGTTATCACCATCAACCAAATCCTTAATGGGACCTTCAACAGCGGACTGCGCGTTTGTCCAAATATAGAAGTTTTCACTGTTGTCAGTTGATTGCAACTTGGGAGTACCATCATAAGTACCGGGGGTATAATTCACCGTGCCACATTCAGTCATCAACGTGTTGGTGTTGGTGATGAGTGTCTGAAGTTCCTGCTTCTTCGCTGCAAGGCTTGCACTATTTGCATTGGTATATGCATCAAGCAACTTTTCGTATTCAGCGTATAAATCGTTGTAAGCCGTTTGATATGTTTCGGCTGTAGCCTCCGTATTATCATAAACCGATACAGCATCTACTATTTCATCGCAGGCTGTGGTCAAAACGGAAGTTTCCAAATAAGAAGTATACTTCGTCTGAATCTTATGGACCTGCGTCTCCGGAATATTTAATTTCACTTCAGCTAAGCCAAAGTATTTGTAGCCATTGAATGAGCCTCCGGAAGAAGTGCCTGTTACAGTGAAACGCCAATAGCGGTACGAAGTTGAACCATCTCCCAAAACAGCACTCGTATAGTCTGTCCCTTGTGTTGTAGGCAAGTTGGTCAGAGTTGTAATGTCATTCCACAACTCACCGTCTGTGCTTGCGGTAACCACAATGGTTGTAGGCAGGTCGGCTGTCCACCCTGTGGTATATGTAGTGTATTTCAGTACAAATTCCGACAGACTTTCTCCGTCTCCCAAATCAATTTGGAAATAATGGTTTTCTGCCACTTCAGAATCTCTCCAAACCGTATGGAAATAAGTATCGTTGTTGTTGTCTACCAAGTAATTGGTTTCGTGGCCGGATTCTGTCGCATTGGAAGAAATTCTATATTGACTCATATCCAAATCGCCCCGATAAGTAACGACACTCATTTCGTCTACCAAATCTTTGGTCTTCGCGATCAGCTCTTCCAACTGAGCGCGATTGTTGGCAACTTCGTTTTCTTCAACAGCTGTGATGTACCAATGCGAAGCAGGAGTATCAGAACCCCATCCCCAACCTACAATGTTGTAGCTTTGACTCGAAGCGCAGTGAAGACCTGTATTCCCGGAGAATGCCCATGTACCATCGCCAAGGTCGTGGAATGTATAGGCGTAAGCTGCATCATTGCCAGAAGTTGCGGTCTTGTCGGCACTGAGCACACTACCAGAATAAACATTACCCGGATATTTTGACGTGGACTTGTTCTTCAAATAGTAGGTGCCACTTGTACTTCCAGCTTCGAAATACCAAAGTTGTGCATCACTGCTTTCTGTTGTGAGACCGAACATTTCATCCACAGAAGTATCCGTATCGACATCTTTAACGTCAACGGCCATACTGCGATCAGGATATGCCTTATTCACTAAACGATAGGCCGTGCCTTCAACGATGCCTATCTTCGCATATTCATCACCTTGAACATCAATATATGCTTGGAGAAGGTTGTTGTAAACAGCTTTGTAAGATCCAACAGTCTTGTTATCATAGGCCGTCTTAGCTGCAGTATAGGCTGTGTTCAGGGGTGCAATGCTTTCTTTGCGATACCATCCCACTTTCGTTCCTGTGTCGTCACTCAAATCGACGATAACTTTTGCCGATTCCAACAATTCGCCCAACACCTCATACTGTTCATCGTTGCTACCGGAATTCATGATGTCTGTCGCTACGACAGGTTCGGAGTTATCATAATTGGTCACAACCACCTTTGCTTCGCCTGAAACAATAAGAGCAGCACATTCATTGGAGATTTCAAAGGTTGTTTTGTCTGAGAAACCGATGATTTCACCATCTGCATTCAGAATGGCGAAACCTACACCGCCTGTTCCCTCCATGGTAATGGTGTTACCTGACACGGTGTAAGTGTACTCCGAAGCTACATTGGCACTGGTATATGAAGCATAACTACCCACTTCTGCACAAATGGTTGTTTCGCCATAGAGATCGAGGTTGTCGCCCTTGTAGCTCTGTATGGTTTCACCCGTAGCATCATTAACGAAAAGCACAGCGAGGTTTTCGGGATAACCCCAACTCTTCACATCCTCAATGGCAGCATCAATCTGATCCTGCGTCAAGTTATACACAGCATTGTTGTAGTCACCGACAAGGCGATTTTCCATCACTTCGAAGAATCCGTGTGCACGGAAGAATTCGGTGAGGTCATCGCCGGATGCCAGACAACACTTCTTGTAGAAGTGCATCAAGCACTTGCTACCATCCTGCTCGTACGCAATATTCATCGGGTCCTGACGGAGCATTTCAAAGAGACGGGGGTAGAACTTGGGATTGTTACCCAATACATGGTAGTACAAGAAGAGCTTGTAATACATGATGGTCTGTGCCCAGATGTTGTTGCTGAAGAAGTCGGTTCCCTCAGCATTGTATTGTTTGAGCACATTGGTCAATGAACCATTATCACCATTGTAACGCGAGGTGGTTTCACCAAAATACCACAGCACAACATTGGCAAACAAGTTGTTGGTCACCTCGGTCAGACCGCGCATATTGAGTAATTCCTGATGTTGGTGGCCGATTTCGTGACCGGGTCCCCAGTGGCTACCAGCATCGGTCGGCAAATTCTGAATGACACCACCCATCGTATTATAGTGGTATCCGCAGTGATCCCAGCCACCATACATGTAAGAACTACCTCCAACACCGAAAGCCAAACCATGCACATTGTAATAATCACCATAATCTGTGCCAAACCCATCGGTATCGTCTCCTGTATAAGCAAACACATGATCTTTGTCGGAATAGGGTGACTTCTGTGCATTGCCCTCAATCGTTTCCTTATCGAGTACACCCAACACGAGGCGTTCCCACAGCATCACTTTATCCCATTCATCAATCACCGGTTCGATGTTCACCAACTCATTGAAGTAAGAACCAAGGCCCTTATTACCTTCGGTGTCGGCATCATTGAGCGGGAACTGCAGGGTTATATACTTACCCAATACCGTTACATCGGTCTGGGTGGCGCGAGCCTCGATGTAATCCCAATCGGCATTCTTATCACCTGAGCCATAAAGTTCATCACCCATCTTGTTGTAGTAACCATTGATGTAGCCACCCTCGATGTGTATCTTCAGGTCAGCATAATCGGAGAGTTTACGAACCTTTGCATTATTACCCTTCTTGCCACCACTCGTATCGAATGTATGTACCACATAATTGACGCAGAGGTTGCAGTTATCTGCATAATAGGGAATAATGTTTAGTCCTTCGTGCAGCTCCACACCGTCACTGTAGCTATTGCCCAACTTGCCATGACCGGTGTAATAAGTCAAGTACAATGACGCACCATCCTTGATTGTGCCTTCCACCATCACGTAAACAATTCCGCGGTTGTTTACAAAGATACCCGTCGGGTTGTTGATATTGGTATGCGCATTGAGGCCCAAAGCTGATGAAGCCGCCCCAACCTCATTGTAAGGTTCATAGAGCTGCACACGATATTTCTTGGCATAATCAGAACCCCAAGCAGACTTGCCTGTATCATAGTTGGGTTCTTCCCAAGTGCCGTCTGTAGTCATCTTAAGCACCATCGCTTGAAGGGCAGCCGGCAAGGCTTTATAGTTATTATCCGCCTGCATCTGTGCTGTGGTGTATGCAGCATAGGTAGCATTCAGCGCAGAACATGATTGATCCGTGAAAAGAGCATTGAGAGCCGTTTGGTAATTGCCTACATTGGCTGAAGTATTAGCCAACGCATCCAATTCCGCCCAGTTGGCCGCCAAATCTGAGGCACTCACACTCACCTCACTGACAGTCCACTGTGTAGCCTCAGCTCCCAACTCCCAACAAACAACGCTACCCTGGTTGGCACCATAGTGCATATAGCCGTAGCTATTGTTATCATTGGTGGCCCGGAGAGTGTAACCTGAACCTGCCGCCGAACAAGCAAACTTACAGTTGTCGTCAATGGACACAACCATTGACCACAGCTCGGAAGTAGCATTCGAACTGCGCAGATACTTTCCATTACCCAAGTTTCTGAGGGTGTAAACACCTGAGGATACTTCCTCAACATACCACAATTGCTTGTAGTCGCTTGTCAAAGTAGCCGCAATCGAAACATTAGTTCCGGCGGTGGACGTCATCGAAGACCCACTGTTGGCTACATTCACAAAGTTGTAGACTTTTCCATTCGAAAGTTGTGCCCAAGTCAGGCCACCCACGAACGGAGAAAGCAACAACAGAGAGATAATCAATCTCCACACTTTTGTGTTTCTCATAATGTTGTTTAAGTATTTATTGTTAATTGTTTCGTTGTTTAAGACCTCTCGTCTTCAATCCTTCCTTTTTAGAAAAAGGTACAATTACCCACGGCAAAATTAAGGCTTTTAAACTCTGCATTCAAATACTGACCAAGAAAATATACCAATACACGGATTTTATGTATAGAATTGGCAACTATCATATTATAAATTGGGCAAAAATGTGTAAAATGCGACGAAAAGACGCTGCACGAGACGCGTCATGAGCTATGAGGAATTTACCTCCTTGCTCTGTGTGAGCAAATTATCCCGTATGCCTCGCAGCACAATCTGCAAGCACTGCAGAAAAAACGGGAAGCACTGCAGAAAATTCTGCAGTGCTTCCCGTCATCCCTCCCTTGGGACCTCGGAGTTTGCACAACAAAAAAAGGGCTGCGAACCGAAGTCCGCAGCCCCTAGCTTATGTTTGCCACTCCCCTATTTGTATCAGGAGAGAAGGCTTATCGAGGAGAATTACGATTAAATCTCCTTATCGTCGGTTTTGAGCTTGGCATAATCGTCCATATCGCCCACAACGATGCGATTGAACTCGCGCAAACCGGTACCGGCCGGGATGAGGTGTCCGCAGATTACGTTTTCCTTCATACCCTCGAGATAGTCGGTCTTGCAGCTGATGGCAGCCTCGTTGAGCACCTTGGTGGTTTCCTGGAAGGACGCAGCCGACATGAAGCTCTTTGTCTGCAACGCTGCACGGGTAATACCCTGCAGAATCTGCGTTGAAGTAGCTGCCATGGCATCACGCACCTGTACCAACTTCAAGTCGCGGCGCTTGAGCATGGAGTTCTCATCACGGAGCTTGCGTGCCGTAACGATCATACCCTTCTTCATGGTTTCGCTGTCGCCGGCGTCCACCACAACCTTCTTACCCCAGATGCGGTCGTTCTCCTCGGTGAAATCGAGTTTGTCCACAATCTGCTGTTCGAGGAAACGGGTATCTCCGGGTTCGTTAATCTGCACCTTACGCATCATCTGGCGGACAATCACTTCGAAGTGTTTGTCGTTGATCTTTACACCCTGAAGACGATATACGTCCTGCACTTCGTTAACAATGTACTCCTGAACGGCAGTGGGACCCTTGATGGCCAAGATGTCGCTTGGGGTAGTCGAACCATCGGAAAGCGGCGTTCCGGCACGAACATAGTCGTTCTCCTGCACCAGAATCTGCTTGGACAGAGGTACGAGATACTTCTTCACTTCGCCCAGCTTAGAGGTAACAATGATTTCGCGATGTCCGCGCTTCACACCGCCCATGCTGATTTCGCCATCGATTTCGGAAACCACTGCGGGGTTACTCGGGTTACGAGCTTCGAAGAGCTCGGTTACACGCGGCAGACCACCGGTGATATCGCCGGCCTTACCCACAGCACGCGGTATCTTGATGAGGATGTCGCCGGCCTTCACCTGCTGACCATCTTCCACAACGATGTGACCGTTGATGGGGAAGTTGCAAGTGCGGATCAGCTCGCCATTCTCGTCAACAATATGGCCGGAGGGTACACGACCACGCTCCTTCGACTCAATAACGATACGTTCACGCAGACCGGTTGCATCGTCTTCTTCCACACGATAAGTAACACCTTCGATAACATCCTCGAAGTTGATAGTACCGGCACTTTCGGTTACGATAACGGCATTGAAGGGGTCCCACTTGGCAATCAGCGTGCCCTTGGCTACCACATCGCCTTCGTTCACGAAGAGCTGTGAACCGTAAGGTACGTTCTGTGAAGAAAGTACAATGCCTGTATTCTCATCAACAAAGCGTACTTCGGCCAAACGACCTACGACCACCTTACCGGGAGTACCGTCTTCGTTGGTAACATCAACTGTACGGAGTTCTTCAAACTCGAGGCGGCAATCATTCTTCGCTACGATGGTGGCATTGGCTGCAGCGTTACTTGCGATACCACCGGCGTGGAACGTACGGAGTGTCAGCTGAGTACCCGGTTCACCGATGGACTGTGCTGCAATGACGCCCACAGCCTCACCCTTCTGCACCATACGGCTCGTGGCAAGGTTGCGGCCATAACACTTCATGCAGACACCATGCTTACTTTCGCAAGTAAGAACGGAACGAATTTCGACACTCTCGATGGGAGAAGCCTCGATCTCTGCCACAACAGCTTCGGTGATTTCCTCACCGGCCTGTACGATGCAACGGCCCGTAGTGGGATCGATGATGTCGTGAACGGATACGCGACCAAGGATGCGTTCGCCCAAAGAAGAAATGATTTCATCACCATCTTTCAGTGCAGAGCAAACAAGTCCGCGCAGCGTGCCACAGTCCTCTTCGGTGATAATCACATCGTGAGAAACGTCCACAAGACGACGTGTCAGATAACCGGCGTCGGCCGTCTTAAGAGCGGTATCGGCAAGACCCTTACGGGCACCGTGCGTAGAGATAAAGTACTCCAACACGGACATACCTTCCTTAAAGTTCGAAAGAATGGGGTTTTCGATAATCTGTGCTCCCTCGGCACCGGCTTTCTGAGGCTTGGCCATAAGTCCACGCATACCGGCCAACTGTGCAATCTGATCGGCAGAACCACGGGCTCCGGAGTCGAGCATCATGAACACAGCGTTGAAGCCTTGGTCGGCTTCGGTCATCTGCTTCATGAGTGTGCGCTTGAGGTCAGTGTTGACGTGCGTCCATGTATCAATTACCTGGTTGTAACGCTCGTTGTCGGTGATGAAACCCATGTTATAGTTCATGGTAATCTGATCGATTTCTTCATTACCACGCTTCACGAAGTCTGCTTTCTCCTTCGGGATGATAATATCGTCAAGGTTGAAGGACAAGCCGCCTTCGTAGGCCATGCGATAACCGAGGTTCTTGATACCATCGAGGAATTCGCAAGCACGAGCCATACCAACTCCCTTGATGACCTTGGCAATGATGTCGCGCAGAGACTTCTTGGAGATTACGGTATTGACATAGCCCACTTCCTTCGGCACGATCTCGTTCACGATGACACGGCCCACAGAGGTCTCAACCAACTGCTTGATCGGATTGCCATTGTCGTCAACGTCTTCTACAAGTACCTTGACGGGAGCATGCACATCCACACGCTTCTCATTGTAAGCAATGATGGCTTCTTCAGCACCGTAAAAAGTGAGACCTTCGCCCTTTGCACCGGGACGGAGTTTCGTGATATAATAGAGACCAAGCACCATATCCTGTGAGGGCACCGTGATAGGAGCACCATTGGCAGGATTGAGAATGTTGTGGCTCTGAAGCATCAACATCTGAGCTTCAAGAATAGCCTCATTGCTCAAGGGGAGGTGCACAGCCATTTGGTCACCGTCGAAGTCGGCATTGAACGCCGTACATGCGAGGGGGTGAAGCTGAATGGCCTTACCTTCTATCATCTTAGGCTGGAAGGCCTGGATACCGAGACGGTGAAGTGTCGGAGCACGGTTGAGCAGAACGGGATGTCCCTTCATCACGTGTTCGAGAATATCCCAAATCACAGCTTCGCGACGGTCCACAATCTTCTTCGCACTCTTCACTGTCTTAACAATACCGCGCTCGATGAGCTTACGGATGATGAAAGGCTTGTAGAGCTCTGCAGCCATCAACTTGGGAATACCGCATTCGCCCATCTTCAGTTCAGGACCTACGACGATAACCGAACGAGCCGAATAGTCGACACGCTTACCTAGGAGGTTCTGACGGAAACGTCCCTGCTTACCTTTCAGATAGTCGGAAAGCGACTTCAACGGGCGATTGCTGTCGCTCTTCACGGCACTGCTCTTGCGAGAATTGTCGAAGAGGCTGTCAACAGCTTCCTGAAGCATACGCTTTTCGTTACGCAAGATAACTTCAGGGGCCTTGATTTCGAGCAAACGCTTCAGACGGTTGTTGCGGATAAGCACGCGACGATAGAGGTCGTTGAGGTCGGATGTGGCAAAACGTCCACCATCGAGCGCCACAAGCGGACGAAGCTCGGGAGGTGTAACGGGGATAATCTTCATGATCATCCACTCGGGACGATTACGATCCTTGCTTGCACGGAAAGACTCTACAACCTGTAAGCGCTTCAATGCCTCGTTCTTACGCTGCATGGAAGAGTCGGAATTGGCACGGTCGCGCAATTCGTATGAAAGGGAGTCGAGGTCAAGACGTGCCAACAGGTCGTAAACAGCCTCTGCACCCATCTTAGCAATAAACTTGTTGGGATTGCTGTCCTCCAAGAACTGGTTGTCTTTGGGAAGCTTCTTCAGAATGTCAAGATATTCGTCCTCAGTAAGGAGGTCGTTGACCATCAATTCCTCAGAAAGCACACCGGGCTGGATAACAACATAACGCTCATAATAGATGATGGAGTCGAGCTTCTTCGTGGGAAGTCCCAAGAGGTAGCCAATCTTATTGGGCAAAGAACGGAAATACCAGATGTGAGCTACGGGCACAACCAGCTGAATGTGTCCGGCACGCTCACGGCGCACCTTCTTTTCTGTTACCTCAACACCGCAACGATCGCAGACAATACCTTTATAGCGGATGCGCTTGTACTTTCCGCAATGGCATTCGTAGTCCTTGGTCGGACCAAAGATACGCTCGCAGAACAAGCCATCGCGCTCGGGCTTATAGGTACGATAGTTGATGGTTTCAGGCTTCAGAACCTCACCATAAGAGTTGGCCTGAATCTCTTCGGGAGAAGCCAAGCCGATGGTGATTTTCGTGAAGTTACTCTTTATTTTGTTTTCTCTTTTGAAAGCCATATCGATAATGTTTTAAGTAAAGAGACTTTGTGTTTAATCCAACGTGATGCTAAGACCTAAGCCACGCAATTCGTGCAGGAGCACATTGAGCGACTCGGGAATACCCGGGGTGGGCATTGCATCACCCTTAACGATGGCTTCGTAAGCCTTCGAGCGGCCCACAACATCATCGGACTTAATGGTAAGAATTTCTTGAAGTACATGAGAAGCGCCAAATGCCTCGATGGCCCAAACTTCCATCTCTCCGAAACGCTGACCACCAAACTGTGCCTTACCACCGAGAGGTTGCTGCGTGATGAGAGAGTACGGACCGATGGAACGAGCGTGCATCTTGTCTTCAACCATGTGTCCAAGTTTCAACATATAGGTTACACCCACAGTGGCCTTTTGGTCGAAAGGTTCACCGGTACCGCCATCATAAAGCTGCGTAGAGCCATAACGGGGCAGTC
Organism: Bacteroidaceae bacterium; assembly: GCA_017461605.1. Taxonomy (GTDB): domain Bacteria; phylum Bacteroidota; class Bacteroidia; order Bacteroidales; family Bacteroidaceae; genus Alloprevotella. The sequence continues at coordinate 15,965 of JAFTXN010000010.1, forward strand.
CGGCCTTGTCAGTCCATTCGCAAAGGTCATCCAACTTGGCACCATCGAAGATAGGAGTGGCAAACTTCACGCCCAAATTCTTACCTGCAGCACCCAACACAGCCTCGAAAATCTGTCCGAGGTTCATACGTGAGGGCACACCCAGCGGGTTAAGAACGATATCGACGGGAGTACCATCGGCCAAGAACGGCATGTCTTCCTGACGCACAATCTTAGACACGATACCCTTGTTACCGTGACGACCGGCCATCTTATCACCCACACCGATCTTACGCTTCTTGGCAATATAAACTTTGGCCATCTGAACAATGCCGGAGGGAAGTTCGTCACCGATAGTGATAGCAAACTTCTTACGCTTCAGCGCGGCATCCATAATGTTGTGCTTCTTCAAGAAGTTGATTACCAAACGACGGATCAGGTCGTTGATGTGCTCATCGGTGGTCCATCCACTGAGTTGAACCGAGCTGTAATCCAAAGTATTGAGAATGGTCTTGGTAAACTTGGTTCCCTTAGCTACTACTTCGGCACCGATGTTGTCGAATACGCCCTGTGAAGTCTTATCCTTAACAAGCGTCATCAACTTTTTAATCATCAAGTCGCGAAGAGCAGACGTTTCCTTCTCGAACTCTTCATCCAACTTTTGGAGTTTGAGCTTATCGGCAGCGCGTGAAGCACGAGTCTTCTCAGCCTTAGAGAACAACTTCTTATCAATCACGACACCATTCAGAGAGGGATTGGCCTTCAACGAAGCGTCCTTCACATCACCGGCCTTGTCACCGAAGATAGCACGGAGCAGTTTTTCTTCAGGAGTGGGATCGCTCTCTCCCTTCGGTGTGATTTTACCAATCAAGATGTCACCGGGCTTCACACAAGCACCGATGCGGATGATACCATTTTCATCCAAATCTTTCGTAGCATCTTCGCTGACGTTGGGGATGTCGTTGGTTAGTTCTTCCATACCACGCTTGGTTTCGCGCACTTCGAGAGCGAACTCGTCAACATGTACAGAAGTCAAGATATCCTCACGCACCATTCTTTCGTTCAGCACGATGGCATCCTCGTAGTTGTAACCCTTCCAAGGCATGTATGCCACAAGGAGGTTACGACCCAGTGCCAACTCGCCCTTTTCGGTCGCGTATCCTTCGGTAAGTATATCACCGGCCTTAACATGCTGACCAACTTCACAGATAGGACGAAGGTCAATGGTCATGTTTTGGTTGGTGCGACGGAACTTCGGAATGTTATATTCCTTAACAGCCGAATCAAAACTAACAAATTCTTCGTCTTCGGTTCTATTATATATAATACGAATGGTAGTAGCATCTACATAATCTACGACACCTTCACCTTCGGCTGTAATCATGGTGCGAGAATCCTCACAAACCTGCTTCTCGATACCGGTTCCCACAATAGGAGCTTCCGAACGAATCAGAGGTACTGCCTGGCGCATCATGTTCGATCCCATCAATGCACGGTGAGCATCATCGTGCTCAAGGAACGGAATGAGCGAAGCTGCAATAGAAGCAATCTGCTGAGGAGCCACGTCCATAAGTTCTACTTGTGCTGGCGGAACGACAGGGTAGTCGGCATCACGACGGCACTTCACCTTGGACAGGATAAATGTTCCATCTTCGTTCAAGGGAGCATTGCCCTGACCGATAATCTTGTCTTCTTCCTCTTCTGCGCTAAGATAAACCACATGGTCGTTGTCCAAATCTACCTGCGAGTTTTCCACCTTGCGATAGGGAGTCTCGATGAATCCGAGTTCATCAATCTTAGCATATACACAAAGTGAAGAAATCAGACCGATGTTCGGACCTTCAGGAGATTCGATAGGACACAAACGGCCATAGTGAGTATAGTGTACGTCACGCACCTCGAAACCGGCACGTTCACGTGACAAACCACCGGGACCCAGTGCAGAAAGACGACGCTTGTTCGTTACCTCTGCCAAGGGGTTGGTTTGGTCCATGAATTGAGAGAGGGCATTCGTTCCGAAGAAGGAGTTGATTACAGAAGAAATGGTCTTCGCATTGATCAAATCGGTCGGAGTGAACACTTCATTGTCGCGCACATTCATACGTTCGCGAATGGTGCGACTCATGCGAGCCAAACCAATGGCAAACTGATTGGAGAGTTGTTCACCCACGGTACGTACACGACGATTGCTCAAGTGGTCGATATCGTCCACTGTAGCCTTGGAGTTGATCAGTTCAACAAGATATTTGATGATGTTGATGATATCCTCCTTCGTCAAGACACGAGTTTCGTAGTCGGTGTCCTGACCAAGTTTTTTATTGATGCGATAACGGCCCACTTCTCCCAAGTCATAGCGCTTTTCAGAGAAGAACAGATTGTTGATTACTTCGCGGGCACTTGCATCGTCCGCCGGGTCTGCATTACGCAACTGGCGATAGATATAAAGAACAGCCTCTTTTTCAGAGTTACTGGGGTCTTTCTGAAGGGTATTGAAGATAATTGAGAAATCCGTAGAAGACGATTCTTCTTGGTGCAACAGGATGTATTCTGCACCGCTCTCAATAATTTTTTCGATATCTTCGGCTTCCAATACGGTTTCGCGATCGAGAATCACCTGATTACGCTCGATAGAAACCACTTCGCCGGTATCTTCGTCAACAAAGTCTTCCACCCAACTCTTCAGAACACGGGCGGCCAACTTGCGGCCCACGCATTTCTTTAAGTTAGTTTTGTTGACTTTGATTTCCTCTGCGAGGTTGAAAATTTGCAGAATGTCACGGTCGTTCTCAAAGCCGATTGCACGCAACAGCGTTGTAACGGGCAACTTCTTCTTACGATCGATGTACGCATACATCACATTGTTGATGTCAGTTGCGAACTCAATCCACGAGCCCTTGAAAGGAATAATTCGGGCAGAATAGAGCTGGGTTCCATTGGCATGCACACTGGATCCGAAGAACACACCGGGTGAGCGGTGCAACTGCGACACAACAACACGCTCTGCACCATTGATAATAAATGTTCCGTTGTTGGTCATGTAAGGAATAGGACCGAGGAACACATCCTGCACAACAGTGTCAAAGTCTTCGTGATCAGGGTCTGTACAATACAGTTTTAATTTTGCCTTGAGAGGAACACTATAAGAGAGGCCACGCTCCAAACATTCTTCAATGGAGTAGCGAGGAGCATCGATATAGTAATCCAAGAACTCTAATACAAAGTTATTTCGGGTGTCTGCAATCGGAAAATTCTCTGCAAAAACCTTATAAAGTCCGTCATTCTTACGTAACTCCGACGGAGTGTCGAGTTGCAGAAAATCACGAAACGACTTCAACTGTACATCCAAGAAATCGGGATAAGGCATCGGCTTCTTCACAGATGCGAAGTTGACTCGTTGATTTATTACTCTGGAAGACATTCTGATTAATTATTGATGATACTTGATGAGAAGACACAAAAAGGTTAAGAACCCTCTACCAGAGGATTCTTAACCAATAGGATTAAGATTGTAACTGATTAAGCGATTTCCACTTCAGCACCAGCCTCTTCGAGAGCCTTCTTCAGTGCTTCAGCTTCTTCCTTAGCAACGCCTTCCTTCAGCTTAGAAGGAGCACCGTCTACAAGGTCCTTAGCTTCCTTCAGACCGAGACCGCAAGATTCCTTAACAGCCTTTACAACCTGAAGCTTAGCAGCACCGGCGCTCTTCAATACAACATCGAAAGAGGTCTTTTCTTCTGCGGCAGCAGCACCACCGGCAGCAGGACCGGCAGCAACAGCAACAGCTGCAGCAGCGGGTTCGATTCCGTACTCTTCCTTAAGGATAGTTGCCAACTCGTTAACTTCTTTTACTGTCAAATTTACCAATTCTTCAGCAATAGCTTTGATATCTGCCATGATTTTAAATTTTTATTTGTTTATTTATTTTGTTCTTAAAAATTACTCGGGACGCTCGCCCAAAGTTTTGAGGACACCGTGAATAGTCTGTCCACCTGACTGCAGTGCAGAAATAACGTTCTTTGCGGGAGACTGCAGCAAAGCAACAACCTCAGCAATAACTTCATTCTTGCTCTTAATAGCGCAAAGTGCATCAAGTTGATCAGCACCTACGTAGAAGCCTTCTTCAGCATAAGCAGCTTTCAGAGCGGGAATACCAGTAGCTTTACCTACTTCTTTAATCAACTTGGCGGGAACATTAGCGGTGTTACAGAAGAACACAGCAGTGTTACCTTTCAAGCAACCATAAAGAGGAGAAAAATCTACTTCAGCAGCTTCGAATGCTTTTTCAAGAAGTGTATTCTTTACCACCACCATTTTGATGTCAGAACCGAAACACTTTCTTCTGAGAGCACTTGTCTCTTCAGCATTCATACCCGTAACATCTACCAAATAGAAGTGCGCGTATTCGTTCAATTGTTCACCGAGTTGCTCGATGATGATAGCTTTATCTTCCTTTCTCATGATTCTTCCGATTTTTATTCATCTACAGATTTGGGGTCAACTTTCACACCCTTACTCATAGTGGAGGAAAGATAAATACTCTTAATATAAGTGCCCTTGGCAGCAGCCGGCTTCAACTTGATGATAGTCGCGATGAATTCCTTGGCATTTCCGACGATCTGCTCAGGAGTGAAAGACACTTTACCGATAGATGTGTGCACGATACCTGCCTTATCTACCTTAAAGTCAATCTTACCTTGTTTCACTTCGCGAATGGCCTTAGCCACATCCATTGTTACCGTACCGCTCTTGGGGTTAGGCATCAAACCACGAGGTCCGAGCACACGTCCCAGCGCACCGATTTTACCCATGATGGCAGGCATTGTGATGATAACATCAATGTCAGTCCAGCCACCCTTGATTTTCTCGATATACTCATCGAGACCTACATAGTCGGCACCGGCTTCTTTAGCAGCAGCTTCTGCATCGGGAGTACACAGACAGAGAACACGAACGGTTTTACCGGTTCCGTGGGGGAGTGATACCACACCGCGCACCATCTGGTTGGCTTTACGGGGGTCAACGCCCAATCTCACGTCGATATCCAAAGAAGCATCAAACTTGGTTGTTGTGATTTCCTTCACCAATGATGCAGCTTCAGTCAATGTGTAAGCTTTCCCTGCTTCAATCTTGCCAGCGACCAATTTCTGGTTTTTTGTCAGTTTGCTCATTTTTCAAAAATTGAAGTTTATTATCCAGGGAAATCTCCCTTTACAGTGATACCCATACTGCGCGCAGTACCAGCAACGAGACGCATAGCAGCCTCTATGGTAAAGCAGTTCAAGTCAGGCATCTTATCTTCTGCAATTGCTTTCACCTGCTCCCAAGTCACTTCAGCAATCTTGGTACGGTTAGGCTGTGCAGAGCCACTTTTTTTCTTAGTAGCTTCAAGCAGTTGTATTGCTACAGGAGGAGTCTTTACAATGAAAGAGAACGATTTGTCATTGTAGTATGTAATGACAACCGGCAACACCTTTCCGGCCTTCTCCTGAGTTCTGGCATTGAACTGCTTGCAGAAATCCATAATGTTGATACCCTTAGAACCCAAAGCAGGTCCCACGGGAGGAGAAGGATTTGCAGCGCCACCTTTAATCTGTAATTTGATTAATCCAGCAACTTCTTTAGCCATTTTACTTATTTTATTGATTTATATTCGAAAGAACAGTACGTAACAAACACTATTCTTTCTCTACCTGCATAAAACCAAGATCCAGCGGTGTGTTTCGTCCGAACACCTTTACCATAACGGTCAACTTCTTCTTCTCGTTGTTCACTTTGTCAACAACGCCGGAGAAGCCACTGAACGGACCATCCACCACCTTCACAGCCTCGCCTTCACTGAAAGGAACAAAGTATTCTGCATCTTCTGCTGCAGCTTCTTCATTCACCTTACCTAAGATACGATTTATCTCACTTTGACGCAACGGAGTAGGATTATCCATTCCGCCCAAGAAGCCCAAAACATTCGGAGTGTTTCTCAATTCGTGAGCAATTTCACCCACCAAACGAGCTTCCACCAAGACATAACCGGGTAGATAGTTTCTCAACTTCTCAACGCGCTTTCCGCCTCGAACTTGATAAACTTTTTCTGTCGGGATAAGTACCTGCGCAACATGTCCATCGAGGCGGCCATTCTTAATTTCCGCATCGATGTACTCTTTTACTTTGGTTTCCTTTCCACTGACGGCACGCAACACGTACCAAGACATTCCTACTTCAGCCATCTCCCTCAGTGATTACGCTCCGTAAATGAGCTTCATTAGAGATTCAATCAACGTATCTACGGCGAACACAGACAATGCAATGAGTATGGAAGCAATAAGTACTACAATTGCACTTCTTGTCAGTTCCGCACGTGTAGGCCACGTAGTCTTATGAGCTAGTTCTTCGTAAGATTCTTTGCAATATGTGATAAAAGACTTCAACATATATTTTCTATTTTAGCACGGGAAGAGAGGCTCGAACTCCCGACACCCGGTTTTGGAGACCGGTGCTCTACCGACTGAGCTATTCCCGTAAAAATAGGCCTCGCCTTTCAACGAGGACCTATCTCTTATTTTGACTATTTGTATTAGTCGAGGATTTCAGTAATCTGACCAGAACCTACGGTACGACCACCTTCACGGATAGCGAAGCGGAGACCTACGTTCAGAGCCACAGCGTAGATAAGTTCTACAGTGATTTCTACGTTGTCGCCAGGCATTACCATCTCAACGCCTTCGGGGAGGTGAATTTCACCTGTGCAGTCCATAGTGCGGAGATAGAACTGAGGACGATACTTGTTACCGAACGGAGTGTGACGACCACCTTCTTCCTTCTTCAGAACGTAGATAGAAGCCTTAAACTTCTGGTGGGGCTTGATTACACCCGGGTGAGTGATAACCATACCGCGCTTGATTTCGTTCTTATCGATACCACGGAGGAGGAGACCTACGTTGTCACCTGCTTCACCCTGATCGAGGAGCTTACGGAACATTTCAACACCGGTTACAACAGACTTCTTGTCTTCACCGAGACCGAGGATCTGAACTTCGTCACCAACCTTGATAACACCAGTTTCTACACGACCAGTAGCAACAGTACCACGACCGGTGATAGAGAACACGTCTTCAACAGGCATCAAGAAAGGTTTGTCGCGATCGCGTTCAGGCTCCTGAATCCAAGTATCGCAAGCCTCCATCAGCTTCATCACTGATTCTTCCCACTGAGCAACACCATTGAGAGCACCGAGAGCAGAACCACGGATGATGGGAGTATCTTCTTCGAAATCGTAAGAAGTAAGAAGCTCAACCATTTCCATTTCTACGAGTTCGAGCATTTCTTCGTCTTCAACCATGTCGCACTTGTTCAAGAACACAACGAGACGAGGAACGTTCACCTGACGAGCGAGCAGGATGTGCTCACGAGTCTGAGGCATCGGACCGTCGGTAGCAGCACAAACGATGATAGCACCGTCCATCTGAGCAGCACCAGTTACCATGTTCTTAACGTAGTCGGCGTGACCCGGGCAGTCTACGTGTGCATAGTGACGGTTAGCAGTTTCGTATTCTACGTGTGCAGTGTTAATAGTGATACCACGTTCCTTTTCTTCAGGAGCATTGTCGATAGAATCAAAAGAACGAAGTTCAGAAAGACCAGCTTTTGCCAATACTGTAGTAATAGCAGCAGTCAAGGTAGTCTTACCGTGGTCAACGTGACCAATGGTACCGATGTTTACGTGCGGTTTTGAACGCTCGAATTTTTCTTTAGCCATAGCTGTTTATTATTATAATTATTGAATAGATTTTTCAAAAAGAAAAGAGCTGTTAGCGAGACTTGAACTCGCGACCTCTTCCTTACCAAGGAAGTGCTCTACCGCTGAGCTATAACAGCAAAAAAGAGCGGAAGACGAGGCTCGAACTCGCGACCCCCAGCTTGGAAGGCTAGTGCTCTACCAACTGAGCTACTTCCGCAATTTTTGTGTGGGCAAAGATGGATTCGAACCACCGAAGGCGTAAGCCAGCAGATTTACAGTCTGCCCCATTTGGCCACTCTGGTATTTGCCCGTTGCTTCCTGGTTTTTCAAAAGACTTTGCAGCCGCCGAGAACCCCGGAAACGGCTGCAAAGGTAGGCATTATTTTTTACCCACAAAACTTTTTGTACTTTTTTTTACTTAGAGCGTTGCTTTTCCTTGTACTTATCCAACTGCCGTAGCATGATATCCACACAGAGGTCCACACCCTCCTCAAAGGTATCGCAGGTTTTTTCCGCATGAAGTTCCGAACCGGGCACCTGTACATTGAGCACCGTCTCTTTGTTCTTTACAGTTTCTGGTTTCACCACCTTAAGAATAAACTCCGCCTTGATGACGTCCTCATTATTCTTTGCTAACTTCTCCACTTTCTTTTGGATGAACGCGTGCAACTTCTCCGTTGCGTCGAAGTGAATGGACTGAATGCGTAATTCCATAGTTACCTCCTTTTCTTTATGCCCGGGGATGGGCTTGTTCGTATTCTTTTTTCAGCTCCGCAAAAGTAGCATGCGTATATACTTCCGTCGCAGCCAAACTTTCATGCCCCAACAGTTCCTTCACTGCTTCGAGTTCCGCACCGTTGTTCAGCATGGCGGTAGCGAAAGTATGCCGCAGCACATGCGGGCTTTTCTTTTTCAATGTTGTCACCATCGAGAGAGCATTTCGCACCACGAGCCTTACCTCATGATATTGCATCTGCCTCCCGTCAATTCGCACGAAGAGATGATTACCGACCGCCGGCACACTTTGGCTTCGCAGTTCCAAATAACCCTTCAGCTCCTTCTGCAATTCTTCTCCGAAAGGAACAATTCGTTGCTTGTTACGCTTACCGGTTACTTTCAGCTCGCATTTTTCTAAGTCCAGAGAAGACAATGCCAGCCCCATCAGTTCAGAAACGCGCACGCCGGTCGTATAGAGCAGCAGCACCAACAATCTGTTACGCCTACCAATGAAATCGTCACCAAAAGCCTCTACTTCAAACAATCGTTCCATTTCCGACTCTTTCACATACGTCGGCAACCGATTCTCGACCTTGGGATTGCCTACATATCGTACCGGATTTCCGTCGCCTCGCCCCATACGGTGGCGATACTTGAAGAACGACCGAAGCGTACTCAGTTGTCGTTTCACCGTTTGCGGTGCTGTGTGATGCTTCATGCGTTCCATCACCCACCGCCTCACCAAGTCACTATCCACATCATCCCACCGGAGATTGGCATCAACACTTCGCAGATACTCGGAGAAAGCAGACAAATCACTGACGTAAGTACTGATTGTACGGGGCGAATATCCTCGATCGCCCGACAAGTACATCCTGAATTCATCGATCTCACTCCTCATCCGTGTGCCTCTTCTTGCATTTGTCAAGAACGCCACCTCGTCGCTTTCCTCCCTCCTTGGATTCTTGTCAAACGATGCGTAATCCGCGTCCTTTCGTTGGCGAATATAAGAAACAATCTCTGCAAATCCAAATTTATTGACAAAATGTTTCTTCAACCTTTCCGAACGGAAATGATTTGGCCATGGCTGTTTAACAGAAAAACTCATATTCAGTTTATTTGTTGCAAAGGCAAACAAAAGGTACTTGCTTTGCAACCTTTCTAATGAGTCCATCAACCTGATTTAATTAACATAGAACATCAGGGCAACAAGATAAAGCAGAAGTAGTGCAAGATAAGAAAGACAAGAGACGCACATTCGTAGCATACACCACCCATACATTTCTCGTTGCTATACACATAATATATATCGCGCGCAGGCGCGCGCATCAAGCTTTTTTACAGGCTTTTTTTACTGCCATACTGCCATTTTCGACAACAAAGTACTGATAGACAGGTCGCTGCTTTATGGCAACAAGCACAAAGTTACTGCCATTTGTTGCCATTACTGCCATCCGGCCTGTTTCTCCGAGTTGAGAGAATTACATCACGAACATCGATCGGACACTTCCTTTCATCCGACGGAAGCATCAGCGGAAAATTGGCACGGCGTTTAGAAAATTCTGCAGTGCTTGCAGAATTTTCTAAACGCCGTGCAGATTCTGCCCCAAAGCCGGAGGCTGTATCACGCCGGCAACCATCTGCCCGGAAACTCCCTGCTCCGTTACTCCCGTCCCGGCTGCCGGCCGACAACGTAGGTCTATAAGATTTGGGTTAAAATAATTATTCATCTCTCACACACCTGCAAAAAAAACGTATATTTGCCACATCATTATCATATTGCGGAAGTAGGCCTCAATCCATGCAGGCCTATTTGCCTCACATGCTAACTAACACCTCATCATATTATGAAGACAACACGACACTTGTTGCTCACTCTTTTCTGCTCGCTTCCGCTGTTTCTATGCGAAGCCCGGGCAACCTCTACCGACGACACAACCCCCTTGTGCGTCTATCTCAACAACGGACAAGCCGATGTGTTCCCTGCCGATCTGATCAAATCGCAAGTACAGGCCGACGGGAAGCTTAGCATCACGCTCATCAGCGACTCTGTCATCAGCTACAACTTGTCAGAAGTAAGTTCTGTGGGTGCGCCCCCCACAGACTTGCCGACTTTCACATCGTTTAAGTTCAACAACAAGTACAACGACCAAGTGTTCACCGATGTCATCGCCACGATTTCGGCCGACAGAGTGACGGCCACCGTGGGAGCTATCGGTAAGCGGCTCACTCCGTCGTTCCAAATGAATATGGACAATGCCAAAGCCTATGTCAACGGCATTGAGCAACAGAGCAAGGTATCACGTCTGCGCTTTGAGAAACCTATCACCTACACCTTAGCTCTCCCCGAGCATCGCCAACTGACCTACCGCCTTGTGCAGGACGAAATTTGGAGTAAGCCTGAAGAGGTGGTCGAGACTTCTCCCATCACCCTCACGGCCGACATGCTCAGCACCAATGCGCCTTCAAATTACGACGAAGGGTTGGACAAACTTCTCGATAAGGACATCAACACATTCTTCCATTCCACATGGAGTTCGAATGCGTATGACACATACCAGCCCCTGCCGCTCGACCAACATCCCTACATTGAAGTAAGTCTCCAAAAGGCTATCAACAAATTCCGTATATCATATACTTCCCGACCCAACTCCGACAAATACTTTCCCACCGCTCTATTATTCCAAGCCAGTTATGACGACGGAAAAACATGGACAGACCTACGCACTCTGACATCGGACAACGATGGACTACCCACCACCGGATATAGCATCAGTTACACATCTCCCGTCATAAAAGCCGAAAAACCTTTCACATTGTTGCGCATCACCATGACAAGTGCGAGCTACAAGAATTATCTGGTATGGGCAGAATTCTCGATGGAAGAGGTGTTGAAAGAAGAGATAAAGGAATCCGAACTACTGGAGCCGGCCCGCTATGCATACGAATGGATACCCTACGGCCGCGAAGTGCCGGTCAGCGTCTCTTGGCTCACCGATGAAGCCACCCAGGTGCCACGCATCGACATCGACATTGAGGGGGGCGCCATGGTCGAGGACAAAGAGACCTATCTCAATGCCCTCATCACCATCGATGGTGCCGAGGTGTTCCCCGACTTCCAAGACTCCGTGAAGATTAAGGGCCGCGGCAACTCCAGTTGGGCCGGCACATGGGGAAAGAGCCCCTATCGCCTGAAGTTCGATTCCAGCGTGAAGCCCTTCGGACTCACCAAGGGAAAGAGTTGGGTGCTGCTGGCCAACCGACAGACCGGATCCATGCTCTCCAACGCCATGGCCATGAAGATAGCCTCCATGGTGCAAACGGCAGGTGCCAACCGTATCGTCCCCGTGGAGCTTTACATCAACGGCAATTATCGCGGCAGCTACAACTTCACCCAGCACGTAGGACTGGCCAACAACAGCATCGATCTGGAGGACGAGACCTATGCCGTTCTGCTCGAACTCGACTCCTACTATGACGAAGACTATAAATTCATGAGCAGTTCCTACGACCTGCCCGTCAACATCAAGGATCCCGATTTGTCCGAATACCCATCTCCCGACTCCAAAATGGCCGGCATACAGGAGGACTTCAACAACTTCTGCGATGCTGTGTATTCCGGTACCGACGAATATGCAAGTCTGCTCAACGCCGACATGTTTGCCCGCTTCATGCTGGTCAACGAACTGGTGCTCAACCTGGAGCTGGGACACCCCAAGAGCACATTCCTCTACAAGGAAGACCTCCGCGCCCTGCACAGCCGTTACGTCTTTGGTCCGGTATGGGACTTCGACTGGGCCTATGGTTACGAAACCACTTCCAGCTACTGTGATGAAAAGCCCGAACGCAACTACTACTCAGAACTGTGGGGCAAAGGTTACAGTTTCTTCGGCGACATCCGACACAACAGCGAAGAAGTGCGACGCGCCTGCTACAAAGAGTGGAAGGACTTCATGGAACAGCACCTCGACGAACTCATTGAGTATGTCCACGATTATTACAACTATGCCAAGCCTTCGTTCGAACACAATGCCGAGTTATGGGGCGACGGCTACAGCTACGGAGCCATCGCAGACAAGACAGCCGACTGGCTGCGCAAACGCGCCGAATATATCTACAACAACATCGAAGCCTTCGAGCTTGACAAACCTATGACCATCAGCATCGGCGATGTCAACCAAGATGGTTACATCACGGCAGCCGACGTCGTTTGCGTGCTCAACTACATCTTAGGACTCGAGAACGAGAGTTTCTCCTTTGGTCAGGCCGATGCCGACTATAGCAAGAGCATCACCATCAACGATGCCGTTCACATCATAGCCTTGGCCATGAACCAAAGCGCAGCCGCCACTCGTCAGCTGAACCTGCCCCGGGCCGAAGCCACCCTGCAACCACAAGCCTTCCAAGCTTCGGTGGGTACAGAGACCGCGATGCCCCTCGTACTAAACATCACAGAGGGAAGCTACAACGCTCTGCAGTTTGACATCACCCTGCCGGCCGAAGTGCTGCTCACCGATGTGCAACTCCCCGAGGCGCTCGCCGGATGTACCCACCACTTCACACAGCTCAACGAGAGCACTTATCGCATTCTGCTCTACAGCTCCGCCGGCCGGTCACTGCCTTATGGTCCGTGCACACTCTCGCTCGGCATCACACCGCAGACCCAACCGGCTCCGTCGCACTGCCTGCTGAGCATTGAAAACGCTCTCATCGCAACAGCACAAGGCGAAGACCTCCGCATCGCTCCGCGTACCACCGCCTTCGGTATGGGGCAAGCCACCGACATCCACGATGTCCGACTGAACGAAAGCGGCATCCGTCTGCCGGCTGACATCTACAACACCGAGGGACGCCTCATCCGCAAGGCTGCCACTACACTGGAAGGTCTTGAGCAAGGCATCTATATCATCAATGGTAACAAAGTCATCCTATAATCACACATACCCACTCGGTAAAAACACCTGACACACATGAAACGATTATTCCAACATATCACAGCCATGCTCCTGCTGCTGACAGCCTCCACCGGCCACCTCGCAGCCGCCGAGTACGTCACTGCCGTTTTCACAGAGACCGAAGCCGGCAAAGCCTGGGATGTTGACATCCGACTCCGCAACACCAACACCAACTACACAGCCTTTCAGATGGACCTCAGCTTGCCCGACGGAGTAAGCTATGTCGAAGGCAGCCTGGCCCCATCGTCACGCATCGCCACTCATAGCGCATTGGCATCCACCTTGTCAGATGGCAAGTTGCGCCTGCTGGCTTATTCGGCCACCAATACCGCCATCACCGGTGTGGGCGAGAACTCCATTCTTACCTTAAAACTGCAAGCCGACCAGGCACTTAGCCCCGGCAACTACCCTGTCACCATCTCCAACATCCTGCTCTCGCTCCGCACCGGTGTGGAACAAACGCTTGACGACGCCAATGTCACGCTGGTAGCCTCCTCGCACCTCACCAAGACCTACCACCTCATCTACATGGTCGATGGAGTGGAATATGCCCGACAGGAGCATGAAGCCGGAAGCGTTATCACCCCTCTCGAAGCCCCCGAGAAAGAGGGCCACACTTTCAGTGGATGGCAGAACCTGCCTGAGGTTATGCCCGAAAGTGACGTAACCGTCACCGGCACATTCACTGCCAACACTTACAACCTCATCTACCTGTTGGACGGTGTGGAGCATCACCGCGAACCCGTGATATTCGGGGCTGCCATCACTCCCCTCGCAGCCCCCGAGAAGGAGGGACACACCTTCAGCGGATGGCAGAACCTGCCTAAAACCATGCCGGCGCACGACGTAACCGTCACCGGCACATTCACGGTGAACACTTACGTCGCCAACTTCTACCTGGACGGAAAGCTATACGCTAAGCAAGAGGTAGCCTTTGGCGCCACTATTCCCCTGCCTGAAGTAACACCTGCCGAGGGTTATGCCTTCAGCGGATGGCAAAACGTACCCACCACCATGCCGGCACACGACATCGACATCCACGGTACCACCATCGACACCGGCATCGAGAGCATCTTCACCGACGCAGCACACATCACCCTGCGGCAGGCCACCGACATCCGCGACTTGAGCGGTCGCCTGGTACGCCAAGGTGCCACCACCCTCCGAGGATTGCCGCGCGGTATCTATCTTATCGGTACGCAGAAAGTCTTTGTGAGATAACCGAACAGCATACTCCCAGAGAAATACAACGATAGCCACAGTGCCCCGAAGACTCATCTTGACTTCGGGGCACTGTTTCTCTTTTGTTCAACCGGCATGTCTCATCTGCTCATACCGCGTTTCCCGTTTGCTCATACCCGCTACGCTACGCTCGTCCCCCCCTTGGTTGAGATTATCTTATTTGTTCATACCCCCTCCGGTTTGTTCATATCCCTCACCCGTTCCGGGAGTTACCCTACCTTAGAGGAGCAGCGCCATCCGGCTTGTTCGCATGCTGACAATCAAAAGGAAAAATCATCCGGACAGGGCTGCCCCACTAAGGTGAGAGGTATGAGCAAACGGCGAAGTATTTTCAACTGATTAAACAGAGGAAACGGCCTGAAAGGCCGGCAAGCCCTCAGCTCGGGGCAGCGCCCCGAGTATATGCAACGACGATGAACGCGCCCTGCAGGGGCAAAAGCAGTATTCCCGAGATGGTTCACATAGGCTTTTGCCCTTACAGGGCGCATGGTGAATATGCGTTCTGTTCTTAGGGCGTTGCCCTAAGCTGAGGGCTTCCTCCCCTTTCAGGGGAGTTTTCGGGGTGGGTATGAACGCTTCGGGGCGAACGTACATGAGGGTGTTCCGTTTGTTTATGAGCGTATACCGTCTGCTCATACCCCCTCCGCTTCGCTCGTCCCACTAAGGTAGAGGAGCTCCCGGAACGGGTGAGGGGTATGAGCAAGCTGCGGAGTTATTTTAATAGATAAAACAGAGCAAATAGCCTAAACCATAGGCCGGTGACCTTTGGTTTAGGCTATTTGTCAATGATAGGCTATTTGCCAATGAGATGTACATTGTACATCCGTTAATATCACAACAACAGTTTCTTACCGTTGACAATGTAGAAGCCCTTTCCGGGTTTCGTTACGCGACGACCTTGCATGTCGTAAATGATTGTTTCGTCAAGATTGCCTGCGGGAAGACCTTCGATGCCGGTCGTATCATCAGCCCCAAAGCGAATGCGGATGGATTTCATGTCGCCGGGCACATTCAGGTAGGCCTTGTGGTTGTAGACCTTGAATGCTGATTCCTTACGGTAGAAACCGGCTATGCCTTCCTTGATGGTAAGCACATAGTTCACGGAGCCATCGGTAGGAAGTGCCACATCGGAAAACTCCTGATAACCTGCATAGCCGCGCAACAGGTTGCCCTCAACAGGTGTGCCGGCCGTGCCGGTATACTCAAAGGTATAATCACCTTGCTCGCCACGGAGCACAACACCGGTGTTTGCCGGGATGATGTCCGAAATCTCTGACAGGACAATAACTCCCACATCGTTTCCTTCCGCATCCTTACCATCCATTACGGGATCCTGAATAGCAACATACGCTGCCACATTCTCCGGAATGAGCACTGACTCGTTGGCATAGAAGGTGGCTATACCATGTTCGCTGATGGTTACAACTTCGGGGGCAAGGAAGTCGGCATAGTCAACTTCCACAATAAAGAACCGGCTACCGACATCTTTATTGTTATATGCACTTGCATTATTCCACAAAGCCAAGAATCCGTCACGGTAGTTCCAATAGTTGTTGCCATCACTGGCCATTCGGATATAGGACGCTTCTTCGCTACCTAAATTGATATAACCATGGAACGTGGTGGTGTGTGTGGTGGCATCGGGTGATACCATCGATGCACGAGCACCGGCTTCACTACCTGTCATACCCAGCACTTTGGCAAAACCGGTGGAGATGTTATATATTTTATATCCGCCACCATCCTGCTGCACAAAGGACCAAAGACCCATATTGTCGTTCACTGCTGTGCTGTTCGAGAGTTTCAGATTTCCAACAGCATCAGTATAGTCTGCATTAAGGCTGACATATCCACCCTTTCCATTCCGGATGGTATAGAACGGGGGAGTCATGTAGCTGACATGGATATTCATTCCGTCAATATTCACCACGACCACTTTGTCATCAACATCCTGTGCGAAGATGTCCTCCTTTTGAATATATTCAAGCGTCTCAATGGTTGCTCCGTTCTCGAATTGTTCGCCATCGAAAGTGATAGTAGCCGCATCGTCTCCGAATACAGTCACCTGATAATTGTTGTATTGGGGCTCAAACTCACACAATTGCCAGAGCGAGCACGCATTACCACTACCGGGGCCACCGGAGTGAGAGTTGGGTTGCAAATTGGTGCATGTTCCATCACTTGAAGTACCATTGTTGTTAAGATACTTGTCACCACTGAGACCAAAGGTTACCACATTGGCTACCTTGTCCTTTCCGCCTACGCCAAACGTCCAAGCAGTTTGTTTCTGTGCGCTTGCTGTTATCTTACTTCCATCACTGTTGATGTACTTTCCCGAAACGACGCTCTTGATGTAATAGGTGCCTTCGGTCTCACCAGGCTCGAACATCAAATAGGTAGGTTCTGCCGACCGACCATTTATCACCGTACCATTATCGCTAATGAATCGCTCTGTGCTGTGTGCTGCACCTGAGCGACATTCCAAGGTGTAATACATCTCAGGATTGATTGCTGTAACGACTTTGGGAGCGATATATTCTACAATAATCTTGCTGTTCTCCTTATCAACTGTTATAACTGAGGTATAGTTTCCCACCTTCTTTGCAACGATATCTGTCGCCGTGAGAAAACTGGTGGAAGTGAGCGTATCGCCTTTCGCATAATCGGCATCTTCGAAGGTAAGGCCTCCACGCTCATTGCCAACAACCTCTACGATGTAGTCGAGCGCATATACGTTGGGGTTCTCGATGATCCACAACACTGAGCCATGGTCACTCCATGTCCAGTTACGTACAGCAAATTGGGCTTCGTTGGTTGTGATACAGGCGAAGTTTGTAGAACCATCGCTATATCCGCCACCGGCATGGATACCGAAGGTACCTGAGTAATCGTCACCGCTATTGACACGTATGCCGTCCAGTGCCGTTTTGGTTTCAGTAAACTTGTAGTTTCTGCCATCGCGGGTCACATAGGCCTTTCTTTCGGGCTGGTAGAGATAGTACTTACCCTCTTCCTCAATGATCTGCCATACGACAGTTTCATCAAACGGGCTCACCTCTTCCTGATAAGTATTGGCCACAGTGGCATCACCGGGAAGATTGTTATGAGCATGGTTGGTCACACCGCGCAGACTGACATAGTCGTTGGTGATGCTACTGTTGTAAGCCCAATATCCTTCACCACTCTTGGCGGAAATCTGATAGAGCTTGTAGTTCTTCAACTCAGAGAGCGAAGTTACCTGGTAATAAGGGATTGCTGTTGTGGTGTAGGTTACGGTTATCACACGATCTTCAATATTGACAGCACCCGTATATCCTTCCACTGCGATAGGAGCTACCTGCTCTGCAGAGAAGAACTGCGTAGCGCGTACAGTGCCACCATCAAGGGTTTCGATATTGGCATAGACCGCACCACCCTTACCTTCAAGACCTACCACCTCAACGGTATAGAGTTGCTCTTGCTGCATATCACCCTTGATACTTACCTGGCTACCACGCATATATTCTGCAGGAATGGTATATGTTCCATCACCGGCGATGGCCGTATAGGGAACATTTACCTCAATCCAGTTGGGGTTGCCATTGTCATCGAGTTGCTGCGATGCATTGACATTGTAGCCATACTTCAGCAAGAAGCCATATTGCACGAAACCAGGGGCGGGAATGTCCTTCACTTGCAAGGGTTGACCATAGTCGGACACGTAATTCTGCAAGGCACTCTCATCACTCGCCAACACGATGTCGCCATTCAGCTGCGATGCGTTCACTGTTACATTATCACCATGCACGTCGAGCATCACATCCACATATCCACCTCCATCGGAGATAATGGTGCTTCCACCGGCCGGATTAAGACTGTTCCAATCCACCTTGTAGCGCATACGATAGAAACCGGCGGGCGTTCCGGCAGGAATGGTAAATTTGGGTACACCCCCACCAATGGTGTTTCCGTTGTTGGTGGTTGTACCGTCACTCTTGCGCCAGACTCCATTAACTTGAGCCGCACTATAACTTACAATTTCGCTACCCTCGGCAGGTGTACCATCGTCATTCACTGTGTACTCGAATCTGCCGTCATTGTTCCAGTCAACATATACATAAGCGCTCATCCAATTGCCTGTATAGTTGAATGTGGGCTGCACTTCTGCACCAGCTTTTCCCGAGAATACGCTCAAAGCGGTATTGTCGGTATAAACTTTACCTTGGGTTGCAGCAGACGAGTAGCTGACACCGTCAGCCGTGAGGCCAACACCATTGAGGCGACGATCAGTGCGCGTGCTCGCTGCATCTTTTTCGTAAGTGAGTGCATACTTGTCGGTGGAGAATCGCTTGTCGGGACTATTGTCGACCACAATTTCGTCGAAGTAGGCATACCAATCGGCTGCATCGGCATGAGGTGAGCGCACATCGGGAACGATGACCAAAGAGTAGATATCGATACCGCTGTTAGCATTCTCCTCCTTAGAGTAAGAGAATCCCTTGAAGCTGACAACAACATCCTGCCAGCCTTCTTTGGGCTTTACATTCGAAGTAGTGACTGCCCAGAACTGTTCGTCCTCGCCATCTTGCCAGTTCCAGCTTTCTTCCACTCGCTTACCAAGTCCGATGACCATCATACGGCTGTCGGCAGGTTTGTCCTTGAGGTAGGTCATGATATGGATATATTGCAACTGCTTGGTCATACGGATGGGCTCTTTGAGGTCGATACGCACGCCAAAGGTATTACTGCCATAGCGACTGCGACGCAACTTCACAACCTTCTCTGTAGCATTGGGAGCAGTGCCCAACACTTCGTCAACTTCGGTATCCGGGTTATTAACGACGGATGCATCGAAGTCAATGACCGGAGTCTCGGCGCGGAAAGGGCTTTCCACCCATGTGTCGTAAACACTTATAGACTTATAATCTTCGCTGTCGAAGGTTATCGTGGTCTGTGCCTGTGCGGTGAGTCCGAAAAACATCAACGCAGCAGAAAGGATGATATTCTTTTTCATGAGTTTCTGTTTTTATGATGAGTGTTGATGTCTGCGTATTAATATACATTCAAGTTAGAAAGCAAGGGACAAGCACGGCTGTCGAGAATCGTGATGCGCAATTTCATTGCCCGGTATCCGTCGCCATAACTATTACTGGTACTGCCATTGAGCGGAATGATGCGTTTGTAACCCACTGTGGTCGTCTGCATATCCGGACAGAGTTCGGTCCAAGTTGCACCATCTTCGCTGTATTCTATCATAAAGTCCTTGATGCGCTGCCCCAACTTGATAGGCTCTTGCATCACAAGGTAACGTATCACCTGCGGAGTGTTCCAAGTGAGGGTGATGGTAGCATCAAGATCGCCATCGTTCGTACCCCAGTAAGTCTCTTTGTCACCATCGGTGAGATTTCCTACTTCATACTTGCCACCCGTGCGCGTGTCGCTCACCTCGATGGTGGCAACTTTTGCCAAGTCGGTGGCAGGTTCGTTGAGTCCCTCAACAGGCCATGCAAGACGATTGTGGAGCAGTTTGCCCAACTTCACAAGTTCGTTTACTGTTTGGTCGGGGAGTACGCCATATTGATTGGGCGGACAGTTGAGAATGAGCGTAGCGTTGCGACCCACGGTTTCGAGGTACATTTGGAACAAGCGTTCGGCGCTCTTCATCGTTTCGCCGTTGTGCCAGAACCAACCGCCACTGGTCGCCTTGGCATCACTCTCTCCGGGATTCCAAAACCATCCGTTGATATCGCCCTCCTCGCGCACCACGGTTTCAGACAGGTAATCGGTCATCGCCCAGTCGGTTTCGCCGGCATAGCCCGACTCATTGCCAATCCAACGGGCTTCACCACCTACTCCCCACATGATACAGTTGGGTGCAATGCGGTGTACACGAGCACGCAGGTTGGGCACGTCGTAATAGATTTCGGCATCGATGTTGCGTGATCCACCCTCGCCACCATAGTAGCCATCGCCACCTCGAGCACCATCAAACCACATTTCGAATTGATCAGAACCATACGCTGCCAATTCCTCACATTGCTTCAAGAAGACCTCGGTTACATAGGTATCCTTACCATAGTGCGCAGAGTTGCGATCCCACGGCGAGATATAGAAGCCATACTTCATTCCGTGCTTCACACTCGCTGTAGCAAACAATTGAGGGATATTTGCGTTTTTTCCATAATCGTTGCCGGCATTTACAATGCTGTGTGTGGTGGTAGCAGTGGGCCACAGACAGAAACCGTCGTGGTGCTTCACCACAGCGATGCCGCCACGCATGCCCGCAGCCTTTACAGAGGTTACCCACTGTTCGGGGTTAGGCATTGCCAAAGGGGCATATATAGCCTCATCCTCGTCACCAAAGCCCCACTCCTTTCCTGTAAAGGTGTTCATTCCATAATGGAAGAAAGCATAAAACTCCGTTTCGTTCCACAATATCTGCCTTTCGTGAGGCACCGGATGACAAGGAGCCGGCGCATTGTCCGGATTGGGTAAGTCGTAATTCTGAGCCATTCCCAGTGTGGGTATCGCCAAACCGACCAACAATGTTTTGATTCTCATAAACTTTGTTCTTAAGGTTAACTATTACTTTTTTGATTAGATTTCTTTCGTCGTCAGGCCATAGCCTCGGCAAAATTGCAGCCACCTCTCAGGGACACTCACAAGGGAAGTTGCAACAAAAACACCGTGATTATCAAGGCCAAAAATACTAAAAACACCGAAAATAGGAATTCCGTTGCTTACCAAACAGGCATAAATTAACATATATTGGTATCCGATAAGCTTTTATCAGCAAACGGCCTATCCACTGACTGAGTAGCCTTTGCGTAGCCCTACACAGAGAGTTTCGCCCTCGGGACTCCTCAGGGAAGCAACTGTGAGCGCACCCTTCAGGGGTATCTCTTGTCATACAAAAAAAACAACGAGGGCCGTCCCCATACGGAACAGCCCTCGCCTGCGTCTTTTTGTTCTTATTATTCACTCTGTTCTTTTCACCACAACACGCGGAAGGTGCGATGTTGTCCGTTCGAAAGCGTAGCCTCCACCAGGTATACTCCCTGCGGGAGGTTTTCCATTGCGATACGCACCTCATTCACATTGCCTCCAGCGGAGTGTATGTGGCGACCGGCGGCATCGTAAACCTTGACGTCGCGCATCGACACTGCGCTCTGCAGCGTTATGCTGCCTTGATTCTTGATGAGCGTGATGCCGGTAACAGAGGCACTCGGATCGAGCTGGATGACATAGGGGCGTTGCAGGCTGCCCAGCAGGGTGTCTTCGTTGAAAAAGAGGGGTTCTGCTGCTTCGATGGTGGTGCCATCGTGCTCCACTACGACACGAAGCATTGCGCCACTGCCTTCGCCCTGAATGGTGATGAAATGCAGTTTGTCGGCACGGCAGGACTGTGATGCCCCACGGAGCTCTTCACCACAGAGCACACGCACTCGGGCATCGGTGATGATTTCGTCTCCCTGTCGCACCTCGGCAATCACATTCATGTTGCCGGGATATGCACTGCCTTCGGAGATATCGGCATTGTGCAGCGTGCGTGTCGGCTTGACTGTCGGCTTGCTTTGGTGGGATGCTGCTGTAGGGTAAACTAGCATCTTGGTGCCGGCATGGGTGGAGCAATAGATGTAGCCTTGACCGGGGAGCAACGCATCGAGCGTGCCTTCCCATGCATAGTCGGAATAGACGGCAAAGTCATATTGGCTCTTTACCACATCGCCATCCTCAGGGCCAAACGGTGCGAAGGCATCGGCAACGGTCATGCCTACGGGCGAGCTGAAGCCAATCCAGTTCCAACCCTTCATGATGGGTATCTCGTGTTGGCTCAAATCTACTCCAAGCCCCACCACGGGGAACGTGGCTGTTTGGGCAGCGTGCATCTTATACATGCCACCGGGCTCCATCGTGTTAAAGAAGCCGCCACTCCATTTTCCTGTGGTTTCGTTGTATGCTGCAAAGCCGTCGCGCACCTTGATGTAGGTCACATTGCCTTGTACCGGAGCCAAGAGTGAGGCAAGGGCTGCATCTGTGGGAGCAACGTAGAGCGAACGCCATTGCCATCCTTTATCAACATGCACCTCTTGCTCTATCTCGTCGGAGGTAAAGAAGAGAACGGGGTCGCCATACGTTCCCATCAGATGTTCGCTCATGAAGGTGACGACATTCAACGTCTTGACACGAGGGTGGACAATGCCTGTTTCGGCATCATAGACACGGAATTGTATTTCCTGATTGTGGTGCTCATCATTACCATAAACGGTCATCACTACATAGTAGGTGTCATAGCGTTTCATGTATTGGGGGTACGCCACTCCCACACATGTGTTGCCAATGAAGGCGGCCAACATGTTGTCGGGATTCTCGCTTACCTCGCCATCGATGCGCAGACGGCCTATGATGTTCATTGAGGTGCTGTAATCGGCGGGATTCACTCTCCAGTCGGGCTCTTGTCCCTGCGACTTCAAATGTACTTCAAGCGGAGAGGCTATACCATTGTTGCCCACTAGGTAGACTGTGGTCTCATAACGGCCCACTGTGGCTGCCTTGGAGATGGTGAAGGTCAATTCGGCGGACGACAAGGGCTGCAAGCTTCCTGCGGCTTTGTTGACCTCGAGCCACTCGGGCAGACCGCTGACGCTCCACACCTCTGTGGTGTGACCGGTGTTGACGATGCGGGCCACAAACTGCGCCGTTTCTTCGCTCTGCTTCGTGATATTTACCTCCGATTCTTCCCAGTTGAGCGGATTTTGCTTCACAAGGGCTGTCCACTTGTATTCGCCGGAATAGTTGCCATTGACATCGCGGATGCCCTTCACGGTGAAGTGGAGTGTGGTTTCCTCAATGCGCTCGGGAGCTATCTCGGGCTCAATGCGCAACATTCTGTCGGAGGCTACAAAGCGGAATGGTACGTTTTGCAACACGGGAGCTGCCTTTAGAGGGGGAGCTTGCTGGCCAACCCATTCGGCCACATCGCTGCCGGTCAATGTGATTACTCGGGCCGCCGGTGATGCCAACGAACTATGGTCGGACAAATCGGCAACAACTACTGCCTGATTGCCTTCGTCTAACGTATTGCGCTCGAAAGGATAATAGGCCAACAATGATGTTTCGCCATCGGGTACGCGATAGAACATGTTCTCACGTATAAACGATGCTGTGAGCGTACCCTTCCAATAGCGCACTTCGTCAAATTCACCTACCATCGGGCGATCGTAAACGTACGTATTGGCGTCGTCTTTGGCCGAATGTGCGCCCAAGATCAGGCTTTCGGCTTGCAGTCCGGGCAGCACATCAGCATCCCACTGACGCTGTGCCACACCATCGATATAGAGTGTGGTTACACCCTTCGTACGATTCAGAACATTCAGGGCTACGTGGTGCCAGGCGTTGTCCATGAAGGTATTGGCCGAAACAAGGTAGGGGCGACCTTTCACCACCATGTACATCACTTCTTTGTCAACGTGCACGTCGCTTTGATCCAACTTCAGATTGCCTACATTCAGACTGATCATATCGTCTCCGGCAGAGAAGATGGTGACGGGCAAGGTCTGCTGATTGACATTGGCCTTGAACCAGAATTCCAACATGTAGTCGTCGGTATCCACGGTGGGACATGCGCCGAGTGCAATGGAGGCATAGGAGTCGCCACCGAGGTGAAGTGCCTTGTTGACACTGCTGAGCTGCCATGCGTTGGCATTCGGCAGAAGGATATGGCGATTGCGTGCCACGTCGGTAGCAGTGTTGCCATGACCTTCGTCAAACTTCCAATATCCCACCAAACCAGGGGTATAGGGAGCTTTGGTGGTATTCTTCTCGCTGATGGCCACCACGGCACTGCGCGATGTATTCCAAAGCGTCACCTCGTGTATGGAGCCTATGAGACCTTCGCCAAGACTCAGCGGACCACGACCTGCGTAGTTGCCAATGGCCACCTCGGAGAAGAGTGTATCCACGGCGTCATTGTATGCAGAATGCACAGAGAGATAAGCTTGTTGCTCATCGGCATCATAGCTGACGGAGGCATTGACAAAGGTCCAAGTGTCGGCCGGTATGGCCTTGCCCGTAGCCACTACATTATTGTCGATCATCACCACCGTGGCATCGTCCTGCAACACAAGTGCAAGGCCCTTGTCGCTACTGCCATGGCTAAACACTGTTCCGGGCTTGCTGTAGTTCATCCATAGGTTGACCGCAAACGAGCGTTGGGCCAAGTCAATGAGGGCTTCCGTCCGAGCCGGTTCACCGCCCTCGGCATGATAAGCCACACTATGATCCACTTGGGTTTCGTTGAGCAATCCGGTTACAACGATATTGTCGTCGGCATTGATGCTGCCACCGATAATTTCTTCATTGAAGATAAGGGCTATTTCATCACCCACATTGTAGACTCCGTCAGCAGGCGAAGGCAGCGCAAGCAATGCCGGTTGCTTCATATCCTTCACGATGGTGAGAAGCGGACTCTCATTGTTTACCTCTCCCTGACCGAAATCGCAAACCGTGATAGCACGGAATTCATATGTTTGGTCCGGATATGTGATAGCATCTGCCATGGAGAGCTTGAAGGTCTTCGAGCCGTCCTGTCCCAAGGCTTCGCACACGACAGAGGTCGAGTCGGCTTTATCAACGAAATAGCCCATCACGGTAACCCAATCGCTACCGGCCGTTTTCTTCTGAATCTGAATGCTCTTCAGGCTGCGATGGTTGGGATCGTAGCCATCAATGGTAAGTTCAAGCACATCACCGGTAACTGTGTTGATGACCGACTCAGAAGCTTGCAGACGCACCTCCGAACAAGCCGGCACGAAGTGGGCCGAAATGGGAACAGACACTGAGATGGCTCCATTGGGACTGGTCGGGTCGCCTTGGCACTGCGAAGCCAAGAACACCTGAATGCTGTCGTAATCGAGCACGGAGGGATCGCCCTGCTCGATGGTAACCACTTGTGTTACGCTTTGGCCGGCAGGTATCAGCAGACTCTTTCCACCGGGAGTTCCGTTAATCAGCACTCGTGCCCCATTCTTGTTGGATGCTTCCACTGTGCCGAAACTATACCACACATCGGTTTCCACTTCACTGTTGTTTTGCAACTCAAAGGTGAAATAAGCCTTTCCGCCCACCGGCACACCGGTCTTAATCGGCTCGGCACACAGGATGGCAGGTTTCTCAATTTGCATGGTGGCTTCCGAAATGGTGTAAGGCAGGCCACTCGAATCAAGATAGTACTTGGTCTTCACTTCGCCTTCATAAGGGCAACTGGTCTGTCCGCCACGTGTACGGAACACGGGGCTAGCTTCCCCCTTAACACTATAAACATCCACAGAGAGTGCATCGCGCGTTCCGCTTTCGGCAAGGGTATATATGGTCGTGGTTTTATCGGTGTGAACAGAATCTTCGGAGTGGGTATAGTCTCCTTTCGCATGAACGTGGAAATTTATCTGGAATCCTTTGTTCTTATATTCATAACCTTTCACTTTTTCATATAGGATCATAATGTTAAAGCCTGCACTCCATGTCAGTCCGTCACCTTCAGCTTTAGACACGGTGTTCCTATAAGAAGTACCAGCATCAAATGAGACATTATCAACATTCTCACCGCTTTCTATTGCTTTAACCTTCACTGCTTCGTTGTTGGACAACTCCTGTTGCCATTTACGCACTTGCTCATTGAACAAGTACACACTATCAACCTCTAAAGCCTCGCTGAGTTCCTTGTCTTCACCACTCGTAAATGAGGTGGGGAAATATATGGTATAACTCGGACCTACACAGACTCCATTTACAATCTGCAAGTTTTCAGGATCTAATTTACTATCACCCCATACTTCATCGTAATTGCTCGTACCATAGTTCTCATGATTCTCCGGCACATTAGAAACATAGTATACGGTATCTTCCTGTGATTGCTGCACTACAGTTCCCTGAGGAAGCAATACACCATTTCGCAGATCAATCAGATTGGGTATCAAAGTGGACTCTATGTAATGCTGCGTGTAGAGGAACGTCGTACCGTATTCCTCTCCGACACTGATAATATCCTTCAAACCAAGTTCGATGTTGCCCCCTTCCACTTCATGGAAGCCCACTTCGCGAGCTTCTCCAAAAGTTAAGTTGGTAGACACTCCATAGAACAAATCGCCGTTGGCTCCTACATATTCAGGCGAAGCACTGGTGGAAATCGTCGTAGCTGCAACTGATTGGAAAGTTTCCACTCCTCCAGCCTTACCCTGTACATGCACATCGAAACCGGCTGTTCTGTCTTTTAATTTATCAAAATCCTGTAAAAGATAAAATCCCGGAGCTCCCGTTGCAGTTTCCCTTGCAGCCCCCCACTTGAAAGTACCCTTGAATGCCAAGTTTGCATCAAAGTTTCCAACATTTGTTGTTTTTGTATCAATGATGGTTCCTTCTTCCCACGAAGCGGAGGAGTTAGAACCCGGTGGATCGCGCAATACGGCAAGGATTTTCTCCGGTCCTTTGGTTACGAAATTGGTTCCGGTGGGAATAGCACCCAAAGCAATGGCATAGAATTCTCCATTCTTGTTCCAAGAGTGGAAATTTCCATCATATTGATAGGTGATGCTCAGACCCAACGTGTAGGGAGCTTGAATGTTGGGCAAACCGCCTACAAAGCTGTACTCCACTTCACCTTCCTCATTAAGTATCAGCTCATGGCTCTCGGGTTCTCCCACAGTGGTTTCTGCCGTCTCGTCGTTGCTCATCGGAGTATCTCCGGCAAACTCGTTTGCGATGGTCAGCACGGCTCCTTTGAGGAACACCTTATCCGTCTTCACTTCTGTGCCGTCATGGTTTTCGTACACTTCAAAGCCTGTAATCCTATACTTATATGTATTACCGGTGATGACACACGGATAGCTCTGCGTATAAGTGATGACATTGGCTTGTGTTTCGGGATCCTTGGATACGGTATAAAGTGCTATCGTATCTGTTTTCTCCACGACCTTTCCATCTTCTTCCACCGAACGATTTACATAGTAGAACTGTTCTCCGATACCACCCAAGCCCGGATTTCCGTCTGAGATATCCGTCAACTGTAGCTGAGACGGACTGCGATAACTCAGATTCAACGAGGTGTTGTAGATAAGAGAGTCCAATCTCACCTCTGTTCCGTCCTCATTGGTTTCCACCAGAACAGATTTGTGTCTGTTCAAGGCCTCCGATGCATCCAACATGGGCAAATTTTCGAACGAAACATTCGGATTCTTCACCGAAACACTCTTCACCGTATATTGGACAGGTGGAAGCCATGCGGCAAACTCACCGGTCTCAGCATCGGTGGTGATCGTGATGGTACGGACAGCCGTTTCGCTGCCACCACCCACCACAGCGGTGCTGTTCACCTTCTCCACATCATTGGTATAGGTCAGTGGTCCGGTAGCATTGTCATAATAACTGCTTACGCCTTCACCTTTCAATTCGACATTCATCTTGCGGTCGCCGGCATTAAGCTCGATCACAGCCTGTCCGATGTTGGCCACACTCTCGCCGAAACCGATTGGCAGTTCCTTCTGCACCTTACCACCGCTGACACGTCCCACAACGAGCACCTTGGTGTTGTCTGTGAAGGTCAGTCCGGAAATATCACGGTCGAAAGTGTACAATGTGCCGATGCTGTCGGGGTCGGCCGGATAACGGCCTCCATGGGCAAAGACATGTCCTTCTTTTACCACAGTGATATAGTGGTCGCCGATAGGAACACTGATGGTGAAACGGCCTTCATCATCGGTTTCTACAATACGATTGTTGTAAATGCACGGCTCGCCATCCACCAACAACTGACAGCCTTTCACGGGATAGGTGGTGTTCTCATAATAGATGACACCGCTTACCGTGAAACTCGAAACATCTTGGAAGTTCACATCACTATAAACCAGCGAATTTTCAGAGATGAAACGAGGCGTATTGACCGGAGAGAATTCGTGCACACCCAGCATGGGGGTGATGTTGTAAGTGATTCCATCCTTTCCGGTAGAGAGGCTGCGCAGAATATAGTTACCACCGGCATCGGTGAGACCATAATTGGACAATTGGGATTGCGTAGGTGTATGCTTGTGGATCACTCCACCAACACCGATGAGTCCATGCATATTGTTGGTCACACCGGCTGTACGCGAATAGTCATAAGCTGCTCGCTGCCCTTCAATGTTCTCATCCAGCGGATAATAGAGTGCCAATCCCTCTTCCTGGCCATCGAGCAGACGACCACAGTTACGGACAATTTCTTCATCGTTCAGTGCACGCTTCCACAGTCGGAGTTCATCCAGAAAACCTTGGAAGTTGTGCACAGCCAAAGTGTCGGCATTGATACCGAACAGGAGTGCACGCTTCTTCTGCGGAATATCTTTCACGGCAAACAAAGCCGACTGACTGACAACAGCTTTCTGCAGGACGCTGTCGCCTGCCACCACAATACGCCATTCCTTGTTGCCGGCATCGTAGGTAAACGTAAGGTGGTGGTATTCATGTGTAGATAGCTCAATGCTTGTTTCGTGCACCTGCAGCGTTCTGCTTTCATTCGGTACCTTGGCCACCAATTTATACTTGCCGTTGTCCTGACGCTTGGCATAGAATGCAAAGGCATTGCTCAGTTCCAACAACATCGGTTCGGCATAACTCGACTCGTCCTTCAAGTTCTTGATATTCTTATCAAGGCTCACCCACATTTCGGCAGAGAAGCCTTTCTCTCCACCAAAAATATTTGTCATCTTGACACTGTCCATCGGAACAACGATACCGGCTTTCAGACCTTGACCACGAAGGGCGTACATCTGTTGTTCCACCGGATGATCAGGGTCAGAAGCCGGCACAGCTATTACCCTGACATTCTCCACTGCAGTTCCGGTGCCATAAGTTACACGGCCGGACACCACACCGGTTGCCATGCCGAAACCATTCTGATAGAAATATGTCGGTGAGGTGAATTCGCCACCACAAGACACACGGACTTCCAGCTGGTATTCGTAATACAGACCCGGCTTCACCGAAACATCCTCAAACGAGTACTGTGCATCCGTACCGGTTACGGTATAAATCTTTGTCCACTCATCCTGCTTGTGTCCATTCAGACGGCGATATAATATATATTGTGTGTCGTCAGAACCATATTGGTCCACACTCCACCACAATTTCACCAGGTTGGCATAGGCCCCTTTCGAAGCATCGAAATCGGTAACTTTCGTTGTTCCCAACATACTGCCGGACGCAGGGTTAGAAATGTGCTGAACACCCATGGTCGTAACAGCCACCTTATAATAATAGACATCACAAGCCGAAGCCATATCGATATCGTCATAGTAGTAGTCGGTCTGGTATCTGTCTGTTACCTGAACTTCTTTCAGTTTGTTGTAGGTTAACGTGTCGTTTTTCGAACGCAGAATATCAAATGTGTACTTCCCGTTGTCACCGAATTCCGGGTTCTCCCAATGCAACTGCACACCACCTTCCAAGCTGGTAGCTTCAAGGTTGATATAGAAGGTGCGTTCCAACTTTGCCGAAACGGTTTCCTTCAAGTCATCGGCTATTTCCACCGGATTGGTGTTCCAATGTGAGGGAAGGAAAGTAACCAGGTATGTGTAGTCCTTGTCGTAGTCAAGGCTTTTGTCCGTGTAACTCATTTCGTTCACATTCAGAGCAGCCAATTGCGTACGCGTATCTACCCCCTCGGATGTTACATACCTGAATACATACCATTTACCGTTTTCGTCCGGTTGGTAACTTGTTCCGTTTTTCCAATTCAGTTTTACCTCCTTACCCCATGCGTTGGTGGTAGCGGTCAGATTTTCAGTCGAAGTGAAACCCGCGAAAATTTTACTATCGGCAGTATTAGAGAATACAATGGTGGTCGGCTCTTTATTTAGTTCTTCGACAATTTTATCGTATTCACCTTTGTGATCGCTATTGTCTTTCAAAGAGTTTTCCATCTCTAACAGGGCAGGCAGATAAACATTGCTGTTAGTGATGGACTGTGTTAGGTATGTTTGAAACTTTCCAATATTATCATCGGTCGTTAGCTTCAAAAACCTTTCCTCTTTTGCATTTTGACCATTTATCTGGAATGTTTCGGTGGCAGTTTTTCTGTATTGACCATTATGATAATAGAAATACTCTAAAAATTCCAATCTATATTTAAGGTCAGAAGCTAACAGAGGCAAACCGGAGATGGTATACTCCACATTGTTGTTGTTGCGTGAATAAGTCCCCTCTTTGAAATAGTCCCATGAAACGGGGGACGTTGTGAGTGTGAGGGACGTACTTTCCCATGTGTCATTGTCTGCACACCATTGCCCCTGAAATTTAATTTCAAAAACGTCACCGGGAGAGAATTTCACCGCCGGCAGAATTTCCACATATACATAATATGTATTATCGTCCCAACCACTACTTGTTCCATAAGGATTGTAGAACATCACAGTGGCCTCCTCGCTATCATAAAGTTTCCATATTCCATCAATGGCACGATGCCCGTCGATATCTTTCTTCTGTGATACGATAAGTCCGTGCGGCTCATTACATGTCAAAAAGCCTAAGTCGGAATAGGTCGACACTCCGGCTCCTGTTGTTCGGGTTATAGTGATGGACGGATTGTCAGTATCACCGTAATCCCAGTAGCTGGGTGCACCATTTGTGTCGCCATACATCAAGAGTGCTCTGACCGTGGGACTCTCCGGTGTCATGGTACTGTCTATCCATGTAAAAGTGGGCTCTGTACTCCAAACCGGCAAACTTCCCACCAACATCAACGCAACAAACCACAGCTGCCGCAGCTGGATATGCAACACGCGATCTGCCGAATGCCGCAACTTCAAAACGCTTTGTGTAAAAATGTCTTTCATATAGTCTTGTGTTTATTATTTCACCACATATTTCTTTCCGTTCACCACATAAACTCCGGCCGGCAACGACACCACTTGTCGGCCGGCGACGCACAAGGTGCGCATCTTGCCACAAGCAGTGCAGATGCGCACCTCAGCACCATTACCGGCCTCTATCACGAGTGCTCCCGATATAGGTTGCACACGGACCCCGGACACCGAAGCCGAGGAAATGCCCGTAGGATCGGCAGGAATGTTCAGCACAAAGGGAGCAGCAAATGTACCCACCATGGCATCGCTCATATAAGTATAGGTCTCGGTTGCAGCTACGTCCACCGGTCCCTCGGTACCATTGTAAACCACCCTGAATGTCAGGGCTTCGCCGGCACCCTCGCCCTGAATAACGAGATACACCAAATGACCATCTTCTGACACAGAGAAACTGCTGGCACGGCATTCGCCTTGGCTATCAAGTACTGCAACTTCACAGTCGGCCAACACCACACCCTGCTGCTTTACCACAGCAATCATCGTCATGTTGCTCTGATACTTGTAGGGATCACATGGCTCATACTTTTTTTCCTGAGAATCCGAAACTTCAGATTTCACCAAAGAATATACCGATACAATGGAGGCATACATGGAGATACAACTCGCTGCCACCAAAAACAGGACAGTCAACAATATCTTTTTCATAGTAATATGTAACGTTTTATGCTGCAATTATACACAAATGCTCACAAAACAGGCCAAAAGGGTAACAGCCAAGCAGTCTTTTTACGCTTTTTTAAGAAAAATCACAAATCAGGATTCCACAAAAAAATCCCCACTTAATAACATCCCCCAGTTCGTTCCTACAGAAAGAGAAACCATCGCTCGACTAAAAAGAAAGGCATTGACAAACATGCAAAGCCTCCGTACCTTATTTTCTCCCTACTGAAATTTCCGAAATCGCATTTTCTCTGTCACTTCTGTCACTATGGAGAGATGAAAAACAACAGCGCAGAAGTTTTCTTCAGACGAGAAAGCTTCTGCGCTGTTGTAGTATTTATCAACTGACTATCTGAGATTTATATAAGTCCTACATACACCCTGTTCCGTCAAAGCAATGCGTGCAAAGGCGACACTTGGGCAATCCGATGGCTTTGACCAAAGTTTCGAGTTTGTTAAAGCGAAGCGTGGTCAGTCCCAGGTGCTGACGTATCTGTTCCACCAAACGTTCGTATTCGGGCGAGCCGGTTGTGGCGTATTGAGCCAGATTTTTGTTCTCATCGCCCTCCAGCTCCTTGATGATGCGTCGGGTGATGAGTTCCATGTTGCTTTTTTGCGAAGTGAAGCCAATAAATGGACAAGCATATATCAAGGGAGGGCAAGCAATTCGCATGTGTACCTCTTTAGCTCCTCCATCAAAGAACTCTTTCACATTGTCGCGCAACTGTGTACCACGAACGATGCTGTCATCGCAAAACAACACGCGCTTACCCGCCAACATCGAGCGATTGGGGATGAGTTTCATCTTTGCCACGAGCGAACGCATCTCTTGGTTGGTAGGGGTAAAGCTACGCGGCCATGTGGGGGTGTATTTGGCAATCACACGATGATATGGGCGACCGATACCTGCCGCATAGCCCAGAGCCATTCCCACTCCTGAGTCAGGGATGCCACAAACGCAATCCACCGGTGTCTCATCCTCACTACCCATCATGCGGCCACTCTCAAAACGGGCGTGCTCCACATTACGATTTTCGTAGGAAGAGGTGGGAAAACCATAATACACCCAGAGGAAAGAGCAAACCTGCATCCGGTCGTCGGCCGGACGCATCACTTCCATCTTGTCGGAATGAAGTTTCACGATTTCGCCCGGCCCCACATAATGGTGGATGTCATATCCCAAATTTGCAAAGGCCGTACTCTCACTGGTGGCAGCATAGGCACCCTCTTTCCGTCCGATGACAATAGGCGTACGCCCCCACTTGTCGCGAGCGGCAATGATGCCGTCTTCCGTAAGCAGCAACATCGAACACGAGCCTTTGATGTGACGGAACACGTTCTCAATGCCCTCGACGAAGGTCTTGCCCTGAATCAGCATCAGAGCTATCAGTTCGGTTTGGTTAGTCCTGCCCGACGACAACTCCGCAAAGTGCTTCTGCTCACGCAGCATCTGCTTCTCCAGTTCCTCCAAATTGATAATTTTGGCAACCGTCACAATAGCAAAACGTCCCAAGTGCGAATTGATAACCAAGGGTTGGGCATCGGTATCACTGATAACGCCTATGCCGGAATTAGATCCGGAAAAACGATCGAGCCCGGGTTCAAACTTTGTACGAAAATAAGAATTTTCCAAATTGTGTATGGAACGTGTGAAACGCCGCTCGTCTTGATGATAAGTGGCCATACCTCCACGCCGTGTTCCAAGGTGCGAATTATAATCCGTACCATAAAAAAGATCTGCCACACAACCGGTGGTGGAGATAGTTCCGAAAAAGCCTCCCATAGGGTGATTGGTTTTAGTTCAATTCGGTAAGGTGGTTCAGAAATACTTCTTCAGAAAATTCACATGCATTTTCTCATTTTCCGATCACCTTTTACCAACCTTGATGTTTCTGCGTGCAAAATTAAAAACATTATGCGGAGGAATATACACACAGAGGCGAGTTTTTTTTGAAACGGATAACACTTCTTGCCCGTTTTTGTCAGTCCACTTATCCATTTTTCCATATTTTCACCTAAGAGACTGATACGTTCCGGACGGCTTGCATAGCACACTTTGGCAAAGTCCAAGTTAGGCGGCTCGGAAAAATTCAAACAAGTTTGGCTTTTCGCTCGCCTTGCACACTTTGGCAAAGCCCAAGTTAGGCGGCGGCTCGGAAAAGCTCAAACAAGTTTGGCTTTTCGCTCGCCTTGCACTAACTTTGCCCACGCAAGCAAAGACAAAGGGGTGCCCGATGCGGGGCTGAGAACATACCCTCCGACCTGATGCAGACAATGCTGCCGTAGGAATTGTGCTTTTATCGCTTTTCTTATCCCCAAGCCACCGGCTTCCCGTGTTTTTTTGCTTTCATGCCAACCTCTCTAAAATTTATGGAATGAAAGTTTTTATTAACAACAACGAAGTGGAAACTTCGGCCTCTCACCTCTCAGACCTGATGACCCAATTGGGATTTTTGTCCATCGGCTACGCCGTGGCTGTGCAGGGTTTGCTCGTCCCTCGCTCCGAATGGAAGACGTTTCAGCTGTCGCAAGATATGCGCCTTACCATTATCAAGGCGGCTTGCGGTGGGTAACACCAAGTACATTCCCACTTCGAATACATATTAATATATCTCTGCATGAACGCCCAAACACATTGCAACACCTCGCCCACGCAGCCACTGATTATTGCCGGGCGAACTTTTCATTCACGCCTGTTTCTCGGAACCGGCAAGTTCCACTCCAACGAAGCGATGGCCGAGGCCATTGCCACTTCGGGCACGAAGATGGTTACCGTAGCCATGAAGCGTGTAGACCCGGAAGACACACAAGACGACTTGCTGACGCACATCGTTCGACCGGGGCTACAGCTGCTGCCCAACACCAGTGGGGTGCGCAATGCCGAAGAGGCTGTGTTGGCTGCACAATTGGCACGCGAGGCTTTCGGCACCGAATGGCTGAAACTGGAGATTCATCCCGACCCTCGCTTTTTGCTACCCGACAGCACTGAGACGCTTCGTGCCACCGAGCAACTGGCTCGAATGGGGTTTGTGGTGCTGCCGTACTGTCAAGCCGACCCCACCCTGTGCAAGCGGTTGGCCGAGGCCGGAGCTGCTGCTGTGATGCCACTCGGAGCACCCATAGGTACCAATCGCGGACTGCTGACGCGCGACTTTCTGCGTATCATCATCGAAGAGAGCACCGTGCCCGTAGTGGTGGATGCCGGCATCGGAGCACCCAGCCATGCCGCCGAAGCCATGGAGATGGGGGCAGACGCTTGTTTGGTCAACACGGCCATTGCCGTAGCCGGACAACCGGCAAAAATGGCCGATGCTTTCCGACGGGCCGTCATTGCCGGGCGCGAAGCCTACGAAGCCGGACTCGGGCTCGTCAGTACCGGTGGCGAAGCCGTGGCCAGTTCGCCATTGACGGCATTTCTCGACTAAAAATCTGCTTATCCACCGTCTGCACATGTTTTCCGACTTTATTGAAACCCTTTCGTGGGACGACATTTCTGCACGTATTGCCACCAAGACCGCGGCCGACGTGCAACGTGCGCTGCACAAAACGCGCTGCGACATGGACGACTTCCTGGCACTCATCAGCCCGGCTGCCGAACCTCACCTCGAACAGATGGCGCACCTGGCCCGCCGCTACACAGAAGAGCGCTTCGGGCGCACCATGTCGATGTTTATCCCGCTCTATCTCACCAACTCGTGCTGCAATTCGTGCGTGTATTGCGGTTTTCACGTGTCCAACAAGATGAAACGCACCATTCTCACAGAGGATGAAATGGTGATGGAATACAAGGCCATCAAGCAGTTGGCACCTTTCGAAAACCTACTCCTGGTTACGGGTGAAAATCCGGCAAAAGCCGGTGTGCCTTACATCGCTCGAGCCCTCGATCTGGCAAAGCCCTACTTCTGCAACCTGAAAATCGAAGTGATGCCACTCGATACCGAGGAATATGCAGAACTGCGACGCCATGGCATGAACGGAGTGATTTGCTTCCAAGAGACCTACTGCCGCGAACGTTACAACTTGTATCATCCACGGGGAAAAAAGGCGGACTTCACCTGGCGCGTCAATGCTCCCGACCGCATGGGTCAAGCCGGTGTGCACAGTATAGGGATGGGTGTGCTCATCGGGTTGGAACGCGAATGGAGAACCGACATCGCCATGATGGCCTATCACCTGCGCTATCTGCAGAAACACTATTGGCAGACCAAGTACAGCGTGAACTTCCCACGTATGCGCCCTTCGAAGAACGGCGGTTTTCGACCCAATTGTGTCATGACCGACCGGCAACTGGTGCAAGCCACCCTGGCCATGCGCATTTTCGACCACGATGTCGACATTTCCTATTCCACACGCGAACCGGCTGAACTGCGCGACAACATGGCCACCTTGGGAGTTACGACAATGAGCGCAGAGAGCCGCACCGAACCGGGAGGCTATTGCACGCACCCACAGACCTTGGAGCAATTTCATGTGAGCGATGAGCGAACTGCCCTCCAAGTGGCCGAAGCACTACGTCGCAGGGGGCGCGAACCGGTGTGGAAGGATTGGGATGCAATCTTCGACAGGCATTAGGGAACACACTGAGCCAAGAAATCTACAAGGCGTTTAGAAAATTCTACAAGCACTGCAGAATTTTCTAAACGCCTTGCAGATTTTCCTCAAAAGCCATCCCATTTGTCATCTGCTGAAAACTAAATCATAGGAAGACCATTCCATCACCTACTTCTGCGACATAGAAACTTGGCATATCCCACAGCTTTCGCTAACTTCGCGCACAAAATATCTGATAGACAAATGGAAGAAAACAAGAAACACACCGGCCTGACGCAGGAGGAAGTCCTCGCCAGCCGCCGCCAACATGGTGAAAACGTACTGACACCTCCGGCGAAGACACCCTTGTGGAAACAATTCCTGGAGAAGTTTCAAGATCCCATCATTCGCATTCTGCTCCTTGCCTTCTTGGCATCGGTGGGCATTGCCTGCTTTGAGTTCTTTCACGAAGGCGAGAGCCAAGGCGACGCCAGCGCTTTCTTTGAGCCGATCGGCATCTTCGTGGCCATCATCTTGGCCACCGGCATCGGTTTCTGGTTCGAAGTAAAAGCCAATCGTGCTTTCGACATCCTCAATCAAGTGAACGATGACGACCCCGTGCAAGCCATCCGCGACGGACGCGTCACCGAAGTGCCAAAACGCGACATCGTGGTAGGCGACATCGTGGTGCTCGGCACCGGAGTGGAAGTGCCGGCCGACGGAGAGCTTCTGGAAAGCGTCTCGCTGCAAATCAACGAGTCTACACTCACCGGCGAACCCATTGTGAAGAAATCGTGCAATCCGGCCGACTACGACAGCGAAGCCACCTACCCTACCAACCAAGCCATGCGCGGCACCACCGTGGTGGATGGCCATGGCATCATGCGCGTCATTGCTGTGGGCGATGCCACAGAGAATGGAAAAGTTTTCACAGCGGCACAAATCGACAACAGCGAGCGTACACCGCTCAACATACAGCTTGACGGACTTGGCAACGTCATCACCAAGATTAGTTACGGCCTGGCGGCACTCATCCTCGTGGGACGCATCGTGTTGTTCCTCGCCGGAAGCAACGATTTCACTTGGGATGCCTTTATCCCCCACTTGCTGCAGACCATCATGATTGCCGTTACGCTCATCGTGGTGTCAGTGCCCGAAGGCCTGCCCATGAGTGTCACACTCTCGTTGGCACTCAGCATGCGCCGCATGCTCAAGACCAACAACCTGGTGCGCAAGATGCACGCTTGCGAAACCATGGGAGCCACAACCGTTATCTGCACAGACAAGACGGGAACGCTCACACAAAACCAAATGCGCATTCATGAGACACGCTTCTTCGGCCTCGACACACAGCAACTCACTGAGGGCGATGAGATGTCGGCCCTGCTGGCCGAAGCCATCGCTGTCAACTCCACCGCCTTCCTGGCGGCACAGCCCGACGGCTCGCACAAGGTGATGGGAAATCCCACCGAAGGCGCCCTGCTGCTGTGGCTGACCGACCAGGGACGCGACTATGAGAAGCTGCGCGCCGCAGCACCGGTGCTGGAACAACTCACGTTCTCCACCGAGCGCAAATACATGGCCACCGTAGTGCGCTCGGCCGCTCTGCCCGGCAAGCGCGTTCTCTTCATCAAGGGAGCACCGGAGATTGTGCACGGTCTGTGTCGTGAGACCTTGGGCGGCATCACCCGCGCCACCATCGACGAACAACTGCAGGCCTATCAGAACAAAGCCATGCGCACCCTGGGCTTCGGCTACCAAGTGCTGAATGATGGCGACGCCACTATTGCCGACGGAAAAGCCGTGGCCGAACGCCTGACATTCCTTGGCATTGTTGCCATTGCCGACCCCGTTCGCCGCGAGGTGCCCGACGCTGTGCAATCCTGCATCGACGCCGGTATCAACATCAAGATTGTAACCGGCGACACCCCCGGCACAGCTCGCGAAATCGGTCGACAAATCGGCCTGTGGCAGCCCGAAGATGGCGACCGCAACCAAATCACTGGTCCGGAGTTTGCCGCACTGTCCGACAGCGAGCTGGAAGAACGCATACTCGACCTGAAAATCATTTCACGCGCCCGACCGATGGACAAAAAGCGATTGGTGGAAACCTTGCAGAAGAAGGGACAAGTGGTGGCAGTGACAGGCGACGGCACCAACGACGCTCCGGCACTGAAAGCCGCCCACGTGGGACTCTCCATGGGCGACGGCACAAGTGTGGCAAAGGAAGCGAGCGACATCACCATCATGGACAATTCGTTCACAAGCATCACACGCGCCGTGATGTGGGGACGTTCGCTCTATCGCAACATACAGCGCTTCATCCTCTTCCAGATGACCATCAACGTAACCGCCTGCCTGATTGTGCTGATTGGCGCATTTGTAGGAACGAAATCGCCGCTCACAGTAACACAGATGCTTTGGGTAAATCTCATCATGGACACCTTTGCTGCCATGGCCCTGGCTTCGTTGCCGCCCAGCATGGATGTGATGAACCACAAACCGCGTCGGCGCGAGGACTTCATCGTGTCGCGCGACATGTGGACCGGCATCGTGGGAATGGGTATCACATTTACAGTAGTACTCACTGCTGTGATGCTCCTCTTCAACCATTGCAGCTTTGCCGATGCCGCAGGCAGAGAGGCCTTACTCAACTTCCACATGACCGATGGTGCAGAACCATTTACGCTCTACAAGGGCGCCGTGTTCTTCACGCTGTTCGTCTTCCTGCAGTTCTGGAATATGTTCAACGCAAAGTCATTCCTGTCCGGCCGCTCGGCTTTCCACAACATGAAGGAGAGCAAAGGCTTCATGGGCATCGCGTTGCTGATTGTCTTCGGACAAGTGGCCATCGTCAGCCTGGGCGGAAAGATGTTCAGTGTCGCTCCCTTGAGCTTCATCGACTGGGTGCTGTTGTTCGCCATCACCAGCGTGGTGCTCATCCTCGGCGAGTTGAAACGCATGCTCCGATAACCGGACTTTGTGTCTATGTTTTCAGACTTTCTATCTAAATTTATTGTATATATCGGCTGCAGATGCGAAATTTGCAGCCGATTTTAATTTTACACACATATGAAAAAGAATTTCTTCGCAGCCGCTCTCATGGCTGCCACTTTGCTTCTCGCTGCCTGTACCGGCACCAACAGTTCCCTCTTAGGGGCAAACGGGGCAGGTACAGCCACATCCGGCAATTCGGCTTCGGCTTCAGCCTCTTCCACAGGCAGTCTGCTGGGTTCCTTGCTCGGTTCGCTGCTCAGCGGATCGGCCACACTCAGCCAAAGCAGCCTTGTGGGAACATGGAACTACACAGCCCCCGACTGCGTGTTCGAATCGGAAAACTTCCTGGCACAAGCCGGTGGCGAAATCGCAGCCTCACAAGTGGAGAGCAAGCTCGCTACCATGTTGGGCAAAGTTGGCATCAAAGCCGGCAGTTGCAGCTACACTTTTAAGAATGATGGTACATACACCGCCAAGCTGGGCAGTCGCACCATGAGCGGCACGTACACACTTGATGCTGCCAACAAGAAGATTACCATGACCTATCTCAATGGTATGGCTACCACTTCACCCAAAGTGGTCGTGACGGGCAATTCTATCAGCTTGCTCTACGATGCCGACAAGTTGCTGACCATGCTTACAAAAGTATCTTCCATGACCAACAACAGCAACCTGAATACGCTCAGCAGCCTGCTGTCCAAATACGATGGTATGCTCATTGGCATGCAGTTGAAGAAATAATCTACCACCGGCATACAGAAAAACAAGCATAAAAGGCAGTTCATTTCAACTTCGTCACATAGAAGGAGAAAGTGCTGCCGCTTTTTCATTAACAGGTCTTACCTTTCATCGCCAAGAGCAGAAGATAGCGAGGCTTGTATACACCAAATCCCAAAAGCAATTTCAGAAATTCTGAAACGATTACTATGAAAAATCTCCCCAAGCTAATAGTCATGCTAACCCACGACGATTTCACCGTGCCGAATGCGGCTGAAATTTTCGAGCAATGCAGAAACTCCCAAGCCGATTTTTGGGGATTCAAGGAACACCCACTGCCTAAGAAGAACATGGAGGAACTATACGCCCGTATGAAGGAGTGTGGCAAAACCACCTTTCTGGAAGTCGTGGCCTACACGGAAGCGGAAGGACTGGAGGGCGCAAAGATGGCTGCCGACTGTGGATGCGACATCCTGATGGGAACAATTTTCTACGATTCCATCAACGAATTTTGCCAACAGCACCAACTGAAATACATGCCGTTCGTTGGCGTTGTGGAAGGGCGACCGTCGGTGCTCAGCGGCGACATCAGCGACATCGTTGCCGAAGCACAAAAGAGTTCCCTTATGCTTACAGAATCGTGGAGGAAGGACACCATTTTCACAAAGAGGAGAACGGAGAATACTATCGCATCTCCAAAATTTACAGAGAGTGTATTCTTAAGGCTACCGGCGAAGTTGTAAAAAAGGAACTCAAGTGGAACAATCATTCAAAAGTGATGTTCGATCATGCACTGATACCGCAGGAGCAAATCCGATAGCGACACAAAGGTGCTATCTGCCATTATGAAATGCACAAAAGCCCAATAGAATCCTCTATATTAAAAGGTAGATGCTATAAATTCACTCGAAACGATCATAGTGCTGAGCTTTGGCATAGCCTTGCACCGCAGCCTTACGCCACCTTTTCGCAGCTTCAGTGTAGCGACCTTGTT
This sequence comes from Bacteroidaceae bacterium, assembly GCA_017461605.1. Classification (GTDB taxonomy): domain Bacteria; phylum Bacteroidota; class Bacteroidia; order Bacteroidales; family Bacteroidaceae; genus Alloprevotella. The sequence goes on from JAFTXN010000010.1 coordinate 57,356, forward strand.
GGTCGAAGTCAAGGCCTTTCTTGTACCAATCCTCAACATCGGCTTGAGTTTGCGCCACGACGGGGAGCAGAGCGATCATTGCGATGAAAAGTGATAGAATGCGTTTCATAAATCTGTAGGGTTAGAGAAGTTTGAGAAATCATGCGGAGTGCTCCATCGTTCAAGCTCTTATAGAACTTCAGCACCAATATGGGGTTATCGAGAACTGTCTCCGGAATTATTCGCGCGTATGTATCTGTTCGGTGGAATGACTTATGTGCAAGTGTTCCTACGAACTGGTCTGCGCACCATACTCTTCAGAATAACACCGCCCCATCGCTGACGATGGGGCGGCAAATATCTGAGATTCTAAAGTAGAGCACCATGCTTTTGTCGCCATCGGAAGACGACCAAAGTGGAGTGCATTCCCTTAATGTGTGCTATGCAAATGTTCTTAGTTCGGCTTCCTAAAATCAGAGGCCGAGCTTGCGAGCAATCTTCTTGGGAAGAGCATCCTTGTGGATGAGGATGTTCATTGTCTTGTAAGCCACGAAAGGCATCGAAGCATAGAACATGCCATTGTAAGGTCCGTAGTCGCCCCAAGAGTTCTTAACCATGAAATACTCCTTGCCCTTGGCATCCTTGGCGATACCATAGATCACCATGCCATGGTCGTCGGTGGTTGTCCAGTTGTCATAACCAATCTGGCGCATCTCTTGCGTGATGGTCAACTCGCCTTCGCCACCTGCCACAGAAGCATTGTTGCGCTCGTTCGAGCCGGTCCAACGTGCAGCGTCCGAACCTGTCTTATCGTTTTCCTTGGCACCGGAGGGCACAGTTGCAACGCCCTTGCGTGCGTCAAAACCTTTCTCGCTCACGTCCGAACCCCAAGCAAATGTGTAACCATTCTTCACAGCGCTAACCATGACGTCCATAAACTCGTCGAGCGGCAGGTTGTAGCTCTCAGCCCAGCGCCAGTTGTCCTGTACCTCGATGATGAATTTGGTGTAGAAGGGGTAGTGTGTGTAAGAGGTCAGCGAAACGTAGTCGTCCATGTTCAGACCGAGAGACTCGGCATACGAATGCGGAGTATACTCCTTACCATTTACGGTGAAGTTCTTGGGAAGTTCGCCAAAGTAGTTGGCATAAATTCCACAGAGGTCCTTCTTCCAAGAGAGGGAGAGCTTCTTGTGCTTGCCCTGTGCGATAGCCTTCACATAGGCAGAAGCCACTGCGTCAAGTTGGTTGAAGTTAAACAGAGAGTCGCCATAGAGCGAACCGGGAGCGGGCATAGCCTCCTGAGGGCAGATGCCATAATTCTTCAAGCAGTATACAGCATCATAGAAAGAGCCGCCCTGCGAGAAGCTCACGTCGCCATGGGTGCGAACGGCCTTGTCAGCACGGTCCATGTAGGTGTGGTAAACGAGGAACGACTCACAAAGGTCGTGCTCGCCCTTGCCAAGACGCAAGAGTTCGGCCTCGAAGAAGCCAAATGAGGAGTAAGCCCAGCAAGTACCGCTTTGGTTTTGGTCCTTGATGGAAGTGATGGGATTGGCTTTCACCACGACGAACGCGCTGTCCTTAGAGTACGTTCCGGGTTCCTGTGCCTGTGCAGCGGGAGCCAATGTGCAAGCCGCCAGTGCTAAAACAAAAAACTTTTTCATTGATTTGATTTTTTATAAAATTGATATTGATCTTTCGTCATTGGTCTGCATCGTCCACGCTCAGCCCTTGCGTTCTGCCATAAAGCGTTCCACGTCTTCGGCATGGTACGGGATGCGTTCTTCGCCCAAGAAGCGACAACCGTCCTTCGTGATGAGCACATCATCTTCGATGCGAACACCTCCAAAGTCCTTATACTGCTCAATGGCATCAAAGTTGAGAAACTCTGCATTGGTTCCCTCTTTTCGCCAAAGGTCTATTAGGTCGGGGATGAAGTAGATGCCGGGTTCGTCGGTCACCACGAATCCTTCCTCCAGGCGACGGGCGAAGCGCAAGCTGGCTGTGCCAAACTGCGAGCTGGGACGTGTCTCTTCGTCATAGCCCACGTAGATTTGGCCAAGGCCCTCCATGTCGTGCACATCCATGCCCATCATGTGGCCAAGGCCGTGGGGTAAGAATAGCGCGTGTGCACCGGCACGTACTGCCTCTTCGGTATCTCCACGCATCAGTCCGAGGTCCTTCAGACGGTCGGTCATCAGACGGCACACGTCCATGTGCACATCCCACCACCGCACACCGGGGCGGGCATGCGTCAAGGCGAGGTCGTGGCAGTCCACCACGATGTCGTAGATGTCTCTCTGCTTCTGTGTGAACTTTCCGCTGATAGGGGTCGTGCGTGTGTGGTCGGAACAATAGTGTTCGCTCGTCTCGGCACCGGCATCGCAAAGCAGCAGACGGCCGGCCTCCAACTGTCGATCAGAAGGATAGCCGTGCAGAATCTCTCCATGCATCGACACAATGCTTTGGAACGAAACGATACTGCCGTGAGCCGCAGCTATTCCGTCGAGCACGCCGCCGATGTAGCGTTCCGTCACTCCCGGACGGCACAGCTGCATCGCCGTGGTGTGCATGAGATAACCAATGTGGCTTGCTCGTTCCATTTCAGCGATTTCATCGGCAGATTTAACGGAACGCAACTTCACCACAGCGTGTATCAGGGGCAACGAAGCGCCGGCTCGCTGCTCGGAGGGGTGTATGCCCAACAGGTCGTGCAATGTGAGCATCGTTTCGTGCCGATAAGGAGGCAGATAATGCACCTTACGACCGGAACGGCGGGCTTCGCCAACAATTTCGGCCAAAGCCGACATGGGCTGTACTTCACCCACACCGCTCTGCTCGGCCATCTCGCGCACCGAAGTCACGCTGCCATACCACACGATGTCGTCGATGTCGATTTCATCGCCTATCAGCACTTCGCGACCCGTGTCAGCATCCATCAGGAGCACCAACCCATCGCGGTGCTGGCCGGTGAAGTATAGGAAACTGCTGTCCTGACGAAACTTATAGGCATTGGCCGGATAGTTCATCGGACTGTCGTTGTTGCCCGGCAGCAGGATCAATCCTGTGCCCACGAGGCGGCGCAATTCCTCACGCCGTTGCACATACGTTTGTTGCGGAAAAAGCATAGTTAGGTTGCATTTCGATAAAGTAATAGGGCAAAAATACACTTTTTATTTGGAAAACTCGTCTTTTTGTCGCCACAAGTTGGAATTGCATACGCACGAAGCGTATCTTTGCCTTGCAAAAAGCGATTTGCATGGCAAATTCGAACAATCACACAACGAATACTGAAAGATGAAGACTAAACTTATCAACACGGCCCTCGTTCTGGAGGGAGGCGGGATGCGAGGGGTGTTCAACATCGGAGTGATGGACTACCTCATGGATGCCGGTATCAGTTTCCCACACTGCATCGCTGTATCGGCAGGTGCGTGCAACGGCCTGTCGTACATGAGTCGGCAGCGTGGACGCGCCAAGCTCTCGACCATCGACTACATGAAGAAATATCGCTACATCGGGATGAAACACCTCTGGTCGCAACACAGCATTTTCGACCAGCACACCATGTACGACCGACTGCCCAACGAACTCCTGCCGTTCGACTATGCCACCTGCTTCGCCAACCCCATGCGCTTTGAGATGGTGGTAACAAACTGCCGAACCGGTCAGGCAGAATATCTCACCGAGACCCAAGACCCCGAACGCCTGTTGCTCATCACCAAAGCTTCGAGCAGCCTGCCCTACGTCTGCCCCATCGTCAATGTGGATGGTGAACCGATGCTCGATGGCGGCATTGCCGACTCCATCCCTGTGGAGCGTGCTTTGGCTCTCGGCTTCAAGAAGCCCGTGGTGGTGCTCACACGCAACCGAGGATACCGCGACACGGGACGCGACATCAAGCAGCCGAAATTCATCTACCGCAACTATCCGCGCCTACGCCTGCTGCTGAGCAAGCGGCACGAGCTATACAACCAGGAACTGGAACTCATCGAACGCATGGAGGATGCCGGCGAAATCATCGCCATCCGGCCGATACGCCCCATGGAGGTGGACAGACTGGAGCAGGATGAGGAAAAACTCAACGCGCTCTACGAAGAGGGTTACGAGTGCGCACGAATGGCCCTGCAACCGCTCATCGAGTCGAAAACAGAAGACTGACGAGCGCCAAAGGCAAGGGGCTAATTCTGCAAGGCGTTTAGAAATTTCTGCAGTGCTTGTAAAATTTTCTGCAAGCACTGCAGATTTTTCTTGCATGCGGACGCGCATTCAGCACCGGTCCTCGCACGCTTTCCCAAGCATCGTCAAGAGAGGGGAAAAGCCCTTTGCAGTTGTTTTAACAAGATTCGTTTTTCCCCATTTCATCAATAGATTTCCCCTGTCCGCATACTCACTTATTCCCAAGGAAGACTCTGATTTTTTCTCTGCTTGACGCTACCTCAAAATAAGGCAGGAGGCGGCTCGGGAATGCAACTGAAAAATCGTGCCGCTTTTTCGTCGCATTCCTCTCGCCTTTCACTACCTTTGCACTCGGACTAAAAAATGTGGGTATGGTACTCAATTATATTTGGATTGCATTCTTCCTCATCGCCTTTGTGGTAGCTGTTGTCAAACTCTTGTTCCTGGGAGATACATCGGTGTTTCCGGCCATTATGGACAGTACTTTCGAAACCTCAAAAACGGCTTTCGAAATATCGCTCGGCCTTACCGGAGTGTTGGCCCTGTGGTTGGGCATCATGCGCGTGGGCGAATTGGGAGGCGTGGTGCGAGCCATGGCACGAGTGCTGGGACCGGTATTTCAGAAACTCTTCCCCGAAATCCCCAAGAACCATCCCGTGGTGGGAAACATCTTCATGAACATTTCCGCCAACATGCTGGGACTTGACAACGCGGCAACACCGCTCGGACTGAAAGCCATGGAGGGACTGCAGGAGCTGAACACAAAAAAGGACACGGCATCCAACTCCATGATAATGTTCCTGGTGCTCAACACCTCAGGCCTTACCATCATCCCCGTAAGCATCATGGTGTATCGCGCACAGATGGGAGCGGCAGCCCCCACGGACGTGTTCGTCCCCATCCTCCTTGCCACATTTTTCTCCACCCTGGCCGGCATCATCGTCACAAGCCTCTACCAACGCATCAACTTGTTCAACCGCACCTTGCTCCTCACGCTCGGAGGTCTGTCGGCCGCCGTGGCAGGCATCATTTGGGGTTTCAGTCGCCTGGACGGCCCTATGATGAACCTCGTAGGCACCACCACTGCCAACGTCCTGCTGTTCGTCATCATCATCTGCTTTCTCATGGCCGGCATCATGCAGCGCGTCAATGTCTACGAAGCCTTTGTGGAAGGCGCCAAGGGAGGTTTCGAAACCGCCGTGCGCATCATCCCTTATCTGGTAGCCATGCTCGTGGGTATAGGCGTGTTCCGCGCAAGTGGGGCCATGGAGTGGCTCATCGAGGCTGTGACGTGGATGGTCAGCCTGACCGGTCTCGATGCCGAATGGGTGGGAGCGCTGCCGACAGCCATCATGAAGCCACTCAGCGGAAGCGGTGCGCGCGGCATGATGGTGGATGCGATGCAGACCTACGGTGCCGACTCGTTTGTGGGCCGTCTCAGTTGTATTTTCCAAGGTTCCACCGACACCACATTCTATGTTTTGGCCGTTTACTTCGGTTCGGTGGGCATACGCCACACACGCCACGCCGTGGCCTGCGGCCTGTTGTCCGATCTTGCAGGTATCGTTGCAGCCATCGCCATCTGCTATTTATTCTTCGGCTAAAGCCGTCACGATGTAGCCGAACCCACTCCCAAACATTCCGATTGCCTTCGGAGCGGCAGCCAAAAGCCTCCAGTGAAACAGCCGAAGGCGCTGCGAAACATGCGTTCCGCAAAGGCACAAAAAAAATCCGCACTCCCGAACTTCGGGGATGCGGACTATGTTTTTCCGAACAGACCGGAAAGACTTCAGATTAGTCTTCCTGGCTGTGAAGTTTCTGCACGTAAACGGCGTGTTCCTTTGCCAAACGCTTCAAAACTGAAGGCTTGTCAAACTGCTGGCGTGCGCGAAGTTCCTTCACGATACCGGTCTTTTCGAATTTTCTCTTGAACTTTTTGAGGGCGCGTTCGATGTTTTCGCCTTCCTTTACAGGTACTACGATCATTGTTTGATGAGTTTTTATTTTGTTATTACTAATTTGCAGGGTTCTTGCGGAGTGCAAAAGTAGGCATTATTTTTCATACCGAATGGTTTTTGCACTTTTTTTTCACCTAAAGTGCATGTTTACCACGGGATTTAGGATTTTTCCACTCACTTTCGGGTGATTGTACCATCGTCGGCAATATCGATGGGGGTGCCGGGAACATCGAGCAAAGTGAGGCGGCGCATCTCGCGAGCCACTCTGTTTTCGGTATCAAGGCGAGGACCCACACCGCGCTGCTGGATGAAAGAATGAATACGCCCTCCGGCAAAACGACCGTCCGACAACACTTTCACCTCGAGCACCGGCGCATAACCCGAAATGCCCGACAAGCTCATGCCATAGGGAGTACAAAAATTGCCAAGGCTGTAAGCAATGAGATGCTCCTTGTAGAGTTCCACCGCACGCACCACATGAGGTCCGTGGCCATAGACCACATCGGCACCGGCATCGATGCAGAAATGTGCAAACTCACGCAGCGAGCCTCTGTCCTCACCATAAAAAGTTTCCTTGCCATGGGGCAAACGGTTGTTGGCACGTCCCTCTGCTCCACCATGGAACGACACAATCACCACATCGGCACGACTGCACAAATCGGTGATGATGCGTCGCACGGCAGCGAGGTCTTGATGTCGGATGGTGTATGGATTGTGCCCGAAAGCACAGACCCCGATGCGCAAACCGGCTCGCTCGATTACCATACTCTCAGTGCGGCCCTTGATACCGGCAAAGGCTATTCCCTCCTTGCGGAGCGCGTCTTCGGTCGAGATGATTCCATATTCGCCAAAGTCGCGGGCATGATTGTTGGCCATGCTCAGGAAATCAAAACCGGCTTCCGTCAATCGGGGAGCATAGCTCACCGGTGTGCGGAATGCAAAGCTCTTGGACGATAGTCGCTTGGTGGAAGTTCCGCCGTCGCACAGCGCCCCTTCGAGATTGCCTGCCGCCACATCTGCGGTGCTCAGCACGTCCTTGACGTCCTGAAACAACAACCGCCCCTCTGAGGGCGGCAACTGTGTCGTGGGATATGTGGTTCCCATCATGATGTCGCCGGTCAAGGCGACGGTGAGCGTATCAGCGGCCGCAGCAGACAGGAAGCCCGCCAATGCGACTGCCATCAACGCAGTCCGTAATGTCTTCAATTGTCGTTGGATTTAATCACACGGCGAGCACCAATGTAACGACGCTTGTAGTAGGAAGAAGTCGACTCATCCACTTTCACGCCCGAGTTGCTTGCGTGTACAAATTTGAACGTATTGTTTTCAGGATTTACCTCTGTAACGATGCCCACGTGACCCACGCTGCGAGCCGAGCGACGGCCGCCGAAGAACACGAGGTCGCCGGCCTGAAGATCGGCGATGCGCTTCACCACGCTGCCTTCGCGGAACTGGCTGCGCGAGGTGCGACTCAGCTTGATATCCTCCTTACCGAAGACGTAGCTCGTGAAGCCTGAGCAATCGAAAGTCTTAGGTCCGGTGTGGCCGTAGCGATAGCGAGCACCGATGTGTTTCATGGCGCGAGCCACGATGCTGTCGCCCAAATCCACCTCTTCCATCTCGATTTCAGCCATCAGGGCCGAAACTCCGAGAGGACGCTGTACGGGTACGGGCTGCGAAGCCACGGTGGTGTCCGTGAGGGTTACAATTGTTTGGAATGTCTCTGTTTGTGCCACAGTGCGAGCCTCGACGGGACGAAATCCCGTCACCAGAAGCACACACGCGAAAGCGGTTGCTTTGAAATTCACTATGTTTTAATTTTTCAGGTTCAACTTAAGCAGCGCAACAATGCTGCAAGCGGGCAGACAGGGATGTAAAAATTCAGCACGGCTGTCGGTTTCTACACCACGCCCTTGTTATTTCTGACGGTGCAAAGGTACAATATATATAATGGAAATTCGCCCTCTTTACATGTTTTTGCATCTGCAAAAATGGCCTTCAGGAAAAATCACAACGCCTTAACAAACTCAAAAACAGTGTTTTTAAACATACTCACCTCATGTTTTGCTTAAAACAGGGCATTTCTATTATTTAATACCCAAATGTAATAATTTGTTAAATTGTTGCAGAAGTTTTCTTCTCAATTTTACACAATTCACTGCCCGGTGTGCAAAAATCAAAACACACAGAATGAGGCCATTCACCGCATATTCCGCATGAGTGCTTGCGTGGGCAAAGTTAGATACAAACTTGAAATAAGCAAGCATACCGGCCTCGTTTTTTAACAATCGTTTCCACATCCTCCGTATCGGAGCACAATGTATCAACAAGCCCCGCCGTTTCTCCTCGCAACACCCTCTGACACCACCGATGCGGAGCACAAAAATCTGCAAGGCGTTTAGAAAATTCTGCAGTGCTTGCAGAATTTTCTAAACGCCTTGCAAAAATATGTGGTTCAGCAGGAAGATGAACTCCCTTCCAACCATGGTTCTCTGAAACCTACTTCACACCTTTCTTGATGAGGTATTCGGCAATCTGCACAGCATTGAGCGCAGCGCCCTTGCGAATCTGATCGCTCACCAACCAGAATGTAAGTCCGTTCTCATTGGCCAAATCCTTGCGGATGCGACCCACGTAGACGGGATCCTTACCTGCCAAGAAGAGAGGCATGGGGTATTCTTTTTTCTCGGGACAGTCCATCAGCACGAGTCCCTCGCCCTGTTCAATGGCCTGCTTTGCTTCCTCCACACTGATGGGACGCTCAGTCTCGATCCACACGCTCTCAGAGTGAGCACGCAGAGCCGGAACACGCACACACATGGCGCTGACAGCAATGTCGCTGTGCATGATTTTGCGCGTTTCGTTGAACATCTTCATCTCCTCTTTTGTGTAACCGTTGTCTTGGAACACATCTACCTGCGGGATTACATTGTACGCCAACTGGTAGGCGAACTTTTCGACCGTTACAGGCTCGTTATTGATCAACTGACGATACTGTTCGTGCAGTTCGTCCATGGCTGCCTGACCGGCGCCGCTGGCTGCCTGATAGGAGGAGATATGCACGCGACGTATGTGGCTGAGATTCTCGAATGCCTGCAGCGCCACTACCATCATAATGGTAGTACAGTTGGGATTGGCGATGATGCCGCGCGGACGCACCAAAGCATCTTCGGCATTGCACTCAGGCACTACGAGAGGCACATCTTCGTCCATGCGGAATGCGCTGGAGTTATCGATCATGATGGCTCCGTGCTTGGTGATGGTATCTGCAAATTCCTTGCTGGTACCTGCGCCTGCCGATGTGAAGGCAAAATCCACGCCCTTGAAGTCGTCGTTGTGCTGCAGTTCTTTTACAGTGATTTCCTTACCACGGAAAACATACTTGCGGCCGGCGCTGCGAGCCGAACCGAAGAGTAACAATTCGTCGATGGGGAAGTCGCGTTGCTCGAGCACGCGGAGAAATTCTTGTCCTACGGCGCCACTTGCGCCAACAATAGCTATTTTCATATTCTTTTAGTGTTGGTTTTTCAGACTTTGGTGTTTGTGTTTCCGCGTCAAACTCACATTCTCCCTAAAGGGAGCATCGGTTTCGCACGTAACGGCTGCAAAAATAGAACTTTCCATCGTATAACTGCTTATTAGTCCAAAGTTTTTCGTTCCTTTGCAGCTAAAATACGGCATTCTGCTTCCACCTTGACATGCAGGATGCACAAAATGCTTGACAAAAGACAGAAAAACGCCATGGCCGACCTGATGACATATTTCCCCATCACCGACCCCACATGGATATTCTTTGTGGTGCTGGGAGTCATTCTGTTCGCCCCCATGCTGCTTGAGCGTTTACGCATCCCCTCTATTGTGGGCATGATCTTGGCAGGCATCATCATCGGACCGCACGGCTTGCACCTACTGGAACGCGACGACAGTTTTGAACTCTTCGGCAAGGTGGGTCTATATTATATAATGTTTCTCGCAAGCTTGGAGATGAATCTTCAGGACGTGCAGAAGATAAAAGGGCGCGCCGGCACGCTGGGTCTACTGAGCTTTGCCATTCCCATTACCATCGGTGTAGCGGCCAACCACGGCATTCTGGGTTATGGCATCACGGCTTCGGTACTGATGGCTGCCATGTATGCATCACACACACTCATCTCCTACCCCATCGTGTTGCGCTACGGAATTTCCCGAAGGCAGAGCGTGAGCATCGCTGTGGGAGGTACCATTGTGGCCGACACGCTCACATTGTTGGTATTGGCGGTCGTGGGCGGCATGTTCAAGGAAGGAGTTACCGGACTCTATTGGGTGTGGTTGGTCATCAAGGTTATCGCTTTAGGACTCATTATTATATTTATATTCCCGCGCATCGGACGTTGGTTCTTCAGAAGATACGATGATGCCGTCGTACAATATATATTTGTAATGGCCTTGGTGTTTCTTGGGGCCGGCTTGATGGAGATTGTAGGTATGGAGGGCATTCTTGGGGCATTCTTGGTGGGTATCGTGCTCAACAGGCTGATTCCTCCCTCCTCACCGCTGATGAATCACATCGAATTTGTGGGAAATGCCCTCTTCATCCCCTACTTCCTTATCGGCGTGGGCATGATTATCAACTTGGGGGCGTTCTTCACACATATCGGGGCCGTCATTGTGGCCTTAGTGATGATTGCCGTAGCCTTGTCGAGCAAATGGCTGGCCGTATTCTGCACGCAGAAAATCTTCAAGCTCAGCAGCACCGAGCGCGAACTGATGTTTGGCCTTACCAACTCACGCGCTGCAGCCACACTGGCCATCGTGATGGTGGGCTACCAGATTATTCTGCCCGACGGCTCGCACCTCTTCGATGAGGACGTGATGAACGGCACCATGATGCTCATTCTCGTCACCTGCATTGTCAGTTCCCTGGCTACGGAGCGAGCCGCTCGCAAGTTGGCCACAGCCGCTCCGGCCACCGACCCGGGAAAGGCGTCCGAGAACAACACGATGCTCATTGCCTTGTCAAATCCTGAGACCGTGGCGCCGCTGGTCAATGTGGCACTCATGCTGCGGCCGCACAAGAGCAACGAACAATTGGCAGCACTGAACGTGGTGGTGGAAAACGATTCCACGGCTCGCGAGCAGGGGGTGAAGGAGCTGGAACATGCTTCGAAAATTGCCGCTGCAGCCAACGTACGCTTGCAAACGCACAGCCGATGGGCGGTCAACGTGGTCAGCGGACTCTCCCATGCCATGAAAGAAATGGATGCCGCAGACCTGCTTATCGGACTACACCAGAAGACACGCATCTCCGAGACTTTCTACGGCAAGTTGAGCACCGACCTTCTCACCGCGGTACGCCGACAAGTGCTCATCTATCGGGCAGTTATCCCCATCAACACCATACGACGCATCCACGTACTTGCGCCTCGCAAAGCCGAGTTCGAACCCGGTTTCTCCCGATGGGCAGACCGTATCGCCCAGTTGGCAGCACAGGTGAGTTGTCGTGTGGAAGTGTACAGTTCACGCCAAACACTCAAAGCCATTGACCTGTATTGGGAAAAGCACAAATACAGCCTCTCGGCCGAATTCCACGAATTCAACGAATGGCACGACATGATTTCGCTCGCGCACCGCATGCGCCAGGACGAGATGATCGTATTTATCGCAGCACGCACGGGAATGCTGTCGTTCCACAACTATATGAACAGAATGCCTGAGCAAATCGAGCGATACTTCTCTGCACGCAACATCATGATTGTGTATCCCGAGCAATACGGTCCGGAATTGGCCAACGCCACCACCCAACGCACCGGTGTGCCTGTGAAAAGTTGCTGACGCACGCTCTGCATTCGTACATCCGATAAGGAAAAATCAACATGATAGAATTACAAGGTATCAAAAAGTCGTTCGGTTCTCTGCAAGTGCTGAAAGACATCACCCTCAGCATTCCGGCGCACCAGGTGGTGAGCATCGTCGGCCCAAGCGGCGCCGGCAAAACCACACTGTTGCAGGTGATGGGCACTCTCTACAAGCCCGACGCCGGCCGACTGACTATTCACGGCACGGACGTACTCTCGCTGAACCGCAAGCGCCTGGCCGAATTTCGCAACCGGCACATCGGTTTTGTCTTCCAGTTTCACCAACTCCTGCCGGAGTTTACCGCTTTGGAGAACGTGATGATTCCGGGACTTATCGCCAAGTCGGGCACACGCGCCACCAAGGAGCGCGCTTCCGAACTGCTTCGCTTCATGGGACTGGCCGACCGCATGAGTCACAAACCGGCAGCCCTGAGCGGCGGAGAGAAGCAGCGGGTAGCCGTTGCGCGAGCCTTAATGAACCAGCCCGATGTGATATTGGCCGATGAGCCGTCAGGAAGTTTGGACTCGCACAACAAAACCGAGCTGCACCAACTCTTCTTTGACCTGCGCCGCGAGTTCGGACAGACATTCGTCATCGTGACACACGACGAAGAGCTGTCGCGCATCACCGATCGCACCATCCGCATTGTGGACGGCATTGTGGAAAATCCCATCATCGACACCGAACAAGCCTCTCCCACTGCAGAAAATCTCTAACCCTGAACCCATAACACCCCACCACATGATAAAACTCGGCGATTGGAACGAACTGCGTATCAAGCGCTTCACCGAACACGGCGCACAACTCGACGGCGGTTCGGTGGGCAAGATACTGATGCCGGCACGCTATGTGCAGCGACACATGCGCATCGGGCAGACGGTAACAGTGTTTGTTTATCTCGACCAAAGCGACCGCTTGGTAGCTACCACCGAGACCCCATTGGCCCGGGTGGGCGATTTCGCTTTTCTGGAAGTAGCCTGGATCAACGAGTACGGCGCTTTCTTGAATTGGGGATTGATGAAAGACCTCTTCGTGCCCTTCCGCGAACAGAAGATGCGCATGGAGCAAGGGCGCAGTTACCTTGTATATATTTACATCGACGAGGAGACGCATCGCATCGTGGCTTCCGCCAAAGTGGAACGCTACCTGCAGGAACCGGCCCGCAAGGACTATTATCGCGGCCGCAGTGTGGAAGTGCTGCTTTGGCACAAAACACCGCTCGGATTCAAGGTTATCGTTGACAATGCCTATGCCGGACTTATCTACGACAATCAGATATACACCGAACTACGTAGCGGCGAACGCCACACCGGACAGGTGATTACCCTGCGCGAAGACGGCCGCTTGGACATCGCCTTGGGACGCATCGGCAAGGGACGTTTCCGCGACTTCGCCGAACAGCTGCGCGACGAACTGGCCGAAGCGCCCGACGGCAAGCTGCCCTTCAACGACCACAGCAGTGCCGAAGATATCGCAGCACGCTTTGGCGTCAGCAAGAAAACATTCAAGCAGGCTGTAGGCACACTTTATCGCAATCGCGAAATCACGATAGAAGAGGACGGAATCGTTCTAACCTCGAAAAAAAGCGAAGAAAAAGGTCCAAAGTAGTCCAGAAAACGACCTGAAATGCATTTTTTATACTTCAAAAGTGCATTTTTTCGCCGATTTGTTTGGAGGAGAACTTCAGAGCCCCTATATTTGCAATCGTAAAACGAAACGAAATAGTTTTTTCATCTCTATATAAGTTCTGTGAGGGAATGCTCCGTCGTGAGACGAGGTATTCCCATTTTTTTGCTCCCACCTCCGCACCCTCGCTCCCCGACGCCGACTTTCAGGCACCCATGGCATGAATGCGTACGCACTTCCGCCATCCGCCTCGGCGAACCGACGCTTCTCACAGCGCCGGGTGCAGCACGCCCACATCCAGCGTGCACATCCCCAACCGCCGGCGAAGCAATTCTGCAAGGCGTTTAGAAAATTCTGCAGTGCTTGCGGAATTTTCTGCAGTGCTTGCAGATTTTCACCCGTCGCAAGGGCGCACTCATCCCACCCTTTTATCCATCCTGGAGAAACCCCTCCGGCCTTGCTCCGTTCCAACTGCAATTCTCCAAAACTTTTCTGCAATCCGGCACCATGTTTTCACAAAGTCATGGTGCCGTTTTGCAACATCGAGTGTCGTTTTTTCAAAAACAGCCCCACTTTTAACATTTCACACAACACATTGATTATAAACGTACTGCAATAACAGAAAAACAAAAAAACATTTTAAGATGAAAAAATATGTTTGCGAGGTGGGGAAAAGTGGGGAGAAAATTCTTACCTTTGAAAACTAATTTTCCATTCATGCGCTTCACAGGTACGACATACGCCCGATTAGACGCAAAAAACCGCGTTTTTCTCCCTTCTGCCCACCGTAAGGTTTTGGCAGAAACGGGAGCGCAGAGTTTTGTGCTGAAGCGCGATGTTTTTCAACCGTGCCTGGTGCTCTATCCCTACGATGTGTGGGAACAGGAAGTGGGAGTGCTGAAATCGCGGTTGAACCTTTGGACTCCGACCGATGCCATGCTGTTTCGTCAGTTTATGAGCGACGTCGAAGTGTTCGAACTCGACAGCAACGGGCGCTTCATCCTGCCCAAACGCTATCAGGAGTACATGTCTGTGCATCAGGAGGTGGCTTTTGTCGGTTTGGACGACCGTCTGGAAGTATGGAGCAAGGAACGCCTTGATACCCCCTTCATGTCTGCCGAGGAATTTGCCTCCGCTCTGCAAAGCAAAATGAGTTCGCTATGATAACGAAAGCCCCCACTTATCACGTTCCCGTGCTGCTCACCGAGAGTGTCGACGGGCTGGTGTCGCGTCCCGACGGCGTCTATGTGGACGTAACGTTTGGCGGCGGCGGCCACAGTCGCGAAATACTGCGTCGCCTCACTTCCGAAGGCCGTCTGTACAGCTTCGACCAGGATGCCGATGCCGAGCAAAACATCCCGGAAGGCGACGAGCGCTTCACCTTTGTGCGTAGCAACTTTCGCTATCTCACCAACTGGTTGCGCTATTACGGCGTATCTACCGTGGATGGCGTCATGGCCGACCTAGGAGTCTCGAGTCACCATTTCGACGCCGAAGAGCGTGGTTTCTCATTTCGCTACGATGCCCGTCTGGACATGCGCATGAACGGACGTGGTGGCACCACGGCGGCCGACATCGTCAACACCTATAGTGAAGAAAACCTGGCCCGTATCCTTTACCTCTACGGTGAACTCAAAAACAGCCGAAAACTGGCGGCAGCCATCGTAAAGGGAAGGAACGAAAATCCCGTTGAAACCGTGGAAAACCTGCTCGCGCTACTGCGTCCCTATCTGCCACGCGAGCGCGAGAAAAAGGAGGCCGCACGCGTCTTCCAGGCTCTCCGCATCGAGGTAAACCACGAGATGGATGCCTTGGCCGAAATGCTGCAAGCTGCCCTGCAATCGCTGCGCCCCGGAGGCCGGTTGGTGGTGCTTACCTATCACTCACTGGAAGACCGAATGGTCAAGAACTTCATGCGCTCAGGCAACATCGAAGGCAAAGTGGAAGAGGACTTTTTCGGCAATCGCCTATCCCCCATCCGTCCGGTCAGCAACAAGGTGATCGTGCCCGACCGCGAGGAACAAGAGAGCAATCCGCGCAGCCGAAGCGCCAAACTGCGCATCGCAGAGCGCATCAAGTAGGCCACAGACACCAAGGCGCAATTTCAAGAAAGAACAAGACATTTATACTGATAAGGAGATTCTACGATGAAATCGGACAAAATGGAACATATCAAGGATGAAGACATGGCGGTCGACCCCGAGTTGACCGTCGACGAAAGCATGAGCGAAAATGCAGAGCCTACTCCAGAGAAAAGCGACAGCCCGAAGGAGAAAGCCGGAAGTACACGCGAAACCATCAAAGCTCTGAAGGATTTTGCAGCCGAAGAGGACGAAGAACCCATCAACATCACGTGGCGTTCGGTGTTGGGAGGTGAAATTCTGACCAGCGGATGGTTGCGCAAGCAGTTTTGGCTGATTGTACTCATCGCGGTATGTACCATTGTCTATATCAGCAACCGATATGCATGCCAGCAGGAAATGATTACGAGCGGCGACCTTGTGGATACGCTTCTCGACCGCAAATACAAAGCCCTCACCTGCTCGAGCGAGCTGCTTGAGCAGACCTTGCGCAGCAATGTCGAGGAGGGACTTTCAGACTCCACCATCCAGACTTCAACCACCCCACACTATAGCATAAAAGCACACGAATGAATTTTCCGAGCAAACAAGTCATGACCCGCTATGTAGTCGTAGCCATCGCGCTGGGACTGCTGGCCGTATGGATTCTGGGAAAGGCCACCTACATCATCGTGAAGGAACACGACTTCTGGATGGAGGTGCGCCGGCTCAACTATAACAAGCAAGACCATGAGCTTCCGGCCACACGCGGAAACATTCTGGCTGCCAACGGCGAGCTGTTGGCAGGAACGTTGCCGCAATACAGAATGTACATGGACTTCATGTCGTGGGAGAAGGATAAGGAGGACAGCATCAAGGACCAATTCCGACGCGACAGTCTGTTGCACGCCAAAATGGACAGCATCTGTCAGGGTATGGCCAAAATCTTTCCGGATGTCGATCCGACCAAACTGCGGGCACACCTGCTGAAAGGACGCGACAAGAAGAGCCACTATTGGCCCATCTATCCGCGACGTGTTACCTACCTGCAATACCTCGAAACAAAGAAACTCCCGCTTTTCAACCTACCCCGGTATAAGAGCGGTTTCAACGCTACGAAATACGAACTTCGCAAAAAGCCCTACGGACGATTGGCCAACCGAACCATCGGCGACCTGTATGCCGAGGACAACAAGGCACGAAGCGGTCTGGAGCTCAGTTTCGACTCAGTGCTGCGCGGAAAGCCCGGTCGCTATCGTTGGAAGAAAGTCAGAAACCGCAATGTGAAGCAGATCGAAGAACCGGCAGTGGCCGGTCTTGACATCCAGACCACACTGGACGTAAGCATGCAAGACGTCTGCGAGAAAGCCTTGGCCGATCGCATGCGCGAACTCGGCTCCACCTATTCCGGCGTGTGCATCCTCATGGAAGTGGCCACCGGTGACATCAAGGCCATCACCAGCCTGTCAGAAACAGCCAATGGCGATTTCATCGAACAAACCACTGCCGCCGTGAGCAACCTCTATGAGCCGGGGTCCGTATTCAAACCCATGTCGTTCATGGTGGCCATGAACGATGGTCATCTCTCCATGACCGACGGTGTAAATGTGGGCTGTGGCGTGGTGGAACTGCACGGCCGAAACATGAAAGACCACAACTGGCGTAAGGGTGGCTACAACCAATTCCTGGATGTGTCGGGCATTCTGCAACGCTCTTCCAATGTGGGTGTCAGCGTGCTGATAGACCGTTTCTATCACAACGATCCGCAACGCTTCGTCGATGGACTGCACCGCCTCGGCATAGCCGACGACCTGCAAGTACCCATCCCCGGTTACACCAAAGCACGCATCAAGAATCCAAGCGACACCTCCAGGTATTGGGCCAAGACCGACCTGCCCTGGATGAGCATCGGATATGTGACGCAGCTGCCACCCATTGCCACCGTCAGCTTCTACAATGGCGTGGCCAATGGCGGTAAAATGATGCGCCCCCGACTGGTGAAAGCCGTGCTACGCAACGGCGAGGTGGTGCGCGAATATCCTGTCAGTGTGGTACGCGAGCAAATGTGTAGCCCCGAAGTTGCCAAAAACATACAGCAATGTCTCTATGACGTGGTCAATGCCAAGACCGGTACAGGCAAGGCTGCCGGATCGCGTCTGTTCCATGTTGCCGGCAAAACCGGCACAGCGCAGATTTGGACCAAAGCCGGCCAAACGTCAAAATACCTCGTTTCGTTCGCCGGCTACTTCCCTGCGGAAAAGCCTCTCTACTCCTGCATTGTCTGCCTGGAGCGTAGCGGTATGATCTCGGGTGGCGGCGACTGCGGACCGGTGTTCAAGCGCGTGGCCGAGACCGTAATGGCACTCCACACTCGCAACGACTTCTCACAAGCTCGCGACACAACGAACGTACATACTCCGTTGGTGGTTCCCGGCAATATCACCGCCGCCGCTCAAGTGCTTTCGGCACTGGGCTTACACTACGACGACGCCACCGGCTACGGAGCAACCGGCATCACATGGGGCAACGTAGAGACCTCCCCCTCAGCGCTGATACTGAAACCGGAGAACTACGACCAAGGCACCGTGCCCGACATGACCGGTTATGGCTTGCGCGATGCTCTGTTCCGCTTGGAGAAATTAGGACTCCGCGTCAAGGTGAGAGGAGTCGGACAGGTAAGTGCACAGAGTCTGGCTCCCGGACATCGTTTCACCAAGGGCGAAGAAATTGTACTCACACTGAAGAAGAGCAAAACGAAGTTTTTGGGATTGCCTATGCCTCCTACCCCACCACCGGCTGCTCAGCCCGAACCCCCTCAGAGCGACAGCGCATCCACACAGACACCGGCCGGCAATCCGCCGAGCAACGGCAACACGCCAAACGACAGCAGCGCTGCCGGAAGCTTGGCGTGGGCACTGCTTCCTGAACAGAAGAACAGAATAAGAACCCTATAAAAAATCCTATGGCAATGATTTTGTCGGAAATTCTCAAGAAAGTCAACCCGTTGGCACACAGCGGAAGTTTGGATATCGAAATCGGAGGAGTCAGTATCGACTCCCGCATTGTAGCACCAGGCGACTTGTTCGTGGCCGTCAAGGGCACACAGACCGATGGCCACGCTTACATCCACAAGGCTTTGGAACGTGGTGCACGCGCTGTGCTCGTGAGCGACCCCATCCCCGAGGAACATCCTGCCGACGTTACTTTTGTGAGAGTGGCAGACACCGAAGATGCCGTAGGAAAGGTGGCCACACAATTCTACGGCAACCCCACCTCTAAGCTCAAGCTCATCGGCGTCACAGGGACCAACGGTAAGACCACCATTGCCACACTGCTCTATCATCTGTTCCGCGGTTTCGGTTACAAATGCGGACTCTGTTCGACCGTTTGCAACTATATCGACGGACAAGAATACCCCACCGAGCACACCACGCCCGACCCCATCACGCTCAACCGCCTGCTGAGCGAGATGGTGGCGCAAGGCTGCGAATACGCATTCATGGAGTGCAGTTCGCACGCCATTCAGCAAAAGCGCATCGGCGGCCTGACTTTCGCCGGCGGACTCTTTACGAACCTGACACGCGACCACCTGGATTACCACAAGACATTCGAGAACTACCGCGATGCTAAAAAGGCTTTCTTCGATGCTCTCCCCAAGAGTGCCTTTGCCATCACCAATGCCGACGACCGCAACAGCAACGTCATGGTGCAGAACTGCAAAGCCACACTGCGCTCCTACTCCACCCGCACCGCGGCCGACTTCAAAGGACGCATCCTGGAGGAATCCATCGAAGGCATGTTGCTCGACATCGACGGCCGCGAGGTGAGCGTACGCTTCGTGGGCAGATTTAACGTCTCCAACCTGCTGGCCGTCTATGGTGCAGCTGTGATGCTGGGACACACCCCCGAAGAGGTGCTGCGCGTACTCTCCACCCTGCATCCCGTGAATGGTCGCTTCGAAACCATCCGCTCACCGCAAGGATTCAGTGCCGTGGTCGACTATGCCCATACCCCCGACGCGCTACAGAACGTGCTGACCTCCATCCGCGAGATATTGAAGAACAAGGGGCAAATCATCACCGTGTGCGGTGCCGGCGGCAATCGCGACAAGGGAAAGCGCCCTCTGATGGCACAGGAAGCCGCCGAACAGAGCGACCGCGTAATCATCACGAGCGACAATCCCCGATTTGAAGACCCACAGGACATCATCAACGACATGCTGGCAGGCCTCAGCCCCAAGCAACTGAAAAAGACCATCAGCATCGTTGACCGTCGCGAAGCCATTCGCGCAGCTGCTATGATGGCCCAACCGGGCGATGTCATCCTTGTGGCCGGCAAGGGACACGAGCCCTATCAGGACATACAGGGAGTGAAACACCACTTTGACGATCACGAAGAAATCCGCGCGGCATTCGGCATTTCATAATCGCACTTCCCACCGATGAAATGGCGATTCTTACAACTACAAACCGATAACACCATAATCAACATAGCACCATGCTCTACTACCTCTTCAGATATTTAGAACAATTTGGCGTGGCCGGTTCCGGCCTTTGGTCCTACATTTCGTTCCGCTCTTTGCTGGCATTGATGTTGGCCCTTTTCGTATCGCTATGGTTTGGCGAGCATTTCATCAAATGGATGAAACGTCGCAACATCACAGAGGTGCAACGCGATGCCTCTATCGATCCCTATGGTGTCAACAAGGTAGGTGTTCCCTCAATGGGAGGAGTCATCATCATCATCGCCATCCTGATACCCTGCTTGCTATTGGGCCGTCTGCGCAACATCTACATGATTCTGATGCTCGTCACCACTGTTTGGCTCGGGCTTCTCGGGTTTCTGGACGACTACATCAAAATCTTCAAGAAGAACAAGGAAGGACTGGCCGGCAAATACAAAATTTTGGGACAAGTCATTTTGGGCCTCTTCGTCGGACTGACGCTCTACCTGAGTCCCGACGCCGTCATTCGGGAAAACATCGAGACACAACGACAGGGCAGCACCATGGAAGTGGTACACAAGACCGAAGCCGTAAAAAGCACCAAGACCACCATTCCCTTCGTCAAGAACAACAACCTCGACTATGCTGAAATCATGTCGTTCTGTGGGAAGTATAAGACACAAGCCGGTTGGATTTTGTTCGTACTTATCACGGTGTTTGTCGTCACTGCGGTTTCCAACGGCACCAACCTGAACGACGGTATGGATGGCATGGCGGCCGGCAACAGCGCCATCATCTGTTTTGCGCTCGGCATCTTAGCCTATGTTTCGAGCCATGTGGAATATGCCGGGTACCTGAACATCATGTACATACCCGGCTCACAGGAATTGGTAATCTTCATCTGTGCGATGATGGGCGCACTCATTGGTTTCCTTTGGTACAATGCCTATCCTGCCCAAGTGTTTATGGGCGACACCGGCTCGCTGTCGATTGGTGGTGTGATAGCCGTCCTGGCCATCATCATCCATAAGGAACTACTCATCCCCGTGCTGTGTGGCATCTTCCTCATCGAGAGCCTGAGCGTCATCCTGCAGGTGGAGTTCTTCAAATGGGGTAAGAAGCGTGGTCGCAAACAGCGCATCTTCAAGCGCACCCCCATTCACGACAACTTCCGCGTGCTGCCTTCACAGCTTGACCCCGAATGCCACTATGTGCTCAGCAAGTGGCCAAAGGGCTGCTGGCACGAATCGAAAATCACCGTCCGCTTCTGGATCACCACCATCCTGTTGGCGGCAGCCACCATCATCACATTGAAAATCAGATAACGCACATACCGAAACGATGGCAAAAATTGCAGTGTTGGGAGCGGCCGAAAGCGGCGTGGGAACAGCCGTATTGGCCCAACAGAAAGGATACGAGGTCTTCGTATCCGACATGGGGAAAATCAAGGACAAATACAAAAGCGTCCTTGATGCTCACGGCCTTTCTTGGGAGGAAGGTCAACATACCGAGCGCGAAATTCTGAGTGCCGACGAGATAGTCAAGAGTCCCGGCATCCCCGACACAGCTCCCTTGGTGGCTGAAGCTCGCCGTCGTGGCATCCCCGTAATCAGTGAAATCGAATTCGCAGCCCGCTATACCCACGCCAGGATGCTCTGCATCACCGGCAGCAACGGCAAAACCACCACCACCTCACTGATATATCACATCCTGAAAACCGCAGGTTTCAACGTAGGTCTTGGCGGCAATATCGGACAGAGCCTGGCCTTGCAGGTGGCACAGGGCGAACGCGACTGGTATGTCATCGAATTGTCGTCGTTTCAGCTTGACAACATGTACGACTTCCGTGCAGACATCGCCGTTCTGCTCAACATAACGCCCGATCACCTTGACCGCTACGACTTCTGCATGCAGAACTACGTCGATTCCAAACTGCGCATTCTGCAGAATCAGACAGCCAACGACACCTTTGTCTATTGGGCCGGCGACGAATGGATTGGCAAGGAACTCGCTCGCCGCAACGTGCAGAGCCGTGTGCTTGCCTTTGCCGATGCACCGGAGGCCGGCTCCGAACATCCGGCAGCCTATCCCGAGGCCGAAAGCTTGGTGGTGAACCACCCACAGCACTTCGAGATGCCACTTGATGCACTGTCGCTGTCGGGACGTCACAATCTGCGCAACTGCATGGCAGCTGCCATTGCCACACTGTCGGCCGGTGTTTCTCCGGAGGTGCTACGGCAATGCTTGTCCGATTTCCCCGGTGTCGAGCATCGGTTGGAAAAGGTATGCATAGCCGGTGGCATCACCTACATCAACGACTCGAAAGCCACCAACGTGGATGCCTGTTATTGCGCCCTCGAGAGCATGACGACACCGGTGGTGCTGATTGTCGGTGGTAAGGACAAGGGCAACGACTATGCCCCGCTACGTGACTTGATAAGCCGGAAGTGTCGCGCGCTGGTGTATCTGGGAGCAGACAATAGCAAGTTGCATTCGGCTTTCGACGACTTGGGATTGCCCGTTGCCGACACCGACAGCATGCAGGCCTGTGTTACAGCATGCGCTTCCTTGGCACAACCCGGTGACGTCGTATTGCTGAGTCCCTGCTGCGCCAGTTTCGACCTATTCAAGAACATGGAAGACCGCGGAGAGCAATTCAAAGCTTTGGCGCACCAACTTCCTAAATAAAAAGTTCACAGACAAAGATGTTCAAAACCAATCGCATTTTCCAAGGCGACCGCGCCATTTGGGTCGTATTCTTCTTTTTGTGCCTCATCTCGCTCATCGAGGTGTTCAGCGCCGGCAGTATGCTTTCCTACAAGGCCGGAACCTTCTGGGACCCGCTCATCAAGCAGGCCCTCTTCCTCGGCATCGGCACACTCGTGGTCATCTTCATCCACAACATCCCCTGCCGTTACTTCAAGCTCCTTCCCATGATATTGGTACCGCTATCGGTGATCCTCGTGCTGCTGGCTTCACTGGTGGGTGGTGAAATCAACGGTGCCGGTCGTTGGTTGAAGTTCTGTGGCATCTCCATTCAGCCCTCCGAATTTGCCAAGGGAGCAATGATTATCACAGAGGCCTTCATCCTGTCGTTCATGCAGCGCAAGGACGGTGCCGACCCAAGAGCTTTCAAGCTCATCCTGGGCTTTGCCGTGGTGCTGTGCGGACTGATTTTTGCCGACAACATCTCCACAGCCCTGATGCTATTCTCCGTGGTATTCATGATGATGTTTATCGGGCGCATCCCGCTGATTCTGATGGGTAAGCTGTTGGGAGTCCTGGCGCTGTGCGCCGTAGTTGGCTACTTCATACTGAAAGCCCTCCCCGACGACCCCAAAGACCCCATCTACGAGAAACCTATGATGGGGCGCATGGCTACGGCCAAAGCGCGTATTGAGAAATTTGGAGAGCAGACCAAGGTGATGAAACCTGAAGACTTCGACATGGACCGCGATGCACAGGTGGGCCATGCCCATATCGCTATCGCTTCTAGCAATGGCGTGGGACTGATGCCGGGTAACTCCGTGGAACGCGACTACCTGAGTCATGCCGACTGCGACTTCATCTACGCTATCGTCATCGAAGAAATGGGGTTGTGGGGTGCATTCGGTGTGATATTCCTATACACCGTGCTACTCATCCGTGCCGGCCGTATCGCGAGTCGGTGCGAACGCAATTTCCCGGCATTCCTGGCCATGGGTTTGGCACTGCTGTTGGTGTTCCAAGCCGTCTTAAACATGCTGGTGGCCGTCGGCATTTTCCCGGTTACGGGTCAACCGCTCCCCCTCATCAGCCGTGGTGGTTCGTCCACACTCATCAACTGCGCCTACATCGGTATGATACTCAGCGTGAGCCGTTATGCACGCAAGGCCGAACAACCCGCACCACTCCCCACCGAGGACAAGGACGTGGTAGAGGAATTCTATAGCGACAAGAACCTGCAGTAGAATCACTCATCCGCCTTGCTCAGCACCACACGGCGAGTACACAACGAGTACACAAGCGAGTACACAAAACATTCACCCGGCTCAAAATCCCCCATTTCATCGTCAAATTCAAACACGCGCATGCAAAAGTATCTTCTACTCTTTTTATTGTTGCTCTGCGCCTTTGCACCGAACCTAAACAGCCAAGCCGCAACTACAGAAAAGCGTCCCAAAGTGGTGTTTACCACGACTATGGGCGAGTTTACCATCGAACTATTCAACGAAACGCCACAGCATCGCGACAACTTCCTAAAGTTGGTGCGCGAGGGCTATTACGACAACCTGCTGTTTCATCGCGTCATTCGCAACTTCATGGTGCAAACCGGCGACCCCGACTCTCGCAATGCCCAACCGGGTACGCCTCTGGGCGAAGGAGGCCCCGACTACACCCTGCCGCTCGAACTCGATCTGCCCTACCGCTACCATTATCGTGGTGCCGTGGCCGCCGCTCGTGAGCCCGATGAGGTAAATCCCGAACGCCGTAGCAGCGGTTCTCAATTCTATGTGGTATGGGGGAAGACACATACCCCACGCGAAATGTCGGCCATGGCCGATTTTGTCAACGAACAAACGGGAGGCTATGCCGAAATAACACCGGAGATGTCACGCGACTACCAGTCACGCGGCGGATCGCCACATCTCGACGGCCAATACACCGTATTCGGGCAAGTGGTGAAAGGGCTGAGCGTCATCGGCAAGATGCACAAAGTGCCCACCGACAGTGCCAATCGTCCGATAGAGGACGTGCGCATCCTTTCGGCTAAAGTAGTGGAATAGGCCAGCAGTTTCTCGTCCGGTCAAACAGATGAAATAGGGTTACAATGTAGTGGCATTATTAGAACACATGCTTACCCGAATACTTAGTGTTATTCGGGTAAGCATTTATAATTTTGTTTAATCTGTTGAGGGATAAATGCAGGGATTACATTTTCAGCCGACCAAAGCGTTCGAAATAATGTAACAATAGTCGCGAATCGCTGCTTCCACCTCATGCCGACAAATGTATTCGTCGGCCGTATGCGAACGCGCAGAGTCGCCGGGTCCCATCTTGAACGAGGGGAAAGGCATCAACGCCTGGTCACTCAAGGTGGGAGAGCCAAAAGGCTTCTTTCCCATAGCCATGGCCACTTGCACCAAAGGATGTTGCACATCGATACCCGAAGAATTGAGACGGGTGGAACGAGCCACTACCTCCGACCGGACATTCTTCACAATCTCATCGAGCAATTCGTTGTTGGAATAGCACTCATTGCTACGCACATCCACCGTAAAGCGACACTCTGCCGGAACCACATTGTGTTGCGTGCCGGCCTGAATCATTGTTACGGTCATCTTGACCTCGCCCAACAGAGGTGAAATATTCTCGAAACGATGCGAGCGAAACCATTCGATATCCACCAAAGCCTCATAAATGGCATTTACGCCCTCATTTCGCGCTGCATGCCCGGCCTGTCCGTGTGCTGTAATGTCCAGCACCATCAACCCTTTCTCGGCAATGGCCGGCTGCATACCCGTCGGTTCTCCCACAATGGCCACATCAATTTTCGGCAATAGCGGAAGCACACTCTCAATACCCCCCTTGCCCGACACCTCCTCCTCGGCCGATGCCAGAAATACGAGGTTGTAAGGAAGAGATTCATCCCAGTGCAGCAATATGAACGTCTGCAACAGACTCACCAATCCACCGCCACAATCATTGCTGCCCAAGCCATAAAGCCTATCATCCTCATAGGTCGGGGTAAAAGGGTCGTGCGTCCACCCTGCGGTCGGCTTCACCGTGTCAAGATGCGCATTAAGTAACAATGTGGGCCGCTCGGACTTCATCACATCCGAAAGACACCACAAATTATTACCCAATCGCTGCGGATTCAGCTGAACGGCTCTCATGAAATCCTCGATGAAATCGGCTACATTTGTTTCCTCACGGCTAAATGACGGGCACACAATCATACCCTCCAATAGTTGCATGGCTTGCACTGCAGCCTCATCCGATCTCCTCTTATCCATATTTCTAATTATTCGTAAGCTTACTTTCTGCAAAAGTACTATTTTGCAGAAAGAATACAAACAGAACACAGTATCGAAGAACTTAAAACGAACAAACAGGATTATTTCGTGCAGACTATTTTATATCAACACGATTACACAGATTTAACAGGACGCAACGCGGGAGGATTATTAGAACATGAATAACTCGAATGGCACGAATGTTTCGTGCAAGCATGTGTAATCTTGTTTCATCTGTTGATAATAATTCGTCTAATTAGTGCAATCCGTGTTCTCCTAAGAATACCAGGAAACCACAGGGAAGTGACAGAAGTGACAGATGAATCGTACGACAAAAAGACTGTGTAGAGGGAAGCTAAAAGACAATTTCGGATTTTCCACCCGGGAACCCTATTCTTACACTTGTCTTTCCAAGTAGGATTCCAACATATCTTTTAACTCAGAAGTCTCCTCCACTCCAAGCTCTTTCAACTTCTGTTTATACTTATTGCGAATGCGTAACACATTCTGCCGACTTGTACCCAATAAGGTGGCGGCAGCCTGCCCATCAATCCCAACAAGCACCAATGCCAAATAGTTCTTGTTTGCCTCGGAAAGACGGGGAAATATCTTCTCGATTTCTACAAATTTGTACAAAGGAGTATCGCATAGGTATCTCAGAAGTTCTCCCCAAAGTTCCTTATCTGGAGTCGAGCCTTTATATACCAACTGATTTAGTTTGTAAGTAAGCATGGTTCTCTCCTGTATCCTTGCTTGATCACTCTTTTCTCGACGCTCCATCTCCTCTCTCAAGGACGTGTACTCAGTTCTAACCGTATCACACACTCTCTGTAATGAATATACTTCCTGCCGTTGCTTTGCTATTTCCCTGCGGGCAGCCTTTTGATTTTTTCGCTGCTGCACACTATAAAGAAACATACAGGCACAGGCGATAATCGAAATTCCTAAAGTCACAAACACTCCTCGTTTCAGTTTTAGTTCTGCGTCACGTAGTCTTTTCTCAGCCAAATTGATGTCATAGAGCCGGTTGGCCATAAGAAAACGCCCATGCGATTCCTGTATAAGAGAACTATCACGATACCGCATCGACTGTTCTGCACACCGGATGGCTTCTTTTTCGTTTCCCTCCTCAAGATATAGTCTGAACAAATATTCATAGGCCCCCTGGATGGTAACATCTCGTGTTCCTTTTTCCACCACCTCTCTCAGGTAATAAATGGCCGAGTCGTTCTGGTTGATGAATGCATAGTAGTTCCCCAAGATAAGTTCGGGAATGCGATCGTCTGTTTCATAGTAGCTCTGACGGAAGAGTGGTACAAGTTTCATCACGTTCTGCGTATCATTGCGTCCAATGAAATAACCCATCATTCCGTTGATGTAATGCTTCTTCTCTATGCTATTGATTGTGTCTTTTTCCAGCTCCTCTCGACAAAGATTATAATAATGTGTGGCCAACGAGTCACGATGGAGAGCACGATAGCCCCAGGCCAGTGCCTTGTAATGAGCATACACTCCCACCTCTTTATTTACATTGATTTTGTGTAACCACCGAAGGTATTCTTGGTAATCATACCTGAAATGTCCTGCAATTTGATGAATTATGCCACTGTATATATCATAGTTGAAATCGGCGGCTGTGGTGTCAGCCAAGGCATAGGCTTTCTTGTACCACATAATTGCACTATCAGGCTGGACGTTATCCCGATAGTAGCCACCCAGATAATAACACGCGCTCATCTTGTCGTTTGAAGTACCATTATCTTCAAAGTACTCCACGAGTTTTTTTGCCATTTCATCGCAGGTTTGTGGAATAATGCTCTTATCTCGCACACGTATCTTCAATAGTTCAAATCGCATGCGGGTCAGTTCATTATATTTACGGGCTTTCGGTTCGAATTCCTCGGTGAGCTGAACTGCTAATTCCGGATTTCGCAAAACCACCTCCTCGATGACATGCATTTCCTCCGGGACTTCTCCCGTATTAAATCGGTCGCACCCATTAAACGGAACACTAAGCGTCAAAATGATGGAACACCATAAACAAGTTCTAAATGTCTGTGTAAGCATCGTCTGTTTTTTTTGTACAAAATTAGTCATGTGCTAAGAAAAAAGCCCATAAGAAAGCAAGAAGAAATGCGTAAAACAAGGAAAAAGTGCATTTTCGTTTACAACCATTTACTACATGTTTACAAAAAGTTTACAACATTCTCATCTGTTACCCATAACTTTGTTCACAAATCTATTCGAATGGCTATGTATTATTTGATTGATAAGAGAAGAAACATATTATTCACACTAAAACAAATACCATGAGAACAAAAATTCTAATGTTAGCATTGGCCTTTGCCGCAACAACAGCTACAGAGGTAAATGCCCAAGAAACACCAATGGACACCATCGGCCAACCAAATTCTCCGGACTTGGGTTGGGAAATCATCGGAGATCCCATAATAGATGATATCGTTATCAAACGAGATCTCATAGTTCTTCCTGAGGCTACGCAAGAGGATGGCGCACTTTGCTTCACTTCTCCGATTGCCATTTCACTTCCTTATTATATATATAAAGGAAACACTTTTGTGGAAAGCGGCCCCCTCACTCTTGTGCCACAAGAAAAGAAAGCCATAAACATTAAGCATCTTCCCTCCGGAACTTATCTTTTCGTCCTAAACTTTGGAAACATCTGCTACGGATGCAGATTTGAGGTGGAATAAACATTGAAAGAAGAGAAGTTCTCGCCGGCAAATAAGACTTATGTTGCGGAAGAACTTCTCTTCGTATTATCCTTGCACCCTTGGTTTGGGCTTTGATGACAGCCTCTCAAATCTTCATCTTATTCTATTGGTGTCCGATGAAAAAATCATCATGAAACGGCTTGAACCAAAGGTCGCCGGCCGGCGTTTACTGTTTGCAGATTGTTAGGTGTCAATATGTAAGCTTCGACTTTGAGGTTCTATCGGGCACCAATATTTGCCAATGAAATTTTCATCGGACACCAACCATTTACATCATATCGGGAATAGCGCAATGTTTGAGGGCTTATGGCCGCAACACCCTACGTGCTTCTTCTCTGATCATTTCGGCTTCATCAGAGGGCACTTTCAGGGGCATGTTCACAATGTGTTTTGCTGTTTGTTCAGATAGTTCTTGCTGTTTTGTCGCTTGATACAGCAGGAGGAATCCATAGAGTGGATAAAGCCGTGAAGGCAGCATGTTGTGGGCATGGGTCAGTCGAAGTTCGGCATCGCCATACCTTCCCTGTGCCAAGGCATTGTCGGCAGCCAACAATGCACAGTCGTAGTCGTACAAGCGAGGGAAGCAATGTTGCAGCACCGAATCGCTTTGTGCATATCGCTCCGAGAGATTCAATTCTGCGGCATAATTATAAAGGAAACGAGCATCACAAGTAAGATATTCGGCTGCGTCGGCATAATGATGTAGAGCAACCTCTGATGCTCCATCATCGATTTGATCGGCTGCCTCTGCCCATAGGCATCGGCCTTTAATGTCCTTCAATATCGTGGTTGTACAGAAAACAACACAAATAGCCCCAGCTATTACTCTGCTGTCCCACCGGGGAAGAAGGCTCAACGGGTATCCTGCTTCTTGAAGCGATCTCTCACGAAAAGCCAAAGCAAGGATTGTCAGCAATAGCCACCTGACGTAGCCATATTCTAAGGGGTATGAAAATAGAGAAAGGGCAAGGAGTCCGGTGCTTTGGAGCCATAAGACATAGGCTTCGGAACTTTGATGATGCTTGTGCACACGCTGTACCCTCCACAGCATCGTTACAACCCAGAGGAGAGCCGGTAACCCATAACGGAAAGCCAGCGTCAGCCCCTCGTTGAACAAGAAAGGGACATTACCGGCCAAGCGTCCGGCCGGGTGCTCAGGGTTACTGGTGAAGAAATCGGCCTGGGCCATGGGGTAAACACGCCGTTCGCCATCAGTGCCATAACCCATGAGCGGAGAATCGATGACACAGCCGGCAGCCACCCGATAGATAAACAGACGTCCGTTGGCTGACTCCGGCCGCACACAGTAAAGTCCCAATAGCAAGGTAACCGCTACACCCAACATAACACACAGGAGAATTTTGCGGGAACGAGTAAATCTCTTGGGACGAAACGACAGCCAACAAGCGGCCCCCACCATCGCAAACAATGCAAAGACCCCACTACGCGAATTTGCCAGTAGCAAAGCTGCAATCACCAGACATAGTGCTCCTCTGCTTCCCCATCGTTGCCACAACCAACACTTGGCACTACTGGCTTTGCAACACAGATGCCACCAACAGGGCAAGCCTAAAACCAAACTTGCCGCATAGCCGGCCGGATTGTCAAAAAGTGCACCAATCCGGCCGAAGTATAAAGAGCCTATTTCCCATATCGCCACCAACAGTGTTAATAAACTCACCATTCCTATCATGTGGCGAGGTGAGAAGTTGGAATGGTACACCAGCACAAAATAGCCGAGATACGAAAGGTGCATGACCAGCACCGTGGGAGAGAAAACCCCGTTCACCACATCACATGCTTGACACCACACCAACAAGACCACCCCCATTATGAGAGCAAAAGAGTTGTCAATCTTAAGATTCCCCTGCAGACATCGAAGCCCCATCATCACCAAGCACAGCATCGCCGGCCACCATTTCACGATGCTCCACTGTTCTCCTTGACTCCACACAAAGTCCATCATGGCGCAAAGCAGGATAACAAAAATCCCAACTTCCGTTTGCCATCGGGTTTTAGTTGAGGCGCTATGATGTAAGCATTTCATGATTTTCGAAAATGGCATGTTGATGATATTTATTTATGAAAAGTGTAAAGCCTCCGACACTTGCATAGAGCAGTGCCGGAGGCTCCATCACATGTTTTTAAGATTACAGACTATTACTTAACGCTATCGGTTCGGATGGAATCGTTTGCCAAAGACGGATAAAATGTAAGTGTATCTCTTCTTACGGAATCCGGACCAATCGAATCAATTTGGATGACTCTTACCATCTTGTTCTTAACAAGACCTCTATTGGAAAATCTGGTGATGGCCTCTTTCTTTCTGTTGGCTTCTCTCTTGAAATCCTCCTCCATCTTTTCCACTGTCAAAACCTGAGCCGTCTCTTCGATATATTCTTCGTTAAGCAGCATATCAACTCCATATTTTTGAGCAAACTCTCGGCTTTTTTCCAAAAGCAGTTGGGCTTGAGGTGAATACTGAAGCACCAACTCATCGCTGTTGCAGGAAGAAATGGTGAAGACGCACATTCCTAATGTGAGCCAATACCCAAGCATAGCTGTCCTTTTCATGATTGTTGTGTTTTTAAGAATTAAAGTGGTAACATTGTGTTTGTTCTCATTTTATGCTATCGGTTCGGATGGAATCGTTCTCCCACCACCGCGGCAGCCATATTGTGTCGACTCGCTCTTCTGTGGTATTACCGTTTGCATCAAAAGATTTAGAAAAGATGATTTTTCGAGAAGCTTCCGTTTGGTAGTCTTTCTCCATCTGTTCCACCGTCAGCCAAGTTGCCAGCCATTCAGCGTTTTCTTCGTTAAGCCACATCTTTACTTTGTACTTATTCGCAAATTCCTGACTCTTTTCCAAAAGCAGTTGTGCTCGCGGTGAATACTGAAGCACTAACTCATCGCTGCTGCAGGAAGTCATGTGGAAGCCGATTCCTAATGTAAGGATACATAGAAAGGATGAAATGTGTTTCATGACGTAATGTTTTAGTTAATTGAAAAATTATTCTTCGTTTATCTCTCCGTTCCGTACTTGTGCAATCCATTGCTCGTAGAGTGCCAGGCTGAGGGAGAATTGGTAGCCGAGGTCTTTTTGGATAAGTTTCTTGCGTGGGTTGTGGAAGAAGTATTCCAATCGTTTTAGGTTTCCCATCATGGATTTTTCGTACAAGTCGTTCACATAACGAACGATGTTACCTTTGTACTTCCCATGGATGTCCGCATAGAACAATGGTTTGGTGGTGGCCAGTGTGTCAAAACGTTCTAAGCGTGCCACCAAATCAGCTTTCACAGAGTCAAGGTTCTCGCCCTTGGGATGTTGGCTGATGTAATTAGCATACATGGAATCCATGATTTGAATGTTGAATCCTTCTGCCTGTGCCGGTTGAAACATAGCTTTCTCTGAACCATAAAGTTCAATCGGAGATACAACAGCACCGAGTGGACTGACATGAGCATCGGAGAAGGAGTAAGTTCTTCCAGGAGAAGAGGGCTTGACCTTTCGAGGAGAATCAATAAAATCATAAGCTGCTTTCATTACTCTTATATCGGTTCGGAAGATGTTCCCACTGAAGCATTCGCGGAACAGGAGGGTGTCTACGATATGGGAATTTTGCGAGTAGCATAGATGTGGTAGACATGTTAAAAATATGCTTAATATAAATTTACGCATAGTTTATCTTGTTATGGTAACACTAACACCTGTTTCTTTTGAACGACTGGCATTAACCATTAGGCCGTAAGTATATTTAGAGTCTGAATAGTATAATCTGCCAGACGCATTAAACTCGTTTTTGTCAGTCCCCCATACAGTGTTTAATTTATCACTTACTCTACAACTGGAATTATCATAAGAGCTATTTATTTCCATTGAGACCCTTACATATTGTGGACCATCAGAATCATAATACCAATAAAGTAAGCCAGAACCGGAATAGTAAAATGTTTCAGTTTGGTTCTTTTCGTAGTTATAGTGAGAGGCAGAGAAACTTATTTCAGAGATAGGTTCACTGCCAGAGATTACTCCTGTAGTATCCGCCATTTCAATAACTGTTGTAGTAGTTCTAAATTTTAGAAATGCCCCAGAACGTTTTTTTAGTTGTATAGGTTTTATAGATGAGAGTATTTCTTTTTTAAGCATAGAATACATTTTGAAGTCTCTTTCCATTTCTTCTATGGTTATACTTTGAGCGAGTTTATCAAGAATATCTTTGCGTATCTCCATTCTACGCCATACTTCTTTGCAAACTCCTTACTTTTGGCCAGTAGCAGTTCTTTCTTACTCGTTTGTTCCATGTAGGCCTCCTCAGCTTCATCGGCCGAGCAAGCATTGAACAAATGGATGATACTCACAGTGAGCACTAAGCCCACACCAAAGATTAACTTTTTCATTGGTTCGTTGTTTTAAGTGGTTAATAAATATATATAATACAAAAATGGTTCTATGAACCTTGATATGTATTCTGTCGGAGTTGTTTTTTTCGGGATTTCATTCTTCCTCCACCTCTCCGTTTCTTACCTGTGCAATCCATTGTTCGTAGAGTGCTAGGCTGAGGGAGAACTGATAGCCGAGGTCGTTCTGAATGGCAAATGGTGTGGGTTTGCACATGAAAGCACGAAGGTTCTTTTTCTTGGCCATGATGGCTGTTTCGTAGAGGGCATCCACATACTTCACAATGTCTCCCCCATAATCTGTATAGATGGTAGAGAAGAACAAGGGTCTATGAACGGCCAAAGAGTCAAAACGCTGCAAACGTCTCACCAAGGCTGCTTTTGCCTCCTCTACTTTCCACCCGCGTGGATGCTGGCTTTTGTACTCTTGGAATAGTTGGCGGCGATAATGAAGATGGATATTACTTGTTATCACCTTGTGTGATATACTCCAAGGCAGATGAAATCCTTGTTCCACTCGTTCAATGGCTCCACTTCCACGCATAACCGTAAAGTTCGGAACTTCTTCTAATCCCATCCATATTTCTCCAGCGACCTTAGGACCTCCTAAAATGTTATTGTAAACTTTACGCATCAACTCTACATCGGTTTTCAAGACGGAATCGCTGAAGCATTGGCGGAACAGGAGGGTATCCGAAGCTAATGTTTGTGCATTTAAAGAAATACACAAAGACAAGAATATCATTAAAAAGAACTTTTTCATATTGATTAAGATGGGTCTATCCTAAAGTTGCATTTATCTTACTTCCATCATAGGATACGTAGACTAAGATATAATATGTGTAGTATTTATAAAAAACACTACATCTGTCACTACCATCAAATCTAAAGGGTGAAGTTGAGAAATTGGCATTCAAAATACCCGAACAAGAGAAACCATCTTCTTGTCCATTGTTTACAATAAAATCAATGGAGTATCTTACATACGATGCAATTTTGTTGCCATATTGCCATGTTGCATTCATGGTTCCGTGCAGATTATAGTAGCGACATCCCCCATCTGCATTATAATCGGGATTATTCCATTGTAATGTCAAGTTTTCTTTCGTAGCATCTCCTCTGTATATAGTATCTCTCTGTTCTTCTATTTCTGTAACTGTTGTTGTAGATCTAAATTTAAGATTCTTGCGTTTTTGCTTTGGAGTAACAATATCCAATTTGAAAGTGATGGGTTTTTGCTTATTCTTTGCCATTTCTTTATAATCTCTTTCCATTTCTTCGATGGTTATACTTTGAGCGAGTTCATCAAGCATGTCTTTGCGTATCTCCATATCTACGCCATACTTCTTTGCAAACTCCTTACTTTTGGCCAGTAGCAGTTCTTTCTTACTCGTTTGTTCCATGTAGGCCTCCTCCGCTTCATCGGCCGAGCAAGCATTGAACAAATTGATGACACTCACAGTGAGCACTAAGCCCACACCAAAGATTAACTTTTTCATTGGTTTGTTGTTTTAAGTGGTTAATAAAATAAATAATATAAAAATGGTTCTATGAACCTTGATATGTATTCTGTCGGAGTTGGTTTTTTTCGGGATTTCATTCTTCCTCCACCTCTCCGTTCCGTACTTGTGCAATCCATTGCTCGTAGAGTGCAAGGCTGAGGGAGAACTGATAGCCGAGGTCGTTCTGAATGGCAAATGGTGTAGGTTTGCACATGAAAGCACGAAGGTTCTTTTTCTTGGCCATGATGGCTGTTTCGTAGAGGGCATCCACATACTTCACGATGTCTCCCCCATAATCTGTATAGATAGCAGAGAAAAACAAGGGTCTGTGAACGGCCAAAGAGTCAAAACGCTGCAAACGTCTCACCAAGGCTGCTTTTGCCTCCTCTACTTTCCACCCGCGTGGATGCTGGCTTTTATACTCTTGGAATAGTTGGCGGCGTAGGATAAGGTTGATATTACTTTTAATCACATTACGTGAAATGCTCCAAGGCAGATAAAAACCTTCTTCAACTCGCTCTATTGCACCACTTCCACGCATGATGGTGTAACTGGGTATCCCTTCCATTCCCATCAGTATCTCTCCAGTAACTTTTGGACCTCCTAAAACTTCGTAATAGACCTCACGCATTAATTCTACATCCGTTTTTAGAATGGAATCGCTGAAGCATTCGCGGAACAAGAGTGTGTCTGAAGCGCAAGTTGAAGTTTGTGCCTGCATTAGGTGAGGCAATAGCAAGACCAAACAGGCTAAATAGTATTTCTTCATGATGACTATGATAGGTTAAGTGTTAAATATTCATTCTTCCGCTTCTCCATTTCGCACCTGTGCAATCCATTGCTCGTAGAGTGCAAGGCTGAGGGAGAATTGGTAGCCGAGGTCTTTTTGGATAAGTTTCTTGCGTGGGTTGTGGAAGAAGTATTCCAGGCGTTTCAGGTTTCCCATCATGGATTTTTCGTACAAGTCGTCCACATAGCGAACGATATTACCTTTGTACTTCCCATGGATGTCCGCATAGAACAACGGTTTGGTGGTGGCCAGTGTGTCAAAACGTTCTAAACGTGCTACCAAATCTGCTTTCACAGAATCAAGATTTTCTCCCTTGGGATGTTGGCTGATGTAAGCCTGTTTTAACGCTCTGCAAATTCTACGATTGAAACCTGTGGCTTCTCCTCTTGAATAGGATGGAGACATTCGACTATAATCGACTGAACCATCTGATGTTGTTCGCCATGAGAAGCCCGGATAAGATGGGAGGACCTTTCTGGGGGCATCAATAGAATCGTAAGCTTGTTGCATCAACCCAAGGTTAGTTTGTAAGATATTCCCACCAAAGCACTCACGGAACAAGAGGGTGTCCGAAGCGCAAGTTGAAGTTTGTGCCTGCATCCGGAAAGACAAAAGCATCATGAGGAGGAATAAACAATGGTACTTCATAGGTTGGTTGTTTTGAGTGTTAGGTATGTATGGTTAGTTGTGATTTTTATCCAAAAGGTTCAGCCGAGAGGCGTGCGGAAACTCTTGACGGCCGTCGGCAGTTATCACAAACGGGAGTTCTTCGCGTCCCCGGCTTGTGTTGGCCAACCAATAGAGCGCACCGATTTCCAGTTTTCCGGCCGGCAGAGAGTTGCTTACGGCTTGCTTTCTCCACACCTCTTTCCAACCCTCGTCTGTCCAATGATACAGCGCATACGTGTCACCGGGTGAAATACCATTGTCGGCATGTTTCACCATATATCGGAGACGGTCCACCCACTGTGGACTCTCTAGTCGAAACGTAACATTGGGATAGGCATCGGGAGCCGTCTGAACATTTCCGTCATATTCGGCTTTCCACCCACATTTCTCCAGAGGCTCGTCCAACAGACGCACCCATTTTTCGTGTAGAGCCGGTGCTATGTTACCGTGGAGCGACACAGGCTCCACAACGTTGGCATAACCGCGAGAGCGCTCTGTGAGAAATTGCAGTTCTGCCAAAAACAAATGTGGGTTTACCTGTGTCGCTTGCACACGGTAATAGCGATAGGGACGGGAAATGCTCAATGAAAGATCCGTCCACTCGGCTTTTGGCACTTGAGTGATAACGCCAAGGGTGTCGGGGTGTGAAAAATCTTTTGTGTCTGACCCCAGCACCACGGTGCCCGGTACGGTTTGTGCCTTTCGTTCCAGATGGGGCTTGCGGGGATATTTGCGGTGCAGTGTCGTTGCGATATATTTTCCGGACGGATGTAGCAACCTTTCTACCTTAATGCCATCTTCGTTGTCAGACGAACGTACGACGAAAGGAGCGGCAAACGGAACAAGTCTCCCCATGTCATCACAATACACAGGAAAATAGATGTGGTCCTTCACTACTTGTTGAAACTTAACCTTGCGACCGAAATGTGAAACCTTGCCCCAGGTAACTGCCACCAGACCACAGCCCGGTTGAAACGAAGCCAAATAAGCCAAGCGGCGCGACCGTGGAATTCTTTTTTCGATGTCTATAGTCAAAGACCCCACATCCAGATAGAGGTGAGAAACATCCTCAATGCAGGGGTCGGACAGGACTTCGGGCAAGGGTTCTCCTTGTGTTAAAGCAGCCGGATTGTTGCGCTGCGGCCCGAAATGCAGTCGCATGATGTTGAGTGCCGGGGCCAAACGGCTGTGATCGTGTGAGGGCAGTTCCGATTCGGGACTGAAAGACATCCAGCGCCCCTCATCGTCCATGACGGCCACGGTGAAGTGGCGTGTGTCAAGCACCTTGTAAGCCACGTTGAATTCCACGGCCGCCGGAATTCCGCAGGCTCGAAATATCTGTGCGCCATAATTGGCCACATCCACGCAATCTTGGAATCCGTTGAAGCACAAATCGGGGTAACCTAAAGGAACATCGAACGGAAATTGCCCATTCCATCGACGAATCCACCACATAGCTTGGTTGTATCGTGCAATGGATTCTGTTATGTCGGTGCTGCTATCCGCTCTCATAAAACGGTTGTAGTCATCGCGGAATTTTCCAGATGGTAACACCACTGGATAATTTCCCATGGCTCGATATGGCAACACATATTCGCAGAAATCAGAAAATGAGAGTTTCCGGATGCGTTCCACCGTTTTTCGCAGCATGAAGACATGTTCAATGTGAGCGGCTATAAATTCGCCACTCAACGTCTCAATATCAGGACGTATGGCAGCCTCTACTTGGGGAGAAGAGAAGCTTATGGCAGTTGCACGACTACCGGCTGCTTGAGCAGAGTCAAGCAAAGTTTGACGGAGTGGCGAGTTTTCCATCTCCGCTACAGTCGCATCTTTAGTGAGTGTGTAATAGGCAGCCATAGATGATTGACATAAACTGTCCAAACGCTTGTCATAGCTTCTGATATGACAATTCTGCTGGTGATAAGGCATACCCGAGACCAAGAAGCAGGCAGCTTTATACTTCTCATCATTGCCGCAATGTTTATAATGGCGCAACATTTTTTCTAGAGACTCCCTGTTGGCACCAGCCTTTTGCAAGGCCGACATGACTACGGACGGAAATTCGTTATGACATGCTGTCATCCATAATATCATACTAACCGCCATCCCCGCCATGAGCCAAACAAAAATGCGCGGACTTCGTTTGTGTTGTAAACCTTTAGTTTGCTGTGTTCTCATATAGCAACGTTATATCTATCTTTGGGGTAAATGTATTGATGCGTAAATTTAGTGGACGGCCGAACTATTTGCCTCCATTTTGAGTACGCAAGTGAGTACCCATTTTTCAAGACCCTCATAATGTGCGAGTTGCGATGCAATATTTTGTGCCGCGGAAGTGGGGTGGTTGTGGGTTTTGCGTGATGCCTTTGTACATTTTTCGCAACGATACCTCCTGCTGTCGGATTGGTTTTCAGGCAAATTGTAGGACTCCCGGATTGCTCCCGAGCAAATCCGGACATACAAGTTCCCTGAGACCTTACATCCGAAGTTATGATGTGCATCTTGAAGAAGATATGTTCTCTTATGGTAGAAGTGTGTTTTTCGTTCAATGACGTAGCGTTATCATCTGCTCCTATGCAGTGTGCAAAGTTACGGGCAAGATTGGTGAGACTCGGTAAATTTTTGTAAATGAAGTGACAACAACGGTAATTTAGGCTTCAAAAAAACTCATTTTTTATCGTTTTCTTTCCCAGTTTTTCGGATGCATGCTTGTCGGGAGGCATCAGATGGAAGAAATCACTCTGCAACCGACTTGGTCGGAAACCTGCCAAAACAGATACTGGAGTCAAGAACCGATGAAGCTAATTTAGGAGTTATAAACCGCAATGTTGTAAACACATGGTAAACACTTGTAAACAGTTGTACTCGCTTTTGTGCTTTTTTAACTCTCCGTGGGGATTGTTCCCACCGGAGGCTTGTTTTGCTCATTATCTTCTGCCGAAAAAGAGGCGTGAGACAAAAATAATCGGACCGAACAAGAAAGGGAAATATATTCTTGTCCGGCCCGACTTCTGTGTGCAGATACCCCGTAATTTTCTCATGGATTTCGAAGCAGAGGAAAGACTCGTTCCAACAGTTTTTTCTTATCTGAGAACACGAAGCCCGAAATCATGGTATTGCCTTTCAAACGTTTCTTCAAGGCCGGAACCCCATCCGGATATTTCACATACAGAACCTTGTGCCCGGGTTCCTGCACCACTTGCTCGATAACAAAGGTGAAATCTCCTTGAATTGTTTGAACAATGGTGATACAGTCTTGCTCCTGTCGGGAAACCGGTACCGAAGAATCCAGATATATGCGGAAATCATTACCTGTTTGAATCAATACCGCGGGCTGTTTGCTTCGCAGTTCGAGACTGTTCATAAACAATGCCATCGCGATGAGCATGGTCATCAACAGAAAGAGGATGCCGTATTTCAGAACAAAGGTCTTCATGTTTTTGCCAATTCCAATTGGTTTCGTATCAGGTTGTAATAATAACCATGGGCTGCCACCAGTTCGGAATGTGTACCGTTTTCCACCACCTCTCCTTTCCACAAAACAATAATGTTGTCAGCCGTTCGCACGGTGGAAAGCCGGTGAGCAATGACAATGCGTGTATGTCCGGCAAAGATCCTGTTAAGATTATTCGTAATCATTCTTTCGTTCTCTGCGTCGAGCGAACTTGTGGCTTCGTCCATCATCAGATAGAGTGGTTGCTTGTAGATGGCGCGAGCCAGCATGATGCGTTGTTTTTCTCCTCCGCTGACTCCCACGCCCTCGCTTCCCACCTTCGTGTGTACCCCCAAAGGCTGTTTCTTTACGTAGTCGCTGAGACAAGCATCCTCTATGGCCTGTTGCAGCCGGTCGTCATCCTCTGCCTCCCCCATGATGATATTTCTCTTTAATGTATCGGAGAACAAGAAGTTGTCTTGCATCACGATGCCGGAAGCCCTGCGAATGGAATGAGCCGAGAGTTCGTTAATGTTCTTCCCACCCCAACTTATTTCTCCGGCAGTGGGTTCATAGAATTTCAGCAATAGTTTCATCAAAGTGGTCTTTCCGCTGCCACTTTCCCCAACAATAGCCGTCATCTTCCCGGCCGGAATGCTCAGAGAGATGTTCTTCAAAACGGGTTCTCCGATATCTCCGGTATAAGAAAATGAAAGATTTTTTATCATGATGTCCCGGATTTTTTCGGTAGAAACATGTTGTAGCGTTTCTGCATCCTCTCCCGGACATAAGTGTACTTCCTCTGAGCGTTCCAAACTAATCTTTGCATCTTGGAATTGTTCGAGAAAACCAATCAGTCCCGACAGAGGTCCGTTCACCAATCCGATAATTCCGGAGATACTCATCATCATCCCCAGTGTGAGATTGCCTTCCACCACTTCGGCTGCTATCCAACAGGTGATAAAGATATTGCGCAATTGTCCGATAAGGGTGAAACCGGTGTTCTGCACCTGTCCCAACTTCAGCACCTTTTTGCTCATCGCGTATTGTCTCTCCTGCAGCTCCTGCCACTCTTTCAGTTTATAAGTTTCATAGCTGTTCAACTTGATGTCAGTGATGCCCGACAGCAGTTCAAACTGTTTGTTTCGGTTTTCGGCCTGTATCTTGAACTGTTCATAATCCAATGCCTTTCTTCGGCGAAAGAACCACACCATCCATCCGGTGCTTAGGGCTGTCAGAAAGATATAGGCAGCCAGAATGACCGGACTATACCATCCAATGATGGCCAGATAGAAAGGAACGGAAAACAGAGCGAATGCCGTCTGCAATGTGTTATAGGTGACAAAATCCTGCAATCGTCCATGGTCGCCAAGCCGTTGTTGATAGTCGCCCACGCTTTTGGTTTCAAAGAAAGTCATGGGCAGACATAACAATTTTGTGAGATAATCGCGCAGAATGTTGATGTTGATGCGAGTCGTCATGTAGAGGCTGACCCAAGCAGAGATAAGCCCCATGGAAAAAGTTCCGAAGAAAAGGGCTACTTGTGCCATCAGTATGCAGACAATCATGTTCATGTCCCGCATGCCGATGCCATCGTCCACCATGGCTTGTGTCAAGAATGGAGTTATGAGCGAGAGCACCAATCCAAATCCCATTCCGAGTGCCGATTGCGACATTTCCCATCTGAATGGCCAGACATATCTTCGGGCGAAGTGCAGCAGACTATGTTTTTCCTTGACCGGTTTCCGAGAGAAGAACTCATCCGTCGGTTCGATGGCAATCACCACACCTTTTTCGCCATTAAGCCAATATCGCACAAATTCTTTTTCACAGAAAACGGACCTGCCATAAGCGGGATTGGCTACGTGATACTTTCTTTCTCTGCTAAATTTTGCCCGTCCAATGCGTTCCAGCACCACAAAATGGTTTTGCTCCCAATGCAAAATGGCCGGCATCGGACACTTCTCCGAGAGCTGTTCCAATGACATTTCAAACGAAGCACTTTCGGCTCCGATTTCTTTCAAGGCATGGCGTATTCCGGCCACGCTCACTCCCTCACGTGTCAAGTGGGAGAGTGAGCGTAAATAAGCAAGCGGATAATCTTTGCCATAGTGCGAAGCCACCATACGAATGCATGCCGGCCCACAATCCATTTGGTCAAATTGTCGAGTAAAGCGCATTGTTGTCAGTTGAGGAAAGAATATGCATACATTCATCCATCGGAAACCGAATGGGGCAATGCGGCATGCCAGTCGCACCAGAAAGCCCAAACCGGCAGATCGTGCTTTCGGTGTTCTCGGCTGTGAAAATCAATCAGCCGTTTGGCCTCTTCGTAGCCAACCCACCGTCCGGCCAAATCATTTCCGAATGGCCCGCTACATCCCTCGAAAAACTCCGAAAAGTGAGTGCCCGAAGCCGAAACATGCAAAATGTC
Source organism: Bacteroidaceae bacterium (assembly GCA_017461605.1). Lineage (GTDB taxonomy): Bacteria > Bacteroidota > Bacteroidia > Bacteroidales > Bacteroidaceae > Alloprevotella. The sequence goes on from JAFTXN010000010.1 coordinate 99,400, forward strand.
TCGGGCGTATTCAGAATTAGTCTTCCATGGATCGACCATTGTGTTTCCGTAAAACGAATGCTTATCCAACACCGTGAGTGTTTGTTGATCCACCAACTTGAAGTGCCGATACCCCAACCGATGAAGCAAATCGAGGGTGAGAAAAGTATGTTCTTCGGGAGTGGAGTTATCGCCCAGACATTCCGTCTCTACGGAAATGAAAGCCGGCAGTTCCTCACAGGTAATCAAACTTTCAAGTGCTATGATGTCGTTCCCCTCAATGTCGATTTTGCAATAGTACGGAACGCCATGTTCGTTGAATAACTCCCGTAGACTTTTTCCGGTGAGACGTATCACCTCCTTGGCCTGCCGACCATTCCTTTCGGCTATTTCGCGCCGCGTGGAGCTCCATTCAGAATTTTCACTGATATAGAACTCGGGAAAAGTGTCCTTTTCTCTTGCTACGATATAATTGAGCAACGTCAGTCGTCCTTCGTCCATTTCCTTGCTAAACATCCGTTTGCCTTGCGCAATCATGTCGGGAGCGGCGTCCACTGCCACCACGTCATATCCCCGGTAGAGATAATAGCGTGTGTCTTCTCCTTTATGAAATCCGATATCGAAGATCAGTTTGCGTTCCATCTTTTTCACTTCTTCTTAGGCTGTTTGCTGAATTTATAAACAATTTGCAACATGGCGTAGGAGGGTAATGAATTGTGCCAGGTCTCCGTAACACCCTGTGCGTTGACAACTCTCATGATGTTGTCGATACCGTGAAAAATATCAAAGGCATCAAGCGTCAATCCCAATCGTCCGTTTAAGAATGTTTTGCTTAAACGGGCATTGGCCACAAAGTTGCACCCATTCATGCTGTTGTCGGTATACCCGGTACGGTGATAGAGGGTAGCATCGGCACTTAGAGCCAAACCGCCCGGCAATGGTATTTGTGCCGACAAACCATATTTTAGGTCGAAGCCATTGATAGTGTTGAAACTTTCTTGCTCGGAGGCAGCATGAAGATACTTCATTCCGACATTCACATCAAAGATACACTTCTTGATACGCAGATTCAGACGCAGATTTTCGCTGAGCGTAAGGTTGCGTACCGTGCTGAGTTCCGACACATAATCCACGCAGTTGCGATAATTTGCATGGGTGTTGGAATAAAGAATAATTTGCCGTTTTTTGCCCAAGGGCTGTTTGTAGTCGGTGGAAAAATCAGCACCCCAGTTTCCTTCTACATTTCGAGGCATATAGGTTCGTACACCCGTGGCCTCATCATAGGTCATGGCATGGGAAATGGCATTATGAGTTTTCCACCAATTGCCGGTAATTTGGACAGACCTGTCTTTCTTGTAATCATTGAAACTCCGTCGCAGATTTACTTTGTGGGTGGTGCTACGTTTCAAATCGGGGTTTCCCTTGACCAAGTTCAATGGGTCGGCAGTGTCGGTATAGTCAAGCAAACTGATAAGGTCCGGATATGAATGATTGAGTGTATAGGTAATATAACAGCCCTCGAAGCCCCATGATGCACTAGGCGTGAAAGCCCATTCGCTGCGCCCGGGCCGAGTGTTCAGAGCATCACGGTGGTATTTCAGATGGTCGGTTCTCCACTCCACTTCCGGTTTCAGTTGTATTCGATGGCTGGGCAATTTTCCCGGAATCCAGATATGCCAGTCCGTTCCCACTTTATTGGTCAACGTATTGACTCGTGATGTATAGGTGTTAGGGGCATCCAGACAACTCATCAAAGCTGCTGTAGTGGAAGGTAATTCACCAAAATTCGGTGCATCATTGCCCAATCGGTCCAGTCGATAATATGAGCGGTCGCTATCACAGTAGCGCTCGGTTATTTCGTAATAAGCGCAGATATGTGCCCAATCGGGACAATAGGTGTATGAGATACGGGCATGTGCGTTGATAGACAACGAAGGAGAAAAGGCATAGCGATGACGATTGTCATCAGAGAGCCCTCCCATGGAGGCTTGTCCGTAGTGCAAATTGTAATCCGAAAAGTAATAATTCTTTTGTCGCTCAACATTCACTCCGGCTGCAATGTTGATATAGTCGGGGGTTTTAGGGACGGACACAAAACCATTCATGTTGATATGTCCGTTCCACACATCGGCATTATCTTTTGTGCGGTCTCTCCGGCTGTTGACAAGCATGGCAGTCAGTCTGTCGCTTGGGTAGAAGAAGATACTGTCCAACGATGCTGCGCGATAAGCATCTTTCGGATCGGCGGAGAATTCAGCTCCAAGATATTCGACAGTGTTCTTACGATGTTGGTATGCACCACTCCCTTCCAGTTTGACAAATCCTCCGGCTTTTTTGTATTCATATTGATGCGATGATTGTATTCGGAAGTTATGACCGAGTCTCTCATTCCGAGAACGTGCGTAAGTGTTGCTACTCAGCCCGGGTTGAAAAGTCTCTGTGGAGGTTACGCTTCGGTCATCGTTGTCTTGATGGAGAATCTTGATGTTTCCGGTGTATTTCCAGATATGCTGTCTGTCCTTTATCAAGGCTTCCAACCCACCTTTCTGCATTTCCGTAAGGCCGGAAGCCGCTCCTTGCGGATTCCATTCCCCGGAAACACCCGGTTCCCCCATATCGTTGGTATTGTTGGCATTGCCATACACAGCCAGACGTGAATAGTCAGAAAATCCCAATCCGAAAAGACGGGCCACATAGCGGTCTTCGAGCCCGTAGCCGACACCGGCATTGGCCACCCATCCCACGGAATATTCACGCTTCAGGTTGACATCCACCACCAAGGGTAATTCTTCTTTATTCTTCTCCTGGGTGATGTAGCTATATTCGTGCTCTTTTCGATACACTTTCACCTTGTTAACCATATAAGCCGGAAGATTTTCGAGCGCCACACGTGGATCACCTTTGAAAAAGTTCTCACCGTTCACCAACAATTCGCTGACATATTGTCCGTTCACACGGATTCTTCCATCTCTCAGTTCAAAGCCCGGTAGCATCTTTATTAGTCCGTCCAGCATCGAACCTTCTGCCAATTGGAAGGCATCGGCATCATATATCAAGGTGTCGCCTTTCACGACCATCCTTATTTTCGAAGTTGTGACCATGGCTTCTCCCAATTGCACCTCTCGAGATTTACGTTTCTTTACCAACAGCACGTCTCCGAAATTCAGTCGTTTCTCTCTGCGTCCGATGTCGCCCTTGCTCAGATTGATGCATTGAGTGATATAGCCGCCCATGCTGAAACGAAGAATCAAATCGGTGCGAGGGCAATTAAATACTTGCACGTTGTGAGGAAATCCATATCCATTGTAGATGTCTTCTATATACTCTTCGTGGAAGGTAGAACTGTCGGAGCGTAGTATCTCCATGCGTACACCTTTCAACATTTCGTAAGTGAAACTATCCATGACCCTCCCCAATAAAGTGATGCTGTCGCGCTCGGTTTGCGCAAAAGATACGCAAGAAGAGAGAACGAGAAATAATAAAAAGTACTTACGTCTCATAATCTTTTGTATTTAAGCTGATGCTCTATTCTTTTCATAATGTATTAAGTATATATGATGTGATTTTTGTTTTTCATATATAATAAATATAGTCAATCCCCCGGCCTCTTTTTGGGCTGTTTATATAACTTATATACCAAGTGAAACATAAAGTAGCGCGGGATAACATTTCTGTAGGTCTCGGTACGTCCTTGCGAGTTGATGGAGTGAGTGATATTGGAAAGTTGGTGCAGAAGGTCAAAGCCATCGATGTAGACGGTCAGATTGATTTTGGGAATATGCTTAGACAATCGTACATTCCATACGAGGTCGTTGGAGTTGTATGATGCATCTCCGTATCCTCTGCGGCTATAGATGGAAAGATCCGTAGACACCTCAATATCCCAAAATAGCCGACTGAGGGCGGTCAGCCCATAGTTGAAATCGTAAACACTGAATGTCTCAAAATCAGTTCGTTCGCTGCGTGCATTTCCCCAAGACAATGCACCTTTGACCCCAATCTGCGTATTCCCGATTCGATAGCTCAGCTTTAGCGTTTCGTTTAGCGAAGTGTTTAAGACAGAACTCTTTTGGGGAGTTTCTCCGGTGATAGAGAGCATATCCACACCATGTCTGAATGCCCCATACGTGTTGGTGGAGAAAGTGAAACGGCGTTTCTTGTCAAGTGGCATGGAGTAGTTGATGTTACCCTGCATCAGGTAGTTTCCATCAATATTGTATGGTTGGTAATATCGCACACCGGTTTGGGGGTTATAAGAATATCCCCAGGCTATGGCATCTTGCTTGATGGTGTAACCTGCCGACAATCCGAATGTGCGCTGTTTGCGTGTGCTGTTGTTGGTGTAATTCAAACCCAAGGTGTGCGTATGCGAATTTTTCAAGTTGGTATTACCATTGTAGACGTATAGAGGATTGTCATTCCTTTCGATTTCGAGAAGGTCGGTCATTTCCGGTGCTGCACCGGTGAGGTGATAGTTGAAAGAAATGCTACGTTGAAAGTTGTGCCAAGAATGTGTTATGTTCAGTTGGGGCTGTACGAAGAATGTGTTTCTTCGTGATGTGCCATGATAGTTGGAACGTGCATATTTCAGATGGTAATGAGTGTAACGCAAAGGTAGGTTAAACACCACTTCCAATTTACGATCGCTCTCTTCTTTTTTCCATCTGGTCCTGATGTCCACTTCGTGCCAGGTTTCCGTCTGTTCCTGCATGTAACTGTTTTGAGGATCAATGGTGTGGAACAAAAAATCCGCTTCGGAAGGCAATGAGCCTATAACGTGTGTCGTGTTTTCTCCCCATCCATCCAATCGGTCAAGCCGATGCAGAGCATAGTCATGTTGGGAAAAAGACTGTCCGAAAATATATGTCGGTTGCAATGTGATGTCATTGGACATAAATGGTAAAAGATAGGTGGTTCCCACATGATAACGCAGATTTCTGTTGGGGTGGTCTTTTATCCATTTGTTACGAAAATCAATTGGCATATCCGGAGAGGAGGGATAATCATATCTTTCTTGAACGAAACGTTCGTTCCGATTGTCAGAATAGTTGATACTACTTGCAATGGCAAACATATCGGTTGTGTTGGGACGCCATCGCCATGTCAGTTCAGCTCCTCCGTTATACTGCCGTCCATTCTCCTTGTTTTCTGAGAGATAACGGTTCAGAGCCAAATGACGCAACAGCTCACCTATATTCGGCCGGTAAATGCTGTCAAGTAGTCCGGCACTGACATAGTTTTCGGGATTTTCCTTGAATTCGGCAGAAACGCCATATCCTGAGTTGTCCCATCTATAATAATTGAAAGAAGGTTTGATTTGGATTGCCATTTTTCCTAATCCATAGCCGGGTTGCACAGGACTGTAAAAGAGGAAATCATGACTTGTTCCGATGCGAAGATTCTTGCTCCGCTGCCAATTTTCTCCTTTGCTCCACGTGCTCCCTTCGGAAAGAAAGGTTTCACCGGTATTGATAGAGTGATAGGTGGCGTCCCAATGACGTATTTCTGCACTTCCTTGCAATTTGAACCGTTCGTTTCGGTCTTTCACAAGATAATCCACCCCTCCGTATTTTGTTGTTATAATGCCATTAGGCATATTTTCCGGTCGCCATTCATTGTCCTCTCCTGGTTTACGGTTATCATTAAGGTTATTGAAGTTGGCGAAGACCGAAATTCGTGATTGAGGTGTGAAACGCATGGCAAATAAGCGTGCCATATACCTGTCTTCTGTGCCATAGCCTCCATCAATGTTGGCCACCCAGCCAATACTATATTGTCGTTTCAGCCGAACATCCATGACATAAGTTTTATCTCCCAAATCCCTAACTCCAAATCTAGAAAGTTCTCCGGTCTTCTCATACACTTTGATGTTCTGTACCATGTATGAGGGAAGATTGTCAAGCATCAGTTCATTGTTCCCTCTGAAAAAATCTTCACCATTGAGTTGCAAACTTTCGATTTGTTTACCATTGACCAATATGCATCCATTATCTTTTAATTCAGCCCCCGGCAGTTGCTTGATAAGGGCATCAAGCATTGATCCTTCAGCCAATTGGAAAGCATCTGCATTATAGACCAAAGTGTCGCCTTTTGAATAAATTTTGATACGTGTGGCTTTTACGACAGCTTCACCCAGTTGCTGTTCCTTCATTTTTTTGTTCAAGAGAATATCCCCTGTGTAACGAAGACCATTTGTTCTCCCTCTTGCGGCAATGCTGTCGATGGCAAGATATCCGGTTTCATATCCGTCTGCTTCCACTCGGATGATATAATAACCGCCTAATCGCGGAATACCGAAGCAATACTCATAATTAACACCACCGTATGCCAAGGGCACTTGTGTATTTATGATTGAATCGACAACAACTCCATCAGGCCTCTCCAGAAAAACATTGGCTCCGGTAATGGCATGTTTTGTCAAGCGATTGTTGATATTTCCGTAGATGTATTGAATGTTTTTGTCTTGTGCAAAAGCAGAGAAACCAAAGAATAGCAACAAAAGGAAGTTTACAACCTTTTTCATAATATAATCTTTTGTCTATTTCGATATTTGCAGGTGGAGAATTCCCCACCTGCAAAGACAAATAATTAGAAATGAAAAGTTCCACCAAGCAAGGCCTGCATATTACTACTTGTACCTGTTGGAGAAGGTGTTGTAGTAGTTGTCGTGGTTGTAATGGGAGGTGTAACCACTCCACATTTGCAGTTCTTCAGATTAACCTCAATATCACATAGGATATTGCTTAACGGATTCTCACTTTCTGTTGAAGCTAAGGCACAGAAACCTCCTCTGAGTTCACCCTCGGCTTCTTTCACAATTGTAGGTATCTCAACTCTGAGATCTACAAGTTTTGCTTTTTGAATTCTCATTTTGTTTTTATTTTAAAAGTTAAACATATATGAAGTATATACTACTTCCTAACGATAAGTTTTTGTTTGAGACGTTTTTCTACAAAATTTTCTTTCTCTTTCTTTGTCCAACCTTTTAAGCAAGTATTTTCGCTACTTGCTTCTAATTTTAATTGAGAACATCCTCCAAAACATATTGGAAATATCTCACATTGCTTGCAAACGTTAAATCCATTTTTCAAATCCATTCGCTTAAAGAACTTTGAATTCCATAAAATTTCTCCATTATCGGTTAGGATTCCCTCTCTTTGGCTACTACTAAAATTTCGAGCTGTACACTTAAATACATCCCCATTATGGTTGATAACAACTTTGTTGCTATATTCGGCATAACATCTATACTTTGAATACAAAGTATTCCACATGACATTTAGCCCCTGTTCCATGAAATTTAAGGCAATCTTTTCGATTTTTTCAACAACTTCAACATTATGTTTGTCTTGCCAAACTTGTTGAAAGTCAAAAATAATGTATGTTTTCTCTTCTTTATCTAACTCCCTAAAAGTGTCGATAATATCTACTATGCTATCAATATTGTCTTTTGTGAAATTCACACGAACAGTGACAAAAATTCTTTTTCTCAGCAGAAGATTTATATTTTTAACTATAATATCATATGTTGGCTTCCCATTTTTTGTGCTACGTACTCTATTGTGCATACATTTATTGCCATCTAGTGTAATCTGAAAAGCAATATTGGGGGTATAACTTAATAACTCTTCTACCATCTGTGGGGTTAGAAGAACTGCGTTTGTTGTAAAATGAACTGAGTATTTAATACCATATTGTGTACAATTCTCCTTGATAAATTCCATTAAAGATTTTACCACATTAGTATAACAGATCAAAGGTTCACCTCCAAAGAAGTCGATATTGAAATTCTGAAGATCTTGATTAGTGATAACACTTAGGATGTATTTTTTTATTTTATCCAAGGTTGGTTCTTGTAAAACTTCTCCAGCTTTATGCTCCTCATAACAATACCAACAATTTAGGTTACATGCCATTGTTGGAATAATCGTTATACTGTAATTGGAATTGGAGCTTTCGGCCTTTTCCCATTTAGTTATGATATTAGCAACCTCATCTGTATCTTTATCTATGATTATCTCTCGTTCCAATAAGGTATTGAATAATGTAGGATGGATAGCTTCTAATTCGTCTATGTTTTCTATGTACTTCTGAATTAGCTTTGCTATGGAAGTATCCAAAACAAGAGTTTGTTCATTAGCAATGTTATGCAACAATACATTCACTGTATTGTCAATAAAGAAATTGTACTTGCTGAATTTTTTCATTTCGTAGTTATTTTTGTTCAATTAATAAAAGTGTAAGCATAGAGACTGAAGCTACAGGATTACATAGTCCGCTTTCCCAATACATGGCGTTTTGTGGGAACGTCTGCTTAAAGTCTATACATTTGCTTAATGATAGCTCCCAGTCACTTAAGTCATATTTATTTTCCATAAAATCTATTAGCATTAAAGCTAAAGTGATTGCTTCTGAGTTGTTGCTATTTTCAATTATAGTCTTTGAGGACATTAATAGTTCCTCTATAAAGCTCTGACTCCACGCAAACTTTTCTTTCCTTTTAAATGAGTATTTTAAACGGGCAGCACAATAACATAGCAGTCCCTTGATATCATTTTCTTCTAATCTATGCGGACTACATTTATTTACATTTTGGTCAATTTTTGATAATATGGTCTCAGGGTAATCGTCTAAAAACTTCTTCTCATACAAGTATAAAATACTCCATCCGATACCCAATAAACCCTCTTCGAAATTTAAAGGTAAAAAATCTTCTTTTATGGCTTGTTCTATTTGTTCCCACAAATCAGAAGCAAGATCGTCCCAAAGACTACAGCCGCAATATCGGGAATAGTGTTCAAACCATATAAGATGTCCCATTTTTCCCTTGTAGAGTCCATAATAGCGTGGTGTATTCTTTTGTAAGAATATAGCTATTTTTGGTAACAAATTTAGTGTGGTATCTGATATTCTCACTAGATTCTTTAACCTTATGTTTTGATGATACTGCATTACATCTATAAAATCTTTAGTAAAGATTTTATTATAGTATTTTTTTAGTTCGTTAAATTGTGATTGTTTTTTCTTGAACAATTTATTTGCTTCAAGATATAGAGGCCTATTTATAACTATTGCTGCCGCCTCTGCTGCATACTTCCAAAATGAAGAGAATAAAAGTCGGGAGATCCATAAATAGTTGAAAACTTCGGCGACATTATAATGTTTGTATGGTGCTTCTTCTCTGTAAATATGTCCTATTACAACATTTTTTAATAATGTACATTTTCCTCCCTCCATCCAGACTTTTAGGCTGATGTATGCTTCGTCAGAACCATAGTATTCTAACCCCTCTAATCCTCGTAAGTACTTCCAATACTGGCAGCTTGCGGCGTAGCCTGCCCCTAAAACGAAAGGTATTGTTTCTTCCAATTCATTAGGTAATTGCTCAAAGGTGTTCCATTTGATATCTGGTAAATAAGTATTTTTAAGGCATGGCATAAAAGCCCCAAAGCAACAACTTTTATCTTGAGAAATAATAGTTCCATCTTTCCTTTTACTGAGAAATAATCCTTGGCAACAAAGTAACTGACGTTCGTTTTCTATAAGTTTATTTATAATTTTTATAGCCCAATCCTCTTCATAGAAACGCATATGGGCATCCAACAAAAGAAAATATGGAGTTTTACATAATTTAATTCCTAAATCACGTGAAGCTGCAACTCCTTTTCGTTTGCGGTTAAGTATGTAATAAACTTGCAAATCTTTGACCATCTCTTGATAGTCGACACCATCGATTGAACAATCATTTATTACAATAATATCTGCAGTATCTTTAATGGTATTACGGATGCTCTCAATAGTTAAAAGAACTTCTTCACCTTCATTGAGAAATGGAATAATAATGCTTAATTGTTTACCCCGATTTTCTATTTGAGGCATTTTATATCCAATGTTGTATGATACTGCTAGATGTGTTCTTATATGTTCTTGTACTTGATGAGTTTTAGAAAACATTTCATCACGATGACAAGATGTAATTTGAGCGTTTGAATATCTATATTTAATAAGAGTAGTCGGAATAATATGAATTTTGAGTCCTTCCATTAAAATACGTGTCCAAAAACGATAGTCCTCTGCATAAATAAAGTCTTCTTCATAATTAATGCTATGTTCGAGTATACTTTCCCGATTGAAAATACTTGCGGGGTTCGCGACAAGATTCGCTTCCATCATTAGTTCCAAAGTGCATTCATATATTTCTTTAGCAGGTGTGAAAACAAATCTCTCATCAATATATTTTAAAGCCCCTGCCATAACATCCACCTCCGGATGTTCTTCCATATATTTATATTGTATGGCTAAGCGCTCCGGCAACATGACATCGTCAGCATCCATGCGTGCGATATATTTGCCTTTGGCTTCGCTCAGTAGGAGATTGAGCGAGGCGATATAGTCGTGTTTGTTCTTAATCAATCTGATACGTGGGTCATGATAAGATTCCACAATTTCCACACTTTCGTCTGTTGAACCATCATCAACAATGAGTAGCTCAAAGTCGGTAAAAGTCTGAGCCAATATGCTGTCGATGCATTCACGTAGATATCGTGATGCATTATACATGGGCATGCAGACACTGATAGGCAAATTTTTCATAGAGTGATATTTCTCGCAAATGTTGTGATTTTTCAAACGATATATGCAAATCCGAGTACGCAAGTGAGTACCCATTTTTCAATCGTCTTGATATCAGGGAATTGTGATTTTGTTTTGAGGCGTGGTTTTACAAATCGTTTACAGAGAGTTTACAAGAAAAGATGAGCGATGATGCCTTTCTTGGCATACCTCCTGCCACGAACATCCCCTGCTGGTACGCCGTTTTCGCGTTGCCGATGAAGAGAGACCGGAATGATGAATGAAGTTTTCATGGAATGTTGGATAAAGATTGATATATTGGTTGTGTATTTTTCCGGTGAGGGATATTGTTTTTATACATCTCATTCCCATGGCGAAGTTACGGACGTCTTCAAGAAGACTCGGTAAATTTTTGTAAATTTGTTGACAACAACGGTAAACGAAAAATGCATTTTTTCCTTGTTTTTCATGTTTTCATGTTTCTTCGTGCCTACTTGTGGATGTTTTCATGATGCATGGATGTTTTGTGCTAATACAGCAGCCCACTCGTGCTGCTAAGAACTTGTTGGTTGTATCAGCTCCGATGATGATGCCCGATGTTGCATTTTGCACTTCTGTCCTGAGGAGTGTGCCGGTTGTAGGATGTTACGCGCCAATGACTGACTTGGGTAAAACCTGTGTAATCATGCTAATATAATTCCAAGTATATGCGCGCACGTGCACGCGCTTGGATTTTTCAGTCATACTGCCCTACTGCCATTTTCACCCTCAGAACTCAGAATGTCAAACGATTGCAACATGGCAGCAACTATGGCAGCAACTACATTCTTCTGCCATAACTGCGACTATTTATGGCTAAAGGCAAGCACGAATAACCTATCATCTTCGTGCTGAACACGTTTCATTTCGTTCTGTCTGTTAAGAATTCATCAACTGATGACAGAGAGAAGACATAGTGGCAACGCGGCACGCAATATGTGCGCCGGCACCGAATTTGTCACATAAATGGGCAAGGCTCAGCCAAACAATCGTATTTTTTCTTATCCATTGCCATTGGTGAAAGAATTGGAAATTTCTTTCTATTTTTGTAAACCGTACCATTCTTGGGAACGTGGAGCCAATGAGAATATGAACGGTCTCATCAGGCAATACATCCCCAAAGGAACGGACTTCAATGGAATAACCGATGAGTTTGTTGCCTGGGTTGAAGAAAAATTGAACAACAGGCCCAGAAAGAGGCTTGGTTATCTCACACCAAATGAGAAATTTAATTTATTATTAACCAATTAGAATTCGATTGCATTTGCAAGTTAAATTCGCCGTACAAAAAACGATCTAAAACATGATTTCTTTCCTGAAAACGAAAAACAAGGCGATATACACTGGGATTCTTTCCATACTGACCGTATGTTTGTTGGCTGGCTATGTGCCCGGTATGTCCGCATTTTCTTCCTGGGTTACTCCTCCGCTTGCCTTGTTCCTAGGATTGGCTTTTGCCTTATTGTGCGGACAAGCTTACCCAAAGTTCAACAAGAAAGTATCAAAAAAGCTTTTGCAATACTCCGTAGTGGGACTAGGCTTCGGCATGAATCTTCAAGCTTCATTGGCTTCAGGTAAGGAAGGGATGTTGTTTACCATTGTTTCGGTAGTGGGTACCATGCTTATCGGGACATTCATCGGTTGGAAAATCCTGAAAGTAAACCGAGATACG
>JAFTXN010000001.1 GCA_017461605.1 Bacteroidaceae bacterium
ATTGCTGGATAACTACGACCTGAGCAAACTGCTTGGCGTGACTCACCGTACCCTTGCACGCTACCGCCAGAAGAAACTTATCCGCTACTATATGATTGACGGACGCACATACTACAAGGCTTCCGAGGTCAAGGACTTCTTTGAACAAAAGGGCTTGCCACTCCCGGCAAGCATGAGAAACTAATCAATGTATAACTTAAAAAAATGACAAAAAATGGAAATGGTACTTATTGAAAAGAGAGCCTTTGACGAGATTTGTAATCATCTATTGGCACTCGAAGAGAAAGTGAGCAAATTTTGTTGTCCTCATGAGGACCTGGCTCTGAAAAAGTGGCTGGACAACCAGCAGGTATGCGACATTATGCGTATCTCGAAACGCACCCTTCAGGTGTATCGAGATAAGGGGCTTATACCTTTCAGCCGAATCAAACACAAGATTTTCTACAAGCCTGAAGATGTAGAGAAACTGATGCAATCGAATTATTATCCACTAAAACCCCAATTGTAATTATGTATTTCCTTGATAAGAAAGATCCGCAGATAGCGGAAATCCTTCAACGATTGAAGAAGATGAATGAACTGCTCGATAAGAACGGTTCAAGACCGCAACCGATGTTTAAGAGCGATTACTTTATGACAGACGAAGAGCTTGCAAAAGTATTAAAAGTGAGTCGAAGAACATTACAGGAGTATCGTTCGGCAAGAATGATTCCTTACTATATCGTACAGGGTAAGGCTCTTTATAAAGAGTCTGAAATCAGGAAAATACTTGAAGACTCCCACAAGCGATGTGTTGAAGAACAACGATGGGTATAATAGGTACAACCTAACCCTATATACAGAGAAACGACCTCATCGGGGTCGTTTCTCACATTCATACGGAGGCAGCTTTTCTTCTACGCTTGGGTAAGTTGCTCAAATCCTCCTCATAGATATTAATCTTCTGTCCTGCCGTTACCTCCTTAAGTCGTTTCATATCTTCATCAACCTTTTTATCTGTTACTTGTGCGTAAATTTGAGTGGTCGTAATATTCGTATGTCCCATCATCTTGCTTACCGTTTCAAGTGGTACTCCAAGCGAGAGAGTCATATGGGTACCGAAATTGTGACGGGCTTTGTGGAAGGTAAGGTAGAAGCCATACTCTTCACCTAATTCCCTTGTCAATCTGATTAGGTACTCACGGGTATATAGGTTGAAAACCTTATCTCCCTGTCGCTCGTGCTTGTACTTTTCAATGATACGCAATGGGACATCAAGTAGTTTTATAACCGAAGGAGTGTCGGTTTTTTGTCGCTTGATGTGTATCCACCAGCTACCGTCCTCGGCTTGTGTAATGTCATTTACGGACAATCGCTTCAAGTCTGCATAAGCTAATCCTGTAAAGGTCGAGAAAATAAACCAGTCGCGTACTCGTTGCAGGTTAGGCTTGTCAATCTGCGTTGACATCAATGTTTTAAGGTCTTCCAACTTCAGATGACGACTCTTTCGTTTAGGCAGTTCAGGATGCAGTCGGCAATATGGATCACGCCTTAGTGTACCTTGGCTGACGGCTCGCATGGTCATCTTTTTTAGTCTATACATATGCTCATGAACGGTCTTGGGCTTCATTTTACAGTCCGTCTGCAAGAAAATTTCAAAGTCGTCGTAGAATACCTTGTCAAGGCTACGCAAAGTTATATCTTCAACACCTTTCTTTTCTTGAACGAAAGCAGCAAGATGCTTATAGGAACGCTGATAGCTGTCGTATGTCTCTTTGATTCTATCCACTCCAATACGTTTCTTAAACTCCTCATTGTGTTCACGGAAGAGGGCGAGCAATGTTACAGGCTTTTGCCCGATACCTTTAACGGCATTCTTTACAAGCTCAGCGGTAACAAACCCCAAACTCTTCTTGATATGGTTATAGTGATTGGTAATCTCTCTGGTGAGTTCGTCGATGGCTCGGTTTACCGTTACGGCATTTTCACTGCGACCATCGGCACGCCCCGTTTCAGGATTCCAGATGTCAGGGTTTACGGAAGCCTTAGTGCCGATTTGTTCCCATTCGGCATCTATACTCACCTTGCACAAGAGTTGGCATGTGCCATCCTTACGTATTTTCGTGCGGTTAATGTAAAACAATATGGCAAAGGTACTTCTGCGCTTTGTATCTTGGTTATCTCTATTATTTCTCATAAGCTGTCATTTTATGGTTATTAAATGGCTACTAAAAAACGTTCACTGATTTTACTATCAAGCACTTTTGTGTCGGCATCAATCTTATCGTCAGTGACTTTTGCATAAATCTGGGTAGTGGTAATCTCGGCATGTCCCAACATTTTACTAACCGTTTCCAATGGCACGCCGTGCGAGAGGGTAATCTCCGTAGCGTATGTGTGCCTACCTGCATGAAAGACGATTCTACGCTCTATACCGCACATCTTGGCAATCACCTTCAACTGACGATTCATTTCCGAATTGCTATACATCGGAAGAAGTTTGCCGTCAGGATCCACATCGCGATATTTGTCTATTATGTAGATAGGAATATCCAGCAAAGGTACCTCATAATCTATCTTGGTCTTCATACGAGAGGTCTTTATCCATAGCGTGCCATCTTCATCTGTTGCTAAATCCTCTTTGGTCAGCATACACATATCACCGTAAGGGATACCTGTATAGCAAGAGAATAAGAAAAGGTCTCGTATATGGTACAACTTGGCATTATGAAGTGGAGTGGTCATCATCAGTTGAAGTTCCTCTGTGGTCAGATATTTCTGCTCTCTCTTCGGACGCTCGGCCTCATAACCCCAGAATGGATTGGTCGTAAGAATACCATCGGCAATAGCTTCACCGATAATAGTCTTAAAGTTCGTTGTCAATTGCTTGATGGTACCCAAAGCCAAATGGCACTCGGTACGCAAGTGAAGGTCGTACTTGTCAATAAACGAGCGATCCAATGCCGTAAAGGGAATGTCTGTCAGTTTGTACTTCTCATTCAAGAACTTTTCGATATGTTGGTAAGCGTACTTGTAGGCTCTAAGTGTGCTTGCAACACGATTCACACCTACACGCTTTTCGTAGTTCTTGATGAAGGCACGAAAATAACTCATCAAGGTCTCTTGACCTGATGCCATACCCAATAGAAGGCATTTTACATCTTTTGCCGTTACAATATCGTGTATGGCTATCTGCTCCTGAAAGATGGAGAGTGCCGTAGCACGAATCTCATCCAACTGACGGTTGATCTCTCGGGCAGCTACACTCTTACCTGTAGCACGACCTGAGTGCCACATCGTATGAGGCACCGACATCTTCAAACTGAATGCCGCTTCGGAGTATTTCCCGACGGTCAATCTCGCCATCACAGGGCAATTGCCTTTGGCATCCGCTTCGCTCTTTTTGAGGTAGAACGCCACCTTTACATTTACCTGATTCATAACTCTTTACTTTGGTTGCAAAATTAAAGTATAAAGAGCAAATGAAAGGCATGAATAATATAGCGGAATATAGAATAAAGTACTATGCCCCAATATCTGAGCCTATATTTTTTCTCACTTCAAGAAAAAATGCTTACCTTTGTAATAGCAAAGATTGGAAAACACGCGTTCTTTGAGGCGGTTATTGGGATGCCGATGGAGATTAAGAACGATTTTTCTGACCGATTTTTGCCCTCAAAAAAGGCAACGGATTAGTAGCAAATCTACATCTTAACTCATCTATATACGGTCTTTCATGACCGCATTACAACCACGGAAGCCCGTTGCGTATTAAACAATCTACCAACGAATTGCATTATTTCCCAATTTCCTGCCTTTTTCTCGCGAGTTCTTATTATCTTTGGCCGTTAATCACAGGCATTGGGTAATGCCGGCAGAAAAATTCATCTTCATGGCGCACAATTCTTCCATATTTTCTCCCGTGCCTCCTCACATGCTGAATGTGGGCGGCCGGTTGCTGGATTTGTCGGAGCCGCAAGTGATGGGCATCGTCAACCTTACGCCCGACTCCTTCCACGCTGCAAGTCGTGTACAGACGGAAGCGGAGATTGCAGAACGTGCTGTGCAAATGCAGGCTGAGGGTGCCACGCTACTTGATGTGGGTGCCTGCTCCACGCGACCTGGTTCGCACGACATTCCACCGGAAGAAGAGATGGCTCGCTTGCGCTCCGGTCTGTCGGTTGTGCGCCGTGCTGTCCCCGATATGATTTTGTCGGTTGACACGTTCCGTGCCGATGTGGCTCGCATGTGTGTGGAAGAATATGGTGTGCACATCGTCAACGACATCTCCGGCGGCGAACTGGATGCACGCATGTTTCGCACTGTGGCAAACCTTCGCGTGCCCTACATACTCACTCACCTGCAAGGCAGTCCCTTTGCGCCCCAACAAGCTCCCCACTCCGAGGACATCGTGCGCGATGTGTTCGTATGGCTTGCCCACCGCGCCAATCGTCTGCGCGACATGGGAGTGGCCGACATCATTTTGGACCCCGGATTTGGCTTAGGCAAGACACAGACTGAGAATTTTGCCTTGCTACGCGCACTCCCCGAATTTCGCGAATTTGGCATGCCGCTGCTGGCCGGCGTTTCACGCAAGCGCATGGTGTGGGAGACACTTGGCACGACACCGGCCGCAGCCTTGAACGGCACCACCGCATTACACACCGTTGCACTGATGGCCGGTGCTCACCTGCTGCGTGTTCACGATGTGGCACCGGCCGTTGAAGCCGTGCGCTTGGTCAAAGCACTGCGCGAAGCCTGACCCATCACGCAAACGGAGGAGAAGCCTCTACCTACTAAGTAAAAAAACTCACATACATTCCCCATGCTCGAAATAGGCATCAAAGACATCATCGACATAGTCATCGTAGCCGCGCTGCTCTATTACATCTACCGGCTCATGAAGGAATCGAGTTCTGCCAACGTATTGGTAGGAATCATCGTCTTTTTCTTAATTTGGATTGTAGCTTCTCAAATTTTTGAGATGCGCCTCATGGGTACCATCCTCGACAAGATGGTCGACCTAGGTTCGCTGGCACTCATCATCCTTTTCCAGGACGAAATTCGTCACTTCTTTTCGTCCATCGGCACAAAGCGTCGGGCCGGTGCTGTGTTGCGTCTCTTTACCGGTCGGAAGAAGACTTCGGTGCAGCGCGAGGACGTGATGCCCATCGTCATGGCTTGTATCAGCATGGCCAAGCAGAAAGTGGGTGCTCTCATTGTGATCGAGCGCAGTGTGGGTCTCAACGAGTATGTTCGTTCCGGCGAGGAGCTGAATGCCGACATCAGTCAGCGATTGCTCGAAAACATTTTCTTCAAAAACAGTCCCCTGCACGACGGCGCGCTCATCATCAGCCATAAACGCATCCGCGCTGCCGGTTGCATCCTGCCCGTGAGCCACGATGTGGACATCCCGAAATCGTTGGGCCTGCGCCATCGCGCAGCATTGGGCATCTCGCAGAAGACCGACTGCCTGGCTTTCATCGTCTCCGAGGAGACGGGCAACATATCGATGGCCCAAGGCGGACAGCTCAAGATGCACCTCACCCCCGAGCAGCTGGAGAGCACACTCACAGCCGAATGGGATTGACCACCCCTTTCCGCCGTACCGCTCCTCCCATATCGCAAGACAAAACACGCATCCTCACAGCCGGCAGTATCAATCCGAAAGCTGATAAACGCCCTGCAGAGTCCCATTTGTCGGCATACATTTGCCACATTGGTAAAAATGGCCTATCTTTGCACCGGCCGAGGCCTCAAAAAACAAAGAAGAAATTATGGCAAGTATCAAGCGCATCAAGAAACCCCGTTTACACCGTGAAGGAACCGACACTCTGATTGTGGGATTTTTTGCATTGCTACTACTGAACGCCATCCTCTATTTTGTTTGTCGTGACTGGAGTTTGTGGCCTTTCTATTGCTTTGCTGCCATCAGCCTTATTGTTTACGGCATTTTGGTAAACTTCTTCCGCTGTCCTATTCGCATTTTCACCGGCGACACACTCAACACCGTAGTGGCTGCAGCCGATGGCAAAGTGGTTGTGGTGGAAGAAGTGGACGAGAACGAGTATTTCCACGACCGCCGACTGATGGTATCCATCTTCATGTCCGTCACCAATGTTCACGCCAACTGGTTTCCCGTTGACGGAGAGGTGGTGCTGGTACGCCACCACAAGGGCAATTTCCACAAAGCCTGGCTGCCCAAAGCAAGTATTGAGAACGAGCGCTCCACAGTGGTGATGAAAACTCCCGCAGGGCAGGAAATTCTGCTCCGACAGGTAGCCGGAGCTGTGGCACGACGCATCGTGACCTACGCCCGCCCCGACGACGAATGCTACATCGACGAGCACTTGGGCTTCATCAAGTTTGGCTCACGCGTGGATGTTTATCTGCCGCTGGGCACCGAGGTCCTTGTATCGGTGGGGCAGTCCACAACAGGCAATCAAACCGTTATCGCGAAGCTGCACCCATAGTGTCAGCTTCTTTTTTTGTATCCGAATATGCTGAAACACATCCCCAACACCATCACCTGCTGCAACCTGATTTGCGGTGCCATCGCCGTGATGTACGCATTCCGTGCAGATTATTCCATGGCTTTCACTATGATTATCTGCGGTGCCGTCTTCGATTTCTTCGACGGATTTGCCGCCCGTCTGCTGCACGTCTCGTCTCCTGTCGGCAAGGAGCTGGACTCACTGGCCGATGTCGTGACTTTCGGTTTGGCCCCTGCCGCCATTGTCTATGCTCTGCTGCGCGAGCTGTCGGGCGATGCAAGTTTCATCCCCTACGTGGCATTCCTCATCGCGGCTTTCTCAGCCCTGCGACTGGCGAAATTCAATTTGGACACGCGTCAGACCGACACTTTCATCGGTCTCCCGACACCGGCCAATGCGCTCTTCTGGTCGGCCTTGGTGCTGAACGCACGCCATTGGCTCTTGAACACTCCGCATGCCGAATGGATGATGATTGCCGGTGTGCTCCTGTCGTGCTGGTGTCTGTTGGCCGAAATCCCGATGCTGGCCCTCAAGTTCAAGACCTATGGTTGGCAAGGCAACGCACTACGCTACAGCTTCATCCTGCTGAGCGCCCTCATCCTGATATGGCTCGGGTGGACAGGCTTTTGGTTGGTCATTGTGGCCTATGTGCTGCTCTCTTTGGCTGCCAACCTGACGCGTGCCAAGAAAGTGGCATGATAATTGTATCAGCCTCATCGTAACTTTAACACAAGAACAACATGAATACACTTATGGGATGTTTCACCTTTGTCCTCCTGGGCGCTTTTTTCCTCTTGATAGCCTTGGTGGGAAACATCATTCGCGTATTTCAGGCTTTCAACCGCTCTGCTCACAACAGCCGTTCGGGACACCGCGATGGCACTGCCCGACAATCGGGTTCGGCCTCACGCCCCAACAGTCGCACCCGTCGTTCGCACAAAGGGAAGATATTTGAAGCCGGAGAGGGCGAATACGTTGACTTTGAGGAAATCAAGAACTAATCTCCCCATCCGGCAGTTCGTAACCACTTTCTCAAAAAACTGCCGATAACTTTCGCATTCATTCATACGGTCTAAAGCAACCTGCCCTAACATTTGGTGGGTTTCTTTAGGCTTTTTTTGTGGTTACGCATGGCTTTTCTATGTACCTTTGTTTCGGTGAGAAAAATCATTCTCCCACTTAAAGAAACATACTTATGAAGATAAAAGAAATCAAAGCAAGAGAGATATTGGATTCGCGCGGTAATCCGACGGTTGAAGTGGAAGTGCGTTTGGCCTCGGGCATTGCAGCGAGAGCCTCTGTGCCTTCGGGAGCGAGCACCGGCGAGAACGAAGCATTGGAATTGCGCGACGGTGATGCGCACCGCTATGGCGGCAAAGGCGTGTTGCGTGCAGTGCATAATGTCAACACGGTGATAGCTCCGGCTTTGGTCGGCAAGGAAGCCACGGCGGGGCGCGAAATCGATGCATGCATGATTGCCCTTGACGGAACACCCACCAAATCAAGGTTGGGTGCCAATGCCATTCTCGGCGTATCGTTGGCCGTGGCCCGCGTGGCAGCCAAGGCTTTGCATTTGCCCCTTTATCGCTATTTGGCCGGCCATCATGAAGTCTGCGTGATGCCCGTCCCGATGATGAACATCATCAACGGAGGCTCTCACTCGGATGCACCGGTGGCCTTTCAGGAATTCATGATTCGCCCCGTGGGTGCTCCCACATTTCGCGAGGCTTTGCGATGGGGAGCCGAAACTTTTCATTCGCTGAAATCGGTGTTGCGCGAACGAGGACTCAGCACAGCTGTGGGCGATGAGGGTGGCTTTGCTCCGGCGTTGCATAGCACGGAAGATGCCTTGGAGTATATCGTTCTGGCCATTCGCAAAGCCGGTTACGAACCGGGTCGCGACATCACTATCGCCATGGACTGCGCGGCGTCGGAGTATTTCCGCAACGGTGTGTACGACTACCGCATCTTTGAAGGCGAGGAACGCGGACTTATACGCAATGCCGAAGCGCAGGTTGAATATCTGGAAACACTTGTCTGCAACTATCCCATCGACTCCATTGAAGACGGCATGGCCGAGAACGATTGGGAGGGATGGCAGATGCTGACGCAGCGCATCGGTCATCGTTGCCGGTTGGTGGGTGATGACCTCTTTGTTACGAACACGCAATTTCTGCAACGCGGCATCGACGAGCAATGCGGCAATGCCATACTGATAAAACTCAACCAGATTGGCACACTTTCCGAAACGCTTGACGCCATCGCCATGGCCCGCAAGGCCGGTTTCGCCGCCATCGTCTCGCATCGCTCGGGCGAAACGGAGGACACGTTCATTGCCGATTTGGCTGTCGCCACCGGCTGCGGACAAATCAAGACCGGCTCGTTGAGCCGCACCGACCGTTTGGCCAAGTACAACCAATTGTTGCGCATCGAAGAAGCGTTGGGCGAAAAGGCCGTCTACGGCATTTCATAACCATTGCCAAGGAAGAAAATCTTCGCTTCACATAGCCTGACCATCGACAAGGCAAGTCCCAATATTCTACAAGGCGTTTAGAAATTTCTGCAGTGCTTGCAGAAATTTCTAAACGCCTTGTAAGTTTTTCGCCCATGCGCACCCGTTACGGCGGCACAGATTCATCATGCCAACAATCTCATTCCCAAGAAGAAAAGCATGGGCATGAGCAAAGCCGGCAACAAATTGATGGTTTTGCAATCCTTGATGTGAAGCACACCCAAACCGGAAGCTGCAATGAGCACACCTCCCACAATGGAACACTCACGAATTAGTTCTTCGGAGATGAAGCTTTGCGAAACCTTGGCGATGCCATAGAAAAAACTCAACCACAGCAGCACAAACACCGCGGTGATGGCAGTTCCGAAGCCATAGGACGAGGCTATGACAATCATGGTTACAAGGTTGAGCATGGCTAACGTATACAGATAGGTGTCGTCGCCGTAAAGCGCACTCATCACGGGCCCCATCATGGCCATGGTGCCGACGCAGCACAGCAGCACAGCCGTGGTGATGCCTTCGGACAAGTGAGAACCGGCCACCTTGGCCGTGGCACGCTCCATGCGTTGGTCAAGACGGAGCAGCGTTCCGACAAGACCACCCAGCGCCAAACTGATGATGAACAGCACAGGATATTCACTTTTCTGCATATTCTGCATTGCCACATTGACACCGAGCACCAGCGCAGCCAGTCCCATGGCGGTGTTGAGCACCGTGAAATACTTCTCACGAATTCCCTTCTTGGCCAAAGCACCGATGGCACTACCCGCCAGCACAGCCAAAACATTGATTAAAATTGCAAACATTTATTATTCTTTTTTATATTCTCAAAAAAACAGCTTCGGCACATTCAGACCTATGGCAGAATTATGCCCATTGCCAACGGTGTGCAAAGGTAGTGTTTACTCAGCAATGCGCAGCCTCTTTACACGTTAAAACATACACTTTCACATGTTGGCAATTGCATAAAAACATACTGAAACACGCCCTTACATGCACAGGCATCGCCCAAGTGTGCAGGAAGAGCGCATTCCCTACGCTTGTGCTTTTGAAATAAAGCCGTATATTTGCTACCGAAAAGGACTATGTCCCGAGGTGAAAGCCCTACATAGGGCCATTCGCGCCTTCGGAATAGGTCCGAGAGTTTCCGAAACAAAAACCAGAAAACATACAACGTTATGACAAAACGCAAAATTCAGTTCAGCCTTGTTTATCGTGATATGTTCCAATCGTCCGGCAAGTTTCAACCCCGCAAGGACCAACTGGAACGCATCGCTCCGGTAATCATCAAGATGGGATGCTTCAGCCGCGTTGAGACCAACGGAGGTGCATTCGAGCAGGTGAACCTGCTGTATGGCGAAAACCCAAACCAAGCCGTGCGTGCCTTTACGAAGCCCTTCAACGAGGTGGGCATCAAGACCCACATGCTTGACCGCGGTCTGAACGCCCTGCGCATGTTCCCCGTTCCGGCCGACGTGCGCCGCCTGATGTACAAGGTGAAACACGCCCAGGGAACCGACATCACCCGCATCTTCTGCGGACTGAACGATGTGCGCAACATCATCCCCTCCATCAAGTATGCACTCGAGGCCGGCATGACACCGCAGGCCACACTCTGCATCACCAATTCGCCCATCCACACGGCCGAATACTATGCCGGCATCGCCGATCAACTGATTGAAGCCGGTGCCCCCGAAATCTGCTTGAAGGACATGGCAGGTATCGGTCAGCCCGCCATGCTCGGCCACCTCACAAAGATGATCAAGGACAAGCATCCCGAAGTAATCATCCAGTATCACGGCCACAGCGGTCCCGGTCTCTCGATGGCCACCATCCTTGAGGTGTGCCGCAATGGTGCCGATGTGATCGACACAGCCATCGAACCGCTCTCGTGGGGTAAAGTTCACCCGGACGTTATCTCCGTGCAGTCGATGCTGAAGAATGCCGGTTTCGACGTGCCCGAAATCAACATGGAAGCCTACATGGAAGCCCGCAAGCTCACCCAAGAGTTTATCGACGACTTCCTGGGCTACTTCATGAACCTCGGCAACAAGCTCATGAGTTCTCTGCTCCTGGGCTGCGGACTCCCCGGCGGCATGATGGGCAGCATGATGGCCGACCTCACCGGTGTGATGAGCGCCATCAACAACAACCGCACAGCCAAAGGCGAAGAACCTCTCTCCGAGGACGCCCTGCTTGTGAAACTCTTTGACGAAGTGGCTTACGTTTGGCCCAAGGTGGGATATCCCCCACTCGTAACCCCCTTCTCACAATATGTCAAGAACATTGCCCTGATGAACCTGCTCACCGAGTCGATGGGCAAACCCCGCTACTCGATGATGGACAACAGCATCTGGGGTATGATTCTCGGCAAGAGCGGAAAGCTGCCCGGCGAGGTGGCACCCGAAATCATCGAATTGGCGAAGGAAAAAGGCTTCGAGTTTACCGATGCCGACCCTCAGAGCTACTATCCCGACGAATTGCCGCGCTTCATCAAGGAAATGGAGGAGAATGGTTGGGATCGTGGCGAAGACGACGAAGAATTGTTCGAGTTTGCCATGCACGAAACCCAGTATCGCGACTACAAGAGCGGAGCAGCCAAGAAGCGCTTCCTAGCTGACCTGCAAGCCGCCAAGGACAAGGAGACAGCCGGCAGCATGAGTCCCGAAGAAGCTGCTGCATTCAAGCACGCCAAGGCCGATGCCATCGTAGCTCCCGAAGCCGGCACCGTGCTCTGGGAAATTGGCGGTGATGGCGAATGCGTGAAGAGCATCGAGCCTTACATCGGCAAGGAGTATCAGGAAGGCGAATTCTTCTGCTACATCGAGAACACCTACGGCCAAATCCACGAACTGCCTGCCGCACTCGGTGGCAAACTCGTTGAGATCAACGCCAAGCAGGGAGCACACGTCAACAAGGGCGACATCATTGCCTACATCGAGCGCAAGGCTTAACACTGCGCACATACACGTCAGAACATCAGGACACCTTTTCTCGTCACACAGAAAGCGTGTCCTGATTTTCGTAAATCAGCACGGAGTAGGTGCGACCGCACTGAGAGGTCATTAAATCCGCTTCTTCATGTTGACGAGAAGTTACCCTCTGTTTCTTCTGCAAATCACTAAAATCATGAACGACAACAACGACGAACGTCTGCCACTTGTGGATGAGCAAGGACGCATCACCGGTTCTGCCACCCGAGGCGAATGCCACAATGGCAGCAAACTGCTGCATCCGGTGGTGCATCTGCACGTCTTCAACGAGCGCGGCGACATCTTCCTGCAGCATCGTCCCGCTTGGAAAAGCATTCAGCCTGATCGGTGGGACACCGCAGTGGGTGGGCATGTAAACCTCGGCGAAACCATCAAAGAAGCCCTGCTGCGTGAAACACGCGAAGAAATCGGGCTGACCCACTTCGAAGCCCGGGCCGTTGCTACCTACGTGTTCGAGAGTGCGGTGGAGCGTGAACTGGTACACGTCTTCACCACTCACACCGAGGAGATGCCACATCCCAGCTGCGAACTGGATGGTGGCCGCTTCTTCTCGGAAAACGAAATCCGCCTCCGCTTGGGCACCGGTTTCTTCACGCCTAACTTTGAACAAGAGTGGCTACGCTTCTTCAGCAGACAAGATGATGCGGAATAAACTCATCCCATCACACTCGCCAACCCAACAAAAAATTCGCCGTCCTGCAGAATTCTGCATGGCGGCGAATTACTTTATCAGTACTCAGACGAAGCGCACTTACAGGCACTCCGAATGCTCAGTACGGTCCTATTTCCATATCTCATGACGCCGGCTCATCCTAGCGTCATCTTCGGTGGTTTCGTTTGTGACGAGAACGCTGGTGGCTATCAGCCCTTCAGGTTCCAGGTTCTGCACTTCAGCAGAAGGGAGGACGTATGTTTTCTTTGTCTTCATGATTTCTTTTTTTTGAAAAAGTTTAGGAAAAAGGGCACATCCTAACGCAGCACTTTCTTGCCATTCACGATGTAGACTCCCTTGCCGGCCTGACGGACGCGGCGTCCTTGGAGGTCGTAGACGGCGTCTGCTGCACCAATCTCTGTCATCACGTCGCGTATGCTGGTGGTGCCATCGGCATCGACGAATCGCAGGCGCAGTGCTGTGGCTGTGGTGGCAGGCACTTGGAGATAGGCCTTGTTGTTGTAGACCTTGAAGTCGGCTGCTTTTCTATAGAATGCTGCCAGGTCGTTTTTCACGGAGAGAACATAATCAACCGAACCATCCGTGGGGAGGGTTACGGCCGCATAGCTGTCGCTGCTGCTGTCATCGGCCTCGAAACCGACCAAAAGATTGTCCTCTACGGCTGTGCCATAACTGATGGAAGGCATAAACGTATAGGTATCTGCTCCGCCGAGAAGCACAGCTCCGGTCTTGGCGGGAATGAAGCCGATGAGTTGGTTCAGTGAAAGAGTGCCGATGTTTGTCTCAGCATCAATCACGGGAACCTCAACAGCCGCATAGGCTTTCACTCCTTCGGGAATCTGCATAGCCTCTGAAGCATAGAAAGTGCCGATGCCGTGTGAGGAGATGGTGCTGCTGACTGTGTAGAGACTGTACTTATTGGCAGTAAGGTCTTCCAATGTGTAAGGAATATATACGATGCAATAACCACCAGGTACTTCTTCCATCAAGAAACCGATGCGACCGTCTGCCTGGAGAATCATCGTAGAGTAGCAAGCATCGGTGAAACTTACATGCTTACCAACTTGCCAACCTTCAGCAAACGTTGCAGGAGTGTACTTGTTTGTACCGTCAGTGTTATACTCCATTTCCTTGTAGTACACCTTAACATTCGTACGACCAGGACCAGCAGGGATTGACTGCAACATAACATCGCAAATCTGACCATCGTCCTTACGGATTGCCTTTACCTTATAAATTTCGCCGTTCGTACCATTGCCACTACCATCATAAGCAGATGTACTCTTTACTGCAGAACCCCAACTACCTGTTGTGTATTTTTCTGCATCTGACTTACCTTCATTGTTGAATGTAAAGATGTTGAACCAACGTCCACCAGAAACACGGCTACTGAGGATTACAGAACCATCGGGCAACTCTTCGCACTTGGGTTCGTCACCATTGGGAGCCGGGCGGTCTGCAATCGTACCGAGTACGTTCCATGTGCCACCGAAGTCGTCAGAGTAGATAACGCGGTTACCTCCATTGTTCGTCCATATTGCGCAGTAGAGACGATAGTATTCACCCTTCTTCACTACACGACTCTGACAAATCTTACCAGAACCAATAAACATTGAAGGAACTGTGGGAGTATTGCCATCAAGGAAGAGAGAGTACATAGCATCCGTTACTTCTTCGGGCTCTGTCCATTCCCATTGCTGAGTAGTTTCGTTAAAGGTAGCATATACGCGAGCAACACGGTTTACAGCTGCAGCATCGGGATCACCAATTTTGCTCGTATCCCAGCGTCCGTTGTGGCATACCGTGTGTCCTGCAACCATCATTGCAAGGAGTTTGTTGCTTTCGCGGTCGGCCACTACAGCTGCGTCACCATAACCATACTTCATATTGTTGGTTGCGATGCTTCCGTCGCCATTAGCAAGGAAGAACTCTTCACCCCAAGTTACACCATTGTCGGTAGAGATACGACACTTGATGTCTACTTCACCATAACCGATATCAGCACCTGAAGGACGATTGTCAGCAATCGCAAAGATGTGTCCGTTGGCTGCAGTTGCGATGGCAGGAATGCGGTAGGGCTTTCCATTAGCGTCGGGAGAGTAGTAGAGTGTGCGTTCGTCGTTAGCGGTGTAAGAGGCAGTGAGCACGCCATCGTTGTTCTCACATCCGTTGTAAGTATAACCACGATAAGTCATTGAAGAAACTTCGTAGGTTGCACCTAATGGGATGTAGAGTTTCTGACCTTCTACACTGCCAAGGATGCGTGTTTGACCTGCAAGACCATCAATCGTTAAAGTCAATTCGGCTACGCGAGGACTGCTTTCCCAAACCTGATCCACTTCAACATTGAGGGTTATAGGATTGTCTACATCCATCTTTTCAACAACCCAGATAGAACCGCCGTCAGTAGCACCATAAAGCTTGATGTCCTGACCTGCTCCACCGTGCATATTGATACTCTGGTCCTTATTAGCCTTTGGAGTGATGGCGTAACCATTATCCTTAACCACCAAGCAGAAGTCAGCATTAGTATCAGTTGTGTTCATGCTTGCTGCACTACCACCACCTGTACCTGCCAATACCATGTGGAGACCAGTACCTGCAACGCGGTTGTAAATCTTGAAACTTTCTTCAGTACCTACAAGATACCAAATTTCGTTTTCACCGTAAGCAGTCACACCCGAGTTGACAGCCTTTCCTGTGTAGTTGTCATTGGCTTTGAGACGCAATGTGTATTCACCGTCTCTCACGTTACGGATACGTACCGGCACAAGGTCGTTCTCAGCTGTAGAAGCAGAGAAGAAGGCGATATTGAAGTTCGCTGTAATCGTACGATTCGCTGTCAACGATGCAATCTCTACAGTTTGACCCAATGCGTTACCTTCTTCAGTAAGGTTTATGAAACTGTAGCTTTCGGGACAGTTAATAGAGAGCGTAGGATTGCTTATGGTAATGCCATCAAAGATTGTCCATGTTGCGGGGAGCGCCTTTGTCTCACCGTTCCATGTTGCAGAAGCACCGACATATGCAGGACCTTCAACTTCAAGACTACGAACCTCTACTTCCTCAACGATGAGGTTGTGTTGTACACATCCGTCGTTGCCACAGTGGTCCATGAAGTAGTTTTCACCGCTGCTGTTAGGATGGAGGTACGATGGAGCTTGAATCTTAATCCTACCATCTGTACCTACGGTGAAGGTCACGTTGCCACCTGTATCGTAGAGACCACGGCTATTACCTTCCTCCTTCAAATACTTACCCGTAGTGATAGACTTCAAACGGAGGTTTCCATCCACGTCCTCAACAAGGAAGATTGAACCTTCACCCTTGTCAGCAGTCATGGCAAGACCATTCACTGAAGAGTTGGTGCTCTGCAAATACTTCAGACCAGCAGCACCGAAGTCATAACCAATACGGATGTAGTCGCCTGCTTCGGGAAGGATGTCAGACACAACATTTATGGTGTATGTATTACCTGACAAGGTGCTATTACCTTGCACGAAGTATCCAGCAGGCACATTCTGTTGGAGAAGCATATCAGGTACGGCAAGCCCTGTGGGATAGCTTACTTCGGCAGAAGCAATCTTTTCTTCACCACACATATAATTAATAGTGTAGGTAGTCTCAGGCAAATTTACCTTGGTAAACATTGCGCGGATAGAGGTGCCATCCACAGATTTGGCATCCCAATAGCTGAGATTAGGATAGCCGCCAGGCGTGTTGGTATGGATGTAAAGGGTGTTTCCGTTATTGGTATAGTTCGTTTGTGACACAAACCATTTACCCTCATTACCTTCTCCTCCAACAGCTTCGATAGCAAGGTTTGCCGGAGTTGTTGCGCCCATATTCACATTTCTACTTGCATCGGCAGGCATGTATACATTACCACCCAAATTCCATAGAGTGAATGTTCCGTTTTCGCTATCATTAACCAGTTTCCAGATGTACTGAGCCTGTTCCGTAGTTACCTCTGTGCTGAGGTCCACATCGGTAGCCACACGATACTTTCTGTCGAGTGAGCCATCATAGTGCACCCACCCTTTTCCTGATGAACTCTCAGAGTACATGATGTAATAACCATCTACAGGTTTCGCGTTGGGGTCTATGACCTCAGTGAAGTCAATCACCACAGTCTGTCCTTGCGTGCAAGGAATAGTAGCGATGCCATTCTCAACGGTGACGGCCGTATTGACGCCGTCCACTGTGATGAGGGCAGTAGCGATGTCGCCACGGTTGCAGCTCACGCGCAGCTCTGTGCCGGCGTGGCTTACGATGGTAGCGGTCTGCGCCTCGCTGTTGGCCCATTCGATGTCCACCGTGAAGTTACCCACGGCCTTCAGTCCGGTGATGCGTCCATTCTCCCAAACTGAGGGGAGCGCCGGCAGTATTTGAATCACGTCAGTGTGGCTCTGCATCAGCATTTCGGCAATACCGGCACATGCACCGAAGTTTCCATCAATCTGGAAAGGAGCGTGAGAGTCGTAGAGGTTGTAGTACACACCACCACCGCTTATACTGTGGTGACGCAATGCCAATTCCAGGATGTCGTGCGAGTGGTCGCCATCAAGAGCACGAGCCCAAAGGTTAATCTTCCAACCCATTGACCAACCCGTAGACGCATCACCACGGAGGAGCATTGAGTTGATGGCTGCGTTGAAGAGATCAGTACCTTCTGCAATCTGATTGAAGGGATAGAGACACATGAGGTGTGACATGTGACGGTGACCGTCTTGACCTGCAGTATAGTTGCTGGTCTTCCATTCGCGGAGGATGTTCGTTCCGCTTGCAATACGGTCGGTGCCCCATTGACCATCATAAACCTCGGTTGCCAAACCTTTATCAAGCTTTGAGAAGCGGTCACGCAATGTAGCGAGGTCATCAGCATTTACCTTTGACTCACCAAGGATTTCAACAGCCTTAAGCGTATTGTCAAAGAGTTCCCAAACGAGCTGCTGTGAGTGAGCTGTTGCGTTTTCTGCTCCAGGACCGTGCTCGGGAGAGTATTCGTCAGGACATTCGTAAGTGCCATCCTCTTCGTTTAGTTCAAGACGATCCATCCAGAACATAGACGCACCCCACATTGCGGGGAAAGCCTTTTCCAAGAACGCTTGGTCAAGCGTGTAACGATAGTGTTGCCACAAGTGTGACACGTACCAAGCATTATTGATTACGGCATTCTGCGCGAAGCTACCAAAACCACCGAAGATATTGTTTTCAGTTAAGAATGTCCATGCTTCGGGGCGCGTAGATCCCTTCTTTTGTGCCAAAGCCTTCCATTCTGCACTATTCGCCATATTGATGATATAGTTAAGGAAAGGCATGTGCATTTCGCTGAGGTTGGTAGGTTCTGCAGGCCAGTAGTTCATCTGTACATTGATGTTGGCATGAATATCAGCGTTCCATGCCGGTTCAGAACTGTTGTTCCAAATACCTTGCAAGTTGCTCGGCAGATCCACGCCGCGCGACGAACCGATTTCAAGGTAGCGACCATAAGCGAAGTAGAGCTGTTCAAGCATCAACGCATAGTCCTCTGTACCCGTAGTGCGATTCTGATACTGGCGCACCAGGTCATCGGTAGGCATCGTATTGGCAGCACCTTCAAGCACGAAGTTACAACGATCGAAGAAGCTCTTATAGTCAGTCAAATGAGTGCTGTAGAGGGTGCTCCACGTCTTCTCGGCCGCATCGTTCACACGATTCTGCACGAGTGTAGAGAGATTGGCCGTGCCCGATACATATTCTGCATTATACGCATCAAAGTCGGTGGCACCTCCCAAGATGATAAGTACCTCATCAGCACCTGTCACGGTGATGCCATTCGCATCGGTGGTCATCGTTCCGCCCGTGGGCACCACTTTCGCCAAAGCGTCATAGGACACCGTCTCGAGCTTTCCTGCAAAATGAGCTGTACCTTCAGCATACGATGTGGTGGCACGAACGCCCGGTCTGCCGGATGCCATCGTCACCCTGATACTGATTTGTCCTGCTTGGTCGGCCGTCAATCGCATCGCCACCACCTGGTCGGGGTTGCTGGCAATGTATTCGCGTGTAAAGTTGATAGTGCCGTCCGTACTCTTATAGTGCACGCTGGCAGTAGCGTTCGAGAGGTCCAACTGGCGATAATAGTCCTTCACCGCCTTGTCCTCGCCAAACACACCACTGATATCGTCGATAAAGAGGCTGCCGAAGTTCTCGTAGTCGCCATATTCCGAACTATTGTCATTCTTCGTACCGCTCCAAAGTGTCTTTTCATTGAACTGCACTTCTTCGCGTGCTACGCCACCAAAGATGCTGGCACCAAACTGTCCGTTACCAATGGGGAGCGAATACTCCATCCACTGGTCGCTCACATTCATGTTGCTTGCAGCATTGGTATACCACAGGGTCAAGGGGCTGGCCGGCGTATAGCCGCTGATGCCCTCCACGTCGAAGGTGGCAATGAGGTCTTCGCCGGGTACGTAGAGATACAGCGGATTGCCGTTGCTCCCCTTCGTCCAGAGGCCAATCGACATTCCGGCATTTGCACCTCCCCACTGGTTGAACGAATTGCCTGTGGAACCATTCCACACAATTTCGTAAGCACCGGCATAGGTAGCATTACTCGTCTCGACGATGCTGAAGCCCGAGGCATCCTCCGCATCCGACATATACAGCAGATTGCCCGTTTGTCCGTTGGTGGCCGTGCCACTCTTGATCGTTGCATAGCGTCCGTCCTTGCTTACCAACTGGAAGTTTTCTGCTGTACCTACAAACTTCCACCACTGCGACGCCACATTGCGTATGGCCGCTGTCACAGCCTGACCGTCGGCCCCGTTCGAAGACAAATGGTTGCCCCCGTTGGCAAAGCGAATCATGAACCAATCCGTGCTGCCATCCGTGAAGACAGGCGCCACATTGCTGAGCACCGTCGCGTTGAGATAGAACGGGTTGTTGGCATCGCCCGCCGTCCATTCGCCGAGCTGCACACCTACTCCCGTACCGCCGTTTTGGTTCATGCACTTGCTGCTGCCCGAACGCTGCAGCTCCCAGGTGTCGGCCGCAGCACCGGCCACAAAGGTCAGTGTGGTAGCGGCAGACGCATCGTTGGTGGTCCGGAAGCGACTTGCCGTCTCGTCATAATAAACATAGTTGCCATTGCCACTCTTCATCTTGAAACCAAAATAGTCGCCGATGAACATCCAACACTCCTCATTGCTATCGGCTGCACCGACCGTCACCATGTTGTTGCCGCTGCCGGCATCGGTGAGGAAGTGTCCACCCGTCTTGAACTCCACGGAATACCAGCGCGGAGCATCCTCGGTGGAGAACGTCGTCACATCCGGCTGCTTGTATTCTGTAAATAAGAAAGCAGAACCGTTGTCGTTGGTGGCACTTGACGAATTCCAATATGTAAGTTTTTTTGGATCCCCTTGAGGATTCCAATAGAAATTGTTATCCGCCCCCGTATGTTTACGGACACACCAATAAGTCGTATTAGCATCAGACTTCTGAGAGGATACGAAATCAAAGGTTGATGTGTACCCATCAGACCCCATGGCAACAAACTGTGCATAGTTGTTGCTGTTGTTCATACACATAGGAGTCTCTGCACCTATCGCCTTGTTGTAGAAGGCAAAACCATTTTCGGCATCGCCAACAACGCACCAAAGTGCAGCATCATTTAAGCCCGAAGACGAGGGCATCTGAACATACCCCTCGCTGTCCAAATTGTCTCCTCTCAGATAATAACCGCTCTTGGTCTTAATCTGATACCACGTGGTGCCCTCTGCCCACTGCCCATCGCTGGGTGCCGGCGACACCGTGGGCTGTGCCCAGCCCACACTGCACACCATGCCCATCAGCAGGCATAGCATGCACCTCAGTAACCTTGAATTACTCATCATGTTGTGTTTTGATATAAAAATTTGATTGTGTTTTTCTTCGGCAAACGGACGGACACGCGGACACCACGCGCCAACGCCTGCGCAAATGTACACAAAAAAAGATTGAAACACAAGCAAGAAAGCACAGACGGAGCAAATACAACGTCGTATACTCAGAGGTTTGTCGACCAACCCCTTTTTTTCTCTCTATAAATCCTGTCTATGCCGGCATCGCGTCGCACAGCCTAAAAGCGTCACAGGCATCCGAGGAAAGTATCAAGGGCAAGACACCGGAGTATCATGCGCTTGATACTGGAGTATCTCGGCGTGACACTGCAGTATCTCGCCGTGAGAAAATCGTTGACACAGCCATCGGCATGCCAACAAGCCGGTTGGTCTCCTGAAAAGGAGGAAGAAGCCATCAGTTTAGGGCTATATTCTAAGAACGAAAGGCATGCTTATCGTACGCTCTGCAAGGGGCTGCCTTTCGTGGTACCTGCGCCGGAATTGCATACTGTTCTCTGTTCCTTCTTCCCCATCTTCTTCCTCCCCTTTCTTTCAAAACAAAGCCGCCCACTGCTTGTGGCAGGGGCGGCTAATCAGTTTATCAGCATCCAAACGGAGCGCACAGATAGGTGCTCCGAAAGTTCAGTAGGGTTCTATTTCCATATCTCATGACGCCGGCTCATCCTGGCATCATCTTCGGTGGTTTCGTCCGTAATGGGGACGCTGGTCTCCATGAGGTTCCCGGGATGCAGCTCACAACTGTCGGAAGCGGGGACGATGTATGGTTTCTTCTTGTTCATATTGGTTCTTGTTTGGTTTCTTTCTGTTTGTTTATGCACTATGAGGTGTTGGTTCTTCTTATCGCAACACCTTCTTTCCGTTAACGATGTACACACCCTTGCCGGCCTGACGGACGCGGCGTCCGGTGAGGTCGTAGATGCGCTCATCGCTGCTCTGCGTCATAATGCCGAAGATGCGGGTGGTGCCATCGGCATCGACAAAGCGCAGACGCAAGGCTTGCGCACCGGTTGACGGAACGTTGAGGTAGGCTTTGTGATTGTAGACCTTAAATCCGGCTGCCTTGCGATAGAACCCGGCTACGTCGTTCTTCACCGTGAGCACATAGTTGGTGGAGCCGTCGGTGGGCAGGGCCACTTCGGCATACTCGTCAGTGCCGGCATATCCGCGCAGCAGGTTGCCAAAGACCGTTGTACCCTCGTTGGCCGTCGGGACAAAGAGGTAATCGCCCGGCTTACCGCATATCACCACACCGGTCTCGGAGGGCACGATGCCATCGGCGATGGCATTCAGGGTGACGAAACCTTCGCCATTCTCCAGGGTGGGTATCTGCGTGGCGACATAGGCTGTCACTCCGTCGGGGATGGTGGTGGGACGCTGGGCATAGAAGGTGCCGATTTCGTAAGCGCCGATGGTGCTTGTGATGGCGGCATCGGCGTCGGTGCCGCCTGTGACGGTGAAGTTCTTGCCATCCATGGGGGCGAGCGATGTGAGCGTATAGGCTGCTCCGCCCTCTTCCTCAATGCGGATGATGCCGCCATTCATCCGACGAACGGCAGTGGTGAAATCGACGTCCACCTGTCCCACATTGACATCAGGGAGCGAAACGGTGCACTGACCATCGCGAGCAACGACGCTCTCGGCAAGCACATAGGGGAAAGTCTTGCCATAGTCGGCAGACATCGAGATGCGCAAGCGGCTGTCGGCTGTGAAGTAGTTCTCGTTGACACCCCAGTTCACAGTGACGCTTTCTCCTGCCGCATACTCGGTCTTCTCGGGACTGAGCGTTGCGCTGAAATCTTCGCCCTCGACAATCTGCACTTGGCTCTCCCAGATGGCGTAAGTGCTGTAGAAGGGGTCGGCTTGCAGCGCTGCATAGCTCCAGTCGGTGGAGGGCACATCGTTGACCAGGATGCTGAGGTCGTAAGTGCCGGGCTCCATTTCGTGAACGGCGGTGCCGTCGACGAGGTAGAAGTCGGCTTCGTAGTTGACATCGGCCGTATAGCGCGGCTGGTAGCGTATCACGTTGTCGGCTTGCGGTGCGAACGAGGCGAAGGGGGGCATGAGGGCATTTTCGCCTTCCTCAATGTTGCCCACGGTGGTGCTGTTGCATCCGATGGCGGTGTACATCAACTTGTGGTTCTTGGTATCGGTGGCCTGCACATCGATGCTGAGACATGCTCCCTGGGGGATGCGGTAGATGGTCTGCATCTTGTCGGCATCGAATTGGGGGGCATTGTTGGCCACCTCTACATTGGCGTAGGAGGAAGTGCCCTTGGCTCGGTCGCGTATCGTCTTGATGGAGGGATAGGAGAAGTATTCGCCTCCGGTGTCCATGAGGCTTCCTTCGCCGGTCGTGGTGTGGGGAGCGCCAAACATGTGGCCGAGCTCGTGCACCACCACCCACTTGTCGGTCTTGGCATAGCCGCTGCCCTTGGTGCCGAGAGCATAGGCGCCGGCTGTGATGGAGAGTCCGGAATTCTCGGCGTCGAGGTCGCGATGCACGACCCACATACCCACATCGTAGGCGTCGGCTCCGATAGCTTCGTCGAGCAGCTCAGTTCCGAAGCTGGTGGCGTTGTAGATGCTTTGGTTGATGAGGTTTTCTTCCTTCATCACCAGGCGCTCGTCCACCACCACGTCGAAGCAGAAGCCGAGGGGCACGAACATGCGGTTGGCGAAGTCTTCGCACTCTTGCCAGAAGGCCTTCACGCGGTCGTAGCTTTCGCCGAGGTCGTTCTCGTAGGCACTGAGCGTGACGGGAATGGCCAAGCGATAGAAGCGCAGCGTGCCGTCGCCGGGGAGGGCGTCGGGGCTCACAATCTCTTCGTCGTCACCCCCATCGTCAATCACTTCGGGAGTACTATAGTTGTTATTGGTAATGGTCTCGATGCTGAGGGGCATGTACACCATGCTGTAACCCTTGGCATAGTTGTCGTCGTAGCAGGGGGCTTCCTCGAAGAAGAAGGCTATCTTGCCATCGTCCTGCAATGCCATGGCACTGTAGGCACTCAGCTGCGTGCTCACCTGGAGGCCTTGCGTCCAGTCGGCGGCTATCTGCGCCGAGGTGTAAGTAGCATCAGTTATTTCCTTATACCAAATGGTGACGTCGCGGCGGTCGTAAAGTCCGCTGCCGCCCTTGGGTTGCGACTGCAGGAGCAGCTTCACGGCATTGCCCTCGGCGTCCAGGGCGTCGATGCAATAGATTTCGCCATTGCAGGTGTTGCTTCCGCCGTTGCCGCAACCATTCACGTTGCTGTCCCACGTGCCGGCGTTCGTAGCTTTATCGGTGTACGTGAATACATTAAACTGACGACCGCCACCGCGGCGCACGCTGAGCAGTATCTGTCCGCCGGGGAGGATTTCCACCTTGGGCTCGTCGTTGGTAGTGACGTACGTCTGACTGCCGCCAAGGATGCTCCATGTCTTTCCTAAGTCGTCGGTGTAAATGGCATAGACTGCATTCCCCACGCCTTCCTTCTTGATAAGCATGGCGCCATAGATGCGTGCCTTGCCGGTGCCGTTGTAATCTTCATCCACTGCCAACTTACCACTGCCGAAGAAGGCTGTGTAGCCGTTTTGGATAGTGGCATCATCGCCGATGAAGAGGGTTTCGGAGATGTCCTCCTTACTCCAGGTCTTGCCATTGTCTTCGCTGAACAAGCGCACGGTGCGGTTGTGCGCCGTGGCACTGCCGTTGGGGAACATCACATCACCGGCTGCAGCCATCACGAGCACCTTCTGACCCACCACGGCAATGGCTGCATCGCCATAGGCACAGTCGTCAGCGCCTCTGACGCCAGAACCCTCAGCAATGGTCTGCTTGTCGCTCCATGTCTTACCGTTGTCGTCACTCGTGCGGATAACCAAATCAATACCGGGATTGGCTGTACCAAAGTTGTAGCGACCAATGTCGTCCAGGCTGTGGCGATAGTCGCTCACAGCGATGAGACGACCCGTTGAAGTCTTGCCGATGGCCGGAATGCGGTAGGAGAATTCGTCGTCGTCATAGAAGAGGGTAGCCTCGTCGGTAGCCACAAACTTGGCCACGAGCGGATTTGCTTCGCTGGTTGTCATGTCGTCGGAGGGCGTGAAGCTCTTGCCCAGGTTCTCCTCACCCAGGAAGAAGCCTTGGAACTCGAAGCCACGATAGGCACGGGTGAACTCGATGACGGTGGAGGGGGTGTTGAGATAGCCGATGGTGGTCACAGCAGCGTCGCGATTGAACTTGACTGTGTTGGTGCCAAAGTCGCTGCTGGCTTTCAGGGTGCCAAAGTGGGTGTTGGGGTTGCTGTTCTCCAAGCCCTCGACCTCAGCCTTCACGTAGAGCTGCACTTCCTCGGCTTCCGACGCATCCACCGCCTCGGCTATGCTCGTCAGCTCAGCGGCTGTGAGCGTTCCGACGAGAGTCACCTTGTGGTTGCTGCCTTCATCATCCAATTTGCTCCAACCGCCGGTCCAGGTAATGAGGCCTTCGCCGTGGTTTGGGCTGTGATTGACCACACCGGCGTTGTCGGTCGAGAACATAATTGGGTAGTCGGCAGAACTACTCTGCTTGAAAGTGAGCAATTTGTTGCTGGGAGCATCTACAAAAGGCACAGAGGTATTGTTGGCGCTCTGCACTCCCATGTACTTTCCCTTGCCGATGTTGTAGAGGTAGTAGTTGCCCTTGGCCGACTTATACACCGCCCATTGGAAATAAGGGTTGTCGGCCGACGCTTCGGGCGTCACGTTGGTACGGGCCGTAGAGATGACGTTGTTGCTACCGGCTGTTGCGCCCATCCATCCACGCTTGGTCACGAAGGTGTAGATGCCACCGTTCGTAAACTCTTCCGCGCTCTTGATTTCCACAGGCTCAAAGGTTTGGTCGTAGAGGTCGGCCGGGATGAAGACGTAGTCCGAGCACCAACTGCCGTTGTTCACTTTCACGCTGTTGCGATTGAACGACGAACCATCGGCTGCCGTAACCATCCATTTGCCATTGTTGTCCGTACCGATGCGCATTACACCGACACTACCTCCGTGCACAGCGTAGCTTGCCTGAATGTCCAATTGCACCGGGGTGGTGTTGACGGTCAAGCCATTGCCACTGTTGCCATAACCCATATACTTGGTGTTGTCACCTACGTTCTGGAACGTATAGTATTCTGTATCCGTAACCTTGGAGGCAATCCACTTGTGCATATCGTTGTTCCTCTGCAGCTCTGTCGTTGTGGCCAACGAACCATTGTTATTATAAAGGTAACGAGCTACGTAGCTACCACTGCTCTGCAGAGCATCGGCATAAACAAACGACTCCACACCCACCACGGGGCTTCCCTCTGAGAGTCCCTTGTTCCAAGCATATACCTCGTTCAGCGCAGCAGCTGTTTCTGCGGTTGCACCGGCACGATAAGCACGCACGGCATCAAAAGTCTCGTTCACCTTGGTGTATTCGGAGGGAAGAATGTAGAACTCGGAGAAAGTGTAGAACACAGAACCGCCATTAGTGGAATTTACCGTGAAGCGATAGTGCTGATAAGCTGTGGCACTGGTGATTTCTTCTGAGAAGTAATCGAGCACAGCTGCATCGGTGGGCAGTCCGCTGCTGATGACTTTCACTTCACTCCACGTATTCTTGTCGTTAGAGCCTTCGATGGTGATGTTTGTGGGGCGATTCGCGTTGTTCTGGCTGCGCTTCTTGAAGTAGAAGCGAAAGCTTTTCACCGCCTTGCCGAGGTCGGCTTGCAGGTAGTGAGCACCCGTTCCGATAGTAGCGTCATATCCGCTATGGAAGAAAGTAGTGTATTGTCCATCAATGAGATTGGCGTAGGCATTGCCACTCTCCTGAGAGGTAGATGCCGGATAGTTGCACACGAGCTGACCATTGCCTTCGATACCTGTTCCGGCATCTTGTATGAATCCGAGATGGCGCTGCAATCCATAGATGTTCATTCCGCTGTTGGCTGCCGCAGCCTCGTTGAGGGCAATATCTTCCTCAGTGACGGGATACTCAATCTCTGCCACTTTCTCGGCACTGAGTGCTTCGCCGAAAAATTGCACAGAACGCACCTTTCCACCGAACAAATCGTAAGCCGCATTGCTGCTCACCACACCACCGCCGACATAGAGCTTGGCATTGGCGTTGGTAGCAAAGTTGCTGAACGATTGCAATTCATATTCAGCCACGGGATAGTTGGCCGAACTCTTCAATGCACCGTCCACATAGATGGAGAGCTTCTTATTCGTGCAGTCAATCACATAAACCACCTTATAATTGGTATTCGCCGCAAAAGCAAAGTCACTATACGTAAATCTGTCGCCAACTCTCGAAGAAGGCATATAGACCGGATTGCTGCCATAAAGTCCGTAAGCGATATAGGGCGAATTTGCCTTTGTCGCTCCGGTGATAGCCTGAGTGGGGTCAGCAGCACAGACCAAGGCCTGTCGGCCACTCATCGATGCCGGCATCGTAACATCCAGCGCAATGGTGATATTCTCTTGCGCAAAGACCTTGGCAGCCGATGCGTCGTCGATGACGTAGGGATAAGTCTGAGTGCTCAACTTCTCCACTTTCACGATGGGCTGTGGAGGAATTTGGTCGGTAACGTCGATAAGGCGGTATTCGCAACCGTCGTCAGTCGTGTTGGTGCCACCTCCCCAGTTAAGGAGGTGGAGGTTACCATCTTTCTGTTGGTTGAATTGAGCAGTACCACTGACAACGATTACATTGCCTGTATTCTCTGCCTTCTTGATAGACCAACCAGCAGCGGGTTGCGCAACTACCGTTTTAAGCGCTGTATTGTTGTTGCTTGCAGGTGAAATATACGTATCATCTGCTACATTGATAATATCATACGAACCATCACCACGACTAACAAACTTCCAAATAGAAGCCTTTGTAGTTGCTTCCGTTGGACCAGTGATAGCAGCGTCAACACCATTACCTGTAGCATAGCGATTTGCACGGAGCGGCGTGTACATGCGATAATAATTGCCGCTCACGGGGCGGTTCATGTTGTCATTGGTTAGCGAGGCAACGAAAGCGGTCCACGCTGTTTCCAATGCTGTGACTTGTACAGCACGTTCTTCTGCGGTCATTGTAGTGCTGTAAGTAGCTTCAATTTCTGCCACCTTGGCGTCCAATTCCGCAGCAGCTGTTTCGGGCCAAAGCCCAACGGTTGTGCCGATGAGGTTGCCACGGTCGCGCTTGATTTCACTCACCTTCGCTGCCACGACTTCCGTAGCCTCGTCCATACACTGGTTGGGCGAGTAGATGAGTCCTTCCACTGCATTCTTGCCTTCGGTGTCGGTGAATACGCAGGTGAACATCCACTTCTTCAGTCGGTAGCCCTTGTTGAAGTAAGGCAACTTGAGGAACACTTTGTTCCAGCCTTGCTTGAGGGTCACCTTGATAGGCTCACGACCGGGGAAATTCTCGTTGAGCAGGTCCACCTCCTTACTGCTGATGCTCACACCCGTATTGGTCCAAGTGGGAGCGGCGATTTCCTCGCCGTTGATCCATATCTTGGAGCCGAAGTGGTCCCACTTGCCTGCAGGAGCAGCAGCATCCTGCTCGGAGCGGCTATAGTTCTGGAATTCGATTTGTGCACCCACTGTTTGCTCTTCAGGAGAATAAACGTAGGTCCAGGCGTATGCCGTGTGGTCAAACTGCGGGTTCTTGTAGTAGGCATTGATAATGCTGTTGCCCCAAGTGTGGCTCAGATAGATACCCGCACCGGTTGCCATGCCCGTATAGTAGTTTTCACCATCGTGCGTATAAACTTCGGGGAGCAAATCTGTCGAGGCCGTCGTACCTTCTGCTTCCGGACCAAAGGCTGCCGTTTCGCTACCGCCATTGGGGAAGGCATCGGTGATGCGCCAGCGCACGTTTGTTTGCTTCACATAGGGGATAGGCTCGTTCTGCAGAGAGTTGGCCTTGTGGAAGAGGAAGCGCGTTTCCCAACTCTTGAACGCTTCAAATTCTTCACCCGAGTTGGGCAGCATCACACCGCCACCACCATTGGTGCCACCATTGGTGCAATTGTCGATGTATTGCTTGCCGCCACCCATCCAGGCACGTTCGGCCGTGGCAATGACGTTTGCCCACACGTTGTTTTGCGCCATGATATCGGTCTGCGTAGGCAGCTTGCGGTCGTTCCAGCAGCCTGAAATGGATCCTGCCACCTCAGCATCGCCCCGCTCCTTGTAGTAGATGGTGCTCTTATAGATACCCACCAAGTCGGCGAAGACGTCAAAGTGGTTAGTATAGTTGTAGCGACTATCGATGTTGGCCCTGCCCGCAGCGAAGTAGCCACGCGTGCCCCACATCTGCGTCATCGAAGCCTTCAGATTGTCCTGACTGATGCCGTTGATAGGGTTCCATATTTCGGCCTTCTTACCCTTGCTCTCCACATAGGCAATCATCTCGTTGAGATAGTCGGCCGTGGTCGACACCTCGTCGCCACCGATATGAATGTAGGGCGCATCTGCAAAGACGTCGACCACCTCATCGAGCACAGCCTTAAGCACTTCTTTTCCCTCATCGCTCTGCATTTCACAGCCCATGGCACGCTCAAAAGCCTCGCTGTGGCCCGGCATATCGATTTCAGGAATCACAATCACACCATGTTTCTTGGCCACCGCCATCAATCGGCGGCAGTCGTCCTGCGTGTAGTAACTACCGGCGAAGCGCGTCATGTGTTGGCTCTCGGTGAGTGCGGGATAAGCCTTCACCTCGAAGCGCCAAGCTTGATTCTCCGTCAGGTGCCAATGGAAAGTGTTAATCTTGAATCGTGAGAAAAGTTCGATCTGACTAATCAGCTCATCGATGGTGATAAACGAGCGACCTACGTCGTGCATATAGCCACGAAGCTTGAATGCAGGCCAGTCCGTCAGCGTAAGCGCCTCAAGCGAGGGAGTGCCATCCCAGCCCTCAGCCAGTTGCGTCAGTGTCTGCGCCGCACGGATGATGCCCGTGGGCGTAATTGCTGTGATGTCGATTTCGGAGGAAGTAATCTCCAGCGTGTAAGCCTCGTTCTCATAGCCATGCAGGCTGTAGTCGTAAGCACCAGCTATGCTCTGCACGAGGCTGACATTGACAGGCTTTCCACCACTTGCCACAAGGGCACAACCATGATCAGTGAAAAACTCCTCAAGCAGCGCACACTGCTGGGCGCCACCCGAATAATTGATGGTGATGTTACCGCTCAAGCTGAATGCAGCCGCATTCTCCGTGACGGCAATCTGCTGCGGCAACGGCAACAGATGTATCACCTTGGCCTGCATCGCAAGCGGCAGCCAAAGCTGCAGCCATAGCAGGACTTCAGGAGAGAGTGTCGTTTCATAAAATGTATATTGTTAAAAGAGATTTGATAATGAGGGCGTAAAGTTAACAACTATTACTTAAAAATACCTTATCCGAGAGATAAAATTATGTCGCACGCAAGATGCCGGAAGTGTCAAGACAAGATACTTCTTTCTTACACCGAGAACACGCTGTTCCACTCGGATGGTGGCAGATATGCAAAACATGTATCCGTCGGTATGCCACAAGAAACATCTCCACCCCATCGTATCTGAACAACGGGGCGGAGATTGCGCGTGTATGTGTCTGAACGGTCTGCGAGCAGAGACACTTATTACTCCTTCCAGATGGTATGCTCATCGGGGCGGGAGATATCTTTCTTACGACTGAGAGCATCGCTACCGGGACGCGTCTCACTGGTGTTGAGACCAAGCCCCATCACGCTGTCTTTGCAGCCGAACTCGATGCTCTGCAATTGGGGAGAACGATATGTTTTCTTTGTCATGATACTTTCCAAAAAATGGGGTTAAAAATTATTTCACAATGATTTTGCGGCTTCCCACCACATAGATGCCTGTTAAGGTGGGATCCGTCACTCGACGGCCATCAAGCATGTAGATGGGTGTGCCGGTGGGCAACTGTTGCCACATATCAGAGTCGATGCCGGTAGGTGTGCCTTTGCCCAGTCGGAACTGCACGGCAGATGCTGTCTGTACAGGCACCCAATAGGCCTTGTTGCTACCCACCACGCGGTCAGCGTTGTCAAGCAGATAGAACATTATTTCACTACCCACACCACTCTCGAATGCCATGATGTAGGCTGTCTCGTCAATGCGTGTGCTTCCAAGCGTTCCCTTGAGACCGGTCGCGAGCGGTGACAGTCCCTGTGCGGCTGAGGGACGAAACTTGTAGATGCCTGGGGCTTCACCCTGCAGCAACACGGGGGTCTCGGCCGGCAGGATGCCGCCGGGGGTGATGGTTTCAATCTGATCCAGCCATTGGTTGTCGGTTTCGTTGAGCCTTAGCGCATATGCCGTTACGCCCTCCGGAACAATAGAGGCGAAGGGAAGATGGAGTGTGCCATAATCGCCATTGCTGCCATCGTGCACGGTGGCGGGGAAGAACCAATCGCCCTCCACTTCTTCAAAAACAAAGTCGCTGGTTTCGAGCTCGCCCACATTGCTGTATTCGCTGCCTGCCGCACGGCTGTAGTAGTCGAGCATATATGCACTGCCGGTATATCGGACCACGTAGGTGCGCCACTTGGGAGTGGTGCCATCCAGATAATAGCCCATCATGCGCAGTGTGCCAAAATTGACACCGCGATC
Organism: Bacteroidaceae bacterium; assembly: GCA_017461605.1. GTDB lineage: Bacteria > Bacteroidota > Bacteroidia > Bacteroidales > Bacteroidaceae > Alloprevotella. The sequence continues at coordinate 31,152 of JAFTXN010000001.1, forward strand.
GAACTTCATGGTGGCTTGCGTGGTGGTATTAAAACCGGCTCCCTGTGTCCACCAAGCATCGGCATCGGCACTCACTAAACGATAGTAGCCATCGCCCTGAGGCACCAACGGAGCGTAGCGCTGTGCAATAAGCATACCCTCGTTGCCGATGACAGGCGTCGCACTGCATTTACCATTGATGCCACTACGATAAATTTGGAAGAGCGAACCATCCTGCATGCGTCCGGAAATGCGATACACCTTTCCGTCTTCAGGCAACAACACATCAGTGCAAGCTTCGTAGGCTGCTAGGGCTGTGCTCACAGCATCGAGGTCGTCTTGCGTCACTGTGGTGGCATTTTCGACCCTGCTGATGGCTTCGGCCAAAGCAATGCGCTCGGAGGCTTCAGCCTTGGGATAGCCCACACCGGTCATGGCCAGCTTGTTCTTGGCATCGACGTAGTGGAGCGGCAGCGTGTCCTTTCCATCGGTGGCCTGTGCCAACAATGGCAACATGCCACACAGCAGGAGGAGCATGAGTAACAAGGGCTTTTTCTTCATTGCTTTTGTGTTATTGTGATTCTTATGAATAACTGTCCCCCGATTTCCTAATCTCTGCTTCCCAAGCAGATACCATAGAGAACCGACGTACAAATCGGGACAAAGATAGTGCAAGACGAGCGGAAAGTACGAATGTGTACTTGCAAATTTTCAAAAACATTACTAAAACGCATCCTATCTTATCCAAAGATACAGAGACCTATTGACATACAACCGGTAACACTCATGAAACCCAAAATTTTGCCTGTTCTACCCTCCTCCCAAAAAAGGTCGACAGAACAAGAATGTCTGCCGACCGGGGTCACAATGCGAAGATAGAGGCCCAAGCAGTGATCCGCTGATGCTATGGCCTCGCATACCGCTCACCCACGACCTGCCAATCAATGATATCCCACAACGAACGAAGATGCTCGAGGCGACGGTTCTCGTAATCGAGGTAGTAAGCATGTTCCCAAACATCAAAACCGAGAATAGGCCTACAACCGGAAGCCACCGGATTGCTTCCACCCGGTTCTTGCAAAATGATAAGTGTTCCATCTGCAGTTTGGGCCAACCAAACCCAGCCCGATCCAAAGAGAGCAGCACCTCGTTTCTCAAACTCTTCACGGAAATCGTCAAATGTACCCCACTGCTCCTCTATGGCACGCGCCAGTCGACCGGTCGGCACTCCCCCACCCTGCGGTGAAAATTGCTGAAAGTAGAGTATGTGATTGAGCACCTGCCCTGCATTGTTGAATATCACACCCGAGGAGTGACGCACGATATGTTCCAACGACTTCCCTTCATACTCGGTATCTTTCACAAGCAGATTGAGCGTTTCCACATATCCTGCAAGATGCTTACCATGGTGCAACTCGATGGTGCGACGACTTATCACTGGTTCGAGAGCCTCTGAAGCATAAGGTAATTGTATCAGGCCCCAAAATCCCGTTTGGGCTGAAGTGGTAGCAATGACAAAGGCCAATGCTGACAATAGAAGAATTCTTTTCATAACGATGTTTTGTTTAAGTTTTGCGGATGTTTTGCGACCCTTATGGTTTCGTGCCACGTTCGTCGGCATCCACAAGGCAAACATACGGCTTACTAAGTGGGGCTATAGCCATCAAAACTTAAAACATCGGAGCAAAAGATTAAACAAAAACAAAACCAACCCGATTTGAGTTGGTTTTATATAAAATTGGCAAGTTTGTTATAGCCAATTTAGATATTGTCATAGTATCAAACGTTCTCTAACTTCTCACCCATCATACTGCTTCTCTTACAAATTTTGTTCTGCCTCATCAAGCAATTCTTCGTATGATTTCTTTTCATTCTTCCATCTTTTACGATCTTGTTCATGAACTTGATGCATTTGTTTCATCTTCCTTTCATCACGGGCAGCCTGCTCACAGACTCCTTCCTTTTTCCCTCTTTTATGCCCTTTTACATCTCCCAATTTATAGCTAACCCACGAAAGGCCCACAGCAGCTGCGGCTTTAGCCAACGCCCCAGCATATCTTCCTGCATTTTTAGTCATATGTTCAGTCACAGTCTTTGTTACTTGCATTGCTATTTTTTCTACCATAATCTAATCTATTAGTTAATCTGATTTCCTGACTCTATTATCTTATCCCATTCTTTATATATAAATTCCTCTTTAATCTTCATTATGAAATCTACATCCCTTACCAGCCTATACAGAGTGACCAAAAAACCACCTATATCAAAATTCTTCAATGCATACTCATCACCTACATATGCACGAAGTGTTGTTTGGATGATATCTGAGGATGTAGCTATCATATTGGAATAAAGAATAATCTTTCTAGTTCTCACATCATATAGCTTTTGACTTTTATCTTTTTGAGGATTATAGAAAAATTTATGTAAAGCTCCTACCAATGTATTTATAAGTATTGCTTGCGATGCGGACTTAATAGTATTTCTTAATACCTGGGTATCATAAAGTAAGTCCAAATAATCGTAACCCTCTTTATATATCTCATAAGCCTTGTCCGAATCTATCAAAGACAAAAATGGAATAGGAAGCCCCATTTTCGTATACTGATCTGAGGCTAAATGCAGACCCTGAGAAAACAAACCAGCATACAATCGATGCCTATCCTCTCTTATACTTTCGAAGCACCCCGTCAAAACGCTCCAATTTGTTATTCTCTCTTTCCAACAAAAATCAGACCCCATATCAACTTTATACGATTCGATATAAGGTATACGAATATCCTTTTCTCCCAGTTTATATTCGGGACATATTGTTATTGTATCCGTAATTATATTAGCAACCCCAAATAACCATCCTAAAACCGGGTCATGTCCGAGCGTCTTTACCCTATGCAGACCTCCATGCATGTTCCTATCATGAAACCCTTCCCCAGAATGCCTCGTAGCATCATAAGGCACCTTTATTGTAAATGCTATCTCTTGCCAGGACCTAAATCCTTTTTTACTCTTCTTTGACTTCCAACCCTTAGTTTTTTCCTTATATTTTTCCATTTCTGCCCGCTCCTTTTCCTTTATGGCAGGGTTATTATGATCCATTCTGTCTTCATCCGAAAACTTTTCTTGAAATTTAGACAACAATAAGATTCTTATAAGCTGCATGCATGTTGCAATCATAAGAATAGATACATCAGCTTTGGTCAAAGATGTTCTTTTCTCAAAAGATTCTTCTATATTATCCAATATCATTCTAGAGTTATGCAAGACATCTATAAACCTTTTTTCTTCTTTGGAATGATTATCTATCTCGCTCCAAAGTTTCTCTGATCGTATCTTAATAGCATTTCTTCTACGTTTAAATTCTTCTTTATCCATATCACCTTTATTTTAAGATCTTCCGAGTCTTATCTTACTCGCAACTCCCAAAAAGCCACGGCAGCCGCAGCTGCCACATTGAGTGAATCCACTTGATGATGCATGGGAATACGCACCACATAATCTGCGGCTGCAATGGTGCTCTCGGGTAGTCCTTCACCCTCGGTTCCCATCACGATTGCCAATTTCGACACATTGCGAAGCTCGGGTTCATCGATGGAAACACTTCTTTCCGTCAGCGCCATCGCTGCCATACTGAAACCCAAACGCTTCAAATCATTGAAGGTGCCATCGGTCCGCGTCCATGGCACCAAGAACACGCTTCCCATCGAAACGCGCACTGCACGCCGGTTGAGTGGGTCGCAAGCCGTGGGAGTGAGCAGCACGGCATCGATGCCCAAAGCTGCTGCCGAGCGAAAGATGGCACCGATATTGGTTGTGTCGGTCACATCATCTATCACCACCACTCGCCGTGCACCTTGACACACATCATCAATGCTCTTCAGCTGTGGACGGTGCATGGCACACAGCACCCCACGCGTCAAGGTGTAGCCCGTGAGGGATGCCAAGAGGTCGCGACTGCCGGTGTAGACAGGCACTTCCGGAAGACCGGCAATGATATCGGCGGCATCTCCCACTATATGTTTTTCTTCACACAGCAACGAAAGAGGTTGATAACCGGCTGCAAGCGCCACACGAATCACCTTGGGACTCTCGGCGATGAATATGCCCTTATCCGGCTCGATACGGTTGCGCAATTGGGCCTCGGTAAGGGTAGCATAAACTTCTACACCGGGATGGTCAAGTGAGGTTATGGGGATGATAGGCATAGGCGTGCTTGTTAACAGAAAATCTCGTGACGGATGCTTGACTTGAAGAATCTCTTGGATGATTCGCCGTCTACCAGAATATCATCTATGAGCCATTTGCCTTGTTCCTTCTGCATCTTGAGCGTACGGAGTTGTTTGTAGTAAGTGCTCCCTTCTTCGACATCCGTTTCCCACGTATATTCCAAAACGATCTCTCCACGAGTAGCCGACGTTGTCTTCACACTCCTAAGACGTATGTCAGACACCCTTTCGTTGGGGTATGTGGTAGACAACTGATAATCCAAAAAAACACGATAGCATCCCATATTATCTTGATCGCTGAAGAACTTTCGATCGACATTGGCTACTGCCCGACGAAAGTCTGATGTGTAAAGACTTTTCCAAGCTTTCGGACCTTTATTCAACGCATAGTTTACAATCGTGTTTCCTTGTTGCCGTAGAGATGTTCGCTCCACATCGGTTGGAGCACTACTTTGAGTTTCGACCTCGTTCTTTACTAGATTTTCTTCGGCGTTCGATGTTGCTTGATGACCATAAGCACCCATCGCAACACTACCAACAAACATACAGATTGCAATAGACTTTTTCACCATACCGTATTTATTGTATTTAGAAGAGATTACAACTATTAGAAAAAAACAGAGCGCAGCTCCCTGCATTGGGGAACTGCGCCCTTATATTATATTTAATGTATCAGACAGAGATTAGAAGCTCCAATCTTCCTGCGACTTGCGAACATAGCTCTTGTAGCGCTTCATAGCTGCCTCTTTCGTTGCGGCATAGAGTTCGGCAGAAGCCTCATCGCCAAGAGCCTTCTTCAGAGAGAGGAAGCGCACCTCGCCATCGAGATATTCTTGGAACTTATCCCATTGCGGTTCTTTAGAGTCGAGCGTGAAGGGGTTCTTGCCCTCGTCGGCCAACGCGGGATTGTAGCGCCAGAGGTGCCAGTAGCCACATTCAACGGCCTTGGCTTCTTCGGCCTGGCTCTTACCCATGCCGCCCTTGGCCTTAAGACCGTGGTTGATACAGGGTGCGTAGGCAATCACAAGAGAAGGTCCGGGATAAGCCTCGGCTTCCTTGATGGCCTTGAGACATTGTGCCTGGTCAGCGCCCATGGCCACTTGTGCTACGTAAACATAGCCGTAGGTAGCTTGCATGAGACCGAGGTCTTTCTTCGTCACGCGCTTACCCGCAGCAGCGAATTGTGCAATGGCTGCGATAGGTGTGGCCTTAGACGCCTGACCGCCGGTGTTAGAGTAAACCTCTGTATCGAGCACCAGAATGTTCACATCTTCGCCGCTGGCCAAAACGTGGTCGAGACCGCCATAGCCGATGTCGTAAGAAGCACCGTCGCCGCCGATAATCCATTGGCTGCGCTTAGTGAGGAAGTGACTGAGTTCGTCAAGCTGCGTGCAAGTGTTGCAGCCTCTCTCGACACCGGCCTTGATGAACACTTCCAATTTCTCGGCAGCCGCACGGCTTGCCTCAGCATTATCCTGACCATCAATCCACTCCTGAGCGGCAGCCTTGTAATCCGCAGGCGCATTTTCGCAAGCGATAACATGTTCCAACAGAGCCTGGATGCGGGCACGCATCTTCTTGTTGGCCATCACCATACCCAAACCAAATTCACAGAAGTCCTCGAAGAGAGAGTTGGCCCAAGCAGGTCCTTGTCCCTTTTCGTTTGTGGTGTAAGGCGTAGAAGGTATAGAGCCGGAATAGATAGAGGAGCAACCGGTGGCGTTGGCTATCATCTGACGATCACCAAAGAGCTGACTGACAAGCTTCACATAAGGAGTTTCACCACAGCCTGAGCAAGCTCCGCTAAACTCAAAGAGCGGAGTGGCAAACTGAGAGTTCTTCGGATTGAGTTTTACATCTACCTTGTCTTGCTTGCTGCTGACGTGCTTCACGCAGTAGTCCCAGTTTTCTGCTTCGGGCATTTCGCCTTCGAGAGGAACCATGGTGAGCGCCTTGTTGCCCTTCATGCCCGGACAAACGTCGGCACAGTTTCCACAACCCAAGCAGTCGAGCACATCCACCTGGATGCGGAAGTTCATACCCTTGAGGGTGGCCGGTGCTTTCATTTCGAGGGTCTTGGCTTCAAAGCCCTTCACCTCCTCTGCGTCGAGTACGAAAGGACGGATGGCAGCATGGGGACATACGAAGGCACACTTGTTACACTGGATACAGTTCTCGGAATTCCAAGTGGGAACGAAAGCAGCTACGCCGCGCTTTTCGTAAGCGGCTGTGCCTTGCTGCCAAGTACCATCTTCAGAAACCTTAAATGCGCTGACGGGCAAGAGGTCGCCGTTTTGTGCATTGATGGGGCGCACCAGTTCGGAAATAAAGGCGGGTTCGTCGCGCACCACCTTTTCGTCTTCGGGCAAATTGGCCCAAGCGGGATCAACAGTAAGAGTCTTATACTCTCCACCACGATCAACGGCTTGGTAGTTCTTGTTAACCACGTCCTCACCCTTCTTACCGTAGGACTTCACAATAAATTTCTTCATCTGCTCAACAGCCAGTTCCACAGGAATCACCTCGGTGATGCGGAAGAAAGCTGACTGCAAGATGGTGTTGGTGCGGTTGCCCAAACCAATTTCCTGTGCAATCTTGGTAGCGTTGATATAGTAGACGGTGATATTGTGCTCTGCGAAGTAGCGTTTCACGTTGTTCGGCAGATTGTTGGCCAACTCTTCTCCCTCCCAAATGGTATTGAGCAAGAAAGTACCGCCGTCACGGAGACCACGCAGCACATCGTACATGTGCAGATAGGCTTGAACATGACAAGCTACAAAGTTGGGGGTCTTAATCTGGTAAGTGGAACGAATGGGGGTATCGCCGAAACGCAAGTGGGAGCAAGTGAAACCGCCAGACTTTTTAGAGTCGTAAGAGAAGTAGGCCTGGCAATACTTGTCGGTGTTGTCACCGATAATCTTTACGGAGTTTTTGTTAGCTCCTACTGTTCCGTCAGCACCAAGACCATAGAATTTTGCCTCAAAAATGCCTTCGCCACCCAATGCCATTTCTTTTTGCAAAGGCAATGACTGGAAGGTTACATCGTCTACGATGCCCAGCGTAAAGTGGTCTTTAGGCTGCGGCAATGCCAAGTTCTCGTAGACAGAAATAATCATGGTCGGGGTAGTATCGCAAGAGCCGAGACCATAGCGGCCGCCTACGATAACGGGGCGGTTTTCTTCGTTGTAGAATGCGTCTTTCACATCGAGGTAAAGCGGTTCTCCGTTGGCGCCGGGTTCTTTTGTGCGATCGAGTACGGCAATCTTCTTGCAAGTCTTGGGCACTGCGACCAAGAGGTGCTTTACTGAGAACGGGCGATAGAGGTGAACGCTGACCATACCGACTTTCTCGCCCTTAGCATTCAGATAATCGATAGCCTCGCGGGCGGCTTCGGTAACAGAGCCCATGCAGATGATAACGCGCTCTGCGTCTTCTGCTCCGTAGTAGCTGAAGAGTTTGTACTCGCGGCCGGTGATTTTGCTCACAGCCTCCATGTACTTCTCAACGATGCCGGGCACGGCGTCATAGTAGCGGTTGCACACTTCGCGGTGGGCGAAGAATGTTTCAGGATTCTCGGCCATACCGCGAGCTTCGGGATGCTCCGGAGTGAGTGCGCGGCGACGGAACTCAGATATTTTGTCCATCGGCACAAGCGGACGGATGTCTTCCTGGTCTACCACTTCAATTTTCTGATACTCGTGGCTGGTGCGGAAGCCGTCGAAGAAGTTGATGAAGGGCACGCGGCTCTCCAACGTAGCAAGATGGGCTACGGCGGAAAGGTCCATCACTTCCTGTACAGAACCTTCGCAAAGCATGGCAAAGCCGGTTTGACGGCAGGCCATTACGTCGCTGTGGTCACCAAAGATACAGAGAGAGTGGGTAGCCAAGGTACGAGCCGAAACGTGGAACACGCTGGGCAACAACTCGCCGGCAATCTTGTACATATTGGGAATCATCAACAGGAGGCCCTGTGACGCTGTGAATGTAGTTGTCAAGGCTCCGGCCTGCAATGAGCCGTGAACAGCACCGGCTGCTCCGCCTTCCGACTGCATTTCCTGAACTTTCACTGTGTCGCCGAAGAGATTCTTGCGACCCTGTGCTGACCATTCATCGACGTGCTCCGCCATCGGCGAAGACGGGGTGATGGGATAGATGGCAGCGACTTCGCTGAACATATAGGCGATATGCGCAGCAGCCTGGTTACCATCGCAAGTAATAAACTTTTTACTCATGAGATTTGTTGTGATTTGCGAATCTGCAGCGCCGAACCATCAGCTTCTGCATCTTCATGTTTGCTATTTAGTTATTATGTCTCAGTCCTTTTCTTTTTATTTTGCCTTCTGCCTCCATTCATACTCCTCACTCAATACGGGGCTTTCATCAATAGAGGAAGCCGAATAGCCACAAGGGAATGTCGTTGCCCTGCCCCACTTCGGTGTTATACTTCGCGTATATCGTATCAGCCACCGGCTTGATGCGCTTATTCTTATCACACACACAGATATTGATACGCCCGTTCACATTGAACTGACCATCGCGACGCGCCTTCTTCACCGAGTGATGACGCCACAAGCTGTTTACGAAGAAAGTCTCCATCAATAGCTGCTCGCGGCTGTCACGCGGACATACGGCCGAAATCAGATTGCCGTCGTGCAGATAGACCGCCGCTGGCTTCTTGGGCACCACCTCTCCCTCGCGATACACCATATTGATAAGGCGAGCTTCCTGCAGGTAGTTCAGATAGTTCATCACTGTGGCGCGACTCGTTCCAATCTCCTCAGCCAAACGGCTGATATTGGGTGAAGCTGCATCGTTGATAGCCAAGAGGTAAAGCAACTTTTTCAATCGAGCGAGATACTTCAGTTCAATCTGCTTCGTAAAGAGAATATCCACCTCAATCATCGTGTTCATCGCCTTCAGCAGATTCTCCGTGAAGTTATGGTTTTCCAGAAAGAAAGGATAGTAGCCATACTCCAGATACTCCTTGAAATACTGCCATGGTCGCACCTTGGGCAGAATACTTTTCAGAATCAACTCATGACCGCGCAGCAACTCCGGCAGAGAGTAGGCCCTAAAATTATTGTCGGTCACCAAGTTGATATACTCGCGGAAAGAGAACCCATGCAACACGTAGCAACTGCTCAGGCGCGACAGTTCCGTGGGATCATCCTCAGCGCTCTCCACCGAGGTAGTGGTATACACAATACGCAATAGCGGATAGCGATGATAGCAATCACATATTTGCTCACGCCATCGTGGGAGTTTGAAAGCCTGATCGATGAGCAACACCTGCCCTCCATTCTCCACAAACTCACCGGCAAACTGCACCAATCCACGCGACTGAAAGTAGAAGTTGTTCATATTGATGTACAAGCACTTCCGCAATCGTGTGTCATAATGTTCCTTGGCATACTGCAGTAAGAACGAAGTACGCCCCACGCCACGCGGCCCACGTATACCAATCAGACGGTAACTCCAGTCGATGGTGTCCATCAGCGCGCGCCGCACCGGCACATTGGTGTGTTCCACTAAGAAAGCGTGTGTTTGGAAGAATGTTTCCATAGTATGGTCGGTCTTTATTGGCTGTTTTCCATCAAAATGCGCAGACAGTTCCTCACATTTCGGGACAAGCCTCCATGCATTTGGGCCTATCCTCCGCAAAGATACGACTAATGCATCAAATTGCAAGGCAGAGTTTGCAAAAAAGTTTTTGATGAAAATTTGTGCGACCGAACTTCACACCTGCAATAGTAGAAAGATATAGGCAATTAACCAAAGAAATTTACACCTGGCATCAACTCAAAGAGATAGGGAACCGGTAATCATATGTAAAATCTCAATCACATCGAATTCGCACATTTACCTCTCCATTCACCTCCATCTCTCACGCGCACGCGCGCACCATACATTTTTCATTTTCAATTGCCATTCTGTCACTCTTTGAGTGATTTTATCTCTCCTTCAGACTTTTGAGACGTGACAGATAGCGTGACAGATGGGTGACAGATGCAAGTTTCTGTCACCTCTCCAAATCCCCTTGGCTACTTACTCAAAATAAAGCGAAAGGGTGACCATATTGGCGGATGCTCCATCCAAGCTCTCCGTAAAAATATGTTGGGTGGGATCGGTTAGGTCAGTTCGGTTTCTCTGCAGAATGTCTACCAAACCAAAACTGAATTTGAGTTCAGGGATAAGTTTAAAGAAAGGAAGATAGAAGTCACAACCCAAACCCACTTCAAGATACACGTTGAAGGGCTTGCAGCGGAGCTTTTCCTGCTTCTTACGGGTGAGGTCGTACATGGGGTTGACGCCGGCCACCACATAGGGACGATAATTGTTGAAACGCGGTGCCGCCACCTTCAGATTAAGCGGCAGCGATACGTAGGTGGATTTCATATCCTGCGTTTCCTCGCGTCCGGTGCTCAAATTCCGGAACGTGAAGTGCTTGCTCCCGAAATGTAACGAGGGCAACAAGCGCAGCCCGAGATACTTGTTAAGCTTCCACTCGCCCAGCACGCCCACGCTGAATCCAAAGTTCTGCTTATCGTTCTCGGCCACCCACTGGTCGCCCGTCTGTGGGTCAATATAACCATTACCCCGTAGGTGCATCCCCTGATCGTGCACACCGATGGTGAAGCCGTAGTGGAAGCGACGCTCATCGATGAAAGGGCGATTTTGCACCTTGCGCTCCTGCGCCAAGGCACAGAGTGTACTGCCGGCAAGGAGCATAAGGAGAATGTGACGCAGGGCATATCTCATAAAGGATGTGGATTTCGTGGGTATATACTTATATTATAACTCATCACAGGGCAATATATTGTGTAGCCTCAGCAAAAAATGGCAAGAAAAAAACGGCGTCCCCGTTTTGCCGTAACAGAAAAACCCGTATCTTTGCCCCGTCTGCCCGCCTCATTTATGAGGTAAGCAAGAACGACACGGACAATTCACATATCAATAACAATTTCTTAAAATTCACAACAATGGCTTACGTAATTTCTGACGACTGCATCGCATGCGGCACTTGCATCGACGAATGTCCCTCCGGAGCTATCTCTGAAGGTGCAAAGTATTCAATTGATCCCGACGCTTGTGTTGACTGCGGCACTTGTGCCGATGTTTGCCCCACCGGCGCCATCGCTCCGGGTGCATAAAGTCTCCCCCACGAGCAACCATCATAAGCGGCGCACCTCCGGGTGTTGCCGCTTTTTTTGCATCCCCACCCGAAACACTATACAATAAAGGCGAAGACTCTTCCCGACAAGGATGCGTTTCTTCGCCTTCACTGTATATTCCGACTCTCCTACCGGAACAATATCAACGCTCGGAGAAGCTAGCAATGAGCGGCATAATGTTCGAAGTAAACAGACGAACAGAGATGGCCAACAAGATGATACCGAAGAATTTGCGCATCAGGTAGATGGCACCTTTACTGATGACACTCTCCACACGCTCTGTAGCCTTGAGCACAGCGAAAACGATAATGATATTCGCCAGGAGTGCCAACAAGATGTTGACGGGAGCATATTCCGCCCTCAGAGAGAGCAGCGTGGTAAACGAACCCGGACCGGCCAGCAGGGGGAAAACCACAGGCACCAGGGTGGCCTCTTTGATAGGACCGGTGTTCTTGAATATCTCAATATCCAATATCATCTCCAGCGACATCAGGAAGATGACAAATGCACCGGCCACGGCAAACGACTGTATGTCGACGCTGAAAAGCTGCAACATGGCATCGCCCACGTAGAAGAAACCAACGAGCAGCGCAGCGCTAATAAGCGTTGCCTTCACGGGACTCACGGGGCGACCCTTTGATTTCAGATCGATGATAATCGGCGTGGAGCCAAAGATATCGATAACAGCAAAAAGCACGATAAAGGCGCTAAGCATTTGCTGCACACTCAGACCAGACAACAACGTACTGAAGTTCATAGCGTTTGTTCTTTTAATGATTTCCTTCCACACACCACAGTTCGTAGCACCGTGGCAGCGACAGGCCAAAGGTAGTGCAAGGTGAGCGGAATGCCAAATTTATTTGAGCATTTCCGAACCGCAGCCTACCTTGGGCGAAGTCAAAGTAGTGAAAGGCGAGCGGAGAACAAAGTAAAAACTCTGTTTTCAGCTTTTTATCCCGAGCCGCAGCCTACCTTGGGCGAAGTCAAAGTAGTGAAAGGCGAGCGGAGAACAAAGCGAAAACTCTGTTTTCAGCTTTTTATCCCTAACCATAGCCTACCTTATTCAGAGATACGAATTTATTACAACTGCTCACATCTTTTTGCCATGCAATGGAATGGTGACTGAAAAGAGCACAGAGAAAATCGGCGTGTTACGCGCCTTTTTTGTACATTCGCCGACAAATGAAACAGCTACTGACGACCTTACGACGCACTTGGAGACGCTGGCGGCGAATTCGCCACCGCTGCGGCTACGGCATTCACTCGCCTTTCGCCTTCGGGCTCGTCACGGGCGTCATCTACGAGAGAGAGGCCTATTATGCCTACGCGCCATTGCATGCCCTGCGGCCGCAACACACTGAGGCACTCTGCGAACGCGACGACCAACTGCTGTTTCGCCTCATCAACTACCATCAACCTCGGTCGTGCTTTGTGGTGGGCGCACATACGGAGCTCACGATGCAATACCTGAAAGCCGGATGCTGCAACTGCTCCTTTCATCACACTGACGGGGCAGAAGCACTCTGCGAACAACATCCCACACAGTTCCCGCCTGAGACCGATATGCTCTGCCTCATCGGCTGCGATACGTGGACGGAATGGGCAGAAAGAGCACTGCAATCCGATGGTTCTCGGTGCATAATTGTGATTTCAGACATCGATGCCGACAAGGGGCACGCATGGCAACACATTATTAAGGATACGCGCGTGCGCATGAGTTTCGACCTTGGGCACATTGGTATCCTCTGCTGCGAAAAGCGACTCAACAAACAAGATTTCATCATCCGCTACTAACCCCTCGACACTCCCATGAACAATTTCTCCGACACCCCGAAAGCATGCTCCTTCGTTACCGGCAATGGCGACAACGGCTTCACCACATCAGCCGACGGCACCCGAGTGCGCAAAGACGACCCACGCATCGAGGCCGTAGGCACAGTGGACGAGCTGAACAGTCATGTAGGATTGCTGCGCGCACATATCAATACAGACGAGAGATTGAATCACATTAGCGAGATGCTGACCGAGGTGCAGCGCAGTCTCTTTGGCATCGGAGCCTACATGAGCGGAGCATGCGCAAGCCGCTTGCAACCCGACGCAGCCGGATTGGTCCGACTCGAGACCGCAATCGAACTGCTGTGCCAGCGTCCGGAGGGACGCGCCTTCAGCAGCTTCGTCCTACCGGGAGGCATGATGTCGGCTGCACAGGCCGATGTGTGCCGCACCGTGTGCCGACGCATGGAGCGCAGATGCCTGACAGCGACTGACGGGAAGTTGCCGCAACACCTGAGCGCCTACATCAACCGATTGGCCGACTATTTCTTTGCTTTATCACTGTATCTGAATCACTTTTATCAGTATACAGAAATAAAAATATAGCATACGCCTGTTTTTAAGATAAATGTATTACTTTTGCCGCGCATTATCGGGAAATGCCTGATTATGTAAGCAAAAGGCCCAAAGCCGGCGCTACCGCACAGGTCTCACCGACGACAGCCGACAACCCATTTACTCATTTACACTAAAAGAAGAGACATTTATGTACTGGACACTGGAACTTGCTTCTAAACTCGAAGATGCACCCTGGCCTGCTTCCAAAGACGAACTCATCGATTACGCCATGCGCTCAGGCGCTCCCATGGAAGTGGTGGAAAATCTGCAGGAACTGGAAGACGAAGGCGAAATCTACGAAACCATAGAAGATGTTTGGCCCGACTACCCCACGAAAGAGGACTTCCTCTTCAATGAAGACGAATACTAAGAACGAACTTCTGCGAAATACCCGACTGCATGCCATGCTCATAGCCCTATGTGCGTGGTGCAGTGGGGTTTTTGTTTATGCCCAACAGGAACCTGCTTTCGCACACTATTGGGAGATGGAGCCGCAGTTCAATCCCGCAGCAGCCGGACGCTCACCGCAGCTCTCCATCAACGCAGCCTATCAGTCGCACGCCACCGGCTACGAAGACGCCGGCGGAACCATGTATGCCGGTGCCGATATGGCCTTTGCCATTGGCAAAACCCGACACGGTGTGGGCGCACTCTTTCAGAACGACGAGATAGGCCTCTTCTCACACAAACGTGTATCGGTGCAGTATGCCTACCACCTCAAGCTGTGGGGCGGCACACTCAGCATCGGAGCACAGGCAGATATGCTCAGCGAAAGCATCGAAGGTTCCAAAGCCGACTTGGCCGATGGCAACGACCCGGCTTTTCCGAGCAGCGACATAAGCGGCTCGAAGTTTGACGCTTCGGCCGGACTCTATTACACACGCGGTCCATGGCGGGTCGGACTCTCCGCCTTGCACCTCACAGCTCCCACCATCCTGCTGGGAGAAACCAACGAACTTGAGACAAAACCCTTATATTATTTTACAGCAGGATACAATATAAGGACAAGAACTCCGTTACTTACTATAGCACCCTCCGTGCTGATGCGATACGACGGCACCGATTTCAGAGCCGACATCACCGGACGCCTGATTTACGCCCGTGAGAAAAAACGCATCTACGGAGGAGTGGGTTACAGCCCCCTGCACTCCGTGACCCTCTTCGTGGGAGGCACATTCCACGGAATAGACATCAGCTATTCCTACGAAGCCAACACCGAAGGCATCGGCATCGGCGCCGGAAATCACGAAGTAACCTTGGGCTACCGGCTCGACCTCGACTTAGGCAAAAAAGGCAAGAACCGACATCAGAGCGTGCGCTTCCTTTAAGCCCGAAAGCGCAAAAAAATGCACACGAGGCCACCGAAGCCTTACCATCCGAACACACAATATTATATATATCGTATGAATACGTCTGAAAAGTATACCGATTTCATCCACTGCAACCATAAAGTTTCGGCACGTGGACAACGCCAAATGGGCATCGCCTTGCTGGCCACAGCCTGCTTGTGCCTGATATTGGCCTCCTGCATGGGTAGCGGCCGTGCCATGTCTGCCGGCGGCGAAGTGACAGGTAGCCGTGGCACAAGTTACTCTGAGCCGGTGCCTTATGGCATGGTGGAAATCAAACGTGGCTTCCTGAAAGTGGGACTCTCCGAGCAGGATTCGCTGTGGGGTACCGTCGTTCCCGAGAAAGAAATTTCGGTGGACGGATTTTGGATGGACCAAACCGAAGTAACCAATTCGATGTATCGTCAGTTCGTCGAATGGGTACGCGACTCCATCATACGCGAGCGCCTGGCCGATCCATCGTATGGCGGAGACGAAACTTACAAAATCGAGGTAGACCGCTACGGCGATCCCGTCACTCCTCACCTCAACTGGAACAAGCCCATACCTTGGCGCAAGCCCTCCGAAGATCAGGAGCGTGCCATCCAGAGTGTCTACACTCGCCACCCCATCGACGGAACCATCATGCTCGACGCGAAGCAACTGAACTATCGATACGAGGTGTTCGATTATGAAAAGGCTGCCCTGCGCAAGTATCGCCTCAATCCGGCAGAGAGAAATCTCAACACCGACAAGACCGTCAACCCCGACGAAGTGGTGATGATTTCCAAGGACACAGCCTATATCGACGACAACGGACAGATTGTTCGGCAGACCATTACACGCCCACTGTCAAGCCTCTACGATTTTCTGAACACCTATATCGTCAACGTATATCCCGACACCACCTGCTGGGTCAACGATTTCCGCAACGCCAACAACGAGTCGTACATGCGCCTCTACTTCTCATCGGCCGCCTACAACGACTATCCCGTCGTGGGAGTGTCGTGGGAACAAGCACAAGCCTTCTGCGCTTGGCGCACCGAGTACCTGCTGAAAGGTCTCGGAGCACAAGCACGATTCATACAGCGATACCGCCTGCCGACCGAAGTGGAATGGGAATATGCGGCACGCGGCAAGGAGGGCAATCCCTTCCCCTGGGAGAACACCGACATGAAGAGCGAGAAAGGCTGCTTCTATGCCAACTTCAAGCCCGACCGAGGCAACTACACCGAAGACGGCAACCTGATTACCTCCCGTGTGGGCATCTATGGCGCCAACTCGAACGGACTGTTCGACATGGCCGGCAACGTGGCCGAGTGGACCAGCACAGTTTACACAGAGTCGGGTGTGGCAGCCATGGCAGACCTCAATCCGCAACTCAGCTACGATGCAGCCAAGGAAGACCCCTACATCCTGAAGCGCAAGAGCGTGCGCGGTGGTTCGTGGAAGGACCCCATGTCCTACATCCGCTCTGCATGGCGCACTTGGGAGTATCAGAACTATCCGCGCTCCTTCATCGGATTCCGCTGTGTGCGTTCGAAAGCCACCACAAGCAGCAATACAAAAGGGAAATAGCACTTAGTATTTCACACCATAGCAAGCGAAATATGCCACACGCGACTACACATTTCGCTTTCGCATAAAAAAACATACACATGGCATCAAAAATAAACATCGTTGTACGCCTGCAACACTGGATGGACAGTGTGCCCGGCCAAACCTTTCTCAACTATGCCTACAGTTGGGGCGCAGCCATCGTAATCCTTGGCGCACTCTTCAAGCTCACCCACCTGCAAGGCGGCGACCTGATGCTGTTCATCGGCATGGGTACCGAAGTTATTGTGTTCTTCCTCTCGGCATTCGACCGTCCCTTCGACAAGAACGAAATAGGCAAGGAACTTCCTGCCGACTATCAGACGGACGAAGAGATTGCCGCCAGCATGGGAGAATATGACGACGAGGAAGACGAAGAAGACGAGGAAAGCCTTGACAACACCGACGACGCTGTTCAGCCAACCTTCACCAATGCTCCTGCAACCGGTGGCACGGTGGTAACCGGCGTACAGGGTGGTGGCGGCACCGTGATCATCGGTGGCACAGGCGGAGGCGGTGCAGTAGCTGCCACAGCAGATGCTCCTGCCACAAATGCCGGTGTCTCCACAGGCATCGCAGGTATCAGCGGACTGGAGTTCGGACCGCAGGACACCGAGGCCGAAAAGCTCGCTGCCATCATCCGTCTGGCCAACGACGAACTGTTGCGCCGCGCACAGACTGTGCTCTCGCCCGAAATGGAAGCGGCCACACAGACCTACATCGAAAAACTGCAAACACTCACCGAGACGCTGGCCAAGGTGGACGAGCAGAGCGCCCGACTCACACGCGACAGCGAGGAGATGGAGAACCTCAACCGTACACTCACCGGTATCAATCGCATCTACGAGCTACAGCTCAAGGGAGTCAGTTCGCAGGTGGGCACCATCGACCAGATCAACGAGCAAACGCGTCGCTTAGCTGCGCAAATCGAGGAGTTGAATGGTGTCTACGGACGCATGATCAAGGCGCTGACCGTAAACATGAAAAATGCCGGCGCAGCCATTTCCGAATAATCTTCTGTCACAATCACACTCCCGAAGCCGCCACGACGGACGGCTTCTCGAAAAAATCAACAACCCACTCGCATGTCTGTAAAGAAAAGACCGGTTTCTCCACGTCAGAAGATGATCAACCTGATGTACATCGTGTTGTTGGCCATGTTGGCCCTCAACGTTTCCAACGATGTGCTGAAAGGTTTCACCCTGGTGGGCGAGAGTTTGCACCGCACCACCGAGAATGCTGCCAAGGAGAACGCAAGTATATACGAAGACTTTGCCGCACAGCTGAAGAGCAACCCCACGAAGGTAAAGCCCTGGTACGATCGTGCCATGGAAGTGAAGCGGATGGCCGACTCACTCTACAACTTTGCCGATACGCTCCGCTGGGCCATTGCTCGCGAAGCCGACGGCAGCGAAGGCACTCCCTACGACCTTCGCAACAAGGAGGACCTCAACGCCTCCGGACAGGTGATGCTCGCTCCCCTGCGTGGCAAGGGCCGTGCACTCTACAATGCCATCAACAGCTTCCGCAACCGCATCACCGCCCTGGTGCCCGATGCCAAGCAGCGCGCCATCATCGCAGCCAACCTGAGCACCGATGTGCCCGGCGGCCGTAGCGCACAGGGACGCAACTGGGAAGAATACATGTTCGAGGAGATGCCTGCCATTGCCGCAACGACAATGCTGTCCAAGCTCCTGAGCGACATACGTGCAGCCGAGGGTGAAGTACTCCACACGTTGCTCTCCAACATCGACCTGAAGGACATTCGCGTGAACGAGCTGAATGCTTACGTACTGCCCGAAGCCACCACACTGATGCCTGGCGAAACATTCAAGTCGCACATCTTCATGGCGGCCGTCGACACCACACAACGCCCCGAGATATTCGTCAATGGTCGCCGCATAGCCGCCGATGGTTCGTACAGTTTCCGCGTAGGCGGGCCCGGCGAATACTCTTTCTCCGGCTATATCCAGATGCCCAATGCCGCCGGTGAAATCATCCGCCGCAACTTTGTGCAGAAATACAATGTCATCGCGCCACCCACAGGAGCCACTGTGGCTGCCGACCTCATGAATGTGCTGTATGCCGGATTCAACAACCCGATCAGTGTGTCGGCTTCCGGCATTCCGTCCAACAAGCTCAGCGTCACAATGGCCGGAGGCACACTCACTCCGCAGGGCAACGGAAAGTATATCGCCCGCCCGGCAGCCGTGGGCAAGGATGTTACGTTCACCGTCACGGGAGTAGTAAACGGCCGCTCACAAGTGATGGGTTCCTACACCTTCCAGGTGCGCAAATTGCCCGACCCCACAGCTTACATCATCGTGGGCGACGACCGCTTCCGTGGAGGCAAACTGGCCAAGGGTTCGGCCGTGGGTGCACAGGGTATAGGTGCAGCCATCGACGACGGACTGCTGAACATCCCCTTCAAGGTGCTGAGTTTCGAAGCCGTATTCTTCGACCGCATGGGCAATGTGCGTCCCGAACCATCAGCCGGTGCCAACTTCACCGAAGCACAGCGCGAAATCATGCGCTCACTGCGCCGCGGCCAACGCTTCTATATCTCGCGCGTACGTGCCATCGGACCCGACGGCATCGAGCGTACGCTGCCACAGGCACTCGAAGTAATCGTAAACTAAATCCCTTCCCTAATATCCGAACAAGCTTATAAAAATTCATGAATATGAAACGCCACATATTATTCTTGCTTCTGCTCGTAACGGTATCCGCTGTTGCACAACCGCCGGCCCGTCGCCGCGCACAGGCAGCCCAATCGTCCGAAAAGCCGCAGCCGTCGGCCTATCGCGACTTCCCCACAGCGCAGGCCATGCCCGAAGATGCAGCCTGGCGACGAGACATCTATCGCGAAGTGGACCTCTCGAAAGAAGCCAATGCCGTGCTCTATTTTCCCACCGTGCCTCAGGACGGCCGCATGAGCCTTTTCACCTATCTCTTCAAGCTTGTGCTGCGCGGTGAAGTCAAGGCCTACGATTACAAACTCGACATGAAGGAAGACTTCGCCGAGTCGAACGTTGTCAAGGGCAAGGAGTTGATGGACCGCTTCCAAATCTTCTATGAAGAGAAGGACGGCAGGGTGCGCGTGAACGACGCAGACATTCCTTCGGATGAAGTCTATTATTACTTCATCAAAGAGAGCGTTTACTACGACCAGCACACAGCTTCCTTCCGTTCGCGCATCACTGCCCTCTGCCCTGTGCTGAAGCGTGGTGGCGACGACTTCGGAGGTGCCGACTCCAAGTATCCCATGTTCTGGGTGAAATACGACGACGTGGCTCCCAAGCTCTCGAAACTCATGCTCATGGGTAGCAGCCTCAACAATGCGGCCACCATGTCGGCCGACGACTTCTTCACCCTCGGACGTTATCAGGGAGATATCTACAAGACCACCAACCTGCAGGACCGTCTGTTAGCCAATTATTGCGAAACCGACACGGCACTCACTCGCGAGCGCAACCGCATCGAGCAGGAACTCCGCGATTTCGAGACACACGTGTGGGGCAACGACAGCACGGCGAAGGAGAGAACCGACTCCGTGGCAGCCGATTCGGTCGTGGTGAAGGAGAAGCCCAAACGCACTTCACGCCGTTCGTCGGCCTCCTCCGGTTCGGACAGACCTGAGAAGAAGACCAAGGTGAAGCGTTCCAAGACGCGCTCAGGCTCTTCCGGCAGCGCTCGCTCAGGCTCCGGCTTCAGCGTACGCCGTGAGCGCAGATAGGCCTCCGACCGACATTCATACATCAACACACACAAGCCCTTCGGACCAAGGTGATCATCCAGTCCGAAGGGCTTGCTGCGTTTCTCGGGCACTCTCCGATTTCATCCCGTCTTTCTCCGAAAAGTCCGCACCCATGTTTACACTTTCTCGGGGCTTGCCAGTTTTGCTACGAGTGCTTCAAGTTTTCACCCGATACCTCCGGAAAAGTGCAGGATGCAAGCCGTCATTGCTATCTCCCGACCGGTAGCACCAAAGCACCGTCGCGGGCGATGTCGTGCACCGGTACGCCATGCTCCTCGGCCTCACGCAACACACGATTGCGCCAATAGTCCGACAGCCGGGCATCCAGCACCACACGCTTGGGGCGATATGTTGTCAGCAGTTCGTCTAACACCGGCTTCGTCCCTTGCGGAACATACAGCACGTCCACGGCCATCGGCGTCGAGCTCTGCACGCGCACGCTGTCGGCCAGCGCAATGCGGAAACCGCCGAAGCACACCACACGCCCCGTATAGAGCAATTCGGGCAGCGTGTCGGGACGCTCCAGCCACACCGGTTCGACCAGTGCCTGCGGCTGCCAAAAGTCGCGCCGCACATAGCGGAACGCGCTGTCGGCACCGCGGCCGCGTGGCGTCCACAGATACGAGTTGCCATGCTCGGAGATGCAATGCACCGCCGGTACTGAGAGGTGATAGAACACCACCCTTGACAATGCGCCACGCCGCTCGGCCACTTCCACACACGCCATGAGCAACAGCACACAGCCACCGGCATAGAGCCAACGCGCACGGCGACGCACCACATAGGCCACACCCATCACAACAAGCACATACATCAGCACCACACTGACGGCAGAGGGATGCACCTCAAGGACCGAGAACGGCAACTGCCCCACCCCATCGAGCAAGCGGTGCAACAGCCACAGAACGCTCGACAAGCAGAAGCCCAAAACAGAAGAACAGATGGGAAAAAGCAGATACAGAACACTCAGTACCAACACACAATAGGCCAAAGGCACTGCCACGAGATTGGCCACCAAGGCCCACAGCGGCAGCGTGTGAAAATAGTAGGCCACAAGCGGCGCCGTGCCCACCTGTGCGCAGAGCGAGATGCGCACACTCTGTCGCAGCGCTCGCAGACGGTCAGTCTGTTCGGGCAGACGCATCACGTCGCCCTCGCCGCCAAAGAGAAGGATGAAGAGCGTGGCTACAAACGAGAGCTGAAAGCCTACGTCCATCAGGGCTTGCGGCGAAGCGAACAGCAAGAGCAGTGCCGCCAGTGCCAGATTGTTCAGCGACGACGTGTCGCGCCGCAAGCAGCGACACAGCTGCATCACCGAGAACATCACAGCCGCTCGGAGCAGCGACAGAGGCATGCCGCAAAGCAACACGAAGCTCCACACGGCCGCCAGTCCCAGAACACTCATCGCCACATACATTCCGCGACGCCGGCAGCGCGACAACACCAGCAGGCGATAGATGCCGAAAAGTATGGCAAGGTGCAGCCCCGACAGTGCCAGCAAGTGGCTCACACCGGCATCCGAATAGCGTTTGCGCAACGGCTCCGTGAGATGCGTTTTGTCGCCCAGGGTCAGCGCAGAGAGCACAGCAAAATCCTCCCGACCAAACTCTCGTTCATAAGCCTCCACCAAGTGTCCTCGCAAGCGCAGGGCCGCCACTCCGACAGGCATATCCTCCGCAGCTCCGAGGTTGGTCCACTGTCCGGGCAGGCAGAAACCGTTGCCCGAAATGCCTTGCCGGCGCAGCCAAGCCGCATAATCGAATTCGCCGAGATTTCCCGTATTCTTCGGCGACGCAATCACATTTTTCACCCACAACACATCGCCCGGCTGCAGGGAGTCGGCTGCCGTGCGCATCAACGACAGACGCACCCGCCGGCCACAGCCATCACCGCGCAGCACGGTTGCCACAGCCTGAAAGGTCTTGGCCGTCGTGCGAGGTGTCTCCACAATCATCACCCTGCGCGTCTCGGCTTCGGGGCACCATTCCGCCACCTCCGACGTTCGTTCGGCCAACAGCGATACCGCCCCCAGCAGAACTGCTGCCGCACTGAAAGACACATGGAAGAACGGGCGATGCAACGGTACGGCTCGCACAAAGGCACACACCGCGGCCGTCACGACCATTACCGCCAAAGCTGCGACGAGCCACCCCACATAAGGGTGCAGCCAAGCATGTCCCGCCTCGCCCAGCGCAATGCCGACACACAGCGGAAGCACCAGGCGCAACAACACGTTGGTGTCAAGAATATGCTCATAGGGACGCAGCCTTCGCATAAGGGGTTGGGGGATTTATTTCGTGTTTACACAGGAGAGTTCTCGGCAGGGGGGATTTTCGGAAAACAATGGCCGAAAATCAGGATTTCTCGCAACAGATGCATCCGTCGCGCATCACCACTCCTTCTTCGCACATCAGCAGTTCCATGGCCGCCTGACGCACCTCGGCACTGCATCCGTCGCTCCGCAACTCCGACGGGTGATGCGGTCGACCGTCGGAGAGCACTTGCAGAAACCTTTTCAGCAGAGCGGACGGCTCTACCTGCGTTTCACGGCGCGACAAGCACACATCGCAGCGGCCACAATCGGCAGCGGAACGGTCGTCAAAATAGTCGAGCAGGTAGCGCGAGCGGCACACCTCCTCACCACCGGCATAATCGAGCATGGCACGAATGCGATCCTCGTATTGCTGTTTTCGCTCCTCGTAGACAGCCTCCGGAATGTTCAGTTCCGAACTGTCCACACGGCGCGTCTGATAGGTGATGTGCGCCACCCGTTTGCGCGGAACATAATGTAAAATGCGTTGGTGGTTCAGCGCTTTCAGCACTTCGTACACCTGCGTTTCCGACAGCTCCGTGTGTTGCGCCATCTCCTTTTCGCTAATAAACACATATTCTGCAAAGATTCCGGCATAGCGTCGCAGCAGGCAATGCAGCACCTTGTCGGCCTCGGCACCCATGCGATACAAACGGTAAAGCTCATCACGATTGAGCAGAAACATCACACGCGACACCGAGTCGTCTTCCTCGCGATAGGTGATGTAGCCCGACTGCTCCAACAGCGACAGCGCACTGGCCACAGGCGTCGGGAAATGTCGATAAGTGGTACAGAATTTTTCCAAACGAAACTCGTAGGTAACGCGAAAGCCATCGCCCACCGCCAGTTGGAAGAAGTAAGCCAGCTCGTCGTAGATGCGACGCACAAAGTCGCGCTCGGGAAACGTCTCGGGCACACGGCGCAACATGGTGGCGCGGTCGTGGCGGCCGAAAAGCAGCACCGCATACGCTGTAAGCCCATCGCGTCCGGCGCGACCCGCTTCCTGAAAATAGGCTTCCACACTGTCGGGAGGGTCAAGGTGTATCACAAGGCGCACATCGGGTTTGTCGATACCCATACCGAAAGCGTTGGTAGCCACCATCACTCGCGTCTCACCGCTCTGCCATGCCTGTTGCCGCACATCCTTGTCGAGATTGGTCAGACCGGCATGATAATAGAGTGCCGACACACCTTCGTCTTTCAGCATGCGGGCCACCTCCTTCGTACCCTGCCGACTGCGCGTGTAGACGATGGCCGAACCCTCCACACTGCGGAGGATGTGCAACAACTCGCCTTCCTTGTCCTCGGTGGTACGCACCACGTAACGCAGATTGGGACGTGCAAAACTCATGCGGTGCACGTTGTGTTCGGCAAAGGCGAGCCGACACTGAATGTCCTCGACCACGCGACGGGTCGCCGTAGCCGTGAGGGCCAGCACAGGAGCATCGGGCACCAACTTGCGAAGCTCGGCAATCTGCAGATAGGCCGGACGGAAGTCGTAGCCCCACTGCGAGATGCAATGGGCCTCGTCCACCGTGATGAAGCTCACCTTCATGCGTCGGAGCTTGGTCTGAAAAATAGGAGAAGCCAGGCGCTCGGGCGAAACATAGAGGAACTTATATCCCCCCAGCACGCAGTTGTCCAAGTGTCGCAACACATCGTCGTGCGAGAGGCCGGAGTAGATGGCTGTGGCCTTGATACCTCGCATCCGCAAGTGCTCCACCTGATCCTTCATCAAGGCTATGAGCGGCGTGACCACAAGGCACATCCCGGGCATCGCAAGGGCCGGAATCTGAAAGGCGATGCTCTTTCCACCCCCTGTAGGCATAAGTCCCAGCGTATCGCGACCAGCCACAATGTCGCGAATGATATCGAGCTGGATGCCGCGAAAATCCTCATACCCCCAATAGCCACGCAGCAGACGTCGGAACAGATCGTCACCGACGGGTTCACCGGGTTCGGGCAGTGCCACTTCGCCGTCGGCGATGAAGCGGTCGGCAGCAAAAACGGCCTCCTGACTTTCGTGCAAAGCATCTGAAAGTCCGGCGGCCGTAAAGGGATGTTCCGGAATAGGTTTCATAACATGATATGTTGCAATGGGAAGCGTCTACTCGCAAGGGCGAATATCCTCGATTTGCAGTTGCACCTCACCGCGTTTGTGTGTGTTTTCCTCGATGGCATAACAGATGTCGAAAGCACGTTTCGTCTTGATGTAGCGTGCCTGCGAGCTTTGTCCGAAAGCAATGCCGTTCATCACGTTGTTGCTCTTGTCGTCCACAAGTTCGAGCTTGATATGTTCTTGCCCACGTCCCACCACCTTGGAAGTGCCGTAGTCGTACACACGATGGGTGCAGAAGAGCGGCCGTGCATTGCCCGGTCCGAAAGGTCCGAAGCGCTTCAACTGAAGATAGAAGTCGAAATTCACGTCCTTGAAATCGAGCACGCCATCTATGTCGAGGAAAGCCTCGGTCTGCTCGTCCAGGATATGCTCTGCCACGTAGGCTTCGAAGCGTCGGCTGAACTCCTCCACGTTCTCGGCTCGCATGGTCAGACCTGCGGCATAGGTGTGTCCACCAAAGTTCTCCAGCAAATCGGCACAACTCTGCACGGCTCTATACACATCGAAGCCGGCCACCGATCGGGCCGAGCCGGTAGCCATTCCCTCGGAGCGCGTCAGCACCACGGCGGGGCGATAGTACAACTCGGTGAGGCGCGACGCCACTATACCGATGACACCCTTGTGCCAAGCTTCGTTGTAGATCACTATGGAGCGCAGATTGTCGAGTTCCGGCACGGTTTTCACCAACTCGATGGCCTCTTCCGTCATCTGCTTGTCCAGGTCCTTGCGTGCCTCATTGTAGAGGTTAATGCGCCCGGCGCGTTCCATGGCTGCGGCATAATCCTTCTCCACCAGCAACTCCACGGCTTCGCGTCCATTCTGCATTCTTCCGGAAGCATTGATGCGTGGTCCGATCTTGAAGATGATGTCGTTGATCGAGAGTTCGCGATCTGCCAACCCACACATCTCGATGATGGCTTGCAAGCCGATACTCGGGTGCGAATTGAGGCAACGCAGCCCATGGCAGGCCAAAATTCTGTTCTCACCCATGATGGGCACAATGTCGGAGGCGATGCTCACGGCACAAAGGTCGAGCAACGGGACGAGCTTGTTGAACTCGATACCATTGCTGAGCGCAAATGCCTGCATGAGTTTGAACCCCACGCCACACCCGGAGAGATGCGTGTAGGGGTAGTGGTTGTCCTTACGCTTGGGGTTGAGAATGGCGATGGCCGGGGGCAGAATTTCGTCCGGCACGTGGTGATCGCAGATAATGAAGTCCACACCCAGCTCTTGGGCATAGGTGATTTCCTCCACGGCCTTGATTCCGCAATCCAGCACGATGACAAGCCTGACCCCGGTTTCGGCTGCGTAGTCCACACCCTTCTTGGATATGCCATAACCTTCTTCATATCTGTCGGGGATGTAGAAATCCACATTGCTGTAGTACTGACGCAGGAACTTGAAGACGAGCGCCACGGCCGTGCAGCCGTCGACGTCGTAATCGCCGTAGACCAATATGCGCTCCTTCCGGCCCATCGCAATATTGATGCGGTTCACTGCCAACTGCATGTCGTCCATCAGGAAGGGGTCGTGCAAGTCGGTGAGCTGCGGGCGGAAAAACTTATTGGCCTCGGCCTGCGTCGTGACACCACGGGCCGGAAGCAGTCGCGCCAGCGCCGGATGTATGTGCTGCTGTGCTGCGATTTGCTCCGCCCATGCGGCTTCTTCGGGCGCAGGTTGCGAGTAGTTCCACTTGTAATTCATTGATATATTGTCTTTTTTTATTCTTGCGCAGGGGGAGTGCAAACTTCCGTTGGGCATGTCCGTTTTTCCGGTTGCCACGTTCGCACCCAATTTAGCAAGCTAAGATAAGCAAAAAAGCCGGGACCGACCGCATGATTTCGGAAAAAGAAAATCGGAACGGCTTGTGTTTCTTCTCTCAGCGCTCCTGTACACATATAAATATAACGCGTGCGCGCACGCGCGGCCGAGCGAGAAACGCACACTGCGAACCGGCATCACGCATCGGCTGCCGGCATTGCAGAAATGCGCTGCATAAAGCCGATGCGGGCACAACGTATATTTTCGTTGTGCCCGCATCAGCTTATAGAGGCTTCCGAGGTTGTGCGGTCGGCTTACTTCTTGCGACCGAACAAGCCTTTGCGTTTCTTCTGTGCGCCGTAGCCATATCCGTAGCCGTATCCATAACCGTAGGAACGGCGTGCGTTGGCATCGTTGAGCACTATGCAGAGGTTGCGGAACTTCTTTTCTTTGTACATCTTCTCTATCTCGGGCAGGAAGTCGCGTTCCTGAACCCCCACACGCACCACATAGAGCGTCATATCGGCCACGCGTGCCACCAACGAGGCATCGGCCACGGCTACAACAGGGGTGGTGTCGATGATGACGTAGTCGTACATATCGCGAAGCATCTCCACCATTTCCTCGAAGCGATGCGACATCAGCAGCTCGGAGGGGTTGGGCGGCAGAAGGCCGGCAGGCAGGAAGTCGACGCCTTGCGAAACGGCATCGGCCACGATGAGATCCTGCAGATCCACTTCGCCTTCCTCGGCAGCGAGGTAGGTGGTGAGGCCGTCGGTCTTGCCGAACATGGCACTCTGTGTGCGCTTGCGGATATCAGCATCGATGAGGAGCACACGCTTTCCGGCCATGGCGAAGACCACTGCGAGGTTACGCGAGATGAAGCTCTTTCCCTGGTCGGGCGTGGTGGAAGTGGTCACAAGCACTTTGGCGGTACGCTTCATGAAGTTCAAGCCGTAGCGCAGCAAGCGGAAAGCTTCCACAACGGGTTCGTCGGGGCTGCACTGTGTCACCAGCGCCTGCTCGCCCTTGTTGCCATCCCAGCGCGGCACTTCGCCGACAATGGGCACGGTGGTGTGTTTCTCCACATCGCGACGGCCGGTCACCGTAACATCGAACAAGGCTTTCAGCCAAAGCACGGCGGAGGGGATGAGCAGGCCGAGCAACAGAGCGATGGCCATGATGATGCTCTTGCGCGGGCTGATGGGATATGGTGAACCGAGGGGTGGCTCCACCAAACGCACGTTGGCTTCGTTGATGGCCAACTGCAACGCCACTTCCTCGCGCTTGTTGAGCAGATAGGTATAGAGGGCTTCTTTCAGGGCTTGCTGGCGCTGAATGTCCATGCCATATTTTTCCTGCTCGGGCACATTGCCCACTCTGCCGGACAGCCGGGCCTCGTGAGCGCGCGCCTCGCGCAGTTCAATCTTCATAGAGTTGACATGTCCCTGCAGCGATGCGATGATGGACGAGCGCAGCGAAGCCAACTTGACATCGTATTCGTTGATGGCCGGAGAGTTTTCGCTGGAGTTGGCCGCCAACTGATTGCGCTTGAGCATCATGTTGTTGTATTCGGAGATTTGTGCATCAAATCCTGCACCGCTCAGACCGGAAACGGCCGGTATCACATCGTTCTTGTTGGTGGTGCTGCGGAGATGGTCCGCCAGGAATTGAGCCACCGAGAGTTGGGTTTCGAGTTCGATGGAGCGACGGCGTGCCTCGCTGCTCTCTTGTGCAAAGAGCTGCGCATCGGTCTGGAGGTTCACCAGGCGGTTGCGCTGCTTGAAGTCAGCCAACTTGTTTTCCACCTCGCCGAGCTCACTACCGATGAGTGCGATACGGCTGTCGATGAAACGGGCGGTGCTTTGCGCCACGCGGTTCTTGTTGTCCACCACATCGCGCTTGTAGGCATTGAACACCTCATTGAGAATATCCTCAGCGCGAGCACTGCTCATGTCGCTACATGAAATCACGATGAGCGAGCTTTCCTTGTCGTATTCGGTGGCACTGACACGAGCCTGATAGATGTTGGCTGCAATCTTCTTGGGCAGACGGGTTACCTTAATCTCCTGTTCAGTCGGGAACTCCTTGTAGGCAGCATTCTTCACGATGCGCAGCGCTCCCACGGGAGTGGATACCACTTCGCCCACACGCACTTTCTTTTCACCGGGAATGCTTTCGCCTCTCTTCACGAAGTTGGCCAACAGGCATGTGTTGGCATCGAGAATGCTCACGCTGAACTGCAACATCTCGTCGGTGGGTTTCTGAAACTCCACTTCGAAGGGACGCTCACGATAGAGGGTAACATCGTGCAGGTTCTCCTCGGTGGTGTAATCGACATCGAGCTTCAGACTGTCGACCACGCGCTCCATGAGTCGGTGCGAGGTGAGAATGAAGATCTCGTTCTTCAGATTGTTTCCCACACTGATACCGTTGAGTTCGAGCAGGGTACTCATGTTGCTGCGACCCTTACGCCCACCAACGCCCGACATACCCGAGGGCTCGGCATCCTCGATGAGCATTACCGTCTGTCGCTGGTAAACTCTGGACTGTCGCTGCTGATAGAGCCAGCCCAAGCCCAAGCAAATAATTACCGAAAGCAGGAACCACTTCCAGTAAATCAGGAATGTGGACCAGCACAACTTGACGATGGGAATCAGTTGCACATCTTCTCCCTCTTCGGTGTTACGCAATTTGTTGTCTTCCATTATTATTGTTTAGAATGTTTCGGAAAATGCACCTCGCAACCGCATCCGCAGCCAAGGTACGCCAATTTCGTTGCAAAGATAGTGAAAGGTGAGCGAAAAGGGAATGAAAGAACGTAGTTATTTCAAATTCACTTTCCCGAGCCGCATCCGTTTCTTTACAAAAACTTCAAAAAGCCGGCTGCTGCGCCCGATTTCTTGCCATTCCCGAGGCGCAACCGCTCCGCCCAACGTGCTTTCGGCTGACACTTTGTCGAAAAATCGCGCCTTAGCTGCGCAAAAATTCACACGGCGTTTAGAAATTTCTACAAGCACTGCACAAAATTCTGCAAGGCGAGTGCAGAATCGGGAAAAGCCTTCGGGATTTTCACGGTATGCCGAGCCGCAGCTGAATTTCGTAAAACAAAATTCTGCAAGGCGAGCGCAGAATCGGGAAAAGCCTTCGGGATTTTCACGGTATGCCGAGCCGCAGCTGAATTTCGTAAAACAAAATTCTGCAAGGCGAGCGCAGAATCGGGAAAAGCCGACCTGAAAATCCCCACCAATTTCCGCCGTCCGAACATGGATTTCTCATTTTTTTGAAAAAAAATTTGATTTTCTTGTAACAAATGGCATTCTCATGTGTTAGTATATATGAGGGCGTACTCCGAAGTTGCGCTTTCCGCGATGCCGCTCCCACCAATGGCCGGACCTGATCCACGCATCTCCGACCCAAAGAGCGCATCCGGCAAGGGTTACAAGGAACTGTCTGAAGTAATTAACATTATTTAAGATGGGGGGGTAAAATTCCACCTTGCGGACTTACCTTTGCACGAGCATTAAGAGCCAATCATATCCGCCTTGCAGAATGTTTGCCCTGCCCTCCTCTGAAATCAGAAAAACACACCTATAAGTCATGAAGCGATTCTCATTTCTCCTCCTGCTGTCGGCCATCGGCATGATGCACGCCGCAGCACAGCAGTTCGGCATCACAGGCCGCGTCACCGACAACGGAACACCGGCCGCGCCGCTCCCATTGGCGCGCGTGCAGTTGCTGAGCACCGACTCCACCGAGCTGGCCTCGCAGAGCACCGGCAACAAGGGCACCTTTGCCTTTGCGCCAAAGCAGGCCGGCAGATACATTGTCCGCGTGTCGTTCCTCGGTTTTCGAGACATCTTCCGCAATGTGCAGCTCACCAAGCAGAAGCCCTCCGCACGCCTGGGCGACCTGCAACTGGTGCCGGCCGACGTGCAGCTGGGCGAAGCCACCGTTTCGGCCCTCAGTCAGCAACTCACCATCAAGGCCGACACGTTCATCTACAATTCCTCCGCATTCCGCGTGCCGCCCGGCGCATCGCTCGCCGCGCTGGTGAAGCAGTTGCCGGGGCTGTCCACCGACGCCGATGGCAACCTCACGTTTCAGGGCAAAGCCGTCTCGAGCATCCTCATCAATGGCAAACCGCTCTTCAGCGACACCCAGACCGCGCTGGCCGACCTTCCGGCAGCCGCCGTGCAGAACGTGAAAGCCTACGACAAGACTTCGGACGATGCGGAGTTCACGGGAAAAGTTGAAGTGGACAAGGCGACAGTGCTCGACCTCACCATCAAAAAAGAGTATATGGCTTCGTGGAATCTCAACCTCGATGCCGGAGGTGGCACAAACGAGCGATGGACCGGCCGCGCCTTTGCCAGCACCTTCACTGACCGTCGACGCCTGGCGCTCTATGCTTCGGGAAACAACATCAGCGAGGGCCAACACGTGGACGAGAACGGCAACTGGCGCCACTATGCCAACCCAACCGGCAAATACGTGTATAGAAATGTGGGCGGTATGTTCTCGTGGGACAACGGTCTGAAGAACAAAGACGGAGGCTACTTCCGCATCAGTGCCGATGCCAAGCTGCAACACAACAACCGTAACCGCCATCGCGTGGATGAGACAGAGCGTTTCCTGACCGCCGGCACGCAATATCAATATGTGGACCAAAATCGCCACGACCGCTATCGCATGGCCGATGCCAACGTGGCTGTGATTTGGAACATCGATACGCTCAATCGCCTCAGCATCTCTGCCCGCTACCACTACGGCGACGACAACGGTTTCCAGCGTCAGTATGCTTCGCTCTACAGTGCGCGCCCCTATCTCTCCAATCCTTATGCCGGTCTTGTGCCTCCGCTCGCCCACGACAGCCTGAGAAAAATCGGCGTAAACGGTCAGGATCTTTACGAGACCGACTCCGGCCGCGGCCAAAACTATCAGATTTACGGCTTCTACACTCGCCGTTTTGCCAAACCCGGTCGCTATTTTCAGGCTCGCCTCTTTCATCGTAATGGTTACACACGGGATTATGGCGACCGCTTGGAGCGTTACACCTACTACCATCCCGACGCTCCGCAGTCCGAGGTGATCAGCCGCGATGCCGGCGGCGACCGTTCGGAAGACATGTTTACGTATATCGACATGGAGTATGAAGAACCGGTGAGCAAGCACATCAATCTTGGCATGGGTTACACCTTTTACCATGAGAAGTCTAAAGGACTCTACAACCTCTACCGCCTGAGTCGCTATGCCGAGTACAACAATATGAACCTGCCCATCGGTGCTCGTCCCACCACGCAGGATTCGCTGGATGCAGTGCGCGACATTGCCAACTCCTTCTACAGCAAAGATAGCGGCATCTGCAACACGCTCTCGGGTAAGGTTAGCGGTCGCTGGGACAAGGTGGAAACCGAAGCCTATGTCTCGGCAGAGCATTGCGACGAGCAGCTCGATTACGACCGCAACGGCGAGCACTACGATCCCGAGCGCAACCTTTGGCGATGGAATACTTTTGCCACGCTTCGCTGGAAGCCGCGCAAGGGACGCGACTTCTACTTTTCCTACCACGGACGCACGCGTGACATCCCCCTAAACCAACTTCTGCCCATCACCGACAGCCGCGACCCGATGCACCAAAACATTCAGAATCCCCACTTGAAGAACGGCTGGTACAACCGAGCGTACTTCCGCCTCAACTTCAACAAAGAGAAGACGGGCGCCAACTACAACGTCTATGGTGCGTTCGACAATACACACAACGAGGTAACAACCATCAGCCGCACCGACCCCGTTACAGGAGCTTACATCACTACCCGCGACAACGTGAACGGGAACTTCGGCACCACGCTCAGCTTCAGCACCACCCAGTTGCTCGACACCGCCCGCCATTGGACGCTCAACGCCAGCATCTACAGCCGCTTCAGTCGCAGCAAGAGCTACGTGGGCAGCATGGGCGACGCCCTCGGACTGAGCCGCCTCCATTTCCTCAGCATTGTGCCGCGTGCCAACCTGCGCTACCGCCGCGACAAATGGAGCGTGGTGTTCAACACAGCCTATTACTACGAAGGCTCACACTATCGCGAAACGCCGCAGTACGATCAAGACGGACACACCTACGAACTGACGCTCACGCCACAGTGGGAACTGCCTTTCGGCATGCGTCTGAGCGCCGACATCACCTACTACGGCCGCACGGGCTACGCTTCCGAACTGCTCAACCACGACCAGTGGCTGCTCAACGCCTCCATCTCGCAAACCTTCCTCAAGAACAAGGCGCTCACCGTCACACTCCAAGCCACCGACCTGCTGCGCCAGCGCACGTCGGAGTATAGTAGCCTTTCCGCAACGGCACGCAGCTACTCGCGCACCGATGCCTTCCTGAGCTACGTGCTGCTGCAGGTGTCCTACAAGCTCAACATCAAGAAGGGCGACAAGCGCTGATAATCGGCCGCGCAAGGCACGTTTTTCCGCAAGGCGTTTAGAAAATTCTACAAGCACTGCAGAATTTTCTAAACGCCTTGCAGATTTTTGTGGAATGCGCAGCCATTTTCGACAGTGCGCTGCAGGATGTGCAAAAGTGCTTCTCATTTCCCCTTTCATCCGCAAAAAAGTTCTACCTTTGCTTTGCCATCTCCGAAAGCCGGAAGACGGCAGACGAAAAGCGCATCTTAAAACTCAAAACATACACTCATGGATATTGTAAGCAGATTTCTGAAGTACGTAAGCTTCGACACGCAGTCCGCCGACGACGCCGGCAAAACTCCGAGCACCGACAAGCAGCTTGTGCTGGCCGAGTATCTGAAGCAGGAACTGACCGAGATTGGTCTGGAAGACATCGAGCTGGATGCCAACGGCTACCTCTATGCCACGCTTCCCGCCAACACTTCTCGCCAAGTGCCGACCATCGGTTTCATCGCACACATGGACACCAGCCCCGACTGTTCGGGAGCCGGCGTAAGCCCGCGCATCGTTGAGAAATACGACGGCGGCGACATCGTCCTGGACGCCGAAGCCGGCATCACCACGTCGCCCACGCGCTTTCCCGAGCTGAAAGAACACATCGGCGAGGACATCATCGTGACCGACGGCCACACCCTGCTGGGTGCTGACGACAAAGCCGGCATCGCCGAGATTGTGCAGGCGATGGTTTTCCTGAAAAATCATCCTGAGATCGAGCACGGCCGCATCCGCGTGGGCTTCAATCCGGACGAGGAGATCGGACTCGGTGCTCACAAGTTTGACGTCGAGAAGTTCGGCTGCGAATGGGCCTATACCATGGACGGTGGCGAACTGGGCGAGTTGGAATTTGAGAACTTCAACGCCGCTTCTGCCAAAGTGGAGGTAACCGGTGTGAGCGTGCATCCGGGTTACGCCAAAGGCAAGATGGTGAATGCCGCTCGCGTGGCTGCCGAATTTGTGGCGCAAGTACCGGCCGACGAAACGCCTGAGACGACGCAGGAATACGAGGGATTCTATCACCTGCTGGGCATGGAAGGCGGTGTGGAGCATGCATCGCTCACCTACATCATTCGCG
Organism: Bacteroidaceae bacterium; assembly: GCA_017461605.1. Classification (GTDB taxonomy): domain Bacteria; phylum Bacteroidota; class Bacteroidia; order Bacteroidales; family Bacteroidaceae; genus Alloprevotella. The sequence goes on from JAFTXN010000001.1 coordinate 65,329, forward strand.
ACCACGACCGCGCCAAGTTCGAAGCCCGCAAAGAGCGCTTCACCGAAATCGCCGCCGCACTCAACGAGCGCTACGGCGAAGGCACGGTGCGCCTCACCCTGTCAGACCAATACTACAACATGCGTGAGAAAATCGAGCCCGTGATGCACGTCATCGACATTGCCAAGCAAGCCATGGAGGAAGTGGGCGTAAAACCGCGCGTACGCGCCATCCGTGGCGGCACCGACGGTGCGCAACTCTCGTTCATGGGTCTGCCCTGCCCCAACGTGTTTGCCGGCGGTCTCAACTTCCACGGCCCGCACGAGTTCCTGCCCATCCCGTCGCTGCAGAAGGCGAGCGAAGTGGTGGTGAAGATTTGCGAACTCACAGCCAAGCGATAAGCAAAACCACGGAAGCACCTCGCTTCCCGACACAAAGAAAGGCGAAACCTCGTGAAGGGGTTTCGCCTTTTTCGTATCCCTTGGCAACCGCCGGCCGCCAAGGTGAGAAACATTTTGTCACGATATGTAAACCTCCAGAAAGCCGAACGTGCTCGCGGCATCGGGCACAATGTCGACGTGCTTCGTAGAGGCCGGAATGAGCACCGTTTGCCCGGCCATGAGACCGAACTCGCGGCCCTCGGCATCGCGCAGCAGCGCACTGCCCTCGGTGGCCACAAGAATGGAGAAAGAGTCGGCCCCTTCGCGGTCGGCGCGCACCGTCCCCGTGGTGCTCCATCGGCGCACCGTGAAGTAAGGGCAGCGCACCAAGTCGGCAGGGCGACCATCGCTCAGGCTGTAGTGAGTGCGATAGTCGGCTTGCGCCTCATAATCCAATGCCTCGAGTGCTTGCTCGATGTGGAGCGGACGCTCGTTCCCCTCACGATCGACGCGCCCAAAGTCGTAGACACGATACGTAACGTCCATGCTCTGTTGTATCTCTACCAGCAAGTTTCCTGCCCCTATGGAGTGGATGCGTCCGGCAGGGATGAAGAAACAATCGCCGGCATGGGTGGCGTGTCGGGCCAGCGTCTGCATGAGTGTGCCGTTCTCGATGGAATTGCGGCATTCGGCCACCGACGTGTTGCGTTGGAAGCCGGCCACCAGCGAAGCCTCCGGCTCACTCTCGAGCACATACCACATCTCCGTCTTGCCATTGGGGAACCCCACGCGATGCGCCATCTCATCCGAAGGGTGCACCTGGATGCTCAGGTCCTGCGCCGAGTCGATGAATTTCACCAACAACGGAAAACGTGTGCCGTATCGGCGCATCACCTCACCGCCCAACAAATCTGCGCCATAGGTATCGATGAGTTCAGGCAGAGTCAGTCCCTCCTCGTGTCCGGCAGCCACATGCGTCTCGTTGCCGTTGAGGGCCGAAATCTCCCAACTCTCACCTATGCCGCGCGTCGGCGGAAGATGCTTGAAGCCGGCCAGGCGATCGCCTCCCCAGATGGTAGGCTTCAGCAAGGGCTGAAAGAAAAGCGGTTCTATGTACGCCATATTCCTATATACCTTTTACATTTTATGGGGACAAAGTTAGTGCAAGGCGAGTGGAATACAAAGTAAAACGCGAAGCTTTTACTTTTATTCCCGAGCCGAAGCCTAACTTGGGCGAAGCCACCGCTACATTCTGACACTTTGTCGAAAAAGCGGGCTTCGGATGTGCAAAAATCTGCAGTGCTTGTAGAAAATTCTGCAGTGCTTGTAGAATTTTCTAAACGCCTTGCAGATTTCTTCGCAAAGCGTTCACAAAAAAAGGCCGCCGAACTCAGAAAGTCGACAGCCTCATCTGGGTGCGCCTGATAGGACTCGAACCTACACGTCTCGCGACACCAGATCCTAAGTCTGGCGCGTCTACCAATTTCGCCACAAGCGCAAAAAACACGGCGCGAAGATAGGGATTTTTTCGAAGACTCGCCGATGATGCTCGGCTTTTTTTCGTAATTTTGCCTCATTCGGGCAAAAACATGCAGTGCCCGGCAGAATTGTTAACCCCTTTTGCAACACTTACTCACATGAGCGAAGAGAACACCGAACTGCAAGAAGCGCATTCGTCCTACACTCCGCAAGAGCAAAACCACGACGACACAACACACCAACTCTCCGGGATGTATCGCAACTGGTTTCTGGATTACGCCTCCTACGTTATCCTGGAACGCGCTGTGCCGCATCTGGGCGACGGACTAAAGCCCGTGCAACGCCGCATCCTGCACTCGATGAAGCGCCTCGATGACGGACGTTACAATAAGGTGGCCAACATCGTAGGACACACGATGCAATTTCACCCCCACGGAGACGCATCCATCGGCGATGCGCTCGTGCAACTCGGACAAAAGGACCTGCTCATCGACTGCCAAGGCAACTGGGGTAACATACTGACCGGCGACCGCGCCGCTGCACCACGATACATCGAAGCACGCTTGTCGAAATTTGCCCTCGACGTGCTCTTCAACCCGAAAACAACAGAATGGAAGTTGTCCTACGACGGCAGAAACAAGGAGCCCATTGCGCTACCCGTGAAGTTCCCCCTGCTGCTCGCACAAGGCGCTGAGGGTATTGCCGTGGGCTTATCTGCAAAGATACTCCCACACAACCTCGGCGAGATTTGCGACGCCGCCATTCAGTATTTGCACGGTGAGGAGTTCCACCTCTACCCCGATTTTCAGACCGGCGGTTCCATTGACGTGTCGCGCTACAACGACGGTATGCGAGGCGGAAGCGTAAAGGTGCGTGCGAAGATCGAAAAGCGCGACAGCAAGACGCTCGTCATCACTGAGATTCCGTTTGGCAAGACCGTCTCGTCGCTCATCGAGAGCATACTCAAGGCAAACGAGAAAGGCAAGATAAAAATCCGCCGCGTCGACGACATCACTGCAGCCAAGGTGGAAATACCCATCCACCTCACTCCCGGAACTTCTTCAGACAAGGCCATCGATGCCCTCTATGCTTTCACAGATTGCGAAGTGAGCATCTCGCCCAACTGCTGCGTGATCGACGACAACAAACCTTGCTTCCTGACTGTGAGCGACGTGCTCCGACGCTCGGTCGACCACACCCGGGAATTGCTCAAGCGCGAGCTGGAAATCCGCAGGGGAGAGCTGATGGAGAGCCTGCACTTCGCATCGCTCGAACGCATATTTATAGAAGAGCGCATCTATAAGGACCGTCAGTTCGAGAACGCTAAAAATATGGACGCGGCCTGCGAACATATCGACATGCGACTCACGCCCTTCTATCCGCAGATGGTGCGCGAGGTCACCAAGGAAGACATTCTCCGCCTCATGGAGATAAAAATGGCCCGCATTCTCAAGTTCAACAAGGATAAGGCCGAGGAACTCATAGCCCGCATCAAGGCAGAGATAGACCAAATCGAGAAAGACCTGGCCAACATGGTGGAAGTTACGGCCAACTGGTACAAACTCATCCGTGAGAAGTACGCAGCCGCCCACCCACGTCTCACAGAGCTACGTTCGTTCGACACGATCGAGGCTACCAAGGTCATCGAAGCGAATGAGAAGTTGTACATCAACCGACAGGAGGGATTCATCGGCACAAGCCTTAAGAAGGACGAATTCGTCGAGAACTGCTCTCCCATCGACGATGTTATAATTTTCTACCGTGACGGCACCTACAAGGTAACCCGCGTGGCCGACAAGGTGTTCATAGGCGAGACGGAGCGGAGCCGCAAGGAGAAACGCAAGGCCGAAGTGTTGCACATCGCCGTCTTCAAGAAGAACGACAAGCGTACCATCTACAACGCTGTGTATCGCGACGGCAAGGCCGGCAGCTACTTCATCAAACGCTTCAACGTGACGTCCATCACCCACGACCGCGAGTACGATCTCACCACCGGCGAGCCGGGAAGCCGCGTGCACTATTTCACGGCCAATCCCAACGGTGAAGCCGAAGTCATAAAGGTCACGCTGAAACCGCAGCCCAAGCTAAAAAAAATATTCTTCGATCGCGACTTCAGCGAAATCATGGTGAAAGGTCGCCAGTCGCGCGGCAATTTGCTCACAAAGCTCGACGTGCATCGCATCACGCTCAAGGCGCACGGCGCATCCACGCTGGGCGGCCGCAAAGTGTGGTTTGACCACGACGTGCAGCGTCTCAATTACGACGAACGCGGACAGTACCTCGGCGAGTTCCATAGCGACGACCTCGTGCTTGTGGTGCTGAAAAACGGAGACTTCTACACCACAAACTTCGACGCGAACAACCATTATGAGAACAGCATCCTGCTCATCGAGAAGTTCGACGAGACGAAGGTATGGAGCGCGGTGCTTTTCGACGCCGACCAGCAGGGATTTCCGTATGCCAAGCGCTTCTGCTTCGAGCGCACTGCCGGAACGCGCCACCTCAACTTCATGGGCGAAAATCCCGACTCGCGCTTCGTGCTGCTCACGTCGCAAGTTTATCCTCGCATCCTCGTGACCTACGGCGGCGCAGACGCTTTCCGCGAAGCCTTGGAGGTGGATGTGGAACAATTCATCGGCGTCAAGAGCTTCAAGGCGAAAGGCAAGCGACTCACTACGTGCGCCGTGGAGAGCATTGTGGAACTTGAGCCGACGCGTTTCCCCGAGCCCGAAGCCGAACCGGAAGATGCCGAAACGCCCGAAGAAAACGAGACTGCCGACCCCGAAGAGCAGGAAAGCGAGAGCGAAGTGCGCGACGCCATCTTGGGACAGCAGCGACTGTTCTGACAATCATACAAGAGCACACCGCATAAGGGCGGAAGCATGGTGAAAGTATTTCCCGTGCTTCCGCCCTTTTTTTGTGTTGCTCGGAAAAGGCAGTAGCGTGTTTCAAAAGTTATTTGCAGTGCTTGAAAAGTTCCCGGCAGTGCTTCAAAATTATATTGCAAGGCTTGCAATATATATATCATGCCTTGCAATATATATTTCAAGACTTGCAATATTTATCTCAAGGCATGAGATATAGTTTTGAAGCACGCTGAGGGAGTTTCTACGGCATGTGGGAAACTTCTCGGTGCTTGGCGATGACAATGCAAGCACTCGTATCTGTTGCGAAAAAGAGAGTGCGCATACCGACAGGGGGGTCTCCCTTCGGTATGCGCACTTTGTGCGATGCTTGAAGCCCGGCTGCAGAGGCAGCGCAGGGGGTGTTATTCTTCGGGTGAGGCCGATGCCTTTTTCCAAATATCCTGCACCACCAGTCCGGCCAGCGTGAAGCCGAAGATGGCTACGATGTGCGCCAGCGAGCCATTGGTGCGGGCTTTCACGCTCCCACCAAACACTTCGGGGGCTTCGTCGGCCGATGCTGCACCGGCATTCTGCAAGAGTTCTTCGCTGTACACACACTTCACCTTACGGCGCAGGCGCACTCCGTCACGCTTGAAGCGACGACGCAGCGCGGCAGCCAGCGGACAGCCACGCACTTTCCAGAACTCGGCCACGCTGATGCGCGTCGGGTCGAGCTTCAGCGCAGCACCCATGCTCGACACCACCACGGCCGAAGTGCTTGCCGCATACTGCAGGAGGTGTGCCTTGTTTTCCAGACTGTCGATGGCATCCACCACATAGTGGTAGCCCTCGAGCGCATAGGACGCAGCATTTTCGGGCGTGTAGAGCGCATGATGCGCCACGATTTCGGCCTCAGGGTTGATGGACAGCAAGCGCTCGCGAAGCACTTCCACCTTGGGGCGACCCACTGTCTGCGTGGTGGCTACGAGTTGGCGATTCAGGTTGGTGGGATTGACGACATCGGAGTCGACGATGGTGAGATGGCCGATGCCTGAGCGAATGAGGCTCTCGGCACACCAACCGCCCACACCGCCCACGCCAAACAGGATGACGCGCGCCGACTTCAGCGCTTCCACTGCAGAAGTGCCGAGCAGCAATTCGGTGCGTTGATGCAATGCTTCCATATCTTCAGACTTATGTTTTCGGAGAACAAAATCGGCTTCTTCCATTTGCTACGCGCTCTTCCGCCCCCTCAGCAGTATGTACATCACCACCGGCACCCCAATGACGGGTGTCAGGGCATTGATGGGCAGCACGCCACGTTCGCCGGGCAGACACGTAATCAGCAAGCAGAGCAGTGCCGTGTTGGCTCCCCACAAAGCTGTGAGGGGGAGCAGGCGTCGGTGGTCGGACGTAGAAATCAGGAGACGCGCTGCATGCGGAACGGCCAGGCCCACAAAAGCAATGGGACCGCAGAGCGCCGTCACGGCAGCCGTCAGCCAACTCGCCAACAGCAACACCCAGAAACGCATCCGCCGAACGCGAACGCCCAGATTGCCGGCATAATTGTCGCCAAGCAACAGCGCATTGAGGGGCTTGCAGAGCAGCATTGCCCCCACTAAACCCACGAATATCGTCACGGCATAGGCAGGAAGGCGCTCCAAGTTGACACCGCCGAAGTTGCCCATCCCCCAAATGATGTAGCTCTGCACACCTTGCTCCGTGGCATAGAAGTTCAGTAGCGATATGGCGGAGGAAACCACGTAGCTCACCATGACACCCGTGATGAGGAGCATGAGTTTTCCACGTAGCAGGGCTGAACAGGCCAACAGCAGCAACGTCACTGCACAAGCACCGGCCAGCGCTGCAGCAATGATGAGCAGATAGCCCGACAGCACGAAGCCACCGGCCGATGCACTGCCTCCCATCAGCAACATGACAAGAGCCACGCCCAATGCCGCGCCCGAATTCACACCCAGGATGCCGGGGTCGGCCAATGGATTGGAGAAAAGTGTCTGCATGAGCAAGCCGCTCACAGCCAGCGCAGCGCCCGACAGCACAGCCGTGCACACTTGTGGCAAACGGCTCTGCCATACGATGAAAGCCGCCACCGGATCGGCATCGGCTTCACAGAAAAGCGCGGCCAGCACATCGGCGGCCGGCAGGTGCACGCTGCCCCACAGGAGTCCGGCGGCCATCAGCAGCAATAGCACAACAAGCGACAGAACCATGGGATAGCGACGCAACATAGGCAGGAAGAAAAAGAAGGAAGGTTAGTTCAGAGGCTTGAAATAACGCGGACGATACTCGGGTTGCAACTGCGGATGCAGGACGGCCGCTATGTCGGCCAGCAACAGGTCGGGGCGAAACGGGGCCTCTTCGTAGAAAGGTGTGCGAAAAGTGTTGCATCCGTAGATGCGCTTCTTCTGCCACGGACGAAAGCCTCTATAGGGTGGAAAGTCGGTGGACAAACTTCTGTATGTAATGTCGGAGGTTGCGCCATACTTGAGCAACCACACATCGGCCTCGCGGGCTTGGTGATATACCATTTCGAACGACAAAGGTACAGAGCCGCTTCCCTTCACATGGGAGAACAGATAGGTGGCTCCGGCGTCGGCGTAGAGCTGTCCCATGGTGCTTTCTGCCCCCGGCACGTACCACATGGCGCCCTCCTTGCGGTCGCACATCAACGTGGGGCGCATTTTCGTGGACTTGATACGCTCACGCAGACTCTCATAGCGGCGCTCCACCCCTGCAAACATCGAATCGGCCACGGCCTCGCAGCCCATCAGGAGTCCGAAGAAGCGCATCCACTCGGCACGCCCCAGCGGCGAACTCTCCATGTAGTCGATGCACTCCACGATGGGGATGCCTGCTTCGGCGACGGCACCGTGTCCGGCATTCTCGAACGAAGAGAGAAACAGCGCATCGGCATCTGCCGACACAATGCGCTCCACCACAGGTTGCATGGACGACCCCATGTCAAGGATATAGCCTTCGGCCAAAGCCTTTCGCAAACCTTCGTGCAGCAGATAGGCCGTATCACAAAGGCCGCAGATGTTACCCACACAGCCAAGTTCGGCCAGCAGGGCAGCATGCACAGATGTGCCCACGATGACCCGGCGCAGCGGAGTGCGGAGCAGCGTTCCCTCCGGCAAGTTGCGAGGCACCCGACTGCTGCGAGGCACGAGCACATAGCGACGGAGCAAGCTCCCCTTGCGCCAAGCATCGCGCACCTCGGCAACGGTGTAACTGTCGGTGCGCTCCACCTGCAACAACGTGGCATGGCGAAAACTCAGCGAGTCGCCCTCAGCATGCTGCGCGAGAGGTGCGCGTCCGCAACCTGCGACCATCGCCAACAGGAGTAGTAAGAGGGGAATTGTATAGAGGAAACGGACTTTCATGACATCAGAAATAGAATGCAGACGAGGTTTCTACATCTTTCGGAATGGTAACCTCGCCGGCGATGTTGGTGCTCATGAGCGTAATGATGCGCTCTCGCGAATAGCCGTGGCCGAGCAGAAACATCAGCTTCGTCACCACACACTCCAGCGTACAGTCATGCCCATTGAGCACACCGGCATCGAGCAGTTGGAGGCTGGTTTCGTAACGTCCCATCTCCACGCGCCCTTTCGAACACTGCGTGATGTTTACCACAATGACTCCGCGCCGATGCAGTTCCTCGAGGCGCTCGTACAGCCACGGGGCTTGCGGCGCGTTGCCCGAACCATAGGTTTGCAGGATGACCGCTTTCAGTCCCGCGATGTGCAGGATGGTGTCCACCACCTCCTTGCGTATTCCCGGGAACAGGGTGAGGATCACCACGTTGTCGTCCATCAGAAAATGCGGCTTGAATTTAGCTTCGGGCGCAGGGCGTCGGATGAGATGCGTCTCGTAGACGATGTGAATGCCCGCCTGAGCCAGGGCCGGCAGGTTGTGAGAGCGAAATGCGTTGAAGCCTTCCGAATTGATCTTCGTGGTGCGGTTGCCTCGCAACAACTGGTTGTCGAAGTAGATGCACACCTCGGGCACCATGGGGCGTCCACCGGCATCTTTTGCCGCTGCAATCTCGATGGACGAGAGCAGGTTCTCCTTTCCATCGGTTCGCAGCTGACCGATGGGCAGTTGCGAGCCGGTGATGATGACCGGCTTGCCCAGATTTTCGAGCATGAAGCTGAGGGCCGATGCCGTGTAGGCCATGGTGTCGGTGCCGTGCAGCAAAACAAATCCGTCGTATTGGTGATAATTCTCAGCAATGAGGCGCGCCATCTTGACCCAGTAGCGCGGTTCCATGTCGCTTGAGTCGATGGGCGGACCGAATGCCAGCGCATCGATGTTGTAGTTGAAACGTTTCAGCTCGGGAACCTGACGACGGAACTGCTCAAGGTTGAAATTCTCGAGTGCTCCCGTTTCGGGATTCTCAATCATTCCGATGGTTCCGCCCGTGTAGATGATAAGTATGGAAGGCATCTTGTCGATTTTGGTGCAAAAATACGGTTTTTTTCATACATATCAGCGATTTCCGGCTGCTATCCGGACATTCAGGAAAAGGAGCCAAAAATCTCGCAGTGCTTTGGGCATAAATCTGCAAGGCGTTTAGAAAATTCTGCAGTGCTTGTAGAATTTTCTAAACGCCTTGTAAATTATTGCTCCTCCCAAAGGGGATTTTTCAGCAAAGTGTAAGGGAAACGGGCCACCGCACGGCCGAATCAGAGCAAGCGTTTGCTGAGATAGTGCACGGGATACCAAACGGAGAGGAAGCCCACCACAATAACGGTAGCCAACACCATCAGCACGTCCTGCCAATGCACGCTCACGGGATAGGCTTCGATGATGAAATTGCCCGAGGAGTCGCCGAGCCGCAACAGGCCGAAGGTTTGCTGCGCCCAGCACAGCAGCAAACCCAGCACCACGCCGATGACTGCGCCCAGCACGGAGATAAATCGGCCTTCGAACAGGAAAATCCGCACTATGAGGCGGTCGTCCGCCCCCAGATTGCGCAGTGTTGCCACATCGTCGCGCTTGTCTATGATCAGCATCGACACCGATCCGATGATATTGAAGCAAGCCACCAACACGATGAAGGTGAGGAAGAAATAGGCGATGAGTTTTTCGATAGCCATGATGCCGAACACCTCCTCCTGCTGCTCCGCGCGGTCGAGCACTTGATAGTTTTCGCCCAAACGTTTGCGCAAGTCGGCTTTCACTCTGTCGGTGTCGGCCCCGGGTTTCAGTTTCAGCTCGAGCGAGGAGATATGTCCCGGCTGGTCAAACAGATGTTGCGCAAGGGAGAGCGACGTGAGCAGATAGTTTTCATCATATTTTCGCTGGCTCACGCTGAACACCACACCGGGTGAGAGAAGTTCGGCAGCGTTGAAATTTTGCGCAGGATTGGTCATATTGAGTTGCTCACCGCGTCGGGGGGCACACACCTGCAGCGTGCCATAATCCACACCGCCCATGTGACTCGCCAGACCGATGCCCGGCACACCATAATCCACTCCGGCGGCATGCAGCACGAAGTCGCCTTCGCCGTACAGGATGCTGCGAATCTCTGTGCTCTTCTCAAAATTTTCGTCAACGCCCTTGAGCGTTATCACCACGGGGCGACCGGCAAACAGAAGCATCGCATGGTCTTCCAGACAGGCCGAAGCCGACTCTACATCAGGATGCGAGCGTGCCACACTCAGTCCCTGCGCTCCGGCTTGCATGAATTTCCCTTTGGCAGGCACTACCTGCAATTCAGGATCGAATGCCGTATACAGCGAACCGATGAGGTCGCGAAACCCATTGAATACAGAGAGTGTGCAGACCATTGCCAGCGTAGCCAAAGCCACTCCGCCAACCGATATGGCGGAGATAAAATTGATGGCATTGTGACTCTTTTTCGAGAAAAGGTATCGGCGAGCAATGAAGAAGGGGAAGTTCATAACACGGAGGGCTTGCACATTGTTGCGTGAAGCCGCGACAGCCTTGGGCTATCGGGCCAAAAGTTCGTCGATGTGCTCGATGTAGTCCAAAGAGTCGTCGACAAAGAATTTCAACTCGGGAATGATGCGCAACTGATGCCTTACGCGCGTTCCCAGCTCGTATCTCACTTCGCGTGCGTTGCGGTTGATATTTTCCAAAATCTCTGCGGCGCGTTCGGACGGGAACACGCTGAGGTAGGCACGGCAAATGCTGAGATCGGGACTGATTCGGACAGCGCTCACACTCACGAGCACACCGTGCAGAGCCTGTGTCTGACGCTGAAAGATGTCGCTGAGTTCTTTCTGTATGAGGCGCGAAATTTTCTGTTGTCGTGTAGTTTCCATATAGAATGCTTGATGAATTTCGGGCAAAGGTAATAAAAAACCATGTCTGCGAGGCCGATGCAAGGCCTGCAGGCATAAAAAAAACGGAAAACCTTGTCAGATTTTCCGTATCAGGGTCAGGCCATCGCGCAGGGGCAGTATCACTTTCTCCACCGAGGGGTCGGCTGCCACCATCGCATTAAACTCGCGAATACCCTCGGTCTGCGCATCTCCATCGTAGGCGGACTCGATCACGTGCCCATCCCACAACGTGTTGTCTGCGACGATGAAACCTCCGGCATTGAGGCGCGACATCACGAGCCGATAGTAGTCGGGATACTGACGCTTGTTGCCATCGATGAAAGCCATATCAAAACGATCAGGGCGGCCGGGCAGAATTTCCAAAACATCACCAATCACCATCTCGATGCGCGCGCCGAAAGGCGAGCCCTCGAACCAGGGACGTGTGAAGTCCTCTTGTTCGTCATTGATCTCGAAGGTAAGAATTTTTCCATCCGGGTCCATACCTTCGGCCATGCAGAGCGCCGAATAGCCGGAGTATGTACCTATCTCCAACACGCTTTTGGGACGAATGAGCCTGCAGAGCATGCGCAGCAGCGTGCCTTGCAGATGTCCGGAAGCCATACGCGGACGCAGCAACTGTGTATGCGTGGCCCGATAGAGGCGGTGCAGATATTCGTGCTCGGGAGAGATGTGCGCCAGCACATAGTCCTCCAAATTATCGAAAGCCGGCATCACTTCTCCTCTTTGCAAAGCGAAATCAGCGCTTCCACGCCCAAACGATAGGAGTCCATTCCGAAACCTGCAATCACGCCTCGGCAAGCTGCGGCAATCAAACTCCGATGTCTGAACTCCTCACGGCCGTGAACGTTGCTGATGTGCACCTCCACCACGGGAACACTGAGCGAACGTATGGCATCGTGCAGGGCAACCGAAGTGTGCGTATAGGCACCCGCATTCAGCACCACGCCGTCCACACATCCCTCGGCCACTTGCAGGCGGTCGATGAGAAAACCCTCCACATTGCTCTGATAATACTCCAACTCCACTTCAGGAAAACGTGCACGCAACGCAGCCACGCACTCCTCCATGGTGGTATGACCATAAATGCCGGGCTCACGACTGCCCAAGCGATTCAGATTAGGGCCGTTTACTATTAAAATTTTCATAGGTCCGTTCTCATTTTTTTTGAAAACATTACTTTTGCTTCGTCTTCGCGGCCCAAAATTACAGCTATGCGGCCGAACATCCAAAGAAAGCATCCGAAAATCCATGAATCTCATCGACAGATACGTAGCCCACATCGCGCTGGAGCGGGGTTTGGCGGAGAACACCCGCCAGGCTTATGCGGCAGACGTAACCCGCTTTTTGCTGTGGCTGCGTGAGGAGGAGGTTCGTCCCGAATGCGTCCGGTTGGAGCACCTGCACCGCTTTGCGTGGTCGCTGCACGACGTTGGAATTTCGGCACGCTCCACAGCGCGCATCCTCTCGGGTCTGCGATCTTTCTACCGCTTTCTGCGGCTCGACGGATACATCCAGTACGATCCCACAGAGCTGCTCGAAACGCCCAAGATAGGCAAGCATTTGCCCGAAGTGCTGTCGGTGAACGAAATCGACCGCATCCAGGATGCCATCGACTTGTCGCAGCCGGAAGGGCATCGCGACCGCGCCATCGTGGAAGTGCTCTACAGTTGCGGACTCCGCGTGAGCGAACTCTGCAGCCTGCGCATATCGGATCTCGCATTGGACGACGGATACATCCGCGTGCAGGGCAAAGGGAGCAAACAGCGACTCGTACCCATCGGGAGTCGTGCTCGCAAAGAACTGGACCTGTGGTTCATCGATCGGAACGCACTGCCCATTCCTCCGGAAGAACAGGACTACGTCTTTGTCAGCATCCGCAGAAAACGGCACTTGTCGCGCATCACCGTGTTCCACTGGATAAAAGTCTACGCCGAGCGTGCCGGAATTTCCAAGCCCATCAGCCCACACACGTTCCGGCATTCGTTTGCCACCCACTTACTGGAGGGAGGCGCCAACCTGCGAGCCATACAAGCCATGTTGGGACATGAGAGTATCACCACCACAGAGATATACACGCACATCGACCGCAGCTTCTTGCGCGAGCAGATTCTGAGTTTCCATCCGCGCAACCGAAAATCGGCCGAGGAGTAAGCAAATTCACCAATACATTATAACTATGAAAAAAAGACTGTTTCTGTTATCGCTGGCCGCCTTCCTGCTGACGGCCACGGCCTTTGCCCAACAGCGCGCCAAGTATGTGTTCTACTTCATCGGCGACGGCATGGGCGTGAACCAAGTGAACGGAACCGAGACCTTCTATGCCGCGCTCGAGGGCCGCATCGGCGTGAGTCCGCTGTGCTTCACCGGTTTTCCCCACGCGGGCTTCGTCACCACCTACTCGGCGACAAACGGCGTAACCGACAGTGCGGCGGGCGGAACAGCCTTGGCCACGGGTCGGAAGACCAAGAACGGAGTGCTGGGCATGCTGCCCGATGCTGCCACTCCGGTGAACAGTGTTGCGGTATGGGCACAGCAAAACGGAAGTGCTGTCGGCATTGCCACGAGTGTGTCTGTCGACCATGCCACACCGGCATCCTTCTATGCCCACGTGCCCGACAGAAATATGTACTATGCCATCGGACAACAGCTCATCGCGACGGGCTTCGACTTCTATGCCGGTTCGGATTTTCTGCAGCCCATGCGCCACAGGGATGACACGCTGCCCAATCTCTACGAGCAGTGTGCAGAGGCCGGCTACACGCTTGTCAGAGGATACAAGGAGAGCCTGCGTCGCGGCCGGAATGCGGAGCGCATGATTTTGCTCCAGACCGAAGCAGCCTCAAAGCGCGAGCGCAAAAGCATCCCCTACGCCATCGATCGTGCCAAAGGCGACATGACGTTGCAGGAAATCACTCGCGCCGGCATCCGCTTCCTGTCCGGAAAGCAGAAGGAGGGCTTCTTCCTCATGGTCGAAGGGGGAAAGATCGACTGGGCATGCCACGACAATGATGCGGCTACCGTGTTTCGTGAGGTGAAAGACTTTGACGATGCCATCCGCGTGGCTTACGAATTCTACGAACAGCATCCCGACGAAACCCTCATCGTGGTTACGGCCGACCACGAGACGGGGGGCATTGCACTGGGCACCGGGCCGTATCTCATGCACACACACCTGCTGCGTGGCCAACGCATCTCGGCCGATGCCTACACCAAGGAGCTGGACCGCCTCCGCAAGAAGTTGGGCGACAAGTTCACTTGGGAAGTGGCCAAAGCCAGTCTGACAGAGCATTTCGGCTTCTGGACCGATGTTCCCCTGACGCCGCAACACGAGGAGCGCCTCCGCAAGGCTTTCGACGACATTCGCCAAGGCATCGAGAGCGGTGAGGAAAATCTCTATGGCAAGCAGAGTGCACTGGCTGCGCGTGCCAAGCGCATCATCAACCAGTTGGCGCTGGTGGGATGGCAGAGCGGAGGCCACAGCAACGGAGTGGTGCCCGTGTTCGCCATAGGTGCAGGCGCCGAACTCTTTCATGGAAAAATGGACAACACGGAGATACCGCTCTGCATCGCACGAGCAGCCGGCTATTCCCACGACTGAATGACAACCTCGGGCAGGACGGAGAGCGTCCTGCCCGAGGCAAGACCCTATAACAAACGGCGGCGCATGCTCGAGCATGCGCCGCCGTTTGTTATGCGAAGCGAAATTATTTCACAGCTTCTGCCAATTCAGCACCGGCCTTGAACTTAATCACCTTCTTGGCTGCGATCTGGATCTTCTCCTTTGTAGCAGGATTGATACCCGTGCGAGCGAGACGTTCATTCACTGCGAAAGTTCCGAAACCGATGAGAGCCACCTTGTCACCTGCCTTCAGAGCACCGGCAAGAGCGTTGAGAGTTGCATCGAGGGCCTTCTTGGCATCTGCCTTGCTGAGCTGAGCTTCGGCAGCAATAGCATTAACGAGATCTGTCTTGTTCATAGAAAAATTTTATTAGGGTTTGAAAATGTATATCACCTATTTAGAGGCAAATATATAGCAAGTTGAAACTTCTTCCAAGTTTTTTGCTTTTTTTTTGCCCTATCTGATAAAAAAAACATCCAAACCTCGCGAAACACCCCTTTCTACAAGCATTTCGCGAGGTTTTTCTGAAAAATCGTTGCCCAGTGTTGCGCACCCCGAGAGGCAACGGAAAAGTGCTGACACTTTGTCGGAAAAACGGGCCTGCGGAACGCAAAAATTTACACGGCGTTTAGAAAATTCTGCAGTGCTTGCAGATTTTTCTACAAGCACTGCAGAATTTTCCGCAAAGCCACCCCGTTTCTGCCATTGCGCAGCTGCTCCTGCGTCGTCCCACCCACATTTGTGCAATGAGCGTTGGTGCATTCGGGAAATGTGCGTACATTTGCGCCGAGAGTTACAACAATCCGTGTACGTCGGTTCATCTTTCCCTTTCGCCATGGGGAAACATTTCGGATGAGTCGACGTATTTTTGTGCAAAGATTTTGGATTTTCGCGTAATAAAAACAGAGTTTTCGCGTATATATATTATAAATGCGTAACACCCATTCCGACATACCGGAACACACTCCGGAACATCGTCCTCTGCAGGGCGGAGCGCGGGCAGCCTCGCTGAAGCACGTGCTGAAGTACACAGGAATCTTCGGCAGCGTTCAGGTGCTTCAGCTCCTCATCTCCGTGGTGCGCGGCAAGTTTACGGCCGTGCTCATCGGCACCGGCGGTATGGGTCTGTCGGACCTCTATCACCGCACAAGCGAGTTGGTGAGCAGCGCCTCCAACCTGGGCATCGCTTTCAGCGCTGTGCGTCGTCTGGCCATGCTTCACGAGGAGGGCCGACGCGACGAGGCCGAACACTATGTGTGTGTGGTGCGTTCGTGGATGCTGCTGGCAGCACTGCTGGGCGCTGTGCTGTGCCTGGCATGCGCACCGTGGCTCAGCCGGATCGTGGCAAACGAAGCCTCCGGCCTTGCCGATTTTCGCCTCCTTGCTCCCGTAGTTTCGCTGAGCATCATAGCCGCCGGCGAAGTGGCAATACTCAAGGGAGCACAGCAGTTGAGAGCCTTGGCCATCAATGCCGTATGGACCGCCGTCGGAACCATCGTTTTCACCCTGCCGCTCTATGCGTTCTATGGCCTGCGCGGCATCGTGCCGGCCATGCTGGCCAACGCCGTCCTGCTGTTGGCATTGCAGCTGCGTGTATCGGCACACCTCTTCCCTTGGCGTATCAGCTTCGGACGTGCCTTTGTAGGCGAGGGCAAGCAATTGCTGCGTTTGGGAATGGCCTACGTGGTGGCAGGCGTGGTGGCCTCGGGTGCCGAAATGCTGGTCCGCGCTTTCCTCATCAAGACGGCATCGCTGACCGAAGCCGGTCTGTATGCCGTGGGGCTGACCCTGACCGTGAGCTACGCACGCATGGTTTTCGTTGCCATGGACAGCGACTACTTCCCCCGACTCTCGGCCACCATCGACCCGTTTGAAATGAACCGCACCGTGAACCGACAAATCGACGTGCTGGTGCTGCTCATCGCTCCCTTTCTCATATTTTTCTGTCTGGTACTCCCCTTTGTCGTGCCCCTACTCTACACATCCGAATTCCTGCAGACCATTCCGATGGTGCTATGCGCCATTTTCTACATGTTCTTCAAGGCCATCTACACCCCACCCGCCTACCTGCCCTTGGCACGTGGAGATGCCGGTCTCTATATGGTGATGGAGCTGACCTACAACGTGGTTTTCGCCACCCTGGTCGTGGTGGGCTACCGTGCTTACGGGCTGGCCGGTGCAGGAGTGGCGCTCTCGGTGGCCAACTTCGTAGACTTCCTGCTCATCACCGGCATCTACAGCAAGCGCTATGGCTTCCGCCTCGCTGCAGCCACGATGCGCCGCAGCCTGTTGCAGTTTGCCTTGCTGCTCTGCGGAGTCATCGCAGCATGGAGCCAAGATGCGTGGATACACTGGGGAGCGGGCGGCTTGGCACTGGCTGCTTCGGCCACGGCATCCTGCCTGCTGATTAAGCGCGAAGGCGGCATCCGGTTTGGGAGAAAGAGCTCGAAATAAGGCTTCCCGTTTCTTTCAGAAGCCACTGCCGACACTCCGCAACCATCTAACCATCAACGATAAGCACAAAAGAAAAGCGTTCGTTCCCTTTCGGATCGAACGCTTCCTGTTTGCGTAAACCTACGAACGGCTTTTTCGGGTTTTCTCTACCTCTCTCCGGTATTCCACTCGCGCAGCCGCTTCCACAACTCGGCCACGCCGCTCGACGCAACGTCGCGGATCACTTCCACCCTGCGATGCGTGGGTACACTCACCTCTTTGGGATCGATGAGAAACACGGGCGCGGCATCCGGGGCATACTGCACCAATCCTGCAGCTGGATATACCGCAAGCGAAGAACCAATGATGACAAATGCGTCGGCACGCTCCACCTCTGCCACCGCCTCAGTGAGCATCGGCACAGCCTCGCCAAACCACACAATCCAAGGCCGCAACAACGAGCCATCACCGGCACGCTCGCCATGTGCCACATCCGGATGCTCGGCATCGAGGGTGCGGATGTGGAAAGGGTTGTCCGGATCGCGCGAAGAGCACACCTTCATCAGTTCGCCGTGGAGATGAATGACGTGCGACGAACCTGCACGTTCGTGCAAATCGTCCACGTTCTGTGTGATTACCGTGACGGAAAATTCGCACTCCATCTCAGCCAACAGCTCGTGCCCCCGGTTGGGCCGGGCCACCAGGAGCTGACGCCGCAGTCCGTTGTAGAAATCCGTCACCAGGTTGGGGTCGGCTGCCCATCCCTCGGGAGTAGCCACTGCTTCCACCGGATACTTTTCCCAAAGGCCACCGGCATCGCGGAAAGTGCTAAACCCACTTTCGGCACTCATGCCGGCACCTGTCAGCACTACGATTCTCTTTTTCTCCATCGTTCTTCTGTTTTTGCGCTCGGCCATCAAGGATTTGACGACCGATGTATCATTTTTCTAATCTCGGAAACGACGTTGCAAGTCGCCGAACTCCTCTATGCGGCGGTCGCGCAGGAAGGGCCACCAGCGACGCACATTTTCGCAACGTTGCATGTCGATTTCCACCACGATGTTCACCTCCTCGTCCTTCGGGGCTCGATAGATGAACTCGCCTTGCGGACCTGCCACGAAGCTGCTCCCCCAGAAGCGGATGCCGGCCGTCTGTCCCGACGGGTCGGGTTCGAATCCCGTGCGGTTCACCGCAATCACGGGCAAGCCGTTGGCAACTGCATGACCGCGCTGCACGGTGGTCCAAGCCTCACGCTGACGCTCCTGCTCCTCGGGCGTGTCGCTGCTCTCGAAGCCTATGGCCGTGGGGAATATGAGGAGTTCGGCTCCCGATAGGGCCATGAGACGTGCACCCTCGGGGTACCATTGGTCCCAACAGACCTGCACTCCCAGACGTCCCACACTGGTATCGATGGGACGGAAGCCGAGATCGCCGGGCGTGAAGTAGAACTTCTCGTAATAGGCAGGATCGTCGGGGATATGCATCTTGCGATATTTGCCGGCGATGCTGCCGTCTTTCTCAAACACCACGGCCGTGTTGTGATAGAGTCCGGGCGCACGGCGTTCGAAGAGCGAAGTTACCAACACCACTCCGTGCTGACGCGCCAGCGCTCCGTAGAATTCGGTGGAGCGTCCGGGGATGGGCTCGGCAAGGTTGAAATTCTCCGTACTCTCCACCTGACAAAAGTAGAGGGAGTTATGCAGTTCCTGAAGCACCACGAGTTCGGCTCCCCGGGCTGCCACGTCGGCAATGTTGCGAGCCAGTTTTTGCATGTTCTGTTCCACATCTGCGGAACACGTCTGCTGAATGATACCTACCTTCATAGAATTTTCGTTATTGTGTTTTGTTTCTTTCAGAGGGGATGTTCGTTTCCGCTTACGCCTTTTCGGGTTTTCTCACCACACCGCGCGGATATTGCATCGTGGCACAATGGAGCGAGCCGTGCTGACGGATGAGCGCGCAGCAATCGATGCCCACCAGGTCGTGCTTGGGAAAAGCCTTTGCAATGGCTCGGCGAGCCTGTTCGTCGGTCTCGGCATTGCCGTAAGTAGGATAGAGCACAGCTGTGTCCATCACGAGATAATTGGCATAGGTGGCCGGCAATCGGTCGGTGCCGTCGTAGATAGCCGGAGCCATGGGCAGCGGCACCAGTCGGTACGGCCGGTTGTCGGCAGTGCGAAACGATTGCAACTGTTGCTCCATGGCTTTCAGCGCATTGTGGTGCTCGTCTTCGGCATTGGGACAGGAAACATACAGAATGGTGTCCGACGGACAGAGACGCGCCAACGTATCGACGTGAGAGTCGGTGTCATCGCCGGCCATGTATCCGTGGTCCAGCCAAAGCACGCGGTCCGCCCCCAGACGCTCACGGAGAATTTCCTCAATCTGTTCGCGGTTGTACTGAGGGTTTCTGTTGGGATTGAGCAGGCATTGCGACGTGGTGAGAAGCGTTCCGCGTCCGTCGCTCTCGATGCTGCCGCCTTCCAGTTCGAAGTCCAGGCAGTCCACATAGGTTCCCTGCAAATGTCCTTGCTTGCAGAGATTTCGCGTGATGGCATTGTCATTTTCGGCCTCGAACTTACCGCCCCAACCATTGAATCGGAAATCGAGCAACTCCGTTCCCTGCGGTCCTACGATGGAGAGCGGGGCATGGTCGCGCGCCCAAGTGTCGTCGGTCGGGCATTCGGCCACAACGATGTTGCACAGTGCACGCTGCGGCAGTCTTTCGACAAGTTTGCGCCGCACTTCCTCGGGTTCCGGAGTAGCAATAAGCAACGTGGTGCGTGTGGCGATGGCGTACGCCAACCGCAAGTAGCATTCGTTCACCTCGTCGAGCATTTCTGCCCAGTCGGTGCCGGCATGCGGCCATGTGAGCTGCACGCCGCTCTGCGGGTACCACTCGGCCACCATGCAGCGTTGCGAAATTTCCACGTCCTCGGGCGATGTCGATTGAAGGAAATAAGGATAATCGGTATGCCGTCGCGGGTCGGCCGGTGTGTGTGTTACAAGTGCCATATCGGGTGTTGATTTTTTCTTGTTGAGAGTTGATAAAATGAAGCGGTTTGTGGCATTTTGCGCAAGCATTGCAGATTTACCGGCTAGGCCTGCCAGTTTTTTGGCAGTGCTTGCCAAAATTTTGGCAAGGCCTGCCGGTTTTGCCGAGAAGCACCGAAAAAAGCCGACAATGCTTGCCGGCTTTTCAGATCGGCTTATGGCTGCATTTCGGCCCAAGAGGCATATTTGCGACCGCCGATGATGATTCTCTGCTCGGCATCGGCTTTTCCGCCAATGGTCTGTTGGTTCATGAGGTGTTGCACGAAAGCCTCGGTCGTGGCAGGCAGAACGACCTGCTTCAGTTCCTGTGCTTCGGGGAAGAACTTGGGCGAATAGCCGTCGCCGCCTGTGGTGATGAAGTCGTCGACCACAAGGATGTAGTGCGCATCGGGGAGCAGCTGTATACGACGACCGGAGGGCGCGGTGTGCCAAAGGGATTTCACACGAAGCGTTTCGACGGCATCGCATTCCATTTCCAAACCGCTCGTCTGCAACCAGCCATATCGCCGGTTGTGAAGGCCAAATTCCACCAAGGCCCGGATCTGTTCGCCGGTCAGCCTGTAGGCTCTCAGAACATTGCTGAAGGGCAACACTTCGCCCACGTCGAGCACTCGAACAGGGCCTTGCAGAAATCCGGTGCGGATGCTGCCGAAATGGCTCGCGCCTATCACTATCTCGTTGTGCGATGTCGGCACTGCTCGACGGTAGGCAGCGGCATAGGCCTCGCACACCAATGTGCCCACCTCGGACATGCGATATTTGTCATCACGGTTGTGCACCATCTCGGCCGAGGCCGTGGTGAGCTGCTTGCAGAGGGGCTGCCCACCCATCACAAGCGTATGGTTGAGCAATGAGTCGATACGTCCGGCGAAGGCCTTGGCCGCTCCGCTCAGCGCGATATCGGGACGCACGGGGCACACTTCCGGTGTTACCGACAGCACCTGCATTCGTGCGGTGTCCACTTCGATTTTCAGCACCGAGAGGCGCGCTCCCAGGCACAACCCCTGCACCACCGGCAATCCATCGTTGATGGTTCCGCACACCGCTTGGTGACTGTGCCCTGTGATGAGGGCGTGCCACATCGGGTCGCGCAATGCTGCAGCGTGGGCGGAGTCCTCATCTTCCCACGCCGGAGCACCTTGCTTCATGCAGGTACCGATGTGTGTCAACAGGAGGCGGATATCGGCCTTGCCTACGGGAAAATCGGGCAATGCTTGCAGACTGTCCACCACTCGCGGATAACGACCGTCAAAAGTGAGGCCGGCAATTTTCGAACGGCTTGTCTGTTTCGGAGTACTCGAAGCCAGCAGACCGACAAGGCCTACCGTGATTTTCTTCTCACCCACCGCCACATCGGCCACGGCCCACGGACGGATGTAGTCGGGGATGCGACCCTCGGTATTCCGCACGTTGGCACACACATAGTCCATGTCCCATCCCTCAGGACGCAGGGGCGAACTCTTCCACTTGTCTGCCAGAGCAGCCTGTCCATCGTCGAATTCGTGATTTCCCACGGCCGAAATCCTGATGCCCAGTCCGTCAAAGAGCGCAGGCATCAGGCGACCTTGCGTGGCCTTGTAGAAATAACTGCCACCGAAGTTATCACCGGCCGAAACGGTGAGATGATAAGGATAAACGGCTTTCAGCGAATCGAGGGTTTGCCACACGGCCGCCGCCCCGGGAATGCCTTTTCGCTCGTCGGGCACGAAGGAACCGTGGAAGTCGTTGAGCGCAAACACGGCTACCGTCACCACGTCGCGGCGACCGGCTTCGGTACCTTGGTGCGCACTGCGGCAACTCACCGACAGCACGCACGATAATATCAATGGTATATAGAAATGTCGAAACATGATGTTGATTTTTCCGGCCTTAACTGCGGCTAACCTGCAAGCCTTTCTTGGAAACGCTCATCTCAACAAAGCGAGCGTTGGGTGCCAACGGATTTTCGGTCAGCAACTCCCGAATGCGCAACGCGGCCTGCGGGTCTTTCGCCACCATATACATGAAACCGCCTCCGCCGGCACCGGGCAGCTTGTAGCCCAAGCAGAAATCGTCCACGCGGCGGCAGAGTTCGTCCACCGCAGGCGGATTGGTTCCGCTGTCGAGGAGTTTGTTTTGCTCCCAAGTGCGTCGTACCAACCGACCGTATTCCGAAAAATCGCCACGCTGCATCACCTCAAACAGAATGCCGGCGTGCTGTTTCATCTCCTGAAGCAGCGAGATGTGCTCGGTATTGTTGAGGAACATGCCTCGCACGATTTCGGCCAGGATGTGCTTGGCCGTGCGCGTAATTCCTGTGTAGTAAAGCAGATGACAAGGGCGTAATTCCGGGTCTTTGAAGAGCGTATCCGGAAGCCAACGGGCCGAAGCCTCCTGTGCGAAGCCGGGCTCTGTGTGCAGCATCTTCACCCCATGCAGAACGCCTCCGTATTGGTCTTGCCAGCCTCCGCCGGTGGTCAGAAGCTGTTCTAAAATGAGCGTGCGGCTGCAAATTTCATTCTTGTCCCATCCGAGACCGCAGAAGTCCGACACAGCGCCCAGCACAGTGGCTGCCAAAATACTGCTTGTGCCCAGGCCCGAACCGGCAGGCACAGCCGAAAGCAGCGTAACCTCTATGCCGGCACCGAAGTGCGCCAGCTGTTCTTCCAGCGTGGCAAAAGAATGTACGGAATACTCCGGCAAGAAACCGGCAAGCGCCAGGGCGGCCTTGGGAATGGAGAAGGGAGAACCCACCTTGTTGAATCGACGCAGTTCGTCGTAGGTAGAAATACGCTCAATGGCTCCCAAATCGATGGAACGGCAGATGATGGCTCGTTCGTGCGACGGCTTGACGTAGACCTGCAAGGGAGGCAATCCGTTCAGCTCGATAGCCACATTGACAACGCTTCCGCCCACCAACAGACTGTAGGGCGGTGTGTCGGTCCAGCCTCCGGCCAAGTCGATACGCACCGGGCTGCGTCCCCAGACGATTTGGTCAGTGTGCGTCGTCATTCGCGGTTCGCAGCGATGGCGCAGCGCATTCTCGGTCAGACCTTCACGCAGCAGGCCAAAGGCTTTGGCTGCCTCAGCGTCGGAGTCGGCAGATGCTGAAGGCACTGCCGCCGACTGCAGGCGGTGATACTCCGAACGAAACATGGCATCGTGAATGCGCGTCATCAGCGGAGCATCCTCGGGAAGCGGTGCCGGCAACGGCAGACCGCCTGTGGAAAACCGCGCGGCCATGTCCTTGAGATTTACTTGGTAGAACACGCTTTTCTGCCAGTTTCGAGCAATGGCAGGATAGTTCTCGCAAGCATAGACTTCGCGCTGCCGAACGAGCCGAACGAGGTTGGCGCTTGCCGCAATGCCATCGGCCGACAGGCGACGCAATGCACGCCATTCGTCGGCCATCGCAGCATCGGGAGCATCGCTCAGATACCACGTGAGCCAGCGTCCCAAGGCATCGACATCGGGCACAACGACAAAGAGAGGCGCCGCCTGTATGTCGGTAGCCCCGTCCAGATCGTCGACACCCAGTCCGCGTTTCTCCAACCACTGTTTCAGCGGTTGTCCGAGGTATTGCGTGTCGGCGTCGTGCGGCGCGCCACGGAAGGCGTCGCAGTAGCCGTAAGGCCGAAGCACATAGTGGGTTTCGCCGATGGGCGTGATGTCCACGCATTGCCCTTCGGCCAATTGCACCTCCCATCGGTTGACGGGCACACCCGTGATGACGTTGCGCGAAGCGTATTGCCACGTCTCAGCTACGCACGAGTTTTCGATCCAAACGTATTCGTTTTTCTCGCCGGGCCGGCTCTGCACACGTGCATTCTGTGTAAAGACCGACGGATGGTGTTTCACCTCCTTCTGAATGATGAGCCGCTGATCCTTCACGCGATTCTGAATGGCCATGGTGGAAGTGAGCAGCTCGGGAGTGGTTCCGAAATGATAAAACTCGCCTCCGGGCAGAGGCAGAATGGCTACGGAAAGATCGGAAAGCGTTTCGTCGGGGCGCGAAGGGTGCGTGCCGAGCGCGCAACCAAATTCGGAATATAAGTCATAGGCTCGGATGTCTTCGCCCGTGCCGCCACATTTCTGCACAAGGCGCTCCACAGCCCGATCGGAAAGCAGCCAAACACCGATGTCCATCAGCGAAAAATGCGTCTGCATGTAGCGTGCCTGTTCCTCGGTCGAGGGTTTTTGCAGCATGAAGTCGAGTCGATCGGGACTTTGGCGATCCATCATGAAAACGCCGTGGTGTGAATTCTGCTCCGGGTCGCCCCACAAGCCGTAGCACACCACATCCGCCTCCGGCACCTCCTGCAACGGCTCGGTGGCTCGCAGCAACACGTCGCCCGAGGCGATGAGCGTGTGGAGGCCGGCAGGAGCTTTCTGCATGATGGCTTCGTAGAGCGGCATTTGGAGGGCAAGCAGGTCCTGCCCGATGCGCTGACCGCGCTCCCAACGGAACACCGGCACCGGTGTCAGCACTTTTCCACCCGTAGCATAAGCAGGAAGCCGACGGCTTTGTCCACCGGCGTGCAGCAGGATGCGCTTTTCGCTCGCAAGCCACCGGCCGAACGACAGCTCGGGGGCTTCGCTCCGATGACACTCGCCCAAAAGCCAGGCTGTGCCCCCGCCCGAACCTATCTTGCGTCCGGCAGGGTCGGAAGTGCAGTAACAAACAGCGGGATCGGCACCCGTAATCGTATGAAAGCCTTCCACGGTGTTGGGAGGCAGAGATAGAAGCTTCTTCATGCTTTCTTGGTTTTGTCAGAAGGTAATGAGCCCCCTTGCTCAAGGACTCCTCGTTTTCGGCAAAGATAGTGAAAGGCGAGCGAAAAGGGCGTGAAAGAACGCAGTTATTTCACACGCACTTCTCAGAGCCACATCCGAAATTGCAGAAAGCCGAGGTTTGATTGCAGGCAGGTCGCAGCAAAAGTGGCAAAGCCTGCCACTTTTTTGGGAGTGCTTGCCACTTTTTTGGCAGGCCTTGCCAGTTATCTCGCCGTCCGCTGCAAAAGTTTCCCGAGAGCCTGCAGAAATATCCCGACGGCTCGCAGAAATACAAAACGACCGCGCCCGATGTCGAGCATGGCAGGCTCGGCATCGGGCGCGGTATTTCTGTTTTCGGGAATAGTCCGTCGGCAGACGGATCATTGGTCCTTGTTCTGCACATAGCCCTGATGACGTTCGGGCAGTGCTTCCATGATGACGCGATAGGCCTCATCCATGGTGGCCTTCACAGCCTCGGGCCCGCTCTCCGCAGGTACAATCGGCCGGTGTATCACCAGGCGCATGGGGTGGCGGTTCACAAAATTGAAGCCGGCCATACGGGTGAGCACGTCGAACGAGCCGTCGATGGTCATCGGGACTACAGGCAGCCCGATGTCGTCGGCCAGCTGGAAAGCCCCCTTGCGGAACAAGCCCATGTGCCCAGTGAAAGTGCGGCTTCCCTCAGGGAACACCACCAACGACGTGCCGTCCTTCAGTGTGCGCCGTGCGCTGTCGATGGTGTGCCGGATGGCTTTCGGCCCCGACTTGTCGACAAAGATGAAGCCGGCTTTCTCGCAAGCGTAGCCCACGAGGGGAATTTTGCGCAGCGACTTCTTCATCATCCACTTGAAGTTGCGGTGCAGATAGCCATAGATCAGAAAAATGTCCATCGGGCCCTGATGATTGGCCACGAAGACATAGCTCTGTCCGGGTTGCAGGTGCTCACGTCCTTCCACCTTGACGGGCAGCAGCAAGACGTTGCAGAATATCTTGGACCAAATGCGGCCGGGCCAATATCCCCAGAAATGAGCACTGAACAGCATGCAGCCCACGCTGACTATGATGGCGGTCAGGCCGGTCACGACCAGCAAAATCGGGAGTGCGATGCAGAACTGATAAACTTTGTAGAGGATTTTCATGACTGCTTATTTTAATGTTTGTTCTTCGTGTGTAAGCTTTTCAAGAGTTGTTTCGGCATTGCTGCCATCCGATACGCATTCTCACGCATCACTCGGCGCGTTGCAGGGTGATGAGGTTGATTTCCGGCCAAGCACCGAGGCGGAACGGCAACATCACTTCGCCGGCTCCCAGACTCACGTGCAGCGTTTGCCCCTGCGTGGTGTAAGTTCCGCCCCACTCCGGATAAAACCAGGCTGCGGGTGAGAAATTGCCTATCTTCAGTTGCATGCCGTGCGTATGCCCCGACAGGGTCAGCGGAATGTCTGTGTCGGGCACCACACGCCGCATCCAGTGCGACGGGTCGTGCGAGAGAAGCACCTTGAAGCATTCGGGCGAAAGTCCTTGCTGTGCCCGCGGCAGGTCGCCCAAAGCCGGAAACGGCGGACGGCCATCGTTCTCCACACCCACTATGGCCAGGCTGTCACCACAGCGATGTAGCAACACGTGCTCATTGAGCAGAAGTTTCCACCCCATGTTCCGTTCGCTCTCCTGCAACAAGCGCACATTTTCACGCCGCGCCTCGTCGCTCGGCCACGGGTAGTACGACAGATAATCGTGATTACCCATCACCGAGATGACACCGTCGGGGGCGCAGAATTGGGAGAGGATGTTCGCAAACTCCTTCAGTTCCTCAGCCCGAGTGTTCACTAAATCGCCCGTAAACACTACGACGTCGGGACGAGCGGCATTCACACTGTCTACAATGCGTTTCACCACATCAGCCTTGCCGCTCAGCGTTCCCAGATGCAGGTCCGAAATCTGCGCGATGCGATAGCCATGAAAAGCCCGCGGCAGTTGTGCGAAGGTATATGTGACGGGGCGCACCACCACCTGCTTGTAGCCCAACGTAAACCCATAGATGAGGGTTGCCATGCACGCTGCCGACAACACACCGCCCACAGCCAAAAGCGCCCGACGCACCGCCAATTTGCGCACCGGCACACGGAGCAACACGAAGAGACTCAACAGCAATTCGGGAAAGCCGAGTGTGAGGGTGCAGGTCAGTATCAAGGTGGTACGATAGGCCGTGTCGGGAGTGTAGCGTTCGCAGGCGGCCATCAGACATAGGGCAGCAAAAAGCAGCAAGTTGGGGAGGAGTATCATGAAACGCCACGGCCATCCCACACGGGGCTTCAGCAGAAATCGGTTCAGCACCCAGGCGGGGAAGAACAGCAGGAGAAACAACGGGATGAGTATGCGGAATATCATGGAGGTATCTGTTAAGTTTTTACATTGTATATCAATCTCTGTGCGTCGTGTGTGGCACTCTGCAATTCAGATGGCGCGAGAGATACTTGCGGAGCGTGCTTTCAGGCAAACCGCGTCGAGCAGCGTAATCGGCCAGTTGGTCCTCGCCAATGCGTCCCACAGCGAAATGGCGTGCTTCCGCGTGCGACAGCATCAGACCGCTGACCGCAGCGTGGGGCTGCATCATTCCGTGCTCGGTGAGGCGAATGCCGATGGAAGCCATATCGAGAATTTCATCCAGCACGAAGTTGAAACTCAGGTCGGGCAGCGAAGGGTAGCCCACGGCAGGACGAAGACCACGATAGTCTTCTGCAAATAGCGCAGCCGCAGGCAGACATTCCTGCGGTGCGTATCCCCACAGGTGGCGTCGCACCTCGAGATGCAGGTATTCGGCCGCGGCTTCGGCCAATCGGTCGCACAAGGTCTGACACAGCATGCGCCGAAATGGATCGGCCTCATCGGTCGTCGGCAGTGCTGTTACTGCGGTGGCAAACAGACCGATGAATTTCTCAGACTCTGTCCGGGGATTTTCGCCCCCACCCTGCGGGCTCACGAAGTCGGCCAGGCAGTGACACAGACCATCGGCGGCATCGGGGCGCTGCTGTCGCAGCAACGGGAGCCGCTTCTCCGTTTTCCCCTCCTCAAGGAGCACCCACACATCGTCCTCGCAGCTTCGCGCAGGGAGCAAGGCGAATTTTGCCTTCGCCGTCAGCGATGCCCCTTCCCGATGAAGCCAACGCATGGCCTCGTCGTACAAGCGTACGGCCTCGGCGGCCTCACTCCTGTCGGCTTCGGGGAAATGGTCTATCCACTGTGTCCGACACGCCGGACAGCAATGCAAATCGGCCACACCCGAGAAGCGAGTGCGCAAGCCCCATGCGTGAAAAAAGTAGAGCCAGTTAACGTAAGGCACAAGGCTTGCCGAAGTGTATTCCTGCGACACATACATGGCGAAAGGCTTTTAGGATTTTTCTTTATCCCATCTGTCAATGGCAAAAGCTGACGGCCTGTCCTCGGAAGTCGGAGTCGGTGATGTGGCCCTCGCTGTAAGCCAGGCAGCCATTGCAGTAGGTTTTCTCCACCGCCCATCTGAAGGTATGTCCCTCCAACGGACTCCATCCGCAACGGCTCTCGATGCGATTGGGAGTGAGTTTCCACGACTGCCGACGCACCAGCACAATGTCGGCCTTGTAGCCTTCGCGCAAGTAACCTCGGTTCTCGATGCCGAAGATGCGAGCCGGATGGTGACACATCAGACGCACCACATCGGTCAAGCCGAGCACGCCCTCGTCCACCAAGCCCAGCATGGCGGGCAACGAGAACTGCACCATGGGCATGCCCGACACGGCTTTGGCCGCGCCTCCCTGCTTCTCACGGAGCAAATGGGGAGCATGGTCGGTGCCGATGGCCGAAATCCGCCCATCGGTCAGAGCCGCCCGAAGCGCCTCACGGTCGGCCGCCGTCTTGATGGCAGGATTGCACTTGATGCGTGCGCCCAATCGCGCATAGTCGGCATCGGTATAGAGCAAGTGCGGCACACAAGCCTCTGCGGTGATTCGGGCATCGGCATCGGCGGAGAAGAGTTCGAGTTCGCGAGCCGTGGAAACGTGCGCCACATGCAACCGCGCACCATATTCGGTGGCTAGATTTACAGCCAGGGCGGTGGAGTTGTAACACGCCTCTTCCGAGCGTATGCGAGCATGGCAGCAGATGCCGGGTTCGGTGCCCAGTTCTGCAGTAAGCCGTGCCATATTTTCGTTGATGATGTCGGTATCCTCGCAATGGGTCATGATGGGCATTCGCACGGTGCTGAAAATCTCGCGAAGTGCTTCCTCCTTGTCCACAAGCATATTGCCGGTGGACGAGCCCATGAAGAGTTTTACGCCGGCCACCTTCCGCGGGTTGAGCGTGCGCAGCAACGGAACGTTGTCGGCCGTCGCACCAATGAAGAAGCCGTAGTTGACGCAGCACTTGCGGGCTGCGGTTTCCATCTTCTCATTCAGCGTTTCGGCAGAGGTAGTCTGCGGCACGGTGTTGGGCATGTCGAGCACCGTGGTCACGCCTCCGGCCAATGCCGCCCGACTCTCGGTGTACATATCAGCCTTGTGGGTAAGTCCCGGATCGCGGAAGTGAACGTGCTCATCAATGACGCCGGGCAGCAAGAAGCACCCCGACGCATCCACAACGATGTCTGCCGGAATGGAAGGCACAGCCTCCACTCCCTCGATGATTTCCTCAATGCGGTCGTTGTCTATCAACACCGCTCCGACGAAGGTGCGGTTTTCGTTGACAATCGTAGCGTTTTTTATCAGCTTTCTGCGATGCATGGCGATGTTTGTCTGTGTGCCGCAAGGCACTACACATTATTATATATTATATACGCGCGTCCACACGAGGAAGACGCGCGAACGCAAAGTAAGTCAAAAAGATGTCGGCACGCACTTCCGAGGAAGCGGAGTGCCACCTACCATCAGCGGCGAGGCTTGATCTTTCCTGTCAGGGCCGCCCAGCGCAACCGGATGACACCGAAGAGCGCTTCGCTAAAGATGCCACCGCTCATCTTGCTCGTACCGAGCTCTCTGTTCACAAAGATGACAGGCACCTCCTTGATGCGAAATCCCAGCTTATGGGCGGTAAACTTCATTTCTATCTGGAAAGCATATCCCTTGAAGCGTACAGCGTCCAGGTCGATGGTTTCGAGAACCTGCCGACGGTAGCACTTAAATCCGGCAGTGGTATCACAGATGGGCACACCGGTAATGAAGCGAACATACTTCGAGGCGAAATAGCTCATGAGCACTCTGCCCATCGGCCAGTTTACCACGTTAACTCCGCTCACATAGCGCGAGCCGATGGCCACGTCGTATCCGTCATCGGCACAAGCCGCATAGAGACGCGGCAGGTCGGCCGGCGCATGACTGAAGTCGGCATCCATCTCAAACACATAGTCGTAGCCGTGTTCCATCGCCCACTTGAAGCCGGCGATGTAGGCCGTCCCGAGTCCCAACTTTCCCTTGCGCTGCACGAGGAAGAGGCGGTCGCCCTCTGTCTCCATCAGACGCTTGACAATGTCCGCCGTACCGTCGGGCGAACCATCGTCGATGATGAGTATGTGAAAACACTTCTCAAGCGCAAAGACGGCTCGGATGATGTTCTCGATGTTTTCCTTTTCATTGTACGTGGGAATGATTACCACGCTGTCGCTATTATGCATATTGCAGTATTAATAGGTTTGTATTTCATTGACGGACAACAGCCGTTGCTGCCTCGACGGAGCGAAACGGGAAACGACTTCGCACATCGCTACGCCCATCTTGACGAAGCAAAGATAGAGCATGGAGCGCAAAACTCCAAATTTAAGAGC
The DNA here is from genome assembly GCA_017461605.1 of Bacteroidaceae bacterium. GTDB lineage: Bacteria > Bacteroidota > Bacteroidia > Bacteroidales > Bacteroidaceae > Alloprevotella. The sequence goes on from JAFTXN010000001.1 coordinate 96,001, forward strand.
GCTGTACAAGCATTTATGCCCCCACGGCTGCCGCTCCGGAACATCCTGCCACCTTGCAAAACATCTCAAACGAACTCCCAACACAACCGACAAGCCCACACGCCACCGCGCATTGTGTCAGAAATAGCTTGACACTTTGTCGGAAAATGGAGGCCGGCGCGAGCAAAAATCTACACGGCGTTTAGAATTTTCTGCAAGCACTGCACAAAATTCTGCAAGGCGAGCGCAGAATCGGGAAAAGCCTTCGGGGGTTTCACGGTATGCCGAGCCGCAGCTGAATTTGGTGGGACAAAATTCTGCAAGCACTGCGCGAAAACGGAGAAAGCACACCGAGATGTGCGCTCTCCCTCCGCACGCCTCAGGGGCGACGCCCCATTTTCAGTTCGAGCACACCGCCACGCATCAATTCCTCGTGCGTAAAGAAGAGATGCTTCAAGCGTTTTCCGTTCAGCGTGGCCGATTTCACATATTTGTTCTTCCGACTGTTGTTCTCCGCGCGGATGGTGAAGGTGCGACCCTGCGGCAGCCGCAAGGTGCATTCGGCAAAAAGCGGACGGCCGATGGAATACACCGGGATGCCGGGACATACCTGGTAGAAACCCATGGCATTGAGCAGATACCATGCCGACATCTGCCCACAATCCTCGTTGCCACACAGCCCGTCGGGCGCATTCCGATAGAGCGTAAGCAGTATTTCGTCGACAACCTCCTGCGTGCGGTGGGGTGCTCCTGCATACGTATAGAGATGCGCCACGTGGTGGCAGGGTTCGTTGCCGTGTGCGTATTGGCCTATCAGACCGCTGATGTCCGAAGACACCAAATCGCCGGTCAGACGCGAAGATGCAGAGAACAGTTCGTCGAGTCGCTTCACAAACTTTCGTTCGCCCCCCATCAGGTCGATCAGTCCACCGATGTCGTGCGGCACAAACCACAGCCACTGCCAGGCATTGCCCTCACAATAGTCGTCGGCACGGTGTTCGGAGCGAAACGGGTCAAACGGTGTGCGCCATTCGCCCTTGGCCGTACGACCACGCATGAAGCCCGTTTTTGTGTCGTAGTATGCCCGATAGCTTTGCGCCATTTCGTCATAGATACGCCTACCGGCCGTGTCGCCGGCTGCCGCTGCCAAGCGAGCAATGCACCAATCGTCGTAGGCATACTCCAACGCCTTGGCCACACTTTCATTGGCGCTGTCGCAGGGAATATAGCCGTAGCGCCAGCGCATGCGCCGCTCGTCGGGCACCACGTCGCACACCCTGTATCTCGGCACACAAGCGGCCACACCTGTGGTGTCGGCTTGCGACAACTTCACACAAGCCCGATAAGCTGCCGCCACATCGAAATCGGCATTCCCCTTGGCCAGGGCATCTGCACAAAGTGAGGCAAAATGATAGCCCACCATGCAGCCGGTATAGTTGGCCGCACAGTCCCACTTAGGCACCAGTCCGCCCTCCTCACCCTTGCGGAGCAAATTGCGCAGATAGGCCGCATTCTGCTCGGGCGCAAGAATGGAATAGAGCGGATGCAGGGCGCGGAAAGTGTCCCACAGCGAAAATATGGTATAATTGGGATCGGAAGGATTGCCTCGGTGCACCTGCAAATCCATGCCGCGATAACGCCCATCGGTGTCGCTGAACAACGAGGGTGCAATGTGGGCATGATAGAGCGCAGTGTAGAACTGTGTGCACAGATCGTTGGGCGAAAATTCGGCAGTACCCGCAACCACAGGTTGTACGCTGACAGAAGAGAGCACATCGTTCCAAGCCGCACGAGCCTCGCGCCGCACGCGGTCGAAATCCCAATGAGGCAATTCGGCACGCAGGTTACCGAGCGCTCCCTCGTGGTCGACGGACGACACCGCCGTACGTACCATCACCTGCTCACCTTCGGCCGTGGCAAACTGCAACAGCAACTTGCAACGCACATAGGGCCGACCATTCCGCAAGGCGGTGTCACGACGCAAGGTGTAGGAGAAAGGTTTGGAAAATTCGGCTACGAAAAACAACTCTCTGTCGTAAGCCCACCACAAGCTACGGCGATAAGCTCGCACGGTAGTGGCATTGACCACCTCCACCTGCACATCTTTCAGACGCTGATCCTGAATGCCATAATCGGCGTCCAGAATGAAACCGGCCTGATGCGAAGCCGGGAAGGTGTAACGATGGATTGCCGCACGCGGTGTGGCTGTGAGTTCGGCCAACACATCATAACGCTGAAGACGCACAGCATAATATCCCGGCTCGGCACGCTCGTCCTCGTGCGAGAAGGCCGAAGCATAGGGCATCACGTCGGGCGACGGATGGTCGGCACGGCTGCCCGTGCACTGGCGGCCCACAGTGGGCATCAACAGGAAGTCGCCAAAGTCGGCACAGCCTGTGCCCGACAGCCGAGTGTGTGCAAAACCGTTGATGGTGGAGTCGGAATAGTGATACCCCGAACAAGCATCCCACCCGTTGCGGCGCGTGTCGGGTCCGGGCTGTATCATGCCATGCGGCACCACGGCTGCCGGATGCGTATGCCCATGGCCACCTGTTCCAATGAGCGGATTGACAAAATCCACCGGCTCGGGCACAGCCTTACCATCGGTTTGCGCCACGGCCGAAGCACTGCAGCCCCACGCCACTGCGATAAGCACAACACCCCGCAAGTACTGGGAAAATCGAGAACACAATGTTTTCATAGCTAAAAGAATGTTTTGCGCAAAGATAGTGAAAGGCGAGCGGAATGCCTGCAAATCACGCAGCGAATTTGCAAAGGCATGCCCGACCGCATCCCATCTTATCTTAAGATGCTACTTTGCCCATAATCTGCCACGCTCGGCCTCCTTCTTACCAAAGCACGTCCGCGCCTTTCTCACGACTACACACCATGAGACGAAGCACTTTGACTCTTCCCGTACGGCACAAAAAAAATCCCGAACACCTAGTAAGGCATTCGGGAAAGAGCTACATAAATTCATCAGCAGCCTCAAGCGGCTTCTTGACGCACCGGCCGCAGGTCGGCATACTCCTCGGCTGCATCGAAACAGGGACAAGCCTTGATACGTTCACACGCATCAACTCGGCCATTGGCGTTGCGATCGGGCGAAATGTCTCGGTGTCCCAGGATACGCGCCCCGGGATAATGCGTCAGCAACACACGCAATTGCGTCCGCAGGGCATTACGTTGCTCGGGCGTTCGGTTGTCGACGGCACGTCCTTGCGCATCGATGCCACCGATGTAAGCCACATGCACAGCATGCCTGTTGTGTCCAGCCACGCCGTTGGCAACAAACAAGTCGTCGAGCAGTTTTACGATGTTTCCATTGGCACGAATCACATAATGGTAGCCGGGAGCCGTCCACCCACGGCGGCGAAATGCAGAAAGCAACTGTTCGGGGGTGATGTGCTGAGGAGTTGCCGTGCAATGCACGAAAATGTTCTTAATAGTTCTCATATTTGTTCTGTAAGGGATTTGGGGTTATCAAAAAAGCCGGCGAGCGTGTCTCAGCCGAAATAGAAATCAAGGATACGCGCCTGCCGAAGCGTGAAATAGTGCGTCCGAACCTTATAACCGGCTCGTGACAACTCACCACGCAACTGCGGATCGCCCTTGATGGCACGGCGCAAATGTTGCAGTGCACTCCGACCACTGGCCGATGGGAAATAAGACTGTGCAAGGTCACGTTTCAGAAACATCCGCCGCTTGCGTGGTTTCTTTACAGAAGTCTGCGCATCGATCGAGGCGGCTTTCACTTCGACAGGAATTCGCTCCTGTGCTTGCGAACGGCAGATAGCACCTGCCGCAGGGTTGAAGAATTTGCTTAACATAGTTTTCTCACTCATTAGGTTTGTATTTATGATTTCACACTCACACGGCAGATAGAAATCTGCCGCTTCGCCCGTTTTTTTACGTCCACTTTCCGACACGCTTCAAAAAGTTTCTGTATTTTTGACCGGGCTTCATCTCCATCTGACAGGCGCAAAGATACAAATTTCTGTGCTAATACAAAATTCAGACAAAGTTTTCACAATTTATACTCCCCATTATGGAATCACCGAAAGACATCTCCAGACGTTTCGTCCAGGCTTACAAACTTCTGCTCGAACGCGGAAAAGTTGCAGATAAAAAGGACTTTGCCACCCAAATGGGCATCAGCGCCTCGCTCCTCACCGAAATCACAAAAGAGAGGAGCAACGTGGGCGCACGAACGCTTCAGAAAATTGTACAACTCTTCGGCGTATCCGGCGAATGGCTGCTCACGGGCGTGGGCGAGCCCTGGGACACAACCGGAAGCGGCTCGCCCAAGAACCTGGTAGCCGCAGCCGGAGGCATCCCCCTCATTCCGGTGGATGCCATGGCCGGTTTCGGACATGGCGAAGCCACTGTGCTCGAAGCCGAATGCGAGCGCTACTACGTGCCGGCCTTCCGTGGTGCCGATTTCCTCATCACCGTGAGCGGCGACTCCATGGCGCCACATTTTCTGAGCGGTGACGTGGTAGCCTGCAAGTACTTGCCACTTTCCGACCTCTTTTTCCAATGGGGCAAGACCTATGTCATCGACACCGAACAAGGGGCGCTCATCAAGCGCGTCGGTAAGGGCAGTCACGAGAACACCATCACCCTTATCTCCGACAACCCTGCCTACGAACCGTTCGAGATGAGGCGAAGCGGCATACGCCACATAGCACTCGTGCTGGGCATTATCCGTAACGAATGAAGCACTGCATATCTCAGTATACAGCATGAAGCAGAAGCAAAACACCATACATTATATTATTATAGGTGCGACCATGTTCTTGCTCTTCACGGCTGCAGGACTGGTGGGCGGTGCCATGTTTCTGCTCAACTTCGCCCTGACGCCCGAAAGCCGTGGCAAAGACGAAGCAGCCTCTCGCAAATTCATGTTCGAACGCTATGAGGGTCTGGAAGCATGGTACGACAGTCTGAATGCACACCAAGCCTTGCACGACACTTTCATCGTGCCGCGCGGAGACACGGTGCGCCTGCATGCCTACTACGTAAAGGCAGCCAAACCCACCCGACGCACGGCCCTGCTGGTGCATGGATATACCGACAACGCCATACGCATCATGATGCTGGGACAGATGTATGAGCAAGCGCTTGGCATGAATGTGCTGATACCCGATTTGCGTTTTGCCGGCCGGAGCGGAGGAGACCACATACAGATGGGATGGCTCGACAGGCTTGACCTGCAATGTTGGCTCGAAACCGTGCCGACGCTCTTCGGTGATTCGGCCACGGTGATGGTACACGGCATCTCGATGGGCGCTGCCGCCACCATGATGCTCGCAGGCGATTCGTTACCGACGCGCGTCCGTGCTTTTGTGGAAGACTGCGGATACACCTCGGCTTGGGACCAGTTTTCCAAAGAGCTGAAAGAGCAATTCGGGCTTCCCACATTCCCAATACTGCACATGGCTTCCGCCCTCTGTCGATGGAAGTACGGATGGACTTTCGGCGAGGCCTCTTCGCTCAACCAAGTGAAGAGATGCCGGCGTCCCATGTTGTTTATCCACGGCAGCGACGACACATTTGTCCCTACGGAAATGGTATACCGACTATACAAAGCAAAGCCGGCCCCCAAGGATTTGTGGATTGCACCTAACAGCCGACACGCAGCGGCCTACCGCGACCATCAGCAGGAATATACCGCGAGGATCGGCGCATGGGCTGAGCGCTATCTGTAGGCCCGGCTGACAACATCATGAATTCGTCAACAAAAAAAACTAATACACATCACACCATGAAAAACTTCTTAACCAAAACCCGTACGAGCCTGTTAGGTTTTTGCCTGTTATGGCTGTGCATCCCGATGATGGGTGCCGACGTACTGCCCCTCATCCCCTACCCCTCACAAGTGGAACGCCATGATGGCACTTTGTCTGTCAACAGGCTTCAATGCATCACCTACACATCGGCAGAAACCCGCCAATTGGCAGAAGGCTTCGCTGCCGAACTGACAAAGGCTTCCGGCATCGCATTGCGCGTGGTGAAAGACACGCCAAAACATGCCGAAGCCGCCATACGCCTGCTGGCAGACAGCAAACAGCCTACCGAGGGATATACCCTGAACATCGACGCACAGGGAGTGCGCATCGGAGCCTCAACACGCGCCGGCCACTTCTATGCCCTGCAAACCCTGCGTCAGTTGCTGCCTCCCGCCATTTACGGAGACAAGTGCGACACTTCTGCAGCCTGGACCCTGCCCTATGTGAGCATCACCGACGCACCGGCCATGGAGCACCGCGGTTTCATGCTCGACGTGGTACGCCACTTCTTCACCGTGGAGGAAGTGAAACGCGCACTCGACATCATGGCATCCTACAAACTGAATCGCCTGCACTGGCATCTCACCGACGACCAGGGATGGCGCATCTTCATCCCCGAATATCCACGTCTCACCTCGGTGGGCAGCATCCGCAAAGCCTCACTCACCAATCGCGGCAGCAGCCCCTACTTCTATGACGACACCGAGTATGGACACGGCATGTGGTACACCCCCGAGCAGCTGCGCGAAGTGGCCGATTATGCAAAGCTGCTGAACATCGAAATCATACCCGAAGTGGACCTGCCCGGACACATGGTGGCAGCCGTTACGGCCTATCCGGAATTCAGCTGCGACCCCACAAAGAGCTACGAGGTGCGTGTGGCGGCCGGGGTGTCGAAGGATGTGCTCAACATCGGCGACGACAAGGTGGTGGACTTCCTGAAGTGCGTGCTGGGTCATGTGGCCAAAGCCATCCCCGGCAAGTACGTACACATCGGTGGCGACGAGTGCCCAATGGATGTGTGGAAGAATCATCCCGACTGTTTGCGCCGTGTTCGCGAAAAGGGTTTGTCGGGTATCGAAGAGCTGCAAGCGTGGCTTGTCGAGGAACTTGGAACATTCCTCAAGGAAGAGCATGGCCGCGACATCGTAGTGTGGGATGAACTCCTCGCACATTGGCGACCGGAATTCAAGACCAAGCCCCTGCTCATGGCTTGGCGCGGACTGAAATACACCCGTGAGGCCGCCGACAAGGGATTTCGCTGTATCGCCGTGCCGAGTTATCCGCTCTACCTTGACTTGATGCAAGTGCACGTGCAAGATGCAGACATCGAAGAGGGCTACCAAGGTGGTTACGGCGACGAGCATGTGAACACCCTCGAACAGGTGTATGCCGTCAATCCCGTGGCCGAACTCGAAGGACGCGAGGACTTTTGCGTGGGAACACAGGCCAATCTCTGGACCGAGTCGTGCTGCAACTTCCGCCAAGCGCAATATCAGATGCTGCCCCGTCTCATCGGTCTGAGTGAGGTGGCATGGTTGCCGGCTGCGAAGAAGAGCTGGCCCGACTTCTTACAGCGTCTGCAACACCACGATGAAAAGCTCGACGCTGCCGGTCGCACTTATGCCAAACACTATTTTGAACCGACCCGTCACACTGCCGCTGAAGCAGCATGCATCGAGGCTCGTTCCATCATCGAGGCCGCGCATCCCGAGATGCCCGGACATCCTTCTGCTGCCGTGCTCGACCACCTGAAAACCGCACTTGCCAATGTCCAAGGAGCCACCGGCAACGCCCCGACAGCCACTGCAGCCCTGCAAAAAGCCATCGCCGATTACAAGACTGCTCCCGTAGCAATGCCTCAGGCCGACCACATCTACCAGATCCGCTCTGCCGCGACTTATTATAAGGCGATGTATCTTGGCGCTACCATGTACGAACGACAAGGCGCACTCCGCTTCCACTACACCCCACAGAACGAGCCCGAAGAGTTGTGGTTCTTCCGTCCACAGGCAGACGGTACGTTCATTGTTGAGAACTTCCTGACCGGCCGACGCATTCAGATGAGCGAACAGGGAGCTGATATTTATGCCTATACCACCGGTGGAACTCCGCTCCGCATCCGCCCGGCCACACAACCCACGAAGCAATACACCTACAAGCCCGGAGCACTCTGCCTCACCGCCGACAATCTTTGTCTCTACGGTCGCTCTACCGGAGCCGTGATTGCCGGTGACAACCAGGCCCTATGCTATCCCGGCACATGGTATGTGGAGGAATGCACAGACTACCGCCTGCTCCTGCAATCCCTCTGCACAAAATGCGAACGCCTAAGCGAAAAAGCCGCAACCGGCTCAGCCGGAGCCATCACCCTCACGCAAGCCCAACAACTGCAGGAAGAAGTGATCAAGCCGGCACGCACACTACTGAAGAAGCACAACGTGAATGCCGATTCCTATCGCCGGTTGGCACAACGCTACTACCTCATCACGAGCAGTGCACAGTGAATACCACATAGTGCTTCGGCTCTAAAGCCCTAAGCACAAACAAACCGCAAGGCCGCGACAACCAAATACGGATGTCGCGGCCTTGCGGTTTCATAAGGCGGAAGCAGAAACTAAACACCATTAATAGACATCAAAAAAGAGATTTTTCGGCACACAGGCAGACCGCATGGCAACCGCAGAGACCATCTCATCTGTTCATACCCCTCCGCTTCGCTCGCCCCCACCTTAGGGGAGTTCCCGAAACGGTGAGGGGTATGAAGCCATCGGTTACAGATAACCACCTGCCGTTATCCACTTTCTTACCCTTCTTCTGACAAATGATTTCTCACCAACTAAACATTCAGATATGAGCACAACTATCAAAGCCCTACTTCGGCCAAGTTCTGCAATGGGAAGCTCGGGCACCATTATCTATCGTGTATGCCGCCACCGACGCACTGCCATTGTTTCATCGGGGATACAAATCACTCAGCAGCTGTGGGACAGCGCATCACAACAAATGACAGACTCCTGCGACATCCGGTTGAGGAAATCAGAGCAGGCCCAACAGATCAACGAATGCATCAAGTGTGACAAAAAGCTGCTTTACGACATTGCTACCCGGCTCCGAGAAACCAAGGGAGAGACCTTTACCGCCCATGATGTATGCGTACAATTTCGCCAATTACATCAGATGCCAAGTTTCCCAAAGTTCATACAACAAGAGATAGAGCGCTTGCAAAAGGACAAGCGATTCTCCACCGCGGAAAAATATCACACATCACTTCGACACCTACGTCGTTTCTTATCCACCCCGGACATACCCATCAGTAGTTTGACGCCACAAATCATACAGCAATTTGAGGAGTATCTGCTCCTGCAACACGTCTGTCCTAACTCTGCATCGGCCTACATGCGTAGCCTCTCGGCCTGCTACCATCGTGCTATTAAGGCATTTGAGTTGCCCGACTCGCATCCTTTCGACAACGTCTTTACCGGTGTGGCACATACCCGAAAACGCGCCATCACGCAGAGTGTTCTGCGAAAAATCATTGATATGGATCCACCTCAGAGTATCAAAGCAGCCTTGGCACGCGATATTTTTCTGTTCAGCTTTTATGCACGTGGCATGTCTTTGGTTGACATCCTATACCTCCGCAAGGAGAACATTACCGGCAACATCCTATGCTATCAACGACGCAAGACAGGGCAGTGGTTGCAGATACATCTAGAACCATGTATGAAAGAAATCCTGAGACGCTATGCCTCTCCAACACGAACGACCCCCTACTTATTCCCCATCATTACGACCTCTGATGCAGAAACGGCTTACCACCAATACCGTCACTACCTGGCGGCCTACAATTACCAACTAAGAAACATCGGAAAACTCCTCAAACTTGACATACCCCTGACAGGATATGTCGCACGCCACACTTGGGCCACAGCAGCACGAAACAGTGGAATCGCCACGCCCATCATCAGTGCATGCCTGGGACATACATCCGAACGCACCACACTCATCTACCTCGACTCACTTGACAACAACTTACTGGACAAAGCCAACAGAAAAATAATCGGGAAACTAAAGCACAAAAAAATCACCGCTCTTCGCAAGAGTGGTGAATAAACTTCTGCAAAGATAGAAAAGAAAAGCCACAAAAGCAAATTCTCAAAACAAATATCAACAGTCCTTAACACAATGGCGCTCTTTGGAAAATCCAGAGGGTGAGATGCATAAACGGCTATGAACTAAGAAATACCCCCTCCGCTTCGCTCGTCCCCCTACATTATGGGGACAGCCCCATCCGGCCCGATTGCCCACGATGTGCTCGATGCAAGCGCAAACAAAGATGTTTGACATTTGTGCAACACTGTGTTTGACATGTTTGACATCGATCCTCCCGGTGGGGAATGCAAGTCGCTAGAAGTCAGCCATATGCAATCTATTCACCACTCTTGCGAAGACTGATGAAAAACCGACCATGTGGGGATCAGACTTGACACACATGAACAAGGGAGTGCTTGCAGCTCCCGAAGGAAACAGTCTTACCATTGTTTCGTTCCGCCGAAATACGCTTTCGGGGTGTCTGAAAACTTTACACTCCGGCCTTAGCCTTTCAAGAAACTAAAGGTCTTTTTGTTCATGGAAGAAGCGTGGTTTGTCATAAGAGGGGTATTTGGTAAAGCAGGAGCCCTACATCATGTGCTTGACGAATACGGAATAAGGAACTTCTATCCACTACGCTACCGCAAAGGAGACATTCACCGAAGACTCATCCCTGCCATTCCCAACCTGTGTTTCGTATACACAAACCGCGAGAGAGTTTTCAACATCATCGATCACCTGGAAGAGCACCAAGACCTCTGTCGGTTTCTCACTCCCTACATCGATCCCATCACACACCAGATCATGACCGTGCCCACCCATCAGATGGATAGATTTATATCAGCCTTCAACATCATGGGCGAACGAGCTATCTGGATCGATCCTCAAACAGCCAACTACCGTAAAGGAGACCGCGTGCGCATCGTGGGGGGCGACTTCAAAGGCATCGAAGGCCACATCGTGCGGTGCTACGGGCAGCAACGCGTGGCCGTTGTGTTGGAAGGTATTGCAGCCATTGCTACAGCATACATCCCTACCCCACTGCTCGAAAAGATACTACAGCCATGAACCCCAAGTATCTGCAGAAACTATCTCACGACCTGCTACAAACGAATTGTCATGGCGCAAGTGCGGAGAGACTTTGCAACATGACAAAGGCAGCTCTGCGGATATTGGCACTATTGGAAGTCGACGGCCGAGAAGGTGATTGGGGAAGCTATCAGACTTGGCGAAACAAACTGAAAGAGATCTACAATGCCCTGCAAAAGGCCATACTCAGTTCCCCCTCAACCGCCGACTGCGCCTACATGCTCAAAGCCATGCTTGACATCTCTGCTGAGAACATGGCACCAATCACACCGACAGAAAGAGAGACATGCGAAATCATGGCCAATAATCTGGTGGAAAACCACCTGAAGCGTATCAAGGGATATCTCGGAGAGATACATTGGGAGACACAAACAGCCATCCTCCACCTCATCATCACGCTGTATGCCTGCCAGCCGGATCCCGATGAACCCGCATTCTGTTTTCTGCAAGAGCAATTGGCAAATGAGACAGAACGAATGCAAACCGCCTCATCCCAACAGGTACAAACGCGCGAGGAAACAGTTGCACACATCGCACTTTTGGTCAGGAACCGCAATGCATTTTTAGACAAGAGTTATGACAACCTATTGAGCGAAGCCATCAGATGCAACATCGAGACTCCTATAAAAACAATACTAACCCAAGAATCAAGCCCTACGACAAGCCTCGGCGCACCAACAGAGCACCTGAACGCAAACGAAATCCGCTTTCTCTGCCTCTGCCATGACATTCTGAGCGAATGCATCTCAGCCGACCACTTTGGCAGACTGACCCACCAACTTGGCAACCTGTTCTCGCAACAAAGCCTCAGCACTCCTCCCGATACCGACTTAGGCAACCAAGTTCGCACCCAAGCCATCCTGCAAGGCATCACGGAAACGATGGCAGCCGCCCGACTCTGCATTTGTTGTAATTGCGGATAAGCAAACACCTAAAATGGCCGAAACAATCCGGACAGCGCTTCGCCCTAAGGTAAGGGAGATGCCCGTAGGGCAGAGGGGTATGAAAGAACAAAGCAAGCACAAATGCTCATCAACCCGGAGAGTTTCCGTATCGCAAAGCACTATTGCAGCATGGCAATAAAATCACCTTACTGCCATAGTTGCTGCCATATCCTAAACAATTGGGAACCTGACTTTTGCTACAGAAAATGGCAGCAGGGCAGTAAAACAGCAAATAAAAATCCCCTGTATGGATAAAAATCCTCGTAGTACTTTCTGAGGTGTATGACAGATTATCCCCAAGAGACCAAAGTCGGATGATATGCATTCAACAGACTGCACACCACATTATATCCATGACTATCAAAAACTTAAAAACCTGCAGATTTCGCCCCAGCTCATAGCCATCACATCACAGAGTGACAGATAAAACAGCAAAATAAAAACCCTGGGAACGTGCACTATTCCATTCAAAAGGAAAAGTATCTCGGAATCCTCCACGCTCCTGCTCTTCAGATTTCCCCAACCATGTCTCAGACCGGCACAAATAACAAACGGATAGCGAAGAATACGCTGATGCTGTACTTCCGGATGCTTCTACTAATGGGAGTCACCCTATATACATCTCGCGTTGTACTAAAGGTTCTGGGTGTTGAAGATTTTGGACTTTATTCTGTTGTAGGTTCGATTACTACATTCTTAGGGTTCATAAACACATCTATGACCGCAGCTGCACAAAGATTTCTGTCCTACTCAAAAGGAAAGGATTCTGCAGAAGGTCAAAATAAAACATTTAATTCGATATTTCTTTCTCAAACTCTTATAACTCTGCTCATACTTGTTGTGGGTGAGACTCTTGGAACTCTCTACATACAAAACTTTCTAAATGTTGCACAAGAAAGACTACCGGCAGCACATATAGTCTTCCAGTGTTCACTCTTTGCTTTTCTATGTAAAGCCATATCAGTCCCATATACCGCTTCTATAATTGCAAACGAACACATGAGTGCATATGCAAAAATCAGTATCATCGAAGGACTTTTCCTATTGCTTGTTGTAATTCTATTACCATTTGCAAATACGGATAAACTGATTTGTTATGCCATTTCAATGTTCGTTGTTACATTCTCTATACAATTATGTTATCGGCTTTATTGCAGAAAATATTTTTCGGAATGCCATATAAAGAGAAATTGGGATAGAAAGAGCATACGCAAGATTTTTAATTATGGAGGATGGAACCTCCTTGGGGCATTTTCTTCTGTTACCATAGATCAAGGTGTCAACATTATACTAAATTCATTCTTTGGATTGATTGTTAATGCAGCTCGGGGTATAGCATTCCAAATTAGCGCAGCAGTATCATCCTTATCCGGTAATTTTCAACAAGCAATAAACCCTCAGATAGTCAAGTCCTATGCATGCAACGATTTCACTGGAATGCATAGCCTCATCATGAAAGGCACACGCTTATCATTCTTCATGCTTTTTACGCTTGCAACACCCATTATGTTCAACCTTGAAAAGGTTTTATGTATTTGGCTCGGAGAGGTTCCCCCGTATACACTTCTGTTTTGCCAATTGGCCATAATCAATTCACTTATCACCTCATTTTCCGGCATGCTTTTAACAGGAGCTATGGCAACCGGAAATATAAAGAAATACCAAATAATCGTTGCCAGTATCAACCTGATGAATCTGCCATTATCATGGGGTTGCCTATATTTATATCCCAATCCCTATCTAACAATGTACATTATGATAGGCATCTCTATCATAGCCTTTTGCACAAGATTATATCTGGTAAGCGAGCTGATACATCTGAGTAAAATTCAATTTATAAAAAAGGTCTTTGTACCTATCATCAAGGTGTGTACATTGACCCTTTCCATCTTATTCCTATTCTATCATTACATTGAGGTTCCATCCGGATTTATCCCCCTTATTCTTTTTATCAGTCTATGTCTGTGCGTAGTTCTTATCAGCATTTTCTTATTCGGGATTAACCAACAAGAGCGACAAATGGCATTGACTTTCATCAAAAAGAAAACTATGAGAAAATGAAATTAGCCAAGAAAAAAGACTGTACGGCTTGCATGGCATGTATTGATAGTTGCTCTCACCAAGCACTCAGTTCATCTATCGATCCAGACGGATATTATCAGATTGATTTTGACACTAACAAATGTGTGGAGTGTGGCTTATGCACCCGAACATGCCCCGTGCTTTCACCCCCAAGGAAAAGCATTGAGGAGTCAAGACCATACGCGGCTTGGAACACCCATCAGAATTTAAGAAAAAAGAGTGCTTCGGGAGGTGCTTTTTCAGCAATTGCTTCTGCTATTCTTCAAGAAAGAGGAGTGGTTTACGGGGCAGCCATTGAGGGGTTTGAAATCAGACATAAAAGGATTGAGCGTATTGAAGATTTGCCACCACTATTGGGGAGCAAGTATCAACAGAGCATCATGAACGGGGTTTATAAGAGCATAATCCAAGATTTGAAAAATGGGCGCATTGTGCTCTTCTGCGGCATGGCTTGTCAAGTGGCCGGTCTGAAAGCCGTCTTAGGGAAGTGCAACACCGAAAACCTCTACACCATCGACACCATTTGCGGCGGCTTGTCCACTATGCTGCCCATGCTACAGCTAAAGCAAAGTGGAAGATACACCGGAATTGTCTCCTTTCGAGACAAGGAGAATGGTTGGCAGAGCAAAGGTTTTCGTTATGCTCTGAAGATGCAAAAAACGGATGGAAGTGTTGAAAACCTTGGACTGGATAATCTTGTTCTGAATACATTTTCTTCGAAACTACTCAAACGCAGTTCGTGCCTTGACTGTCAATTCACGGGAAACAATCGCTACAGCGATTGCACCATTGGCGACTTTTGGGGTGATGACAAATTTAAGGATCAACACTGTGAAGGACTCTCAATCTTAGTTACTCACAATGAACGTATATTTCCCTTACTGAAAAGAACAAACATCAGCATCACTCCCATCCGTTTTCATGATTTCATCCATGGAAACCATAATTACTATTGGACTCACTACCCACAAATAAGGCACTTCTTTAGTCGCAAAAGAGCACTGGCTGCAATGAGACAAGGAAAGAGTAATATTGCTGCACACTTAATGCGGCCAAATTCCATGGCCGGCATTTATATGAGAATATACCTCAAACTGAATTTTCTGTTGAGAAAATCCTTTATGCTTAAATTCCTAAAGACTCAGAAATATGTGTAATAAGAGCGTAAATATCATCACCATTCACAACGAGCCTAATTATGGGGCATTGTTACAGGCTTATGCTTTGTATCATGTCATAGAGACTTTGGGATACACTCCAAGGATGATTAACTTGGGGATGCAATTCCGAAAATATCCCTATAATGTGCCTTATCGCATGCTGGTTGCCATACATAACTGGTTGAAAGGATATAATCATTGCTACCAAATTGCACAAAGTTTCTGCCAAAGAAACGAGCCTAATCTTTTGGGGGACTTCCAAACGGCTGAACAATTGCGAAACTATCCATGGGATGAGAATGACATCTATCTGGTAGGCAGCGACCAAGTGTGGAATCCCTTTATCACAGGCAATTTGCAACCGGCTTACACTCTGAGTTTCTTAGCAGATAAATGTATCAACCGTTACTCCTACGCTGCTTCTTTAGGACACATCAAGGATGAAGCTCGGCGTGCTCAGAAATTGGACATTCAACATACGCTTAGGAAATTCAAGGAAATCACCGTACGCGAGCAGTTTGGGGTTGAGTTCTTGCAAAAGAATGGCATTCCTGCTACTGAAGTTGTCGACCCCACGTTGCTCGTTGATAGCTATGAACACCTTCTGCCTCGTAAAAAAGAAGATATTCCACAGATTTTGTATTTAGCTTTAGGCGAGGATGAGCCTATGAACCAATTCGCACAAGACGTGGCAAATAAATATCATCTACCTCTCAGGAAAGTATACGGGTATCTGCAACCCTCTCGCACAATCAACAAGAGGTTTCTGCCGGTGGAAGAATGGTTGTACCAAATTGCATGTTCAAGAGTGATTGTTACCAATAGTTTTCATGCCATGGTCTTTTCTGTGTTGTTCGGCCGCGATTTCTATGTCTATATCAGTAATCCTAGCAAGGTGTTCCGCATAGAAAACCTTCTCAAAAAACTAAACTTGCATCAACGGATTGTTTCAAACATTGACCAAGTGCACCCTAATAGGCATCCGGCATATGATGAAATTACTCTCAAACTGGCAGAGTATCGCAAGTCATCCTTAAACAAACTGAATGATATGCTCAAAGAAAACCTCTAACAGAAACCAAGGATTATGAAAATAGCCATTTGCAACGTTCAAGAATTCGACCCTACCATCGGAGGTATTGAACGTGTGTCCGTTTCATTGGCCACGCAGTTGATAGCTTGTGGAATGAGTATCATCTTCGTGTCCTGCCGACGCTCCCCTTACTCAAAAGAGTACACTCTACCTGCATCGCAATTCTTTTTGCCCAATGATGCCGACTATGCGGAAGAAAACATCACCGCTTTGACGGATATTTTGAGGAAAGAACAGGTTGACATCATTCTTAATCAGAATGCTCACAGCCATCTTTTCAATAAATTTTGCGCCAAAGTCAAACAGAAAAGCGGTTTGCCCCTCATCTCCGTCCTCCATTTTTGTCCGGACATGCGAATACGAGCCAACCGAAATCGTATGGACTTTAAGTTCTTCAAATGGAAACAACTATCAGTCATTGCACTACGCGACATCGCCACACGGTGGCCTTTTCGCCTCTTTACGATGTATCCTCATCGGAAACTTTATAAGCATTTGTATAAAATCAGTGACCGAACAGTTCTGCTCAGTGAAAAGTTCTTTCATAGCTTCATGCATATAGCAGGAGTGAAAGATAACACACGCCTTCGTGCCATCAACAATATGCTTTCTTTCCCCTATCTAAGGCAAGAGAATTTTCAGGAAAAGAAAAAGCAGATTCTCTTTTGCGGTAGGTTTTCCCCCCCAAAAAATCCCTACCGGGCACTTTATGTTTGGAAACAATTGCAGGAAGAACTTACAGACTGGGGATTTGTCCTTATCGGTGACGGGCCTTTCAAAAAACGTTTGCAAGAGTTGAGTTCAGAATTAGGCTTGCAACGCACACGTTTCTTAGGATTTCAGAACCCGGTTTCTTACTATAAAGAGAGTTCTCTAATGCTCTTGACAAGCAACTACGAAGGCTGGGGGCTGGTTCTTACAGAAGCCATGCAGTATGGATGCGTACCCATCGCATTCAATAGTTTCGACAGCATTACGGATGTTATCTCACACAAGAAGAACGGAATACTTATCCCCCCTTTTAACGTTGACAAGATGGCACAAGAAATTCTGTCACTCATCAGAAAAAATAAAATTCCACAATATGCCGATGAGGCCAACAAGAAAGTTGAGAAGTTCACCCCCGAGAACATCGGAACGGAGTGGATGGAGTTGTTTCAAGAAGTGTTATACCTGAATTAAATCTATAACTAATGATTTTCACTCTACTGTTTTCAACCATTTTAGTTGCCATCCTTTCGAAACTATTCACCCAGAACGTATCAAAAAAACAACAAATTCAATTTCTGCTTTTGTGCATTGGATTCATTCTTTTTGCCGGTTTAAGAAGTTGGGACACATTTGCTGATACAGATGCCTATTATGCCCATTTTTATAAAGTTTCTGACATTGGCAACTTTTGGCAAGTTCCTGAAGAGAGGTTTGAAACAGGATATTTAATCTTTGAAAAGTTTTTTCATAAACATATATCATCTTCTCCTGAAGTTTTCATTCTGTTCATCTCATTTGTTGTTTTTAGCTCCGTATTCTTACTCTTCAAGAGAGAGGCTAAGAGCATTTGGTTTCCTGCGTACTTAATCGTTGGTTTATATCTCTTCACCAGCGGACTTGTTTGTCCTGTCAGACAATCATTGGCTACAGCTATTTGTATCTGGGGATATTTTGCACTAAAGGAAAAACGTGTCATCCTCTCTGTGCTACTAATTTTATTAGCCAGTACGATACACTCATCTGCCATTTGTTTTCTTGTCATAGTTCCTGCAAGTTTTCTTTCTGTTAACCGAAAGAACTTCTTCCTTATAACTTTCTGTACTATTCTTTGCATAGGAAGTTTTGGAAGCATACTTGATTTTCTGGGGAAAGGAGACAGTGCATATTTACTTGACGAACAATATCAATTAGGAAATATACTTGATTTAATCAAGATTGCTTTAATACTTATTTTCTATCAATTATTTTATAAAGAAAATAAAGATAAAAACCGTTTACTGGTTTGGCTCTCCATAATATCCCTTTGCTCTGCTGTGATGTCTCTAAAAATCACAGCACTCAATCGAGCATGTTCTTATTTTGAATTATACTTGTTTATCTTATTGACAAATACGATTTATAACTTTTCACGCAGTAAAAGATTGCTATATCAATGCGCCTTATTGATGATTGGCTTTGTTTATCTCTATACTATCTACACCGAAAAACCTGGATGGAATAGAATCAACGAATACCATACTATTTGGGAACATCCATATCATCAGACAATCACCACATAATAGATAATAAGCCATTCACAAAATCCCATTTGATAATGAAAGTCGCTATTCTCTACATCTGCACAGGAAAGTATAATAAATTCTTCCCTGATTTTTACGCTTCTGCAGAAAAGTATTTTCTATCCGAAGAGGCTCAAAAGCACTATTTTGTCTGGACGGATGACAAAGCTTTGACAAAAGCCAAAAATGTTACCCTTATTTATAAAGAGTGTGCCGGATTTCCTGCAGATTCATTGTTTCGTTTTGAGATGTTCCTACAAGTCGAAACTGAATTAATGGAGTTTGACTATATCTACTTCTTCAATGCCAACGCTCTATTCCTACGACCGGTCAGCCAAGATATACTACCAGACAATAGCGGTTTAGCCATGGGAATATGGCCCGGACGACGCGAACGGCAGCACCCCATGTTCTACCCGTATGAAAGAAATCGTCGTTCATTAGCTTATGTTGCTCCGTACGGGAAACATTACACTTATTTTATGGGAGGAATAAATGGAGGATGTGCTGAGCACTATCTACAGATGATACGCACACTTAGCCATAACATCCGAGCTGATTACAATAGAGGTATTGTCGCAAACGTGCATGACGAATCACATATTAATGCCTATCTAAGAACACACCCATGCAAAAAATTGGGACGCGAATACTGTCTTCCTGCAGAATGGCAAACCGATGAAGACACTCCTAAATTGATTCTTAGAAGCAAAGTGCTTATAGACCCGTACTTTAACAAAGGGAGAGACCATAGCTTGTGGGGAAAAGCTAAGAAGGGAGTTCGTATAGCTGTCAATGCTCTCAGGTGGTACTTGAAGGTTTAATCTGAAACGTTCGTAAACCTATATATATGACAGAAAAAACTTATTACCAGGAAATAGATATTGTTAAAGGAATTGCCATACTCCTTGTGATTTTGGGACATAGTTTCTGCAGTCACCCTCTCAATTTGGCAGAAAAACTCCCATTATTAGGAGAAGTAGTACGCTCTTTTCAAATGCCATTGTTCTTTGTCGCATCTGGTTTCCTGTTCTCAACAAGGGGGGGGGTCTCTACACTCTTACGCAAGAAAGCTGCCAGACTGATTGTGCCGTATATTGCGTTCGGACTGCTTTCTATTTGCTTCCGCCACCTGTTCAGCTCCATCACAAATGGAGGGGAAGTCACATGGGGCGTATCCTTGATAAAGATGCTTAATGGCGAGTATTACTGGTTTCTATACACTCTATTGTTAATTATGATTATTGTACAACTGGTTAGAAAATGGTGGATACTCTTATGTATCTGCGGTTTGTGCCTATGCCTATCTTTCACAGATTTCCGTTCCTTGAATTTTATGACCTTGGGCAAGGTGGCGTATTTTCTGCCATTCTTTGTTTTAGGCATACACATAAAATCCAACTATTCTTCGTTACTCTCATTTTACCAGCAACACAAAGCAATCACAACTTACATCTCAACAATCTTATTTGCCCTCTCATTTGTAAAACTCGGGGAGGGGATAGGGATTGTTATTACTCAATATATCTGCCCCTTATTGGGTATTATAATAGTTTGGATAGCATCTAAAGAAATAGCCGATAGAAGTTGGAAGATTAGAAATGTGTTCGTCCACTTTGGACACTACTCCTTGCAGTATTATTTAAATCATCTGCTAATTATGCTGCCTTTCTACATCTTGGCCAGCAAGATTTCAGAATGTCATCCACTCATTCCCTTGCTTCTCATTTTTTCTTGTGCAGTAGTAACCAGTTTTGTTATGCTACGAATAGAACTGCAAACGAAATGTACACGTTTTCTATGTGGATTGAAATGACACATCTTTCTTTCCTCAGCGCACCAAACTTGGGCTATCGGGAAATTAGAGTAACCAATCCTAATTACAACCGAACGTCCTATCTCTAAAGTTCTATCATCTCATGAAAATCATTAATATCTCCGGTGGCCTTGGCAACCAGATGTTTCAGTATGCATTCCTGCTGGCAATGCGCGAAGCTACAGGCGACGAGTGTCTGATGGATACGAGCAAGTATGCCACCTATAAGTTGCATAATGGTTTTGAATTGGCAGAAGTGTTCAATATCTCTGCTCGCTCTGCAACAAAGGAGGAACTGAAACGCGTAACGAGATATACCACCAATTATAAGTTGTCTCGTGTATTCCGAAAATTCCTTCCGAAGAAAAGGACTGAGGTGGTGGAGGAAACGCCATCATGTCGATATATGCCCAACGTGTTTGCCGAAGCCAAAGGCGACTTATTCTACGAAGGTATTTGGCAGAATGAAAAGTATTTCGGGCATGTGCGTCCATTGATTCTGAAAGAATTCACTTACAAAAATCGACTCTCCGAAGTAAATGCTTTGGCTACACAAAAATTCTCCGAAAAACGAACGGTGAGTATCCATGTTCGTCGGGGCGACTATCTGAAACATAAGATTTACCTCGGCCTCTGCGGATTGGACTATTATACCACAGCCATCCATTATGTGAAAAGAAAATATGGCACGGGGCTTCACTTTGCCATCTTCAGTAATGACATGGCATGGTGTCGGAAACACTTGCTGCCACTAATCAATGAGTGTGAACATACGCTTGTGGATTGGAACAAGGGGGCTGAAAGCTACAACGACATCCGCCTGATGAGTGCCTGCAGCGTGAACATCATTGCCAATAGTAGCTTCTCTTGGTGGGCTGCTTATCTGAATGAACACCTCGAAAAAGAAGTGATTGCTCCAAAGACGTGGATCAATATGCCGATTGAATTTTGCATACAACTACCGAACTGGACTCTGTTCTAAGCGTAAAATAGGAAACTAAGAAATGGTAAATTCTTCAACGCATTGAAGAATTTTACGTAAAAATCTTCAATACAATGAAGATTTTACTATTTCGGTGGCAAAAATCGCACATAAACTTAAACGAAGAGCAAAGAACCTACTCCACTATCTTCCCATTAGTGTAACAGACTTTCTCAAACGAGTCGTTATCGGTTAAGGCCTTGACTTTATCAATTCTCAACCTCTCAGCATCCACCTCCAAGCCGGAAGTACATATATTACTTTACTACCCTCTGCTATTATATCTTCATCGGAATGAGTTATGATATAACCCTCATGAAGTCCGAAAGCGTTCATAGCGGACAACAAACCATGTATTTCACGTTCACGTGTGGCTTGATTGGTTAGAGATACTGATACTTGCAATGCCTGCCGTACCCGAAAGCCATCACGCACAATGAAATCACACTCTGAACTACCACCATTATTGAAATAGAACAATTCTCCACCTCTGCGACGTAGTTCCACATAAATCATATTTTCCAATAGACGCCCCATATCTTCACTGAAATGATAACCTAACCGCAAAGCAATTGCATTGTCTATACAATAGAACTTTTTTGGGGCATTCAGTTGAGCCTTTACGGAAGCATCTATTTTCCCCAGTGTGCAGAGCAAATACGTATTTTCAACGTAAGATATATAATTCTTCACGGTCGTAGCATTTTTTACACCAATCACTTTGGTCAATGAATTGTATGTAAATAGTTTCCCTATATTGCTCACTGCAAAATACATCAGTTCCTTGAGTTCGCGTTCATTCACTATCTGATTTCGCACCAAGACATCACGATAAAGGATGTTATCATAAAGTGTTCTGAGAATTTCAGGGTTCTTGCTCTGCAAATACATCGGGAAACCACCATCCTGCATATATTCATTAAATAGACGCAACATCCGACTGCGTTGTATTGTGCCATCTATATCCTCCAGAATATGCTTCTCACCTGAGAAATGAAGAAATTCAATAAAAGAGAATGGATATAACTCTATCGACACATAACAACCGGTAAGATATGTACCCAGCTCACGACTCAACATGTTGGCGTTGCTTCCTGTAATGAAGACTTTCTTACCCGAGTTGTAAAGACGCTTTACAAAGTGCTCCCACCCCGAAACATTCTGTATTTCGTCAAAGAAGAAATGGTTCTGCTCACCATACATTTCCACAAAGACCTCATATAACAATTGGAAATGTTCCACACCAAAATCACGCAGACGATCATCATCAAAATTAAAGAAGTAATCACTTCGAGTAAAGTTTTTCCGTATCTGCTGCAATAAAACCGACTTACCACAACGACGAACACCGGTGATAACTACTATTTCTTCCGAAGACAAGAGGTTCTCTGGGAACATTCGTTTCACAACTCGGGAGCGCTGAAATACCTCTTTCTGGTCAACGATGATGTTTCTCAATAACTGCTTCATGGTTTTTATATTGTGAATTTTACCACGCAAATATACATTATTTCTATTCACAACCGAAGAACTTTTGGAAAAGTTTCTATTCATAACCGAAGAACTTTTGGAAAAGTTTCTATTCATAACCGAAGAACTTTAAAGAGAGACAACAGAACTTCACATCTATAAACACCTCTATGACAACCAAATTTTCCGTGTTGCTATCGGTATATCACCGCGAGCGACCCGACTTTTTGCACGCTGCGCTCGAGAGCGTTTTTCAACAAACCATTCCACCAACGGAGGTGGTGCTGGTGGAAGACGGGCCATTGACAGAAGCATTAAATAGTGTCATTACAGATTTCAAGAAAATCCATCCTGAGCTAAAGTCCATCCAGCTACACACAAACCAAGGACTGGGCCGTGCGTTGAATGAAGGTCTGAAACATTGTCATCACGAATTGGTTGCTCGAATGGATACGGACGACATAGCAAAGCCTTATAGGTTTGAACGTCAGCTGCAAGTGTTCAGAGAGCATCCGGAAGTGGATGTGTGCGGTGCGTGGCTTGATGAATTTTCCGAAGACATCAAGCACATACATTCGGTGAAACGACTACCGGAAACCCACGCTGAACTATACAAATACGGACAAC
The DNA here is from genome assembly GCA_017461605.1 of Bacteroidaceae bacterium. GTDB lineage: Bacteria > Bacteroidota > Bacteroidia > Bacteroidales > Bacteroidaceae > Alloprevotella. The sequence continues at coordinate 119,400 of JAFTXN010000001.1, forward strand.
AACGCAATCCGGTCAATCATCCTGTGGTGATGTTCCGACGTGAGGCCGTACTGCACAATGGTAGCTATCGCGACTATCCTCTTTTCGAAGATTATTTCCTCTGGGTACGAATGCTTACCAATGGGTGCCATTTCTATTGTCTCCAAGAATCCTTACTCTATTTCAGAGCCTCTGAATATATGTTTGCCCGACGCGGCGGATGGAGATATGCTTTGGTGGAAATGCGCCTGCAATTTCTCTTCTATGGACTACGGTATATCAACTTCTGTACCTTTCTGAAGAATATTTTCATCCGGTTTACGGCTCGCATCATGCCACACCGCATGCGTGTATGGCTCTACAAGAAAAAACTGAGGAAGTGAAAACTTTATTCCCTTAAACATACTAACGCTTAACAACCATGCATAAACACCCTAAATTCATTCCCGACGGCATGAATGCCTTTGAGCGTAACACCAAGCGCATCATCGACTGCCTGATTGCCGGGTTGTGTCTTATTATCTTCTCTCCGCTTTTCCTTTTCTGCTATATCGCAGTTCGACGTGAGGACGGCGGACCTGCCATCTTCAAGCAGGAGCGTATCGGACGCTTCGGTCGTCCGTTCAACATCTACAAATTTCGGTCTATGCGCATCGATGCCGAGGCTAGTGGTCCCAAACTTTATGCAAAAGGGGGCGATGAGCGGTTGACCCGCATCGGTAAGTTCCTGCGCGAACATCACCTTGATGAATTACCACAACTCTGGAACGTTTTCTGTGGGGACATGGCTTTTGTGGGACCGCGTCCGGAGCGCCAATTCTACATCGACCAAATCATGGAACATGATTCGCGATATCCGTTCCTCTATCAGATACGTCCGGGAGTAACATCGTATGCTACACTCTACAACGGTTACACAGACACCATTGAAAAAATGGTGCGCCGCATGCGCTACGATCTTTTCTATCTGCAACATCGCTCTTTCTGGTTCGATCTGAAAATCCTTTGGCTGACGTTCTATCGTATTGTTAGCGGACTGAAGTTCTAAAGGTGTACGTATCAACACTATTTCACTATCGCAAACATTAACAAGGAGCACTCTGCTAGAAGTTGTATAACCATGGCAGCCCATCAATTATTCTTCCAGCTCATTCGTGTATACATCGGGCGTATTTCTTCTCTCAATAACATTCCTACAGAAAAGGAATGGGAAGAATTGTACCACATGGCCGTGAAGCAAACCTTGGCCGGAGTTCTTTTTCATGCCATTGAGAAACTGCCTGCAGAGCAGCGACCACCACGACCATTACTTCTGCAATGGTTTGCGCTGGCTGAGAACATTCGCAAACAGAACTCCTTGCTCAACACTGAGTGCGTCCGTATTCAGAAACTTTTGGAAACTGAGGGTCTGCACTCTGTGATTTTGAAAGGACAAGGCGTGGCGACTTATTACCCCACCCCTCTGCTCCGAACTCCCGGCGACATCGACCTATGGATACGTGCTGCACGAAAAGATACGTTGGCATATGCTATGCTACATAATAGGAATGTCGATACGTGTTACCTCCATACAATTTTTGATATTAGCGACATCACTACCATCGAAGCACACTTCACACCATCGCGGCTGAATGTGCCTTGGCGGAACCATAGGCTGCAGCATTTTTTCTCTCAAGCCAAAGCTGACAAATGGGAGACCAACATGACTTTGCCAAGCACTACGGACACGGTCTGTGTTCCAACACCGGCTTTCAATCGGCTATACCTGTTATTGCACATCTACCGACATCTTTTCGGTGAGGGTATCGGTTTGCGCCAACTAATGGACTACCACTATTGTCTGCTGCAACCATTTTCTCTAGAAGAGAATGAAGAAACCATACGGCTTCTCAGACAATGGGGACTGATGCATTTTGCTGGAGCTGTGACTTGGGTGGTACAGCAGGTATTCGGTACCGATGCACAACATTGCTTTGTTTCTCCCAAAGAACAAGAGGGAAAATTTCTGCTGCAAGAGATTATGTCAGGGGGTAATTTCGGGAAATACGAAACACGCTTCAAAGGTATTCATAGTTCCCGACGACTACATCGTTTCTGTGCTCATTCGTGTCGCAACTTGATGTTTGCTCGTTATCATTTGAGGGAGGTGTTTTGGGGTGTTCCTTGGACCATCGGACATTATATGTGGCGACGTTGGAATTGGTATCTGTAATACTCTGATTTATTCCAAGATTGTCGGTATAATTTTACTAAGAAGTCGGGGGCTGAAATTCAGCCCCCGACTTTTTCGTATCCATTCCGCCGATCTCAATCCACGCGGACGGCTTTTGTAACCTGTTCGATCTGCTTCAGAGAGTCGCAGACGGTTTTCACATCCTCGGTGTCGTAAACTGAGATGTCGATGCTGCCTTCGAAGATTCCGTCGTTCGTCTCCAGCGTGATGCGTTTGATGACAAAAGCATTCTGCTTGTGAAGTACGTCAGCGATGGAGTAAAGCACGCCTCGGCTGTCGATGCCTCTGATATAAATCTTGGTATCGAAGAGCATTGCTTTGTGCATATCCCAGTCGGCGGCCAGAATGTTGTTGCCGTAACGTGTCTTGTGCTTCGTGGCCGTTTCACAATTCCGTTTGTGTATTTCCAAGGTCTTGTCGTCCATGATGCAGCCCATCACATCGTCTCCTGGTATAGGGTTACAGCACGGAGCAACGACACACTGTGCCATTGTCTCTTCGTTCAATGTCAGCACCTTCTTTCGGTTCAGGCTCTTCACGAAAGCGCTTGCGTCCGTGATTTTCTTGTCGTCCTTGCGCCCAATGAAGGGGAAGAGTTTGCGCCATCCGCTACGCTTCTTGCCACGCAGCACATCGATTTCGGCATCTCCGAGCACCACTTTTCCTTCACCAATGGCCAGGAACAAATCTGCCGGAGCCGGAAAGTGATGAGCGTGCGTGAGTTTGGAGAAAGCGGCGGCCGAGGCCTCAAACCCTTTGCCGGTCAAGAAAGTACGCAGGACCTCTTCGCCCTTACGCTGCTTCTCACGCCGTTCGCGACGAAGTATGGCCTCGATTTTGCACTTGGCTTTGGCCGTCATGGCAAAGCCGAGCCATTCGGGCTGCACTCGCTGGGTGCGCGAGGTGAGTATCTCCACCTGATCGCCGCCCTTGAGGCGATAACTCAGCGGCACGAGGCGGTGATTGACCTTGGCACCGATGCAATGGCTACCCAGGAAGGAGTGGATGGAGAATGCGAAGTCGAGAGCCGTGGAGCCGGAGGGCATCGTTTTGAGCTCACCTTTCGGAGTGAAGACTTGAATTTCGGAAGTGAACAGATTGAGTTTGATGGTATCCAGCAGGTCGAGCGTATCGGGCTGAGGGTCGTCCAAAATTTCGCGGATGGAGTCGAGCCATCTGTTCAGTTCGTTCTCATCGTACGCAGCTCCTGCATCCTTGTATTTCCAATGCGCCGCCAAACCTTGTTCGGCGATGTCGTCCATTCTGTCGGAGCGTATTTGCACTTCGATCCACGCTCCTGAGGAAAGCATAAAGGTTTCGTGCAAAGCCTGATATCCATTGGCCTTGGGTTGCGTGAGCCAGTCGCGTCGACGGCCGGGGTGTTTCTTGAATATCTGCGACAGTGCAGCATCGATGATGTAGGCCTCATCAATTTCCTGCTCGCGGTTGCGAGGTGTGAACACCACACGCATGGCCAGGAGGTCGTAGATTTCGTCGAAGGGGATGTGCTTCTTCTGCATCTTCGACCAAATGCTGTAAGGGCTCTTCACACGGGAGGTAAGTCGGTAGCTTATGCCGCGCGAGTCGAGTTGGGTGCGAATGAGTGGTGTAATGCTTTCGATGATTTTCTCACGCTCCTTCGCCGAGTGTGAAAGCTTTTCCAAGATGGCCTCATACTCTTCCGGATGTTGATAGCGGAAGGAGAGATTTTCCAGCTCGGTCTTGATTTTGTTCAGGCCCAATCGGTCGGCCAACGGGGCGAAGATATAGAATGTCTCACCGGCAATCTTGTACTGCTTGCTTGGGAGCATGCTCGACAGCGTCCGCATGTTGTGCAAGCGGTCGGCAATCTTGATGAGGATAACGCGGATGTCATCGCTCATGGTCAGGAGGAGTTTCTTGAAAGTCTCGGCCTGCAACGATGCACGATCGCCGAAGATGCCTCCCGAAATCTTTGTCAGTCCCTCGACAATGTTTGCCACTTTCGGGCCAAAGAGGTTTGACAGGTCTTCGTTGGTATAATCAGTATCTTCCTCCACATCGTGCAAAAGTGCAGCACAGATGGAGGTGGAGCCAAGTCCGATCTCCTCACACGTGATCTGCGCCACAGCAATGGGGTGCAGGATATAGGGTTCGCCGGAAAGACGGCGCACGCCTTTGTGCGCCTGCTTGGCAAAGTTGAAGGCTTTGGTGATGACATCCACCTTGCGTCGGTGGTTGGAAGCCATGTATGTATCAATCAGCTTCTGGAAAGCCGCACTTATCATCTCCTCATCCTTGATTTCCTGAGGCGTAAGTTGTTTGTTGGGCTTGTCTGTCATATATTTTTCCTCCTTGATAAGAAACGGATGAAATGCCTGCGCACTTCATTTGGCGCAGGGGGTATCATTATAATAATGGTAACGACGAGCGTAGACGCTCCGCCGAAAAACTGCTAAGGCGCAATGGCAAACCGACTACTTGACACGGATTTTCTTTCCTGCACGGATATTGTTTCCCTTCAATCCGTTGAGTTTGCGAAGTTTGCTCACACTGGTGCCGTGTCGGCGTGCGATTTCGCTCAAAGTATCTCCTTGGCGCACCGTTACAGTCTTGTTTCGACCACCTTTGCGTGAATCATTGCGACTGCCGCGTCGGCCTCTCGTTGCGCTACGATCGTTGTTGCGCGAGCCGTTGCGGGGGGCTTGGCGCACTGCCGAACTTCTGCCCTCAGCCACTTGCACCGTGGCACGACGCGTGAAGAGCGAATCTGCACGATAGTTGTAGATGGAGTCGCCCCAGTCCACAAAGGTCAGAACAGTTTCCTGCGGCAAGCGAACGGTGCAGGGCCGCTGCGCTCCGGGAATAAGGCCGGTGCGATACTGGGGGTTCAGGGCCTTCACTGCCTTGTAGTCGATGCCACATAGGTCGGCAATTTGCGAGAAGTGCAAATTGCGGTTCACCACTATGGTGTCCGTACTGATGGGATGACTCGTGACCATCGGGCATATGTTGTGCTCACAATAATAATTCATTATGTAATTTGCCGCAATGAATGCCGGAACATATCCACGCGTCTCTTTGGGCAGATAGGGGTAGATGGCCCAATAGTCCTTCGCACCGGCACGATGCATCGCCTTGTTTACGTTGCCGGGGCCGCAGTTGTAAGCTGCAATCACCAAGGTCCAATCGCCATAAATCTTATAGAGGTCTCGCAAGAACTTGGCGGCGGCATACGACGACTTGATAGGGTCGCGTCGTTCATCGATGAGACTATTTACTTCCAAGCCATAGCGTTTTCCTGTAGCAAGCATAAACTGCCACAGACCGGCTGCCCCGACTCTGCTCGTCGCAGTGGGGTCGAGTGCCGACTCGATGACGGGAAGATACTTCAGTTCCAACGGAACTCCGTAATAGTCGAGTGCTTCTTCGAAGATGGGAATATAAAGATTGCAAGCACCGAGCATATAGGAAACAGAGCGTCTCAGGCGGCCGCTATACTGGTCGATGAAGCGCTGCACAATGCTGTTGTAGGGAAACTCCATCACAGCCGGAATGCGCTGCAGGCGTTCCTGATATACCTCAGGAGCAAAGGTGGGATTGTAGTCGGGGTTCTCACAAGTGCTGTCGGGACGGAGATATGTCTGTGCGTGCCATTCCATCAACAAGGAATCGACGTTGTAGGTCATACTCTCGGGTAAGTCCACTCCGCCATCATCGGCAACAATGGTATCCTCGAGCAGCACATCCACTTCCTCGTCGTCCACATCAATCACCTCTTGGGCCGAAACTGCCGAGGCCGTGGCAAAACACGCGGTAAGGTATATAAAAAAATTCTTCATAATTCTGATTTAAAAATTGAGGGAGCAGCCCACGCCATAGGCTTTCGAGGGCATCGTTCCTTGGTTTTCGAATGTTGTGGGGGCCACCTTCATGCTCAGATCCGGCGAGATGTCAAACTCCGAAAGCTGTGCATCGACATACGCATCGATGACCGAGAGCAGATAGACACCGATGAAGCAAAACGCACTCAGGTCGCGGTAGCGGCGATAGTAGTTCTTCTTGTTCTTGAACACCTTCTTGAACTGTTCCTCACGCCCTGTGATGTCATAGCGCGGTGGGAGCATCCCCATGTAACTCTGGGTACGCGGATCGTCGTCCATGATGTCGAGATATGCCTGCGAATAGTCGCGATACATCTGTTGGTTCCACATCAGGGCATAGGTGCATCCCAAGAATCCACCATACACAATGGGAATCTTCCAATACTTCCGGTTGTATATCTGTCCGGCCCCCGGAAGCACCAACGAGAGCCACAAGGCTCGCTTGGGGTCGGGCACGAAACGTGCTTTGGGGAGTTCGGCCGGCACATCGCCCACTTGCAATGAGTCGGCGGCTTTCAGTGGGCGGTGGAGGGCACGCAGAGTGCTGTCGTTGCGAGCAGCGATGCTGTCATCGGCATGTTCGGTATAGTCAGCCGTAACAAAAAGACTATCCACAGGTGGCGGAACACTGTCCGTCGCTTGCGCCATAGCCCGGCTTCCTACGCCTACCGACACCATGAGCCACAGCACGATGGTGCAAACCATTCGCCACAATTGCATCATCGTCTCATCTTGTCGAACAAAGCCACAATGCGTTCCAAGTCTTCTTCCGAATTGAACGGAATGCTGATCTTGCCCTTTCCGCCGGCAGTGCAGGTCATCTGCACCTTGCTGCGGAAAAAGTCGGAAAGGCGCTCTCTGAGCACGTTGTATTCCTCCGGAAGCCGCGAGGCCGATTTACCACCCAGCTGCTTGCGGCCGCTTTTCACCACATCGCCGCTGTTGATGGCTTTTACCATCTCCTCAACCTGGCGCACGGAGTAGCCGTTTTCCTGTATCTCGCCGAAAAGCTTCACCTGCATCGAGGGCTGACTGAGTCCCAACAGGGCACGCGCATGTCCCTGATCCACTTGTCGGTTCTGCAAGGCCACTTGCACCTGTGCCGGCAACTTGAGCAAGCGCAGGTAGTTGGCAATGGTGGCACGCTTCTTACCCACTTTCTCACTGAGTTGATCCTGCGTCAGGTCGTATTTCTCAATCAGGTTTTGGTATGCCAGGGCTATCTCGATGGCATTGAGGTCTTCGCGCTGTATGTTTTCGACCAGTGCCATCTGCATCACGTTTTCGTCGTCGGCGGTGCGGATGTAAGCCGGTATCGTCTTAAGTCCTGCCATCTGCGAGGCGCGCCATCGGCGTTCGCCGGCGATGATTTGATAAGTGCCATCGTCCATTTTGCGCAGGGTGATGGGTTGGATGATGCCTATCTCGCGGATGCTGTCGGCCAGTTCCGAGAGTGCCTCTGCGTCAAACTCGCGACGAGGCTGGTTGGGGTTGGCCTTTATCTTCTCTATGGAAATTTCGTTGATGGAAGAGGAACCGCCGGTATGCACGTCTTCGGTGGAAATCAGCGCGTCCAGTCCGCGTCCCAATGCGGGAAATTTCTTTTGTGCAGCCATGTGTCAAAGTCTTTATTGGTTCTTCATAATTATCTCCTTGGCCAGGGCAAGATGGTTCTTGGCACCGGTCGACATAGCGTCGTAGAGGATCACCGGGAGTCCGTGGCTCGGAGCCTCCGACAGCTTCACGTTGCGCTGGATAACGGTCTTGAACACCAGCTCCTGGAAGTGTCGTTTCACCTCGTCGTATATCTGATTGGCCAGACGCAAGCGCGAATCGTACATCGTGAGCAGGAAGCCTTCCAGCTCGAGTTCCGGATTGAGTTTCTGCTTAATGATTTTTATGGTACTCAGAAGTTTGGAAATTCCCTCCAAAGCGAAGTATTCGCACTGCACGGGGATAATCACTGAGTTGGCTGCCGTGAGAGCGTTCACCGTAATGAGACCCAACGAGGGTGAGCAGTCGATCAATATGTAGTCGTACTCCGATTTCAGTGGCTCGAGGATGGATTTTATCACAAACTCTCTGCGCTCCAGGTTCAGCATTTCCACTTCTGCGCCCACCAGGTTGATGTGCGACGGAATGATGTCGAGCCGTTCGATGTCGGTCGTGTAGATTGCTTCGCGCACATCCGCCTTATCGATGATGCATTCGTAGATGGAGCAGTCCACCTTGCCGATATCCACGCCCAGTCCAGACGACGCGTTGGCCTGCGGGTCGGCATCGATCAGCAATACTTTTTTCTCCAGCGTGGCCAGCGAAGCTGCCAGATTCATTGAGGTGGTGGTTTTTCCCACGCCACCTTTTTGGTTTGCAAGTGCTATGATTTTGCTCATTGTTCTTGTTTTTTTCAGAGGCAAAGCGCTTCTCCCCACGACGGACCTTCCGTCCGCCAGAAGCCTTTTCGGCGAGAGCACACTCCACCCATTTTGCAAAGGTAACAATTTTTCCGTTATCCCGTAGGCATTAAAGTTTTTTTCGTACTTTTGCGCAAAGCCACCAAGGCCTCGGACGAAATTCCGGACAGCCTTCGAGCTACTGCGCAAGCACCGCCCAAAAGGCCTGCCGCAGGCGGCAAAATCCCAGAGTGCTTTCTTCGATTTTGCGCAAGCACTGTAGAATTTTTTGCAAGCACTGCAGAAAATTCTACAAGCACTGCAGATTTCTGCGCATCCCGGACCTGTTTTTCCGACAAAAGGAATAACGCTCCCGAAAGCACATCTCACCCACAAGAAAACGCTATGCAAGAACAAAGACCCTATATCCTCATTTCCAACGACGACGGCTACACCGCCGGTGGCATCAACTACCTCATCGACACACTGATGCCTGTGGCCGACCTGCTGGTCGTAGCCCCCGACTCCCCACGTTCGGGAGCCGGCTGTTGCATCACGCCCAACGTGCCCCTCACCTGCAAGCCCATTCATCGCGAGCCGGGACTTGAGATCTATGCCTGTTCGGGCACACCTACCGACTGTGTAAAAGTGGCTCTGAACCGCTACATCCGTCGTCGCCCGAACCTGATTATCGGAGGCATCAATCACGGCGACAATTCCTCGGTCAATGCCCACTACTCGGGCACCATGGGGGTCGCCACCGAGGGCGCATTGCAGGGCTATCGGTCCATCGCTTTCTCCCTCTGCGACCACAGTTCGCGGGCCGACTTCACGCCCTTGCACGACTACCTGCTGAAATTCACCCAATACGCGCTCGACAACGAGCTGCCCCCGCTCAGTTGTCTCAACATCAACTTCCCTCTCCGCGAAAGCTTCGAAGGGGTGCGTGTTTGCCGCATGGCGCACAGCCGATGGCAGAACGAACTGGCTGAACGCGAGCACCCTTACGGCCGCCCCTACTTCTGGTTGGTGGGCGACTGTGCCGAACTCGAACCCGAAGCCACCGACACCGACCGCTGGGCATTGGCCAACGGCTACGTGGCAGTGACACCCATCAACCTCGACATCACACACTATGGCCTGCGCGACAGCCTGCGCTTCGAGGATTTCTAACGTTCCGACAATGCGCTGATGCAGCACTGCAGACACAACTCATTTTTCTAACAACCAAAACCATTCATCCACAACGGGTCAGCATGAAGTACTTCCTTATCGTCGGCGAAGCCAGCGGCGACCTGCATGCCGCTCACCTCATGGCGGCCATCCGCCGTCAGGACCCCGAGGCCTCATTCCGCTTCTACGGAGGCGACCACATGAGTGCCGTGGGTGGAATACGCTTGCGCCACTATCGCCACTTGGCCTACATGGGTTTCATCCCCGTGCTGCTGCATCTGCCCCAAATCCTGAAAGGCATGGCACGCTGCAAACGCGACATAGAAGCTTGGCAGCCGGATGCCGTGGTGCTGGTGGACTATCCGGGCTTCAACCTGAACATCGCCCGATACGTCAGCGAAAAAGGCATCTGCCCCGTATACTATTACATATCGCCGAAGATTTGGGCCTGGAAGGAGCACCGCATCCACAGCATACGACGCTACGTGACGCGCCTCTATTCCATACTTCCCTTTGAAGTGGACTTCTTCGAGCGGAAGCACGGCTACAAAATCTGCTATGTGGGCAATCCCACCGTGGATGAGGTGGCCGCATTCCGCAAGAGCCACAGCGAAAGCCGTGAAACCTTTGCCCAAACTGCCGGCATCGACCCCGAACGCCCCATCATCGCGTTGCTGGCCGGCAGCCGCAAGCAGGAAATCAAGGACAACCTGCTCCGCATGTGCCGCGCCGCAGCCCCATTTGCCGAGAAGGGCTACCAACTGGTGTTGGCCGGTGCACCCTCCATTGCACGCAGCCACTACGAAGACATGTTGGCCCGCCTGCCAGACGATGTGCCCCCTCCCACCCTCGTGGAGGGCATGACCTATCGGCTCTTGTCACATGCCGAAGCTGCACTCGTGACGAGCGGAACTGCAACACTGGAGACAGCACTCTTCGGCGTGCCACAGGTGGTTTGCTACTACACAGCCTGCGGCCGCCTGGTGTCTTGGCTGCGCCGCCGACTGCTCAAGGTGCGATACATCAGCCTTGTCAATCTGGTGTGCGACGCTCCCGTTGTTCCCGAACTGGTGGCCGACGGCATGACAGTACCTGCCGTGCGCTCCGCATTGGGCGGCATTCTGCAGGGAGGCACAGAGCGCGAAGCCATGCTCGACGGATATCGTCTGATGGAGCAGCGGCTGGGCGCTCCCGGCGCTCCCGAACGGGCGGCCACCGACCTGGTGCAACACCTCCGCAGCAAGCAGTAATCACCAAACACATTCCCGACAAAATCAACTACCTAATAATAACATCATGAACACACTCGAAAAGATTTTCGCAGCCAAGCTGCTGAACGTAAAAGCCATCAAGTTGCAACCCGAAGCACCCTTCACTTGGGCCAGCGGCTGGAAGTCGCCTTTCTATTGCGACAACCGCAAGACACTCGCCTTCCCCGGACTGCGAGGCTTCGTGAAGCTCGAACTGAGCCGCATCATCGCTGAGAAATATCCCGAGGCCGAGGCCGTGGCCGGTGTGGCTACCGGCGCCATCGCACAGGGCGCACTCGTAGCCGAGGAACTGGGACTTCCGTTTGCCTATGTTCGTTCCAAGGCAAAGGACCACGGAATGACCAACCTCATCGAAGGCGATTTGCAACCCGGCATGAAAGTCGTTGTGGTGGAAGACCTGATTTCCACAGGCGGCAGCAGCCTTAAGGCCGTCGAGGCCCTGCGTGCTCACGGTTGCGAGGTAATCGGCATGGTAGCCAGCTACACTTACGGCTTCCCCGTGGCCGAAGAGGCCTTTGCCGCTGCCAAGGTGGAACTCACCACGCTGACCAACTACGAAGCCGTGGTGGAAGTGGCGCTCAGCACCGGCTACATCAAGGAAGAGCACGTGCCCATGTTGGCAGAGTGGCGCAAAGATCCTGCCCACTGGGGATAATATCCTGAAAGCACGATTTGCCCCAATCGACACACTCCGAAAGCCTTCCCATCGCACCCCGATGCGGTGGGGAGGCTTTTCCGCTTTTCCTCACCCCATCCTTTTCACACAACCTCTCACACACTGACATGTCCACCCCGCTCCCCACATTTGCTGACGTATTGCTGCCCTTGGCCATACCGGAACCGCTCACTTACAGTCTGCCGGCGCCGATGGCTGCCGAGGTGGCAGTGGGCAGCCGTGTGGTGGTGCCATTGGGCCGGCGCAAGCAGTATGCAGGTCTGGTGGTCAGACTGCACAACGAGGCGCCCGAAGGTGGTTACGAGGTACGCCCGGTGGCCGAAGTGGTGGACACATCCCCCTTGCTCCTGCCGGAACAGTGGAAACTCTGGAAGTGGATTTCTTCCTATTATATATGTACTCCCGGCGAAGTGATGAAGGCAGCGCTGCCGGCCGGGCTGAAACTCGAGAGCGAGATGCACGTGGCCCCGGCTCCCGACTTCGACACCGCCACCCCACTGACCAAGGCCGAGCAAACCCTGTTCGACTTGCTGCCCTCCGACGGCGACATCGGGGTGGACGAATTGCAGCGCAAAGCCGGCATCGGCAACACGCTGCGCACCATCCGTGCCTTGTTGGAAAAGGGGGCCATCATTGTGAAAGAGCACATCGAGCGCTCCTTCCGCCCTCGCACCGAACAGCACGTGCGGCTCACAGAGACTTATTTCGATGAAGAAAAGCTCAACACGCTTTTTGCAGATCTGAAACGCGCTCCCCGACAAGCCGAAATGCTGGTGCAATATCTCGACTTGGCATCGGCAGCCACCGCCCTGCGACTCTGCAACATCCGCCTGCTGGCCGAAGTGTCGCAGAGGCAGCTCACACAGTCGGGAGGCTCTTCTGCCGCGCTCTCCGCCCTGGTGAAGCGCGGCGTGCTGGAGTGTTATGCCTTCGAAGTGGCACGGCTGCGCCCACGACAGGCCGACCCGATTTTGCAACAGCACACACTCAATCCGGCTCAACAACAGGCGCAGACAGAGATACAGACCTCACTGCGCGAGAAAGACGTTTGTCTGCTGCACGGTGTTACGTCGAGCGGCAAGACCGAGGTCTACATTCACCTCATCCAAGAAGCATTGTCGCGCGGCGAGCACGTGCTTTTCCTCGTGCCGGAGATAGCGCTCACCACCCAACTCACCACCCGTCTGGGCCGCGTCTTCGGCGACAAGATGGGAGTTTATCACAGCAAGTTCCCCGATGCCGAGCGCGTGGAAATCTATCGCCGACAACTCACCCCCGATGCCTATCCGCTCATGCTCGGTGTACGCTCGTCGCTATTGCTTCCGCACAGCCGGCTCGGCCTCATCATCGTGGACGAAGAGCACGAAGCCTCCTACAAACAGCAGGAACCGGCCCCGCGATACAACGCTCGCGATGCCGCCATGATGTTGGCACGATTCCATGGTGCAAAGGTGCTGCTCGGCACGGCCACCCCAAGCATCGAGACCTATCACAACGCGCGCTGCGGCAAGTTCGGGCTGGTGCAACTGCACTCCCGCCACGGCGACGTGCAACTGCCGGAAATCTTCGTAGAGGATGTGAAAGAACTGAGGCGAAAGAAATTGATGAAAACGCCTTTCTCACCACGCCTCACCCAAGAGATACGAACAGCGCTGCGCGAGGGCGGACAGGCCATCCTGTTTCTCAATCGTCGGGGATATGCCCCGATGCTCGAATGCCGCACCTGCGGATGGACACCGCGCTGCACCAAGTGCGACGTGAGCCTCACCTATCATCACCGCCTGAACCGGATGGTGTGCCACTACTGCGGCGAGACCTACGACATGCCGACACGATGTCCGGCCTGCGAAGAGACGCATCTCAGAGACATCGGCTACGGCACGGAGAAGATTGAAGCCGCCGTCGAAGCCTGTTTTCCCGAAGCCCGCATCGCACGCATGGACCTCGACACCACACGCTCGCGCTCGGCCTACGAACGCATCATCGCCGACTTCCAAAGCGGACAGACCAACCTGCTCATCGGCACACAGATGATTACCAAGGGACTCGACTTCGACCGCGTGCGGGTGGTCGGAGTGCTCAATGCCGATCAACTGCTCAACAAACCCGACTTCAGAGCCTCGGAGCGAGCCTTTCAGATGCTCACGCAAGTGGCCGGACGCGCCGGACGCCGCGGACGCCGTGGCATCGTGGTTCTTCAGACACGCCAGCCCGAATTTCCGGTCATCACGCAGGTGGTCAACAGCGACTATCGCGGCATGTTCGATGACCAGCTGGAGGAACGCGAGATGTTTCGCTACCCTCCTTTCTGTCGAATAATAGAAATCCACCTGCGACACCGCGACGAGGCCACTGTGGAACAAGCTGCCCGGAGGCTGGCCGCCCTGCTCTCCCCCCACTTCCCCAACTCTCTGCTCGGGCCCGATCGCCCCGCCGTGGGACGCGTCCAACTGCGACACCTGCGCAAAATCATCATCAAGGTGATGCCGCAACTCCCCACCGCAGGCGTGCGCCGCACCTTGCTGGCTGCGCGCGCTGCCCTGCTGTCAGAACCAAAGATGAAGAGCCTGGACGTCTTCTTCGATGCCGACCCCGTATAAGCACCTGCCGGCCTGCATCTTCACAGGCAGAAATCAAGAAAACACCTACCGCATACCGAACATAAGTGCCGTGCTTCCAAAGTGATGCCGCGGCACTTTATTTTTGTCCACAGTGCTCAAAAAGAATATCTCATGCCTTGCAATAAATATCTCATGCCTTGCAATATATATATCAAGGCATGAGATATACTTTGTGAGCACTCCGGAGAAGTTTTGAAGCACCCTTGAAAAGTTTGCAATGCTTCCCCGTTTCTTCACAAGCCATCTCTGCGAACAGAAGGCCGCACCGCGCTTTTGTCCATGCGTTTCACACTTTTTTACTCCGAAAGCCAAGTCTTGTTTTGCCTATCCCACATTTTGCCGTAACTTTGAAGCCGCAAAACAATAACACATTATAATATTATGGCTCAAGAAGACGTTTTCAAGAAGATTGTTTCCCATTGCAAAGAATACGGTTTCGTATTTCCCAGTAGCGACATCTACGACGGTCTCGGCGCTGTGTACGATTACGGACAGAATGGCGTGGAACTCAAGAACAACATCAAACAATACTGGTGGCAGTCCATGGTGCTCCTCCACGACAACATCGTTGGTCTGGACAGCGCCGTGTTCATGCATCCCACCGTGTGGAAAGCCTCGGGCCACGTTGACGCATTCAACGACCCACTCATCGACAACCGCGACTCGAAGAAGCGTTACCGCGCCGACGTTCTCATTGAGGACCAAATAGGCAAGTACGAAGAGAAAATCGAGAAGGAAATCGCCAAAGCACGCAAGCGTTTCGGCGAAGCCTTTGACGAAGCTCAGTTCCGCAGCACCAATCCCCGTGTGCTCGAAAACGAGGCCAAGAAAACCGCGCTGCACGAGCGCTTCGCAAAGGCCATGGGCGCAATGGACTTGGCAGAACTCAAACAAATCATTCTGGACGAAGAAATCGCCTGCCCCATCAGCGGAACCCGCAACTGGACAGACGTGCGTCAGTTTAACCTGATGTTCAAGACCGAGGTAGGCTCCACCGCAGACGGTGCATCCACCATCTACCTGCGCCCCGAAACTGCGCAAGGCATCTTCGTAAACTACCTCAACGTGCAGAAAACCGGCCGCATGAAGCTCCCGTTCGGCATCGCCCAAATCGGAAAAGCCTTCCGCAACGAAATCGTGGCCCGACAGTTCATCTTCCGCATGCGAGAGTTCGAGCAGATGGAAATGCAGTACTTCGTGAAACCCGGCACCGAACTTCAGTGGTTCGAACAGTGGAAGCAGACACGCATGGCATGGCACCAGGCTCTCGGCTTCGGCGCGGAGAACTACCGCTTCCACGACCACGAGAAGCTGGCGCACTACGCCAACGCTGCCAGCGACGTGGAGTTCCGCATGCCCTTCGGTTTCAAAGAGGTGGAAGGCATCCACAGCCGTACGAACTTCGACCTGTCGCAACACGCCAAGTATTCCGGACGCAAGATAGAGTACTTCGACCCCGACACCAACGAGAGCTACACTCCCTACGTCATTGAGACAAGTATCGGTGTGGACCGCATGTTCCTCAGCGTGCTGTGCCACGCTTACCAGGAGGAGAAGCTGGAAGGCGGCGACACTCGCGTGGTTCTGAAACTGCCTGCCGCACTCGCCCCCACCAAACTCGCCATCATGCCTCTGGTGAAGAAAGACGGACTCCCCGAGAAGGCACGCGAGATCATGGACGAACTGAAATTCCACTTCAATTGCAAATACGACGAGAAGGACTCCATCGGAAAGCGCTACCGCCGTCAGGATGCTGTGGGCACACCCTTCTGCATCACCATCGACCACGACACGCTCACCGACGGCTGCGTGACACTCCGCGACCGCGACACCATGCAGCAGGAGCGCATCCCCGTAAGCGAACTCCGCACCCGTCTGGAAGACAAAGTCAGCATCACTTCTCTCCTGAAGAAGCTCTGTTAATCCACTTTCGGTATGAAAAATCCCCTATTGCTCTTGTCGCTCCTCATCATGAGCTTCGGCCTCTTCACAGCCTGTGAAGAATACGAGGAGACCGACCCCGAATACGACAACTGGCAGGCACGCAACGCTGCCTACTTTGCGCAACAACTCACAGCGGCAAAAGCGGCCATCGCCCAAGCACAAGCCACTTACGGCGAAGCCTGGGAGGAGCATTGTCCGTGGCGTGTGTTCCGCAACTACTCGCCGACACCAAATCCCGACGTGGCGCTGAAATCCACCGACAGCATTTGCGTGAAAATCGTGGAGCATAGCGGAAACGTGCAAGTGCCTATCGCCACCGACTCCGTGCGAGTGAACTTTCTCGGCCGGCTCATGCCGAAACTCAATGGCGAGGACGGAAACATCTTCTCCCACTCCGGTGTGAGCAATCGTCCCGAGGACATTTTCTCCGAAGCCCTCGGCGCACCCGCCAAGTTCGCAGTGACAGGCACGGTGCCCGGTTTCGCCACTGCGCTGCAACACATGCCGCTCGGCGACCGCTGGCTCATCATCATCCCCCAAGAGTTGGGATACAAGGCACAATCCATCGACAAGTGCCCCGCCTATTCCACACTCATCTATGAGGTGCAGCTCAAGAGCATACACCCTGTGGGAACGAGCGTGGAGTAAGAAAAAGTAAACGCCTATACATATAATAATATAAAGACACCGACAAGGCTAATCAACAGCCCTTGTCGGTGTCTTAAGATTTAATCCCCGCTTTCATGCAAAAGCTACGATAAATATTATATTGCTCAAAGTTTTTTATCCACATAGTTCCTTAAAGACATCTTGTTTCACATAATAAAGAAAGCAGAGCTCATTTTTATTTGAACTCTGCGAATACTATTTGTTTGTTGTTTTATTATTTACTTAAAAGACTTCTTGCCTCCGTATCTCTTATATTCAGAATCTATCAATGGATAGTACATCGTGCTTCCATCAAAAGCAAAAAGATACACAAGATGTTCTGCGTAATCAACATAGTTTCTACCCTTAAGAGGATATTCAAAAGATAAATGTACATAATCCTTTGAATCGTATATGTGGATATTACAATCTTTGTCTGGAGATTTTTGCATTTTGATGCATTCTGCCAATTCTTTAAGACTTGCCTCATTAAAATTTTCCCATAAGAGAAGAACATAATAATTGGTCAAGTCTGACATTTCCTTACAATACAGAATTTCATAATCTTTATTTTCTTCATATTGAAAAGAAACCGTTTCCTTCTCTTTTGCAATATCCTTATTTCCACCATCGCAACTTAGGAGTGCGAACTGCGCAAATAAAAAAATCAAAACATTTCTCATCATCTGACTCTTTCTTTTACATTTTGTTTCTACCATTCTAAAGGCTCATCCACCCAGAATTTGAATAGAGGATTACCGCTTTTATATATAGGAATCTCTATCTTTATTTCTTTCGCGCTCTTGCATTTATCTATAAAATCCTTAGGTTTTCTTAAATACACAGTTTCAGTACTCATGTCTGCAGATTCATTGAAATAGTATTTTTGGGGAGCAGCAGCATCAAAACGTACAGTAACATAATTGGTTCCTTCGTATTCATTCCCTATGATTTGTCCTTGTGTAATATTAATTATTACATCTGTCCCATACTTTTTCATATAACGAACAGTAATTTGAGCATGCGTCTCTCCTTGATATGGAAAATCTTGGTTTATATAATTATGACTTACTATGGCTGCCCATTTACTAACAGCGTCAGTCATTTCATCTACTTTCTCTTTATAACTCCATGTAATCTTTTTTTCTTCTTGAGTTGTACCTAATTCTACTTTTAGAGAGTCTGCCGATTTAGATGCAGTCTCAGTCTTATCTCCACCAAATATTATCCCAAAAAGTAACAAAAATGCGACGAACGCACAAACAGATATCATCAACATCTTCAAACAGCCGTTCTTCTTTTTTTGAGGAGACTGTCCATTCATCGAAAAATGTTTTGCATCTGAATTAAACTGCTGTGGAGTTTGGGGAGGTTGTTGTGTGGTTTGCATAAGTTTGTGTTTTTTATTTAACAAATAAGACAGAGACACGCAAGAATCAACGTGTCATGTAAATCAGCGCAAAGAAAAAAAAAAAACAGCTGACAAAATTTTAGGAAGTTTTTCTATTCGTTCTTACAACGAAAAAAGCGTTGAATAAAGGATACTTGGTTGGAGGGAGAGCAGTTTCATTTTTTCTACTACAACACATAAGATCCCTAAGTTTCCTTTCAAAGAAGCAGACGAGGCATTATATATTTCATCTCTCTTAATCCCTATGTGTACTAGCATTTTTCTAATTTGTCCATCGCACTTACATTTTTCTGCACTAAGCATTAAAAAACAAGAGATTGAAATACGTCAGCAACAATGGCTGCATTTTTTTGCAGCCATTGTTGCTGTTTTTTGCTAATGCGGACTGGAGTATTATGGGAGCATTAGGCAGACTTTGCCGTCAAAAGAAAGTGATGTAGTGGGTTTGTGTACTACCATGCCTGCGATCCGCAGATGCCGCGACGCATCTGGTCGGTCTGCACATGGCGCAGGCGGCGAGCAAAGTCGGGCCACGAACGGACGGCCTGCGGTGTCCAAGCCACTTCGGCCAGGGCCAAGGCTCGCGGATAGGCTTGATAGTAAAGGCGCTCGGCGGAGGGGATGCATTCGCTCCACAGCGTACCGGCCACACCGGCAAGGTTGGTTTTCTCAAAGTCGGTGCCCATTCCCCAAGCCGGGTCGAGCGAATAGGTACGTTGCAGGGGATTGACGGGCATGCCCCAGTTCACTTCCGGCATGTCGCCTGCAGCCATCGGATAGTCGAAGTAGCAGTATTCGCCGGGGCACAGCATGATGCGTGCACCATTGGCCCGGGCGGCTCGGATGGCGGTTTCGGTGAGTCCATGTCGCCAGGCGAAAGTGATGCATCCGGGTTGGATTTCGCGGAAGTCGGTTTCGTACCAGAACATCGGCGTTTTGCCGTGCTTTGTACGCAAGGTATCGATGACGCAGTCGAAGAGGTATTTCTGCAACTGCCAGTTGTCTTCGCGCACATTGCGTTCGATGCCGAGGCGACGCTTCAGGGCACGACACTTGTCGCACTCTGTCCATGCGGCCAAGGGAGGCATGCCGGCCTCGTCGCCGCCCAGATGTACATAGGGCGAGGGGAAAATGGCGGCCAACTCGGCGAACACTTTTCCGAGAAACTCGTAGACAAACGGTTCGCCCGGGCAGAGCAGTTCGTTGGACACTCCGCAAGTGGTGCGAATGGGTACGTGCTTTCCGCCGCAGGTGAGTTGCGGGTAGCAGTGGATGGCTGCAACTTCATGACCGGGGAGTTCGATTTCGGGAATCACTTGCACATGATAGCGAGCGGCATATGCCACCAGCTCGCGCAACTCCTGCTGCGTGTAGTAGCCACTGATGGGCATCTGCATGTCGTCCATGCCCACGCGCTGTGCTCCCTGCTCCACCAGTCGGGGGTAGGCTTTTATCTCCACGCGCCATGCCTGATCGTCCACCAAGTGCAGATGCAAGGCGTTGTACTTGTAGCGAGCCATCTCTGCCACGAAGGCTTTCAGATCCTCGATGGGGCGGAAGATGCGTGCCGGGTCCACCATGAGTTCGCGCAGGGCAAGACGCGGCCCGTCCACCACAGCCATTTGCGGAATGGAGGCACAGCGTCCCACCGGCGTGGAAGCCATCACCTGGTCGAGGGTCATCAGTCCGTAGAACACTCCGGCAGCACTGCCACCGCGGATGCATATCTCGTCGCGGCTCACCGACAACCGATAGGCTTCATTCTCCAGTCCGGGCTGCAAGAGCAGGCGTATCCTTGCCCCTTTCGCCCCCGTCTGCACACGAGCCTCGGAGCGTTCCTCCAAGATGCGAAGGCAGTGCGTGCGCTCATTGTTCAGCTCGGGCGCAGCCTCAATGCTGAACTTCCGGTCGAAGCGAAAAGGCTCGCCGGCTGTGAGGGTAAGCAGTGCCGGCCGCGGAATGACCACAGGGGTCACGACTTCGGGCAGAGGCTCTGCAGGGCTGAAAAACATTTTCCACCCTTCGGCCTCACGATATGCACGCTCCGCACCTCGGGGCACTTCCAGACGGACGCGACGCAAATCGATACCCTCGAAGGCCGTCGGCGCACAGACCGGAGGACGAACTGCCCCCACGCGAACGCGCCGCAGAGAGGTGAGACGCGAAAAAGCAAAATCGCCGATGCGTTGCAGACTATCGGCAGGCAGACTGATTTCCGTCAGACGCGCACATCCCGAGAATGCCGCCGTCTGCACCTCGCGTACCATGGGCGGTATGCGCAGCACTCCCTGCAAACTGTCGCAAGCGAAGAATGCCTGCCGGCCGATGCTCTTCAGCCGCTCGGGCAGCACCACCTGTTGCAAGCGATGGTGGCTGTGCAAAGCATTGTCGGGGAGGTGCTCCACACGCGCTGCCGACAGGTCGAGCCGGGCGAGCTGCCAACACAGGTCGCGCAACTGCCGAAAATCGGAGTTGCCACGCGTGGTCAGCTGTCCCGTGAGGCGCACATCGCGCACCGCGGCCTTACTTTCGGCCGGACACAGCGTGATGTGGGTGGTGTCGATGCGCTGCGCAGAGAGCGGCAGGACCAGGCATCCCGCTCCCACGAGCAACAGACTGTAAACTTTCTTCTTCATCACGTATAGGGTCTTCATTTTACTTACATTTTGTCTGAAAAACGGCCTTCAGGCTTTCAGAAATTTACAAGCACTGCGGAAAATTCTGCAGTGCTTGTAGAATTTTCTGCAGTGCTCGCAGATTTTTCCACAATGGGAGCACGCGCATCACTGCAGTGCACCCATGATGGCCTGTTGCATCTTAGGCTGCCACTTCTGCACATAGGGCTGCAGTTCCTCTGCGCTGACAATCGAGAAATGCTTCATCTTCTTACCCACCGGAGTCTCAAAGAATTGGTTGAGGGCTTTCAGATCTTCCACCGTGAAATACTTTTTATACACAGGCACCACGGACGGAATGAAGTCGTCGCGGAAACTCTTGGTAACAGCGGCCGCCACTTTTTGGATTTGGGTTTCGGAGAATGTGCCCTGCATGCGGAGGCTCGAAATCATCGTTCCCGAAAAGGCATGCTCCATGCCGGAATTTTGAATGAACAGCTCCATCTGATGCTGATACTCTTTGTCATCCAGCACCTGTGCCTGCACGGTGAGGCTGAGGGCTGCGAACAGAACGAACAATGCTTTTTTCATAGTCTTGAAAAGGATTTAATAATTCAGTAAATGCTGCCGCAACACTGACCACACCGATGCCGAAACCGAAAAATGCAGCCGGAGATGCAGGCTATCGGTTTCAAAGTTACGGTTTTCGCAGGGAAATTCTTACTTTTGCGCCAAAATAAATAAACAATGTACGCACACGCGTGCGGACTCATCTCCTAAACATTCATCACGATGCAAGAAATCTTCTCATCGCTGCCCTACAAAGTGGCAGACATCTCACAAGCCGACTTCGGGCGCAAAGAAATCGAAATAGCCGAACACGAAATGCCGGGACTCATGGCCCTGCGCGAAAAATATGCTGCCGAACAGCCGCTGCGCGGTGCACGCATCATGGGCTCCCTGCACATGACCATCCAGACGGCAGTGCTGATCGAGACCCTGCGAGCGCTGGGCGCCGAGGTACGGTGGTGCTCGTGCAACATCTACTCCACGCAAGACCACGCCGCAGCCGCGATGGCCGCCGCAGGAGTGGGCGTTTTCGCCTGGAAGGGCGAGAGTCTGGAAGACTATTGGTGGTGCACACTGCAAGCCATGAACTTCCCCGGCGGCCAACTCCCGAACCTCATCGTCGATGACGGAGGCGACGCCACCCTGATGATACATCTCGGAGCGCAGGCCGAAAAAGATGCCACCGTGCTCGACACCCCCTCGGGTAGCGGTGACGAAGCTGCCCTCAAGGACCTGCTGAAGCAAGTGCTCACGGCCGACAACACACGCTGGCAGCGCAGCGCTGCCGAGTTGCGCGGCGTGAGCGAGGAGACCACCACGGGCGTTCATCGCTTGTACCAGATGATGGAGCGCGGCGAGCTGCTTTTCCCGGCCTTCAACGTCAACGACTCGGTTACGAAGTCCAAGTTTGACAACCTCTACGGCTGTCGCGAGAGCTTGGCCGACGGCATCAAGCGCGCCACCGACGTGATGATAGCCGGCAAGGTGTGCGTCGTGGCAGGCTATGGCGAAGTGGGCAAAGGCTGTGCACAGAGCATGCGCTCCTATGGCGCAAGAGTCATCGTCACAGAGATCGACCCCATCTGCGCCTTGCAGGCTGCCATGGAAGGCTTCGAGGTTCTCACAATGGAGGAGGCCGCACCGCTGGGCAATATCTTCGTCACTACGACAGGCAACATCGATGTCATCACTACCGAGCACATGGCTGCCATGCCCGACCAGGCAATTGTATGCAACATCGGGCATTTCGACAGTGAGATTCAGGTGGAAGCCCTCAAGCGTTTGCCGGGCATCAAGTGCACCAACATAAAACCGCAGGTCGACAGTTACCAATTTGCCGACGGCCACCGCATCACGCTGCTCGCCGACGGCCGTCTTGTCAACCTGGGCTGCGCCACCGGACACCCCTCGTTCGTGATGTCCAACTCCTTCACCAACCAAACACTGGCGCAGATCGAACTCTTCACAAAGCCTTACGAAATCGGTGTATACCGTCTGCCGAAACACCTCGACGAGGAAGTGGCTCGCCTGCACCTTGCCCGAATCGGCGTACACCTCACCCAACTCTCACAAGCCCAAGCCGACTACATCGGTGTGCCCGTGGAAGGTCCTTACAAGCCCGAACATTATCGATATTAGTATCCCGAAACCCACAGACACATGGAAAACGTTTCGCAAAACAAGTCTGCCCGCTGGCAAGACCTCTTGAAAAAATGCGCCCCCGATGCACTGATGGTGCTCGTGTTTCTGGCCATCAGCTTCGCCTACTTCATGACACCCATCTCGCAAGGCATGGTGTTGGGCGGGCACGACACAATCGCCTCCATCGGACAGGGACAAGAGCAACTGCAATACAAAGCCGAGCACGGTGAGACCACACGATGGACAAACGCCTTGTTCAGCGGCATGCCTACCTATCAGATAGCTCCGAGCTACGAGTCGACATCTCTGCTCTCGTGGCTCGACAAGGTGTACCGCCTCGGCACAAGTGGCCCTCTGAGCTACATCTTTCTGTACTTGCTGGGCTTCTATATCCTGATGCGTGCCTTCAATTTCAAACCCTATCTAGCCGCTCTCGGAGCCATTGTGTGGGCCTTCTCGTCCTACTTCTTCATCATCATCGCCGCAGGCCACATCTGGAAAGTGCTGACCCTGGCTTTCATCCCGCCGACCATCGCCGGCCTCGTGCTGTGTTATCGCGGCCGCCTGCTGTGGGGAGGAGTTACGACGGCACTCTTCACCGCGCTGCAAGTGCTCTCCAATCACGTGCAAATGACCTACTATTTCCTCTTCGTGATGCTCTTCATCGCGTTGGCTTATGGCGTGGATGCGGTGTTGAAGAAGAAATTTGCGGACTATGCCAAGGCTACCGCAGTGGCCATCGTGGCGGGGCTAATCGGCGTGGCGGCCAACCTGCCCAGCCTCTACCACACGTATCAATATAGCAAGGAATCCATGCGCGGCAAGGCCGAACTCACACCCCTGCCCTCTGAGCGTCAGAGCGGCACGAGCACCGACGGACTCGAACGCGATTATATCACACAGTGGAGCTACGGTGTTGGCGAAACCATGACGCTGATGATTCCCGGCTACTACGGTGGCGGCTCGGGCGAGCGCATGCTCGACAACCCCAAGGCCGAAGGCGTAAGTTCGTACGTGCAAGACGCCAACAGCCTTGAGAGCCAAATCGGTCGCGGTTTTCCGGGCTGGGCACAGTATTGGGGCGAACAGCCGATGACAGTCGGTCCCGTCTACGTGGGTGCGCTGGTTTGCTTCTTGTTTGTGCTGGGATTGTTCTTCGTTCGCGGACCGCTCAAATGGGCTCTGCTGCTTTCCACCATGCTCTCACTGTTTTTCGCATGGGGTAAGAACACCATGCCCATCACAGACTTCTTCATCGACTTCCTGCCTATGTACAGCAAGTTCCGCACCGTGTCGTCGGCTCTGGTGATTGCAGAATTCACCATGCCGCTGCTCGCCATGCTCTGCCTGGCCAAAATCTTGCAGAAGCCCGACGAATTATGGCAGACGCGCTTCGGACGCATCGGTTTGGGAGTGGCCACTGCCTGCACCGCAGGTCTGTGTCTGCTGTTGGCTCTCGTGCCGAGCCTGGCCGGCAGCTTCGTGGCTTCGGCCGAGGAGGAAGGACTGGCTTATCTGAGTCAGTATTTCCCCCAGTTCCGCGCCGGCGTGGTGGAAGTGCGCCAGGCTATTCTCAGCGGCGACGCGCTGCGTTCGTTCTTCATCATAGCAATTTCCATCGTGCTGATATGGCTCTATGTGCGCCGTCGCATCAAGCCCTGGGTGCTCTGCTGCGTTTTGGCAGTGATTTGCCTGTTCGACATGTGGAGTGTCAACAAGCGCTACCTCAACGACGATAGTTTCTCAGACCCTGTGGCACAACAGCAAGGCTTTGAGAAAACCACTGCGGACGAGATGATACTTCACGACAAGGGTCTGTCGCATCGCGTGCTGAACCTGTCGCAAGGCAACCCGTTCAACGAAACGTCCAACCGCACTTCCTATTGGCACAAGAGCATCGGCGGTTACAACGCAGCCAAGTTGCATCGCTACCAAGACCTCATCGATCGTCATCTCAACCAGGAGGTGCAATCCGTGGCCCAAGCTATCAATGCCTCTGCAGGAGACCTGAGCACAGTGAACGGAGACAGCATTTCGCCCTGCCTGAACATGCTCAACATGAAGTATATCATCGTGGGCGGAGGCGGCGAGACCGTGGCGCTGCAAAACCCGGCGGCCAACGGCAACGGCTGGTTTGTCTCCGAACTCAAAATGGCGAAAAATGCCGACGAGGAGATGGCCGGTCTGACAGGCCTCGACACCAAACGGAGCGCCGTGGCCGATGTTCGCTTTGAGACGGCGCTGGCCGGAACAGCCCTCGACAGCGGCACCGTGACCATGACGAAATATCTGCCCAACGAGTTGCACTACGACATCGCCTCTCCCAAGGGTGGCGTGGCCGTTTTCTCCGAAATCTACTACCCCGGCTGGACTGCTACCATCGACGGACAGCCTGCCGAAGTGGCTCGCGTGAACTATGTGTTGCGTGCGCTGAAGATTCCGGCCGGTTCGCACAAAGTGGTCATGACTTTCCGTCCTTCCAGCATCGACGCCACCGAAGCCACAGCCTATACAGCCATCGGACTTATCATTCTCGGCATGTTGGCAGTGCTGCTGAAAGAATGTGGCGTGTTCCGCCGCAAACAGACCAAGGAATAACACCACCGCACACCCAAGCGGTGCATATATACAAAGCAAGCGGGCCTCTCGACATCGGGAGGCCCGCTTGCTGCATACGGTGCGCAAATGTGATGACACTTTGTACGAAAATCGACCTGCGACGAAGCAAAAATTTACTCGGCGTTTAGAAATTTCTGCAGTGCTTGTAGAATTTTCTAAACGCCGAGTAGATTTTCGCGGAAAGCCTTCCGACTATTTTCTGCCGAAGTCGGCCGGCACTTCGCCCCACTCCTTCGTTTCCCACTTCAGAAGCGGAGTGTCGTAAGTGTGGGTGCGCAACCAGTGCTCGGCGCGCTCGATGAGGCGAAACAACTCCTCGGTCTGCGGCGTGCGCTCCAACTTGGTGCGACACTGCTTCTTCTTCACCCAAAGCAGGGCATTGCGACTGTCGGAATAGACCGCCAACTTCGCACCACGCTGCTCAATCAGCGCCAAAGCATGGACGATGGCCAGAAACTCGCCGATGTTGTTCGTGCCATGCACCGGGCCGTAATGAAAAATCTCCTGCCCCGTGGCCAGATACACTCCGCGATATTCCATCGGGCCCGGATTGCCCGAACAGGCAGCATCGACGGCCAGCGCATCGGCACGCACGCACAGCGGCAGAGGCAGCACGGTGTCACGACGATACTCGGGAGGAGCCGCAACGGCCTTTGGGGAAACGGGAGCAGCCGCTTCGGATGTCGGAGCGGCAACCCGACGCTTCACATAGAGATGCGCCGGTGAGTGATAGGCCTCCTCGGCTTCGGCGCGGCTCTCGAACGACTTGTAGACCGCACCATCAAATCCCTTCACCTGACGCTCACATTCGCGCCATGTTTCGTAAATGCCCGGCTCCACACCGTGCCACACCACATAGTACTTGCTCTTTTTTGCCATTGCTTGCTAAAAAAAAGAAAAGTCCTGCGGGAAACGTCCCCACAGGACTTTTATGATTTGACGAAGAGAACACAGTTTCGCCCGTGGCCTCCCCGCCGTCAGTCGTCTTACATACGCTCGGGCATCTCAATGCCGAGTAATCCCATACCGAGACGCACGATTTTCGCCACGTTCTTCGAGAGTACCAGACGGAACGCGCGCTTGTCTTCGTCCTCTTCGCGCAGAATGCTGAAGTCGTGGTAGAATTGGTTATACTCTTTCACGAGTTCGTAGCAGTAGTTGGCTATTCCGCTGGGCGAATAGTCGATTCCGGCCTGGCGCACCACCGATGCGAAGTCGGCCAGATGCTGCACAATCTCCTCCTCCTTCGTGCTCAGAGCTACGTCGGAAGGAAGTTCGGAAGGCACCTGGATACCTGCATCCTCAGCCTTGCGCAGGATGGAACGGATGCGCGCATACGTATATTGGATGAAGGGACCTGTATTTCCGTTGAAGTCGATGCTCTCCTCGGGGTTGAAAAGCATATTCTTGCGGGCGTCAACCTTGAGCAGGAAGTACTTCAGCGCACCAAGCCCGACGATGCGTGCCACCTCGGCCTTCTCTTCCTCAGACATGTCGTCAAACTTTCCGGACTCGTCGGCCGTAGTCCGAGCTTGGAATATCATTTCTGCAATCAGCTCGTCGGCATCGACCACAGTGCCTTCGCGGCTCTTCATCTTGCCGTTGGGGAGTTCCACCATGCCGTAGGAGAAATGCACCAAGTCCTTGCCCCAAGAGAAGCCAAGCGAGTCGAGAAGTATGGACAGCACCTGGAAATGGTAATTCTGCTCGTTGCCGACCACGTATACCATCTTGTTGATCGGGAAGTCCTGGAAGCGAAGTTTGGCAGTGCCTATGTCCTGCGTCATATACACGCTGGTGCCGTCGGAACGCAGGAGCAATTTTTCGTCAAGCCCTTTCGACGTGAGGTCAGCCCACACGCTGCCGTCCGGACGGCGATAGAAAAGTCCTTTCTGCAGTCCCTCGACCACTTTCTCCTTTCCCTCAAGATACGTGTCGCTTTCGTAATAAATTTTGTCGAATCCCACGCCCAGCGCCTTGTATGTAACATCGAAGCCCTCGTATACCCATTCGTTCATCTTGCGCCATAGATTTCTTACCTCGGGGTCGTTGTGTTCCCACTTCACGAGCATTTCGCGCGCTTCGCACATCAGGGGTGCTTCACGCTTTGCTCGTTCTTCGGCTTCCTCCGCAGACATTCCTTCGTGCACGAACTGCGCAGCCAGTTCCTTTACCTGTTCGCGGTAGTGCTTGTCGAATTCCACGTAATAGTCTCCCACAAGATGGTCACCCTTTTTGCCGGAACTTGCAGGCGTTTCTCCATTTCCGTACTTGAGCCAAGCGAGCATGGACTTGCAGATGTGAATTCCGCGGTCGTTCACGATGTTTGTCTTAACGACTTTAGAACCGTTGGCCTCGGCTATCTGCGACACAGCCCAGCCTAACAGATTGTTGCGAACGTGTCCGAGATGCAGCGGCTTGTTTGTGTTGGGCGACGAATACTCTACCATGACGAGCGGAGACTTCTCCGTAACGGGCACAAAGCCATAGCTAGAATCGGCATCGATTTCGGCAAGCAGCTCCACCCATTTGGAAGGAGCTATGACGAGGTTGAGAAATCCTTTGACCACATTGAAATCGGCCACAAGGCCTGTTGTCTTGAGATAAGCACCGATTTCTTCGGCCGTCTCCTCAGGTTTCTTTTTCGAAACGCGGAGCAGGGGAAACACCACCAAGGTGAGGTGGCCTTCAAACTCCTTCTTGGTTTTCTGGAGCTGAATCTGTGCTTCGGGCACTTCCTGTCCGTAAAGTTCCATAAGCGCCGCAGCAACGGCAGCTGTGAGTTGGTTTTCTATTTTCATACTGTTCTTGTTTCTTTCTAAAGGTTTGCAAAGTTAGTGCAAGGCGAGTGGAGAGCCAAGGAAAAGTTTGCTTTTTATCCCCGATGGTTTTATGCTTCCACCACCTCGCCCTTGAGTGTTGCAGGTCCGGCTTCGGTGATACGCACTCGCACGGTCTGTCCCGGGCGATGCGTTCCGCGATCGATAATCACCACTTTGTTTTGCTCCGTACGGCCGAAGAGCTGTTCGCGCGAGCGTTTGGAAGTTCCTTCGAGCAGCACATCATACTCGCGTCCCAAGCATCGTTTTGCTGCCTCCGCACTGAGTTCGTTTTGCAGCGCGATGAGTTCTTCCAGACGGCGCACCTTCACTTCTTCGGGCACATCGTCGGGCAGGTGCTTGGATGCGTAAGTTCCGGGACGCTCACTATACTTGAACATAAAGGATGAATCGTATCCACACTCGCGCATCAGCGAGAGCGAGAGGGCATGGTCGTCTTCCGTCTCCGAGCAATAGCCGGCAAAGATGTCGGTGCTCAATCCGCAATCGGGCACGATGCGACGTATGGCTGCCACGCGGTCAAGATACCACTCGCGCGTGTATTTTCGGTTCATGAGTTTCAGAATGCGGTCCGAGCCGCTCTGCACCGGCAGGTGGATGTGTCGACAAACGTTGGGCTCGTCGGCAATAACGTGCAGTGTTTCGTCGCTCATGTCCTTGGGATGGCTGGTGGTGAAACGCACGCGCATGCCCAGTACGGCGCGAGCCACAAGACGCAGCAAGGCGGGGAAAGCCACCTCACAGCCTTCCGGATGTTCGGCATCGGCAGCCGAACGCCCCAGGTAGGAGTTGACGTTTTGCCCGAGCAGTGTCACCTCCTTGTATCCACGCGCTTCCAGATCTTTCACCTCCGCCAGGATGCTCTCCACGTCGCGACTGCGCTCGCGACCTCGGGTGTAGGGAACGATGCAATAGTGGCAGAAATTGTTGCAGCCGCGCATGATGCTCACGAAGCCCGACAGCCGATTGCCGTGAACGCGCTCGGGCACCACGTCGCGATAGGTTTCGGTGGTCGAGAGTTCGGTGTTGATGGCCTTGTGCCCCAACTCGGCTTGCGCCACCAGGTCGGGCAGTGACAGATAAGCATCGGGGCCGGCCACAAGGTCGGCATGGTGATCGGTGAGCAGGCGTTCCTTCACTCGCTCTGCCATGCAGCCCAACACACCAATGATGAAGCGTCGCTTGCGACGCATGGCGTGAAGCGCCTCGAGCCTGTGCACAATCTTCTGTTCGGCATTGTCGCGCACGGAGCAGGTGTTGAGAAACACGGCATCGGCCTCGTCCACACTTTCGCACGGTTCGTAATCGGCCAGACGCATCACCGATGCCACCACTTCGCTATCGGCCACATTCATCTGGCAGCCGTAAGTTTCGATATAGAGTTTCTTCATGTGAGCTTTGTGTTTAGGTAAGTTTGCCACACTTTGCCATTTTCGCAGATACCGGCAGAAAGAAGATTCTTCCCACGCAAGTACAGCAAAGCGCACTATCAGGAAAGCGCGAAAAGCCTGCCAAAAATCTCTCGGACTTCGACGCGCCATGCGGCTCCCCTTCTTGAGTTTGCAAAGTTACAAAAAGATTTGCATTCCTACCCCGAAGATGCCCGACCAAAGCCATGGGAAAACGCAAATCGGCTCTCTTTTTTCACCCAAGCCGCACCTACTCTCCTACCCATGCGATGCGCGAAAATCTGCAGTGCTTGCAGAATTTTCCGCAAGCACTGCAAAATTTTCTGCAGTGCTTGTAAATTTTTGCACGTCCAAGGGCCGTTTTTCGGACAAAGTGTCTTGGCTTTTCGCTCGCCTTGCGCTACCTTTCACTATGTGCAAGGTAAACTACGGCTCAGAAGAGAAAGAAAAAACAAGCTTTTTCTTTGCTCTCCGCTCGCCTTGCGCTACCTTTGTCCCCAAATTGATAAAAAAGAAACATCGATGGAATACAATTTCAAAGAGATAGAGAAAAAATGGCGACAAGCCTGGGCAGAGCAAGGTACCTACCGCGTGAACGAAGATGCCCAAAAGGAAAAGTTCTATGTGCTCAACATGTTCCCTTATCCCTCGGGAGCAGGCCTGCACGTAGGTCATCCGCTCGGTTACATCGCTTCCGATATCTACGCACGCTACAAGCGCTTGCGCGGATACAACGTACTCAACCCCATGGGCTATGATGCCTACGGACTGCCGGCAGAGCAATATGCCATACAGACCGGCCAGCATCCTGCCAAAACCACGGAGCAAAACATAGCACGCTATCGCGAGCAGCTCGACAAGATTGGTTTCTGCTTCGACTGGAGTCGCGAAGTGCGCACTTGCGAACCGAATTACTACCACTGGACACAGTGGGCCTTCCGCCGTATGTTTAATTCGTTCTATTGCAACTCCTGTCAACAAGCCAAGCCCATCGAGAAATTGGTGGAAGCCTTTGAGAAAAACGGCACTGCCGGACTGGACGTGGCCGGAAGCGAAGAGCTGAGCTTCACGGCCGACGAGTGGAAAGCCATGAGCGACGTGCAGCAGCAGGAAGTGCTGATGAACTATCGCATTGCCTATCTGGGCGAAACGATGGTGAACTGGTGTCCGCAGCTGGGCACCGTGCTGGCCAACGACGAGGTGGTGGACGGCGTGAGCGAGCGCGGCGGATATCCCGTGGTGCAGAAGAAGATGAAGCAATGGTGCTTGCGCGTTTCTGCCTACGCCGCTCGTCTGCTCGAAGGCTTGGAGACCATCGACTGGAGCGACTCTATCAAAGAGACGCAACGCAACTGGATCGGTCGCTCCGAAGGAACTGAAATGCAGTTCCGCGTGAAGGATAGCGACGTCGAATTTACCATTTTCACCACGCGCGCCGACACCATCTTCGGTGTAACATTCATGGTGCTCGCTCCCGAGAGCGAACTCGTGGGCAAGCTCACCACAGCCGACTGCAAGGCCGACGTGGATGCCTACCTCGAAGCTACAAAGAAGCGCACCGAGCGCGAACGCATCGCCGATCGCAAGGTGACAGGCGTATTCACCGGTTCGTATGCCATCAACCCCTTCACAGGCGAAGCCATACCCATCTGGGTGAGCGACTACGTGCTGGCCGGATATGGCACCGGTGCTATCATGGCCGTGCCGGCGCACGACTCGCGCGACTACGCCTTTGCCCGACACTTCAACCTGCCCATCGTCCCCCTGGTGGAGGGAGCTGACGTAAGCGAAGAGAGCTTTGACGCCAAAGAAGGCACCGTGATGAACTCACCCGCTGCCGGCAAGGAGTCGCTCCACGGCTTCTCGCTCAACGGCCTCAGCATCAACGAAGCCATTGCAGCCACCAAGGAATTTGTCACAAAGCACGGAATGGGTCGCGTCAAGGTGAACTATCGTCTGCGCGATGCCATATTCAGTCGCCAGCGTTATTGGGGAGAACCCTTCCCCGTATACTATAAGGACGGAATGCCGCAGATGATTCCCGAGGAGTGCCTGCCCATCGAACTGCCTGAGGTCAGCAAGTTCCTGCCTACCGAAACCGGCGAACCCCCATTGGGCAATGCCAACTGCTGGGCTTGGGACACAAAGTCGTGCCAAGTGGTGGAAAATTCGCGCATCGACAACGTCAGCGTCTTCCCCTTGGAGTTGAGCACCATGCCCGGCTTTGCAGGTTCATCTGCCTACTATCTGCGCTACATGGATCCGCACAACGGAAATGCGCTATTGTCTGCCGAAGCTGCCGACTACTGGAAGGAAGTTGACCTATACGTCGGCGGATCGGAGCACGCCACCGGACACCTCATCTACTCGCGCTTCTGGAATAAGTTCCTCCATGACATAGGTGTGTCGAAGGTAGAAGAACCTTTCCGCAAACTGGTGAACCAAGGCATGATCCAAGGCCGCAGCAACTTCGTGTATCGTCTGAAAGACACCAACTGCTTCGTGAGCCTCGGCCTTAAGGATAAATATGATGTAACTCCCCTCCACGTCGATGTGAACATCGTGCAGAACGATGTGCTCGACATCGAGGCTTTCAAGGCCTGGCGCCCCGAATATGCCGATGCCGAGTTCATCCTCGAAAACGACAAGTATATTTGCGGTTGGGCCATCGAAAAGATGTCGAAATCGATGTACAACGTCGTCAACCCCGACATGATTGTCGAGAAATACGGTGCCGACACGCTGCGCCTCTACGAGATGTTCCTGGGTCCCATCAATCAGAGCAAGCCTTGGGACAGCAACGGTATCGACGGCTGCGCCAGATTCCTGCGTAAGGCTTGGTTCCTCTTCTTCGACAAGGAGAACTTTGCCGTTACCGACGACGAACCGACCAAGGAGAACCTCAAAACGCTGCACAAGCTCATCAAGAAAGTGACAGAGGACATCGAAGAATTCTCCTACAACACCAGTATCTCGGCCTTCATGATAGCCGTGGGCGAACTGGCTTCGCAAAAATGCCGCTCGCGTCAGGTGCTGCAGCAACTCGTTGTGCTGCTTGCTCCCTTCGCTCCCCACATCTGTGAAGAGCTCTGGCACATGTTGGGCAACGACGGCAGCGTTTGCGACGCCCAATGGCCGACGTTCAACGAAGCATTCCTGAAGGAAGACAACGTGACACTGAGCGTCTCCTTCAATGGCAAAACTCGCTTCACGCTCGACTTCCCCACCACCGCCACCAAGGAAGAAATCGAGGCTGCCACCCTCGCTTCCGAACAAGCACAGCGCTACCTCGAAGGAATGCAGGTGATGAAAGTCATCGTGGTGCCCGGAAGAATTGTGAACATCGTGCTGAAAAACAAATAAGGACAAGAGGAACGCCTCCTCCCAACCGAAAAAAATGTGTCAACCTCATAAATTTTCACCATGCAACTATTAAAACGTCAAGCGTTCTTTCAAGAATTTCACGACTATGTTCTCATCACGCTCGGTCTGTTGTTCTATTCCATAGGCTTGGTGTGTTTCATCCTGCCCTACAACCTCGTAACCGGAGGCTTGGCGGGTGCAGGCACAGTGATATACTACGCGAGTGGATTTCCCGTGGAGAACACCGTACTCCTCGTGAACGTGGTGCTACTCTCGGTGGCCGTTAAAGTGCTCGGCTGGCGATTTTGTCTGAAGACCATCTACGGAGTTTTCATGTTGTCGTTCCTCATCCGCATGACCACGGAGGTAATGGTGTATGTGGGGCAGATGCATCCGGGAGAGTTTGTGCTGAATGCCACAAGCCACCTGCCGCAAATTGTCAACAACAACAGTTTCATGTCGTGCATTCTGGGAGCTTCCATCGAGGGTATAGGCATCGGTATGGTGTTCCTGAACAACGGTTCCTCGGGAGGTACAGATATCATCGCGGCTATCATAAACAAGTACAAGGACGTTACGCTCGGCCAGACCATGATGCTGGTTGACATCATCATTATCACGTCGAGCTTCCTCCTGCCCGACGGATCGATGGACCGACTCCTGTATGGCTACTGCACGCTTATCATCACGAACTTGCTGCTCGACTATGTGGTGGATCGCGGCCGCCAATCTGTACAGTTCCTCATCTTTTCTCAGCGATACGACGAGATTGCCTCTGCCATCAATGAGACACATCGCGGAGTGACTGTGCTGAACGGCCAAGGCTGGTACACAAAACAGGAACGCAAGGTGTTGGTGGTCCTCGCCAAGAAGAGAGAAAGCACCACCATATTCCGAATTATCCAGAACATCGACCCGAATGCCTTCGTCTCACAATCGAAAGTCATCGGTGTGTTCGGCTACGGCTTCGACAAGATCAAAGTAAAGGCCAAGAAGAAAGAATAAGCCGGGAAGCACTCCCCAACATTTCCCTTCCGCTAACCAACAACAAAAATCCCAAGGACAGGCGGCTCAACCCACGATGGAAGCCTCCCTGTCCTTTTCTTAATCCAACAAACGCATGAAGAAAAGACTCGTCTTCGCCACCAACAATGCTCACAAGCTGTCCGAGATACGCGCCATGCTGGGTGAGAAAATCGAACTGCTGAGCCTGGCAGATATCGACTGCCACGACGAAATTCCGGAAACGGCAGACACGCTTGAAGGAAACGCCCTGCAAAAGGCCAGATACATCTACGAACGCTACGGACTCAGCTGCTTCGCCGACGACACGGGGTTGGAAGTCGAAGCATTGAATGGCGGTCCCGGCGTACACACTGCCCGTTACGCCTACCCCGACCGCTGCGATCCTGTGGCCAACACACAACGTCTGTTGCGCGAATTAACAAAAAAAAGCAATCGCCGTGCACAATTTCGCACCGCCATTGCGTTAATAGATAATGGAGAGGAGCATCTCTTCGAGGGAGTGGTGCGCGGATACATCGCCACCGAGGAGCGCGGCACCGATGGTTTCGGCTACGACCCCGTGTTCTCACCCGAGGAGACAGGACTCACATTTGCCGAACTGGGAGTGGAGACAAAGAACAAGATAAGTCACCGCGCCCGAGCCGTAGCAAAACTCTGCCAACACTTGCTGGGAGAATAAGCCGACGGCATACGAGTTCACACCCACCCCATCATCATCTCATCACACAGAGGCCGGACACACCCGCACCCACCGGCCAAACATCACCCATGCTCATGAAACATTTTGTCGCCCTTTTGTTTTTACTATCATCGGTCATCGCACTTCACGCACAGACGATCGACGATTGGGAAATCTTTCACGCCTATCACAAAGCCACACACAACGTCCCTGCAGGGCAACGCGTGTATTCGCTCTACGAGGGCAATCTCTTGGTGTGCGATGCCGAGACTTACGAGGTGCAGATGCTCGACAGGACCATGGGACTCAGCGATGTGCAGATTGCAGCCATCGCCTATTCGCATGCTGAGGAGAAACTCGTGATTGCCTACAAGAATGGCAACATCGACCTGCTGGACGAAGACGGAAACGTTGTCAACATTCCGCAACTCAGGAACAACAATCCGGCCATCGTTATCAATTCGCTGAAAACGAGCGGAAGCAATGCCTACATCGGAACGGACAAAGGCATGGCGCATATCGACATCGCCAAAGAGGAACTCCGGTCCTACTACGTGCTGAACACAAATGTGAGCTGCGCAACAGGCTATGAGGGCAACCTGTTTGTCGTTACGGACAAAGGGCTTATCACATGTACCTTGGCTGAGAATCCGTTTGACCCCACTGCATGGAAAAACCTCCTGCCACTCCCCGTCCGCGACCTCGGTGTCTTTGCCGGTTCGCTCTACTACACACTGGGGGCCGGAACCCCTAACGTAAGTTCCGAATGGGGACTTTGGCGGATGACGATGGGAGAAAACCAACAGTTCGAGCACACGCAAATCACCTGGAAGCCTTACGAAACCATAGAGGCCGGAGTGCGCTATGCTACCTTCACCGGTTCGGGCGAAGTGGCTACCGTCACCAACGAGGCACCCGGCACGCTGCTCTACGAGACAAGCCTTCCGCAAGGTTCCCTGTGCATCACACAAGCCGACGGCGGCACGCTGTGGAGCAGCAACGGCTCAGACGGACTGCAGGCATACACCCTGAAGAACAGCGCGCTCACTCCCACAGGTTCGCCCATTGGGGGGTATGGTCCCCGCCACGACCTTTGCTACTACATGCAATACGTCGGCAATCGCCTGCTCTTGGCCGGTGGTCGCCTCGACCCCTATGACCGAGTTCACTACGAGCCGATGCTCGCCATCTTCGAGGACAACGAGTGGACACACTTCGACGCCGACGAAGCGGTGAAAGCCGGTCATCTGTATCGCGACCTGACCTGCATCATCCAGGACCCCAAGGACGAGAACCATCACTTCGCCTCAGCCGGCGGCGGAGGCCTATATGAGTTTCGTAACTTCAAGTTTGTGAAACACTACGGGCCTGACAACAGTACGCTGCACTCGGCTGCCTCAAACGAAAATCCCAGATACGTACGTACCGACGGCCTCATTTATGATGCCGCAGGCAATCTGTGGATGGTAAACAATGGAGTGGAAAACATCCTGAACGTGCTGAAGACCGATGCAAAGTGGCAGCAGGTCTACGTGAGTGCCATCGACCGTGCTCCCACTTGCGAGAAAACACTCTTCGACCGCAACGGAACGCTTTGGGTAGCTTCACGCCGAACCGAGAGCCATCACACGGCCGGACTTCTGCGCTTGGACTACAATGGCACACTCGGCACTTCGGACGATGTGGCGACCTATCGGACAAGCATCAGCAACCAAGATGGAGCAACCTACGAGCTGAACGGAGTTTTTGCCATGGTGGAGGACATCGACGGCTGCATCTGGATCGGAACGGGCGCAGGCCTTTTCGTCATCACCGACCCCGACGGATGGGCCAAGAGCGGCCAAATCACACAAATCAAGGTGCCACGCAACGATGGTACGAACTATGCCGACTATCTGCTCAGCGGTGTGGCCGTAAGCGCCATCGCGATCGATGGAGGTAACCGAAAGTGGATCGGTACACAGACCAGCGGACTCTATCTCGTCAGCCACGACGGAACCGAAGTGTTGGCGCACTACACGACAGCCAACTCGCCACTTCTGTCCGACTGCATCTATTCCATAGCTCCCGATCCCCACTCC
Source organism: Bacteroidaceae bacterium (assembly GCA_017461605.1). Lineage (GTDB taxonomy): Bacteria > Bacteroidota > Bacteroidia > Bacteroidales > Bacteroidaceae > Alloprevotella. The sequence continues at coordinate 156,455 of JAFTXN010000001.1, forward strand.
GGCCGCATCATGATTGGTACGGACAAGGGACTGTGTGCCTACCTGAGCGAAGCCTCTGCCGGTGCCGAGAAGCTCGACGGCGACAACATCCGCGTCTACCCCAACCCCGTACGTCCCGAGCACCAAAGCTATGTCACCATCACCGGTCTGACCACCGGGGCCGACATCAAGATAACCGCAGCCGACGGCCAAGTAGTAGCCGCAGGCACTGCCACCGGTGGCAGCTACCGATGGGATTTGCGCGGTCTCGACGGACAACGCGTGCCCACCGGAGTCTACTTCGTCATGGCTGCCACAGCCGATGGCAAAAAGGGAGCCGCAGCACGCATCGTCGTAATCTGATTTTCACTTCTCCACAGCCTGACTTCGCACACGGGAAGAGCATTCATCTGCAAGGCGTTTAGAAATTCCTGCAAGCACTGCACGATTTTCTAAACGCCTTGCAGATTTCTGTCCCAAGCCTTTTGTACGCATCCCATACATCATGGGAGATTTTCCGAGCCACCCATCACTTTTCTCACGGCTTCCGGCAAAAGTGGCAAGGCCTCCCAAAAAAGTGGCACGCCTTGCCACTTTTTTGGCAAAGCCTGCCACTTTTCAGAAATCGGCATGAAAAAGATACACTAATCGGCGGAAGATTTTCTCAAAATCCCAAAAAGAAAGCCTCATCCCGATGACGGAATGAGGCTTTCCTCTGTATATGTTTGCCGTAAGCCGACAGATTATTTCACCTTGAGCAATTCGATCTTGAAGATCAAGGCCGAATAGGGCGGGATGCGTCCCTGAGCGCCACGCTCGCCGTAAGCAAGCTGCCAGGGCACGTAGATTTCCCACACCGAGCCTTCGGGCATCATCTTGAGGGCTTCGGTCCATCCCTTGATCACGTCAGTAGGACGGAAAGTAGCAGGCTTGTTACGCTTGTATGAGGAGTCGAACACTGTACCATCGATAAGCTTTCCTTCGTAGTGCACTTCCACACTACTGGTGTCGGTAGCCACAGCGCCATTTCCCTCGGTCAGGATGCGATACTGCAAGCCACTCTCCGTGGTCTTCACGCCATTGAGATGACCATTGGTCTGCATGAACTGCTCGCTCTGCACGCGATAGTTCTCAGCGATGTGACGCTCCTGGCGCTTCAGTATGCTGTCCACCTCGGCAGGAGCCAGTGCTGTAGGAGTGCCCAGCAGAGCCTCCGAAACACCGCGCGTAAATTCCTTCACGTCAGCATAGACTGTGTCCTCCCGACCAGTAGCCATCTGGTTGATGGTCGGAATAAACTTCTCGTTCATGGCAGCAAGCTGAAGGCCGGCCACGTAGGCAATCATGCGCTGACGATCAGCCTCGTCGAGCTGCGCATTCATGCCACGCACCACATCAGCCACATAAGCAGTATCCACATGAAACTGACGTTGCAGATAGGGCATCAACATACGGCCCTGAAGCAAGCCCTGCGCATAGCTGAAAGTATCGCCCGGAACAGCAGGAACAGTGTTGGCTGCCACAGCTTTTACCTTGCGCTTACGACTGCGTGCATCGACTGACACCACAAACAGAGCAGCGAGAGCAATGATGAGAATGGTTCTAAACTTCATAGGAAGTGCTTACTTAATTTCAACAAGTGTAACCTTGAAAATCAGCGTTGAGAAAGGAGGAATGCCACCTTGGGGCTGACCTTGTTCGCCATAAGCCAAGTTCCAGGGAATGATGATTTCCCATTCCGAACCTACGGGCATGTGAGTGAGCGCAGCAGAGAAACCGGGGATAACACGCTTCACGGGGAATGTAGCAACACCGTTCTCCTGGTTGGCAGAAGTGTCGAAAATTGTATCATTGATGAGACGGCCCTCATACTTCACAACCACAGTGGCAGTGTCGGCGGGTATTTTTCCGGTTCCCTCTTTCAACACTCTATAGAGCACACCGTTTTGCAGCTTCTTGATATCCTTTTCCTCTGCAAGCTTGACCATATAGTCTTCGTTCGCTTTCTTTTCCTTGCCATAGCGACGCTCCAAGTTAATCTTGGTCAGACTATCCATGGCAACCGTCGCGTAATTATAGGCTTCCTGTGCAGTCATGGGCTTACCGTCAACAAGAATTGTAGCAGGCTCTCCCTTCACACCGGCAACCACTCCGGCCAAATAGTTCTTGCGACTGAGTTCTTTGGTACTGTCATTACAGAACACTTGACGCTCTATGCCTTGCAGCATCTGCTGGTTAGATTGCATTCCCATGATTATACCCATGTAGTAAGCCACTTTCTTTTTGTCGTCATCGGCCATAACACCGTCCTTAAAGCCTTTCAAGAATTCGTCGACGTAGGCAGAATCCACCTGCATCTGCATCATGCTTCCCTTGACGTTTTCAGAAGTTGCGTAACCGATTTCATAACTCAGTGTGTCCACTGTTGACTTCATTTGTGCGCCGGGCATGCTGTTGTTGCAGGCACTCAGGAGCGCAGTAGCGGCAACGGTGGCCGCCATCATAAATTTCTTCATATTGTTATAATTGTTTTAAGTTATTGTGCTTTGACTTTATCGTTCTGTCGTTGGCTCAGAGCACTTCGAGAAGTTCGACATCGAAAACGAGCGCGGCATAGGGAGGGATGGAAGCACCGGCTCCACGTGTGCCGTAGGCCATGTTGTAAGGGATGAACAGGCGGTATTTTGCACCTTCACCCATGAGCTGCAATCCTTCGGTCCATCCGGCAATTACGCCATTGAGGGGGAAAGTTGCAGGTTCGCCACGACGATAGCTGGAGTCGAACACGGTGCCGTCGATAAGGCGTCCTTCGTAGTGACACTTCACTTGGTCGGTAGCGGCAGGCTTTTTGCCTTTTCCCTCTTCCAACACAAGATATTGCAGACCGCTGGGGAGCACCACCACGCCCTCTTTCGTGGCATTTTCGGCCAAGAAGGCTTCACCGGCTTCGCGGGCTTCTTTTCCTTTCTCCTCTTCCTGCTTTTGCAAGAATTCGGTTACAATTTGCTGCGCCTCAGCATCGGTGAGCGCAGTGGGATTGCCGCTCAGCACGTCGGCAACTGCCTGTGCAAAGTCGGCGTTGTCGATGTTCTTCACGCCCATTCCGTTTAGATTGTGGCCGATTACGAGGCCCAAAGCATAGCTTAATTTATCCATAACTGCTTATCTATCTTTTTTGTTAGCGGCGACAAAGGTAGTGCAAGGCGAGCGAAAAGCCAAACTTGTTAGGGTTTTTCCGAGCGACGGCCGACCTTGAGAATATAAAATGTATTGAAAAGGTTGTGAAAGGCACGTACCAGACAAAAGGAGAACTCTCTATTCTTTCACCTACCGAGGCGCAGCGGCCGTAGGGCGTTTTCATTGTTTGTTCTGCAGCAGGTGGCGCGCCGTCTCGATGATGGAATCGGTGCCACGCTCCACGTCATTAGGCGCAAGGCTTGCCGATACATCCGGATCGATGCCCATTTCGATGTGTTGCATCTCACGGTTGTACATGGGGCAGGCCGAGAAACGCAGCCCCCATCCGCAGGGCAGCTCGGTGTTGAAGGGCATTCCGCTGCCGCCTCCCGTCCTGTCGCCAACGACGATAACGCCGGGCAAACCCTTCACGTAGGACACAAAGCTATTGGCAGCGCTATAGGTGCGCCGATTGGTGAGCACCGCCACGCGCTTCTGCCATCGCAGTCCGGGCATGGGGCGGAGCGTCACGGCTTGCGGAGCGGAGAAATCGGCGTGCCCTTTTCCTGTCTTGTGCAACATATATCCGGCCACGGTCTCCTCGTTGACGAAGAGCGATGCCAGCGTTTTGGCAGCCGAGAGCAGACCGCCTCCGTTGCTACGCACATCGATGATGAGCGCATTGCAAAGCGCAAGGTGCCGCATCACTTCGTGCAGGTTGCCTTCGCCAAATTCGTGCTCGAAGGTGGCGCACCGCACATAGCCGATGTTGTCATCCAGGATGCGATACTTCAATCCCGAGGCCACCATATAATCACCTTCCTTCCCGAGATAAATCCGCTCCAAGGTGTCGGCATAATTGGCTGGGTAGTCGTCGAACCACGCCCCATAACGCGCCACATTGTGGGCGGCTGAGAGGTTCACATGCCCGTCGCGCAGCTCGTAGCTCATGGCAGAGAGCACCTCGAAGAGTTGGCGCTCGCTCATCTTCTCGCTGATCATGGGAGCATAGCGTGCATGCACCTCGTTCCAGTCCAAGCCGTAAGCCTCGCGCTTATGGTCGAAGAAGCAGTAGTGCTCGTCGAGCGTTTTCCACATGGCTTCGAAGTTTCCCTGCCGTGTGTCGGTGGGAAATTCCTCCGTGATGCAAGCCGTGAGCAAGGGGATGAAAAGCAGCAGAAGCCTACGCATTATTATAATATATTATATGTATGAAAACGTCATCGCGCATCAGCACATCAGCGCAGCCATTGGAGCGTGCGCACATAGCCTATCACAAATCGATGTGTCCAGTTGTGATGTTTCAGATTGTGGATATGACTTTGGCGAGCCTCTCCCCGATATCCCACCACCAACCTGGCACGCCCCACAGGCACCGTGAGTGTGGTCAGCAGGCGAGCCGAGGGAGCATTGAGGGGATGGGTGAAACACACGTTGTGCGAGTAGTGTCCGAGGGAAAAGATTTCGTAATACGACTGTCCGTATTCCGGAGAAAACATGCCGCCCAGCAGCGGAATGTCAAGCTGTGCCCGTGCTTGCAGCGGCACACGTCCCAAACGAAAGTCCCACTCAACAATGCCTGAAGCCACACACTGCACAGCCGCGCGCCCTGCCGCCGGATTGTTGCCGCCACGCGACAGATACGTACCGCCCAGCGAGAGTTCCATCAGGCCTCCGGCCGCCAGGCGAAGCCCTCGTGCGGGGTGCCAATTGTGATGCCAACCACCGGCAGCCGTCAGCGAAGCGTCCCAAGCGCGATAGCCGCCACCGACCTCGCGTTGCAGAAAACCTCCGTCAGCACCGTAGATGCCCATCACCGACACACGACCGCCACCCCAGCGTGCCTGCCGCTCGGTAACAAAGAGCGCACCGACCGAAGGGCCTGCATATCCATGCGGACTCAGATAGGTGTCCTGCACACGGCTGCGGCCGACATCCAGCAGCAGCGTGCGACGCACTACGCGCACACTGTCGGACACCGTCTGTGCCACTACAGAAGCAGTCGCACAGCACAGCGTTACCACAAGGCACAGCCGACGGACCCTCATACCGCTTATTTCTTCCAGGCTTTGTAGATAAGAAATCCTACCACGAAGACAGCAATTCCGAGAATGGCGTAACCTATCTCGTGACTGTATTTCGTTGCAAGCTCATACACTTGCTCGGGTGTCTTAAGCTCTGTGTATTCGTAGATAGCCCATCCGATGGCTGCCAGCACGCAGTTCCAAATGCCGGCTCCCAAGGTGGTATAAAACAAGAATTTGCCTACACCCATCCGCGCCAAACCTGCCGGGATGCTGATGAGTTGCCGAACTGCCGGAATGAGACGGCCGAAGAAGGTCGACACAGCCCCGTGTCGGGCAAAGTAGTCCTCAGCTTTCTTCACGCCTTCCTCATCGATGAGACACATGTGCCCGAAACGGCTGTTGGCAAAGCGATAAACGATGGGGCGGCCCAGCCATTTGGCCAAGTAGTAATTGATGAGTGCTCCCAAGTCGGCACCGATGGTGGCGAACACTATGACGAGCCAGATGCTCATCGAGCCATCGGTCATGGCCTTCCACGCAGCCGGCGGCACCACCACCTCGCTAGGGAAAGGTATGAACGAACTCTCGATGGCCATGAAGATCATCACCACCCAATAGTCAAGGTTCTCCAGAACCCATCTGAAAATCTCTGTCGTATCCATAATATATATAATATGTATGTTTTTGCGCGACGAAGGTAACACAAGACGCGCGAAAGGCGAAACCCGAAGCCTTATATCCATCGGCAAAATCTCTCCAAGCCTCTGAAAATGACGTGTAGACTTTTCAGAAACAGCCACAAAGCCGGACCGACACCAAGCACGCTATTCGTCAAAACGAAAGCGCTTTGCAGGAAAAGTGGCAAGGCCTGCCAAAAAAGTGGCAAGGCTTGCAAAAAAACTGGCAGGCCTTGCCAGTAAATCTGCGAGGCCTCCGGAAAAATGCCGAAAGACGTCAGATTTTCACCCACACCACGCCCACCTTGCCACACCCACTTTACACATACACGGACGCCGATGGCCGAAAAGTCTAAAAACCGCGGAAATGCTTTGCCGTGCGCCGGGCTTGCACTAACTTCGCCGGCCGAAAAGGTATCTTTAGTACGGAATATGATGAAAGGATTTCATTTTGCGCCGCGACTGCTGAAAGATTTGCGACGTTACGACAAACAAAAGTTTACGGCCGACCTGATGGCCGGTCTCATCGTGGGCATCGTTGCCCTCCCGCTGGCCATCGCTTTCGGCATCGCCTCCGGCGTTTCTCCCGAGAAGGGCATCATCACCGCCATCGTGGCCGGATTTATCATCTCGGCGCTTGGCGGCAGCCGCGTGCAGATTGGCGGTCCCACCGGTGCGTTCATCGTTATCATCTACGGCATCATCCAGCAGTTCGGTCTGTCGGGGCTCATGGTGGCTACCATGCTGGCCGGCGTGTTCCTCATCCTGCTGGGCGTGTTCCGCCTCGGCACAATCATAAAGTTCATCCCCTATCCCATCGTCGTGGGTTTCACGAGCGGTATCGCAGTGACCATTTTCACCACCCAAATCAAGGACCTGCTGGGCCTGACGACAGGAGAGCTACCCGCCGACTTCATTTCGAAATGGGGCACTTACTTCAGTTGTCTTGGCACCATCGACTGGCCCTCGGCCGCGGTCGGAATTCTCAGCATCGCTGTGATAGCCCTCACGCCCAAGGTGTCGAAAAAGATACCCGGCTCGCTGGTGGCCATCCTCCTCATGACAGGTGTGGTGTGGATGCTGAAGGAGTTTTTCGGCATCGCGAGCATAAAAACCATCGGCGACTATTACCCCGACATCAAAGCACAGATTCCGGCACTCGAGATGCCTACCGTTACTTGGGAACAGGTGAAGATGCTCTTCCCCACAGCCATGACAATCGCCGTGCTGGGAGCCATCGAGAGTCTGCTCTCGGCGACGGTAGCCGACGGTGTGTGCGGCGATCATCACGACTCCAATCAGGAACTCATCGGACAGGGCATCGCCAATGTCTGCACACCGCTCTTCGGCGGTATTCCTGCGACGGGAGCCATTGCCCGCACCATGACCAACATCAACAACGGCGGTCGCACCCCCGTGGCCGGCATCATCCACGCCGCTGTACTGCTACTCATATTCTTGGTACTCATGCCCTTGGCCGCCTACATCCCGATGGCATGTTTGGCCGGTGTATTGGTGGTTGTGGCCTACAACATGAGCGGTTGGCGCACCTTCCGCGAACTGATGCGCAACCCCAAGAGCGACATCACGGTGCTCATCATCACATTCCTGCTTACCGTGATATTCGACCTCACCATCGCTATCGAAGTGGGCCTCGTGCTTGCTTGCCTCCTCTTCATGAAGCGTATGGCAGAGAGCACGCAGATTTCGGTTATCGCCAACGAGATCGACCCAGCCGAGGAAACCGACGCCGAAGTTCACGAAGAACACCTCATCATTCCCGAAGGCGTGGAGGTTTACGAAATCAACGGGCCGTATTTCTTCGGTATCGCCAACAAATTTGAAGAGTTGATGGCGCAAATGGACGACCACCCACGCGTTCGCATCATCCGCATGCGCCGCGTTCCGTTCATCGACAGCACAGGCATCCACAACCTTCACAATCTTTGCGAAATGTCTCGGCGCGAAGGCACACACATTGTGCTGTCGGGCGTAACGGACAGCGTATATGCCGTGCTGGCACGCAACGGCTTCTGCGAACTGTTGGGCAAAGACCACATCTGCCCCAACATCAACGTAGCCCTGGAGCGCGCAGCCGAACTCTCGAAGCAGCTCAACCTCAAGTAACAGTGAAAGCATGAGCACTGCGGCGGTAAGAACAGACGTGCCGGTGCTGACCCTCGAACATCTGTCGACGGGCTACGGCACCCCCTCGCGCCACGTGGTGAGTCAGGGCCTATGCGCCTCGCTCCCCCGGGCATCCATCACCGCCATCGTGGGCCGAAACGGAGCCGGCAAGAGCACCTTGCTGCGCACCCTCTCCGGACTGCAACCGGCCTTGTCGGGCAGCGTAAAGTGGCTCGACAAGGAACTGAAGGCTTATGCGCCGACCGAACTGGCACGCACGCTCTCTGTGGTGCTCACCGACAAGCCCGACACCGGCTGGCTCACAGCTGCCGAAGTGGTCGGAATGGGTCGCCAACCCTACACAGGATTTACCGGTCGCCTCACGGAGGAAGACAAACGGCTGTGCCAACAAGCCCTACGCGATGCCGGTGCCGAAGCGCTGGCTGCACGAACTTTCACCTCGCTGAGCGATGGCGAACGGCAGCGTGTGATGGTGGCCAAAGCCCTGGCGCAACAGACGCCCGTCATCTTGCTGGACGAGCCGACGGCTTTTCTCGATTTCGCTGGCAAGATTGCATTGCTCCACCTGCTCGGCCGATTGAGCCGGGAGCTGGGCAAGACCATACTGCTCTCAACACACGACCTCGAACCGGCATTCCAGCTGTGCGACCATCTGTGGTTGCTTTCGTCCGACAGTATCGCAGCAGGTTCGCCACGCACCCTGGCCGACGATGGCACACTGTCGGCCTTCTTTGACGCGCCGGGCGTACATTTTGACGCCGCAGAGATGCGCTTCCGCTATCCCTCAAGACAAAGCGGCTGCTGAGCCTCGTTTTCTCACAGGCACTCCCTTCTTTACTCACTCTCCTCTTTCAGATTTCAACACCCGTATGATAGTTTGCATCGCCGAAAAGCCCAGTGTGGCACGCGACATTGCCAAAGTCCTGGGAGCACACCAATCTCACGACGGCTATATGGAAGGAAACGGCTACCAAGTGACGTGGACTTTCGGTCATTTGTGCGAATTGAAGTATCCCGAGGACTATCTCCCCGAGTGGCGGCGCTGGTCGCTGGGTGCACTGCCCATGCTCCCGCCACGCTTCGGCATACGTCTGAAAGCCGACAAAGGCATCGAAAAGCAGTTTGGCATCATCCGTCGTCTGATGCAAAACGCCGACGAAATCATCAACTGCGGTGATGCCGGGCAAGAGGGAGAACTCATACAGCGATGGGTGATGCAGAAAGCCGAGGTGAAATGCCCCGTGAAGCGTCTCTGGATTTCTTCACTTACCGAGGACGCCATCCGCGAAGGCTTTGCCAACCTGCTGCCACAGGAAGACAAGCAACCACTCTACGAGGCCGGACTCTGCCGCGCCATAGGCGACTGGTTGCTGGGTATGAACGCCACACGTCTATACACCTTGAAGTATGGCACCGGAGAGCGTGGCGCACAACCGCTCTCCATCGGACGAGTGCAAACTCCCACCCTGGCACTCATCGTACGGCGTGGCAAGGAAATCGAGAACTTTGTGCCACAACCCTACTGGGTGCTGACAACCCTCTATCGTGACACTACGTTCACGGCACAAGGAGTGGCGAAACGCAAAGATGCCTCCGCATCCGGTGTGGACGGCACGGCCGGACAAGCACAAGCCGATGAGCCTGCCACCCCTGCGAAGGGCGAGAGCGCAAAGTTCGTCTTCAATACCGAGGAGGAGGGTCGAGCAGCGTTGGAACGCATCAGAGAAGCACCTTTCACCGTAACCGCAGTAACGAAAAAGAACGGCACGGAAGCCCCCCCTCGGCTCTTCGACCTCACCTCGCTACAAGTGGAATGCAACAAGAAGTTCGGCTACTCTGCCGATCAGACGCTGCAAATCATTCAGAGCCTGTATGAGAAGAAGGTTACCACCTATCCGCGTGTAGACACCACCTTCCTCTCCGACGACATCTACCCGAAAAGCAAGAACATCCTCAATGGCATCGCATCGCGCTATGCCGATCTGCTGGCTCCTCTGCGTGGCGCTCAACTCCGCAAGAGCAAAAAGGTGTTCGACTCTTCCAAGGTTACCGACCACCATGCCATTATTCCCACCGGCATTGCACCCAATTCGCTGACGGACCTGGAGTGGAACGTCTTCGACCTTGTGGCGCGCCGCTTCATAGCCGTGTTCTATCCCGACTGCCGTTTTGCCACCACCACCGTGGAGGGCGAAGCCGCTGATGTGCTGTTCCGCGTCTCCGGCCGGCAGATACTCGACGCCGGATGGCGTTCGGTTTTTGCCAAAGATCGTAAGAGCGAAAGCGAAGACGAAGCCACGGCCGACGAGGAGCGCACCCTGCCGGCCTTCGTGCAAGGCGAGAGCGGTCCGCACCGCCCCGACCTGGCGCAGAAGTTCACCCAACCGCCGAAACCCTACACCGAAGCCACCCTGCTGCGCGCCATGGAGACCGCCGGACGCATGGTGGAAGACGAGGAACTGCGCGACGCACTGAAGCAGAACGGCATCGGACGTCCCTCCACGCGAGCCGCCATCATCGAAACCCTGTTCCGCCGAGGCTACGTGCGTAAGCAGCGCAAAGCTCTCTACGCCACACAGACCGGCATAGAGCTGATAGGGCTCATCAAGGAGGAACTGCTGAAGAGCGCAGAGCTGACAGGACTTTGGGAAAAGAAGTTGCGCGAAATCGAAAACCGCAGCTACAACGCGCCACGCTTCATCGAAGAGCTCAAAGCCATGGTGCAGGACATCGTGCACCAAGTGCTCTCCGACAACGAGAACCGCCGGCTGCGCATAGAGCACGACGCCACCGCCGCTCCCAAGGCTCAACCCTCGGGCAACAACACCGACAACAGCGGAAGCACCACGACGAAACGCAAAGTGATACGCGTGGGCAGCCGCTGCCCCGAATGCGGCGAAGGAAAGGTCATCAAGGGCCACACGGCCTATGGTTGCTCTCGATGGCGCGAAGGATGCACCTGGCGAAAGCCTTTCAAGAAATAAGCACAGCCGCACATCACGGCACACGTTTTGACATAAAGAACGCACTCCCGATGCGCATTTTTCTGCAAGGCGTTCTGAAAATTCTGCAGTGCTTGTAGAATTTTCAGAACGCCTTGCAGATTTTTCCACATCGAGAGTGCTCCGAAGCCGCTGAAAACCTTGTTTTTGCTCATTCGGTTTGTCAGCTCACGTCCCAAGGTGGCGAAAAGCTCCGAAGAGTCAAAAAAAACGAGGAAAAAGTTGGCGTATGCAGGAACACTTCGTATCTTTGCGCCGTTGGAGTGAGGGGCTTTTCGAAGTTCCTCACTTGTTTTTAAGAAGCATCATCAGATGATAGACAAGCAAGTAGTAAAAAGTTTAGTCGAGGAGTGGCTTGAAGGGAAAGAATACTTCATGACCGACCTCACCGTGAGTGCGGACGACCGCATTGTTGTGGAAATCGACCATGCCGATGGCGTATGGATCGAAGATTGTGTGGAACTCAGCAAGTTCATCGAGAGCCGTCTCGACCGCGAGGAAGAAGATTACGAACTCGAAGTGGGCAGTGCCGGCATCGGACAACCGTTCAAGGTGGTGCGCCAGTACGAAATTCATGTAGGCGAACGCGTGGAGGTGCTTACCAAGAACGGCATCAAGCATGTGGGTACGCTGAAAGAAGCTTCGGCCGACAACTTTGTGCTCACCATCGAAGAGAAAGTGAAACGCGAAGGCGAAAAGCGTCCACACATGGAGGAACGCGACATCACCTTTGCATACGACGAGGTGAAGCACACCAAATACATCATCGACTTCAAGTAAAGCCACCCACTCCGCCAACCCGAAAGCCGGAATGCGGAGCCAACGAGCGGGCACGCGCCACAAGCGCCCGGCCACACCGCTGCGAACAACGAAAAATCAAAACAAAAAATATAATGGCAAAGAAGAAGCAAGACATCGTCAGTCTTATCGACACCTTCTCCGAATTTAAGGAGACCAAAAACATCGACCGCACTACCATGGTGGGCGTTCTGGAAGAAAGCTTCCGCAATGTAATCGCCAAAATCTATGGGTCGGACGACAACTTCACCGTCATCGTCAATCCTGACAAAGGCGACTGCGAAATCTATCGCAACCGTCTGATTGTAGCCGATGGCACAGTAACCGACCCCAACAAGCAGATTTCGCTCTCCGAAGCCCTGCAAATCGAACCCGACTACGAGGTAGGAGAAGAAGCCACCGAGACCATCGACTTCGCCAAGTTCGGCCGTCGTGCCATCCTCACCCTGCGCCAAACGCTGGCCAGCAAAATTTTGGAGCTTGAGCACGACTCTCTCTATCAGAAATACAAGGAACGCATCGGCCAAATCATCGCAGCCGAAGTGTATCAGACTTGGAAAAACGAAACACTGCTCATCGACGACGAAGGAAACGAACTGCTGTTGCCTAAGTCGCAACAAATTCCGCGCGACTTCTTCCACAAAGGCGACACCGTGCGTGCCGTCATCGACCGCGTGGACAACACCAACGGCAACCCCAAAATTTATCTCAGCCGCACAGCACCCGCATTCCTGCAACGCCTGCTCGAAGCCGAGATTCCCGAAATCGCCGAAGGCCTCATCCAACTGCGTCGCATCGCCCGCATCCCCGGCGAACGCGCCAAAATCGCTGTGGAAAGTTACGACGACCGCATCGACCCCGTGGGAGCCTGCGTAGGTGTCAAGGGTAGCCGCATTCACAACATTGTGCGCGAGATGCACAACGAAAACATCGATGTCATCAACTACACCAACAACATCCGTCTGTTCATCCAGCGCGCACTCAACCCGGCGACCATCTCAAGCATCGCACTCAACGAGGAAGAGCGCAAGGCCGAAGTATTCCTGCGCCCCGAAGAAGTGTCGCTGGCCATCGGTAAGAACGGTACCAACATCAAGCTGGCCTCCATGCTGACCGAATACACCATCGACGTGTTCCGCGAAGTGGAAGAGGGCGAAGAGACAGAGGACGTGAGCCTTGACGAATTCAAGGACGAAATCGACGAGTGGGTAATCGAAGCCATCAAGAGCCTCGGCTTCGACACAGCCAAGAAGGTGCTGGGCGCCCCTCGCGAAATGCTTATCGAACGTGCCGACCTGGAAGAAGACACAGTGGACGAACTGCTCGCTGTGCTCAGAGCCGAATTCGAAGAAGAGGAGGAGGCTTCACAAAGTTAAGTGCTAAAAGAACGGCCGACGCACGGAGAAACGCCTGCCGGCCGGCTATGAAAACTTCAACCCTTTTCTCAAAACTTTTAGCCCAACAACCAGACAACCCAATCAAGCATGAGCGTAAGATTAAACATCGTAATCAAAGAATGCAACGTAGGACTGCAAACCGTAGTCGACTTTCTGCATAAAAAAGGTGTAGAGGTGCAAGCCTCTCCCTCAGCCAAAATCACCGACGAGCAATATGAACTCATCCGCAACGAGTTTGGCGCTGACAAGGACCTGCGTAGCAAGGCCGAAGAGATGATCCAAAACCGACAGAAGGAGAAGAAAGCCACAGCACAGGCCAAAAAAACTCCGGTCGAAGAGATTAAGACCGTCGTACCCGAAGAAGCACGCCCGAAAGTCGTGGTGAAGGGTCACATCGATCTCAACCCCAAACCCACTCCCGAGCCTGCGAAAGAACCGGAAGCACAAGCACCCGTGGCGGAACCTGCTCCCGAACCCACACCAGAGGTGAAGCAAAAGCCGGAGAACAAGAAGCCGGCCCGCCCTAGCGTGGAGGAACGCGCCAAAGCCATCGGCGAAGAAAACGACGGCGTGTTCAAACTTCATCCTCAGACCACCGTGGCCGGTCCCAAGGTGCTCGGCACCATAGACCTCTCGTCCATCAACTCCAACACACGCCCCAAGAAGAAGAGCAAGGAGGAGAAACGCAAGGAACGCGAGGAGAAAAACCGCCAACAGAATGCTGCAGGACAAGGCGGCGAGCGCAAAAAGCGCAACCGCATCGGTAAGGAACGCGTAGACGTGAACGCAGCTGCCAACCAGCAGGGCGGAAACGGCGGACGCAACCGCAACAACCAGCAGGCACAGGCCGCCGGTCAGAACGCACAGGGCAGCAAGCGCAGCAAGGAGCGCAACCGCAAAGCACAGCAGGTGGTAAAACCTGAAATCAGCGAGGAGGATGTAGCAAAGCAAGTGAAAGAAACGCTTGCACGCCTCACCAGCAAGACAAAAGCCGCCAAGGGTGCCAAATATCGCAAAGAGAAACGCGAACAAGTGCGTGCACAGCAGGAGGAGATGCTGCAGGAAGAACGCGCAGGCAGCAAGACACTCAAGCTCACCGAGTTTGTAACTGCCAATGAACTGGCATCGATGATGGACGTGCCCGTCACGAAAGTCATCGGCACCTGCATGAGCATCGGCATCATGGTATCCATCAACCAACGTATGGATGCTGAAACCATCGACCTCGTTGCCGAAGAATTCGGATTCAAGACAGAATATATCAGTGCCGACGTGCAAGAAGCCATCACCGTGGAAGAAGACAGAGAGGAGGACCTCGAAGAACGCGCTCCCATCGTAACAGTCATGGGACACGTTGACCATGGTAAGACATCCTTGCTCGACTATGTTCGCAAAGCCAACGTAATCGCAGGCGAAGCCGGCGGAATCACACAACATATCGGTGCGTACAACGTACAATTGGAGAACGGCCGTCACATTACCTTCCTTGACACTCCCGGTCACGAAGCATTTACCGCCATGCGTGCTCGCGGTGCTCAGGTGACGGACATCGCGATTATCATCATCGCAGCCGACGACTCCATCATGCCACAGACAAAGGAGGCCATCAACCATGCAGTGGCCGCCAATGTGCCCATCGTTTTTGCCATCAACAAAATCGATAAACCCACCGCCAATCCCGATAAGATCAAAGAGAACCTGGCAGCCATGAACTTCCTGGTGGAAGAATGGGGCGGTAAGTACCAAAGCCAAGACATCAGTGCCAAGAAAGGCATCGGCGTGGAGGAACTGCTCGAAAAGGTGTTGCTCGAAGCCGACATGCTGGAACTGAAAGCCAACCCCAATCGCAAGGCCACCGGAACCGTGATCGAATCATCGCTCGACAAGGGTCGTGGTTACGTGGCCACCGTATTGGTGAGCAGCGGAACGCTGCGCCAAGGCGACGTGGTGCTGGCCGGAACCAACTATGGCCGTGTGAAAGCTCTCTTCAACGAGCGCGGACAACGCATCCAGGAGGTAGGCCCCTCTATGGCCGCTACCCTGCTCGGTTTCAACGGTGCTCCGCAAGCCGGCGACCAGTTCCACGTGATGGAGACCGAACAAGAAGCACGCGAGATAGCCAACAAGCGCGAACAGCTGCAACGCGAGCAAGACCTGCGCACTCAGAAGATGCTCACCCTCGACGAAGTGGGCCGCCGCATCAAACTCGGATCTTTCCAAGAGCTCAACATCATTGTCAAGGGCGACGTGGACGGTTCGGTCGAAGCACTTTCCGACTCTTTCATCAAGCTCTCCACAGAGACCATTGCCGTGAACGTTATTCACAAAGGCGTGGGACAGATTTCAGAGAACGACGTCACACTTGCAGCCGCCTCACAGGCCGTCATCGTCGGCTTCCAGGTTCGCCCCAGCCAGTCTGCACGAAAATTGGCAGAGAAGGACGGTGTCGAAATACGCCAGTACTCCGTCATCTACGATGCTATCGAAGAAGTGAAGGAAGCCATGGAAGGCATGTTGCAACCCGTCCTGAAAGAAGAGATGACCTCCACCATCGAGGTGCGCCAGGTTTACCACATCTCAAAGGTGGGTTACGTGGCCGGTGCATACGTGATGGATGGCACCGTACACCGCACGGACAAGGCACGCCTCATTCGCGACGGCATTGTCATCTTCACGGGAGAAATCAACGCCCTGAAGCGATTCAAGGACGACGTGAAGGAGGTGAACACCAACTTCGAGTGCGGTATCAGCCTCAGCAACTGCAATGACATCAAGGAGGGCGACGTAATCGAAACCTTCCGCGAGATCGAAATCAAACAGAAATTGCAATAAGCAAAATACAACGCTCAGGAGGGCGGAAGGTTCTCAAGGTCTTCCGCCCTTGTATTAAAACGACACGATTCATATGAAAAGAAAGATTGAGTGTTTTTTCATAGCACTGTTTGCCTTGTTGACAACTACACCCCCTTTGATGGCAGACCGCGTGTCACATTATGTTCCCGGTGTCGCCACTTATGGGGCTTCTAATCGAGTGTACGAATGCGGCCGATGCGGAAAATCTTTCCAGTCAGGCAGTGGCCATGTTTGCACATACGATGACGGCCGTTCGCACCGCAGTGGTTCAGGCCGTGAATACGAAGCCAGTGATGCAGAAGCAGATGCCGTGATTGCCGCAGACCCATCGTTGCAAATCAACAACACCTACATGACACCGTGGACACCGGAAGCGCCCTCTTCCGCTGATAAAGAAGATGAAGGGAATACACTTAACATTGTTCTCGGCATACTTGCAGTAGGTGGCCTCCTGGTGTATATCTATCGAAAGAAACTGAGAAAATAACAACACCCTAACACAAAAACACTATGATAGACTTATTTCTCATCGTTTTACTGCTCTGGGCACTCTTCAGCGGCTGGCGAAACGGCTTGATCAGAGAGGTGGTCAGCACCGTGGGATTTTTGGTCGGCCTCTTTGTAGCCGCCACTTGCTACACCACGTTGGGAGAATACCTCTCCGTAGACGGAAGCGAGACCAACCAAGTGACGAGCATTATCGCCTTTTTCATCCTCTGGATCATCGTGCCCATAGCATTGGGCTTCGCAGCCAACCTGCTGACACGTGCTCTCAAAGGTATGAAACTGGGCATCCCGAATAGCATGTTGGGAGCCATCGTCAGCTTCATCAAGTTCTTGATACTCATCAGCTGTATCCTCAATGTGATGGGTGCACTCAACATTCTTGACGAGAGCAAGCGCAAAGATTCGGCCTTGTTTGAGCCTGTCTGCAACGTCGTGAGAGCTTTTCTCCCTGAGAGCGACACTATCGGCAATCTCTCTTTGGACGACGAAGCCGCCGAGAGCGACACTATCTGGGTGGAGATGAATGCCACCCCCGACTCTATCTAAACCTACGAACCTCATGAAGCCCACCAAGAATACGCCGGCCGTTACTCCGACAGCTGCACCGACGGAAGAGAAAAACAGTCTCGTTCGTGAAGTGGCTGAGAAGAAATATGAATACGGGTTTACGACAGATGTAGAAACCGACATCATTGAGACCGGTCTGAACGAAGACATCATCCGTCTCATTTCCCAAAAGAAGGAAGAGCCCGAGTGGTTGCTGGAGTTCCGTCTACGCGCCTACCGCCATTGGCTCACACTTGAGCAACCGGCTTGGGCGCATGTCAACCTGCCGGCCATCGACTATCAGGCCATCTCCTACTATGCCGACCCCACCAAGAAGAAAAAAGGCAATGGTAAGAAGGAAATCGACCCTGAGCTGATGAAAACTTTCGACAAGCTCGGCATTCCCCTCGAAGAGCGCATGGCGTTGGCCGGAGTGGCGGTCGATGCCGTGATGGACTCGGTGTCGGTAAAGACCACCTTCAAGGAGCGCTTACAGGAAAAGGGAGTCATTTTCTCCAGTTTCAGTGAAGCCGTTCGCGAAAACCCCGAACTGGTGCGCAAATACCTTGGCAGTGTTGTCCCCTATCGCGACAACTATTTTGCCGCGCTCAATTCGGCCGTCTTCTCCGATGGCTCGTTTGTCTACATCCCGAAGGGCGTTCGCTGCCCCATGGAGCTGTCCACTTATTTCCGCATCAACGCTCGCAACACGGGCCAGTTTGAGCGCACGCTCATCGTTTGCGAAGAGGGCGGATACGTCTCCTACCTCGAGGGATGCACCGCACCGATGCGCGACGAGAACCAGCTGCACGCCGCCATTGTGGAAATCATTGTGGAGAAAGATGCCGAAGTGAAGTACAGCACCGTGCAGAATTGGTATCCCGGCGACAGCGAAGGTCGGGGTGGCGTTTACAATCTCGTGACCAAGCGCGGCCAACTTCGCGGAGCCAATGCCAAACTCTCATGGACCCAGGTGGAAACCGGCAGTGCCATCACATGGAAATACCCATCGTGTGTGTTGATGGGAGAAAATTCGCAAGCAGAATTCTACAGTGTTGCCGTCACCAACAACCACCAGGAGGCAGACACCGGCACCAAGATGATACACATCGGCAAGGGCACACGCTCCACCATTGTGTCGAAGGGTATTTCGGCGGGCCTCAGCCAGAATTCTTACCGAGGCCTGGTGAAGATGGGCAGCAAGGCTGCCGGAGCACGCAACTACTCTTCGTGCGACTCTCTGCTGCTTGGTTCGAATTGCGGCGCGCACACTTTCCCTTACATCGATGTGAACCATCCCGATGCCACTGTGGAGCACGAAGCCACCACCTCCAAGATCAGCGAAGACCAGCTCTTCTACTGTAACCAGCGAGGCATTCCCACTGAGTCGGCCGTGGACTTGATTGTCAACGGATATGCCAAGGAAGTCATCAACAAGCTACCCATGGAGTTTGCCGTCGAAGCACAGAAGCTGCTCAGTGTTTCGCTCGAAGGTAGCGTGGGATAAACCACTTATAGCATACCATAAGGGAGAACATCGAAGCCACAGGCTCAAATGTTCTCCCTTGTTTTTTTCATCGGTGACACTCTGTTGCAAGTCTGCCCCCGAATCTCTTATTTTGCATTGCCATTCGGGCTTATCTTCTGCCCTTCTTGTTCTTCCCTTTCTTGGTGGGCATGATTGGCATCCGAGGTGCATCGCTGTGTCCATCCTCTTCCACCAAAGCATAGTCGAGTTGCTTTTTCTCCAGATTGGCTCGCTCCACGCGGATAGTCACCTTGTCGCCCAGGGCATACACCTTCCGGGTGCGGCGACCCACGAGACAATAATTGCGCTCGTCGAATTCATAGTAGTCGCCCAGGAGGGTGCGCAGCGGCACCATACCTTCGCATTTGCTCTCGGTCTCCTCGACATACAGTCCGAACTCTGTAACCCCGCTGATGATACCGGAAAATTCTTGACCGATACGCTCGCTCATGAACTCCACCTGCTTGTATTTGATGCTGGCCCGCTCGGCAGCCGTGGCAAGCTGTTCCATCTGTGAGGAGTGCTCGCACAATTCTTCATACTTATTGATGCTACCCGAGCGTCCACCCTCGGCATAATGTGTCAGCAAGCGGTGCACCATGGTGTCGGGATAGCGACGTATGGGTGAGGTGAAGTGAGTGTAGTAGGGGAACATCAAGCCGTAGTGTCCAATGTTGTGTACGCTGTATTTGGCCTTCATCATGGCCCGCAGGGCCACCATTTCCACCATGTTCTCCTCCTTTTTTCCTTTCACATCGGTCAGTAGTTTGTTCAGGCTCTTGCTCACCTCTGTCTTGCTTCCCTCGGTGCGCACCTTGTATCCGAATTTGGCCACAAAGCCTTGCAGACGTTCCAGCTTCTCCGGATCGGGCACGTCATGGATGCGATAGGGCAGCACCTTCGCCTTCTTGCCTTTCGGCACGCGGCCCACACTTTCGGCCACATATCGGTTGGCCAACAGCATGAACTCTTCGATAAGTTTGTTGGCATCCTTGGCTACCTTCACATAGGTGGAGACGGGGCGACCTTTTTCGTCGATTTCGAATCGCACCTCCGCACGGTCGAAACCTATAGCCCCATCAGCGAAGCGACGACTGCGTATTTGCTTGGCCAGGCGGTTCAGCGTGATGAGTTCCTCGGCATATTCTCCCACCGGCTTTCCGTCGGGTGCCGCGATGCGCTCCGGATGATGGCCGGGCTGTGCCAGGTCCTCGGGCGAGGCTTCGCCATTCTGCTCGAAGATGTCTTGCACTTCTTCATAGGTAAATCGTCTGTCCGAACGTATCACCGTATGTGCCAGATGCCATTTCATCACTTCGCCTTGCGGTGTGAGATGGAAGATGGCGGAATAGGCCAATTTGTCCTCGTTGGGACGCAGGGAGCAGATAAAGTTGCAGAGTCGTTCGGGCAACATCGGGATGGTGCGGTCCACCAGATATACACTGGTGGCGCGTCGCTGTGCTTCACGGTCGATGATGTCGCCCTCCTTCACGTAGTGCGACACGTCGGCAATGTGCACACCCACTTCCCATCCGCCCTCGATGCGACGCAACGACAATGCATCGTCGAAGTCCTTGGCATCACGGGGGTCGATGGTAAAGGTCAGCACATCGCGGAAATCCTCACGACGGGCTATCTCCTCATCTGTGATATCAGCGCTCAACTTCTCGGCAGCCCGTTCCACACTCTTCGGATAGCTGTAGGGCAATCCGTATTCTGCCAGTATGGCGTGCATCTCCGTGGTGTTATCTCCCTTTTTTCCGAGAATATCCACCACCTTTCCGATGGGGCTCTTAGAATTTTCAGGCCATTCGATCAGTTTCACCACAGCCTTGTCGCCGGTTTTTCCCCCTGCCAGATATTCTTTGGGAATGAACACATCGGTGGCCAGGGCACGCCCTTCGGTAATCAGGAAGCCGAAGCCACGCTCCACCTGCAGCGTTCCCACAAACTGATCGTGCGCCCGCTTGATGATTTCCGTCACTTGCGCTTCACGTGTGTGCCCCCTGCGGCGTGCCAACATGGTGATACGCACGCGGTCGCCGTCGAGCGCATGCAACGAGTTGCGTTCGCACACCAGGATGCTCTTTCCGCCATCGTCGGGAAGGAATGCATTGTGGCCATTGCGCTTTCGGCTAAACGTGCCTTCCATCACTTGCGAACGGATGGCCAAGCGGTAAACGCCTTGTCCGTTGTTGGCCAAATGGTCATCGGCCACGAGGTCGGTCAGCACGTCCATTGTGAGCATTTTGGCCGGATGCGTTTTTGCACCCACCGCTTCAAAAATCTTCTTCACACCGACCTCTTCTCCACCGGTAGCGTCAAAGAAGTCGAGCACGCGGCTCACCACTTCCTTCTTGGTGAGGCGCTTCACTTTCTCCTTGCTTTTCTTTGCCATAACACGTCCTCCTTTTGTTTCGACAAATTCTCGTTTGTTCCGTCATGCTTCACCGACTTTGCGGCAGCCATCAGCCCATGGTGCTCCGGCTACCATTCCAAAGTCCGCGTGCCGTCCTCTGCTTCGGCAATGCTTACGCGCAGTGTTTCCGCAGGCAAGAGTTCTTCCACCAGCTCCGGCCATTCGATGAAACAGGTCCGGCCACTATACAGATAGTCCTCAAAGCCCAAATCAAAGGCCTCCTCCACACGATTGATGCGATAGAAATCAAAGTGGAACAGGGGCTGCCCATCCGCCATGCGATATTCGTTTACGATGGAGAAGGTGGGCGAATTGACAGCATCGCTCACGCCAAGCTCTTCACACAGCGCGCGAACAAACGTAGTCTTTCCGGCACCCATCTTACCGTAGAAGGCTATCACAGCAGGACGTGCCAAGGCTTCGGCAATGAATTGCTGCGCAGCCGGACGCAAAGCCGACAAATCGGGAATACATATTTTCATATTCAACAATGCTTTTTTCTTTTGGCAAAAATAGTGCAAGGTGAGCGCAGAGCAAAAGGAAAACTTGTTTTTCTTTTCTCGGCCGAACCGCAGCCTATTTGGTGCAAAGCAAAAAATAGTGCAAGGCGAGCGAAATACATGCAAGAAAACGATAGTTTTTTTGCAGGGATTTCCGAGCCGCAGCCTGTTTTCTCAAAAAATAGTGCAAGGCGAGCGCAGAGCAAAAGGAAAACTTGTTTTTCTTTTCTCGGCCGAGCCGCAGCCTATTTGGTGCAAAGCAAAATATCCGATGAATAATCCGAACTGCATGGACAATCGCCTGACAGACATCGCAACCCGTCCCCTCCGTGACCGACCGCAGCCGGAAGGCTTTCCGGGATTTTCTGCAGTGCTTGTAGAATTTTCAGGAAGCACTGCAGAAAATTCTACAAGCACTGCAGATTTTTACGGCACAATCGACCCTTTTTCTCGACCTTTTGTCATGATGCACCCACAGCACCTGCGACAAGCTGAAAAAAGTGCTTGCCATTCCGCATCGCCGAAAGCGCATTACAGCATCTTTCGGGAAACGAAAAAACTTGTTTCACTTTGACATTCAAACACCTTTCACTATTTTTGCGCCCGTTAACAACTACAAAAACAACGACTAAAAAATTCAAACTCAATAAACCAATCATCTATGAACAAATTTCTACTCACTCTCATGGGTGTCATGATGTTCTCGCTCGCTTCCACCGCGATGGCACAGGAGACAGAATACACCGTTAAAGTGTACAACTTTTCCAATTCCGGTGAAGAGGAAGCATTGCGCGAACTCTACGATGGTACCTACGGCTGTACTTTCACCATGGTTTCGGGCAACGGCGAGTGGGCCACCGGTTATAGCGAAGACTGGAACCGTGGCCTCATCTGGAACCGCAATGACGGAAAATTCAAGCAAATCACAGGTTCACTCGACGACGAGTGTCTGGCATACGGTGTCAGCAACGACGGCACCGTGTGTGGCATCTACAAGGACGACAACAACGGCGCTGTGGCCTCCGGTGGTGTGGGCTATATGGTTCCCGGCCTTTGGAAAGACGGCGTATGGACTCCGCTCGAGCTGGCCGTGCCCAAATCGGAAGGCGATGTCAACGGCGAAGCCCGCTGGATTTCGAGCGACGGACGCATCGTTACCGGTTACATTCGCGACTACTTCATGCGCGATACCGACGGCAACGGACAGCTGAAGAAGAAAACCCCTTACCGTGTTTGCGTATGGATTGACGGAAAACTGCAACCCAAACCCGACAATGCCCCCAATGGCGACGCTTTCGGTCAAGGCTACTACACACTCTACCCCTCCTCTGAGGACGGCAGCGTAATCGCCGGCTACTACGAGCACCCCACCGGAACACGCGCTCCGGCCATTTGGATCAACAACGAACTGCGCCTCATCTATGGTCAGGAAGACATCGACATCAATCTGGAAGACCAGTATTGGTACGACGGACACACTACCTGCGTTTCGCCCAACGGCAAGTGGGCCGCCGGCTACTTCTCTCCCACCGGAACCTACTATGACAACATCGACTTCTATCACGATATCGAGAACAACATCACCACTGAGTTTATCGGTGGCGATCCCTCATATATCATGAACGACCGCACCTTGTTCTATGTAGGTGGTGTGATGTATCCCGATGGCACTCAAACCACCGTGCCCGAATGGTTGACCAGCCGCTACGGCTCTGCCGGCGATGGTTCCGAACTGCCTCAATACATTCTCTCCGTTTCGCACGACGGAAAGACCTTGGCCGGCTGGTATCCCTCCTATTTCGAAGGTGGCAGAAGCATGTTGCCCTCCGTCATCAGCGTTACCGGCGGCACCGA
This sequence comes from Bacteroidaceae bacterium, assembly GCA_017461605.1. Taxonomy (GTDB): domain Bacteria; phylum Bacteroidota; class Bacteroidia; order Bacteroidales; family Bacteroidaceae; genus Alloprevotella. The sequence continues at coordinate 179,867 of JAFTXN010000001.1, forward strand.
TGCCATCAACAGCGCCACCCACGATGCTTCCGAGGTCGTGATGCGTTATGGCGTAGCCATGGCCGACGGTGCTGAGAAGATCGAACTCTTCGATGCCGAAGGCCGTCGTTTGGCAGCCGCCAACACCAGCGCCATCACTCTGAACGGACAGCGCGGTGTGGTAATCGCCAAAGCCACTTACAAAGGTGGCGTGGTGAAGTCGGCCAAATTCAACTTGAAGTAACTACAACACACATCACATAGGGGACGTTTCGGCTGCGGTCGGATGCGTCCCCTTTCACGCTTCTATGGTCCGGCTACTACGGCTAAAAAATGTAACCCGTTTCTACCCCCTCTGCCCTACGGGCATCTCCCCTGCTCCAGGGGCGAAACCCCATCCGGTCCTTAATCTAGCCGGAATGATTTGCAACGCAGCGTTCGAACAATCCGCACGGCAGCTGCTCCCCTAAGGTAGGGGAGCTCCCGGAACGGGTGAGGGGTATGAACAAACGGGAACGAGTAAGCAGCATGGGAACTCTCTCACCTGCTCATACCCCCTCCGCTTCGCTCGTCCCCCTACCTTAGGGGGACAGCCCCTCCGGATGGAACTCCAAATGGGGCTCAGCAAGCGAACAGGCCGGAACGGGTGAGGAGTACGAACAACCTAACAAACCAAGCAACAGGAAACATTCAATCTATCTTCATCACATGAAACGCCATCACCTGAGCATCTTTCTGCTGCTCCTCCTTAGCTTGACGGCATCGGCACAGGGCGACTCCATCAATCTGGGCAATTGCACCAAGAACGTTGTGCTGTACGAACCGCTCGACTCGAAAACTGCACCGGGAGGCTCGGCTTTGTTCTATTCCGCCGAAGCCATGCAGAAATATGCCGGATGCCAAATCACAAACATCGTGCTCTTTCCCAGCAACTGGCGAAGCGTGACCTCGCTGCAGGTATTCATCTCGCGCAGCTTGTCAGAGCCTTTCGACTATACACAGGAGGTGCAACTCGACCACGGCAACTGGGTGAACGTACCGCTCAACACACCCTACCACATCGACGGAGGCGACATCTACATCGGTTTCTTGATAAAAGGCACTTCCAATCTCGTCTATACCAAGCCCAAAGAGAAAGGTACGGAGTATATCTGCCTCAGTCCGAGCAAGGGATGGCAACCCAACAACAACGGTTACAGCGCCGCCCTCTATGCCGTGGTGCGTGCCGGCAAGGATGCCCCACTGCCCACCCACAATGCCCGCATCAAGGACGTGAAGTTCCCACCGTGTGCTCGTTTGGGACAATCGTTGCCCGTGCAGGCCACCATCGGCAACATGGGGCTGAGCACCATCGAGAGCCTGACAGTGAAATACAACGTGGGCGACCGCAGCTATCAGGAAGAAATCAAGGGACTCGACATTCCGGCCGCCGCAGAGCAGACACTCACACTCACCTGCCCGGCATGGGAGGAAGAGGGCGAGCACGCTTTCAGCATCACCATCACTTCGGTCAATGGTTCCGGCGATGCCGACATGAGCGACAACACATCACCTCAGGTGCAGATGATATGTCGCGAGCATTTCACCCAACGCCGATTGCTGCTCGAAGCCTTCTCCACCGAACGCTGCACAGAGTGCCCACAAGCACACGAGGTGCTGCATGAGGTGTGTGCCGACAACGACCGCATCATCGAACTGGGTCATCATGCCGGATTCTACGACGACGCTTACACGCTGCCCGAAAGCCAAGCCTACGAATGGTTCTACAAGCCCTCTGTGCTCTACGCTCCTGCCGTGATGCTCGACCGCAGCAATTTCCATAACACCTACCCCACCCTCTGCGATGCCGAGACCCCGGTGGGACAACCCGAGGCCGACCGTCTCACCACCTTGCTCGATTACGCCCTCAGCGTTCCGGCCTATGCTTCTGTCGAACTGGAAGCCATCACCGACGAAGCCCAACGCACAGCCACCCTCACCGTGAGTGGTGCAGCGCTGCTCCCCTGCAACGGTGACACACGCCTGTTCGTCTTCGTCAGCGAGGACAGCATCCACAGCACCTCACAAGCCGGAGCCGCTGCCGGATTCTATCATCGGCACGTAGCGCGCCGGAGTCTGACACCCACTTGGGGAACTCCCATCGCCACCACCGAGGGCTATCGTGCGGAATACACCCTGCAAATACCCGAGACGTGGAACATGAACCGCCTGCGTGCCGTGGCTTTCGTGGCCAACTACAACGCTGACAACCGCAACGAATGTCGGGTGCTCAACACGGCAGCCACGCCCCTCTGCCCCCAACAGTCGACGGGCATCACGCACACCCAACAAGCCCCCATCGTGCTAACCCGCATCGGCCGAGGATATATGCTCCCCCAAGGAGCACACCTGCAAGCCCTGCATTCGGTCAATGGACAAGCCCTCCGCGTCACTGCCGATGGCGGTTACATCCACATGGGACACCTTGCCCCCGGCACCTACCTCCTCACCATCAGCCACCATGGGCAACGGCAAAACTGCAAACTGATTTATCAACCATAAACACTCCATCAAAGCAATGAAACTCACCAAGTATTTGGCTTTTGCCACGGCAGGACTGCTCTGCGCCGGCCTGCTCGCCACCTCTTGCTCCGACGACAACGACCTGCCGGTGCCTCCCACCCCCGTATCGCCGAGCGAACCATTCATGAGCGAGGGAGAAGAACTCTTTGCCTGCGACTTCCAGAACAAGGAAGCGGCCGAACAACTCTTCTCACAGTACAACACGGGCCACCTCACTCCGCTCGACCCTTGGGCCATCGGTTTCACCAAGGAAAAGCCCTGGTATTATAACATCAAGGACGACTTCAGTTCTCAGAACCGCTGGGCCGGCAGCTCCTCCATGTACAACGAGAGCGGCACCCCCGGCCTTTGGCTCGTCACCCTCGGCATCGACATCCCGGCCCAAGGCGAGAGTATGCTCCTCTGGCAGTCGCAATCGCTCGACCCCAAGAAGCTCGAAAGCATGAAGGTGCTCATCTCGACCACCGGCAGCACCCCCGACCAATTCACCGAAGCCCCCGTCTATCAGACCGATGCCGAACCGGGGGGCGAGAGCGAAACGATGGACGGCGAATGGAACGACCACTTCGTATCGCTCAATGCCTACGCCGGCAAGCGCATTTGGATAGCCTTCGTCAACGACACCTACAACGGTAGCGTGCTCGGTCTCGACAACATCTACGTAACGTGCACCCCCTCCTTCAGCCTGCATTCCGAAATCGACAAGGTCAGCACCGCCGATGCCGTGACCATCAAGGGATACATCCAAGCCGGCCGTGAGACCATCAACAACTACACCGTCCACTATACCTGCGCCGACTCCGTGGTGCGCACACGCACTTACACCGGTCTGAATATCGCTCCCGGCGAAACACACCGCTTCGAGTTCGAAGAGCAACTGCCCATTGCCGACAAGCGCGGAGCCTTCGTATCTTATCGCCTGTGGGGTAACATCGGAACCGACGAGCGTGTGGGTCTGACCGACTCTGTGGCCTCTGCCGCTTTCGTTCCCCAAAAGCGTGTCGTACTGGAAGAAGGCACCGGAGCATGGTGCGGATGGTGCCCGTTGGGCATCTTGGCTTTCGAACACATCGAAGCAACCTATGGCGAACAAGTCATCAAAATTGCCGTGCACAACGATGATATCTTCGCCGTGCCCGACTATGATGGCAACCTCAACTTCCCGGGATTCCCCTGCGGCACCGTCAACCGCATCACCTACTCCTACCCCTACGAACTCGTTGGCGAAAACACCTACACCTTCGATGGCGTGAACACATGGACCACACACATCGAAGAGCAGCTCGCTGTCGTCAACAGAAGTGAAGTGCGCATCACCTCCGCCTCCATCACAGATGGTGTGCTGGAAGTAAGCAGCAAACTGCGCTTCGCCCTCGACGTCGATGCCCCAACCTATAACATAGCCTACGTGCTGACCGAAAACCATGTGGAGGGTAAGGTTTACCAAACCAACTACCTGGCCCAATCCACCAACCCCTTCTTCGGTCGCTTTGCACACGGACAGGAATATGGCAAGGATCGCATCGTGGGTATGCCCTTTGAAGAAGTGGCTCGCGGCATCTATCCCGCCTACCGCGGCAGCACCATCCGTCTGCCCAAGAACGTGAAAGCCGGCTACGAAACCACTATCAACAATTCCTACAGCCTGGAAGACACCAAACTGGACAATCTCGACAATGTCTACGTAACCATCCTCGTTATTGACGGCCGCGAAGGCGAAGGTGTAATCCTGGCAGCCGACCGCATCAAGCTGCAATAAGCATCTGCAGACCCATCAATACACATCACAAACAGCCCTACGCCTCTCGGCGCGGGGCTGTTCTTTTGTCCTTCAACAGATTAAACGTGATTTTAAGGGAACACGAATAGCACGAATTTCACAAATAATCTATCAACAGATTAAACAAGATTACACATGCCTGCACGAGCATTCGTGCCATTCGTGAATTTCGTGTTCTAATAATAATCCCAGTGTAATCTGTGTAATCACGTTGATAAAATCTCAGATAATCCCCGTGTAATCGTGTTGATAAATAAAGCCCCTGTCGTCAATCTTCTATCATCCACTGTTGGAAGATTTCGAATAAAGTCTTAGAGGCCTCTGTTTATAAGAACATTGTCATATAGACAGGTATGTAATCTATGCCATTCTCACGTTTATAGTCCTTTGTATAAATCACATATTTGTTCATTATGCGATCCGAGAACTTCGTGCAAAATTCATCCAATGATTTGTGCGACTTATATCCGGATGACTTAACTTCAATAGGTGAAATCTTGTGCCTTTCTGTGATGATAAAATCCGTCTCATAATATTTCTTGCCCTCAGCATAAGGTATAGTATGATAGAACAGATCTTTACCGTTGGCTACAAGCATTTGAGCAATCATATTTTCATACACATACCCAAGATTCGTGCTCAACTTATCGCTAAGTAGTTTCTCGTAAATAACATTTTCCGTTATATCACTATCCTTGAAGGCTAGTGTAACAAACAGACCGGTGTCAGAAGCATACATCTTGAAGTACTCCAAATTCTTCGTAAGAGCTAAACCAACATTCGGATCATCAGAATGAAACGCTATATTGGTTGTCATAGAGTCCTCCATATCCTTTATGACATTTATTACACGTTCCACTCGTTCTTCAGGTATTGCCTTGCCAACCTGATAACGCATTGTGTTTTTGTTTAATTGTGCAGGAATCGCATCATACAGTGCCTTTGCCCTTCCTGAGTTATCAATCTTGCCGAAATCCTCCTCATACAAAGCAATTATATCTCGTTTTACCAAGTCCACAGCTGTAAAGTTGTTTGTCTTAACGTATGCAGCAACAGCCTGTGGCATTCCACCGACAAGCATATACAAGCGAAAATCACGCATAAGTTTTCTGTGTGCAACATCGCCAAGAGAGATCTTTTTCTCAAACGCACTACGCAACAATGGTATGGTTGCTGTATCACCTAATGCCCATCTGAACTCCTCGTAGTCCATTGGGAACATATTCACCTTTGTTTCTTCGCTTGGTATAATGATCTTCTTGCTTTTGGACCGTACAGAAATCAAAGAACCTGTTTCTATATAATCATACCTATGATCTCTAACAAGATGCTTGATAGCTTGCCTCGCCAATGGCTGCAATTGCACCTCATCGAATATAATGACCGATTCTCTCTCGAACAATTTCACCTGGAAGATAAATTGCAGCCTGATAAAAAGATAATTCAAATCAGACACATCGCTGAACAAGTCACTTACCTCCTTAGAAACTTTTGAGAAATCAATCAATATGTACGATTTATACTCATTGCGTGCAAATTCCTCCGCAATGGTAGATTTGCCAACTCGACGGGCACCTTGTATAAGTAATGCCGTGTCACCATTACGCTCCAACTTCCATTTGAGCATCTTATCATACATCTTCCTCTTAAAACGGATCATATCCTCTGCCATAGTCCTTAATTTTGATGCAAAAAAAAGGTTTTTGTCAATATCCACCAAAAGTTTTAGACCCAAAATGTCATTATCCACCAAATTGATTTAGCATCTTTTGTCATTATCCACCAAAAGTTCTGCCGGATTTACCCCAAATTCAAAAGTAGGTCCTGAGAAAATTGGAAGCAAACTTCCATCCCTCAACATGTTACACGTAATCGCACGGATAGTTAAGGGGAGAATTTACCTCTCAACAGATTAAACGCGATTAATACAAAATTTATTTGTAGAACACGAATTTCACGAATCAAACAAATTATCATTAACTGCTTAACCGCGATTACACATGCCTGCACGAGCATTCGTGAAATTCGTGAAATTCGTGTTCTAATAATTATCCCAGTGTAATCTGTGTAATCGTGTTGATAAATAAAGCCCCATGCATCGCTGGATGCACGGGGCTAAAAGTATTACCGAGATACTCGGCTTAGTTGTTCCAGAGGTCAGAGTTCCAACCGCGCTTTTGGCTTTCGAACACAACATTATCCTCTCCTTCCACATCAACGCTTTCTTTGTTGGAGGCAGTGAGGAGCATTGATTCGCGAGCCACTATTTCGAGAGTATAAGTCTCAGGTATGATATATGTTTTCTTCATATTCTTATGTTGAGTTTAGTTATTGTGCTTGTTTTTACTTTACCATCACCTTTTGGCCGTTCACCACATATACACCGGTGGGAAGACCTTGCAGAGAGTTGGCGGCCTTTGCACCTTGGCGTACCAAGCGACCATTGAGGTCATACACATTCACTGTCCCATTCAGTTGCAGTTCGCCATCAACTATGCTGCCGATGCCGGTAACCTCACCATCAAAGCTGAGAGCAAGTGTACTGAGTGATTGTTCGCCGCTCACCTTAATCATTGTGCGGAAGGGATTGAGCGTTCCGCTATTAGCTTTCACGAACACACCGCCCTTGTAACCATAGAATGACGTTGAAGCATCAGAAGCAACAGACTGTGAAGTGTAACTACCGACATGAACCGCACCACCGGAAACTGCGTTCTCCAATGTGGCTTCGGTGGTAGCAGCTACGCTCACGTTGTTTGCATCGTTGAGCAAGTTGGCTGAAGTGGCTTTCACAATGTAAGGCTTGTTGGCTTCCAAAGTTGTTGTAACTTCAGCAAAGTTAAGTACGCCATCCTCATAGCCCACCAATTCATAAACTGTTCCGTTGATGTTGGCTGCAGGAACTGCTACGGGCAGCACAAACGAAGAAACGTAGTCAGCTGTGGCATTGAAAGAACGAGTGTATGAAGCTGTTGTGGCTGTGAAAGCATAAGGAATATAGAACTCATGATTGTTGGTCACATCTACAACCTTGTAAGATGAGCAAACAGCACCAGCTACAACATTGTCTGTACCTTCAGTGATTTCCCCATCTGGTACATATACCAAGAGGTTGGGATTTGTCATATTGGTCTTGATGTCAGCTACAGCTGCTGCTGCACCTGCATAGGAAGATGCATCAATGGCCGCTGAATTATAGGGATAAACTTTCACCTCAATGGGGTGTTCAATCAAATCTTCTGTCCAAACAATACTAATTGTAGCAGAGAGCAGACCATCTTTAACCTTACCCGTCAATGTAATGGGAAGTTCACCCAAACTGGCACCTAATTGTCCAAAGATAGTAATAGTTTGAGTTTTGTTCAAACTTACTGAGCCATCCTCGTTTTCTATGTAAGGAACATCCGTAACAAACACATCGCCAACGACACCCACACCCTCAAGGTAGAAATTGCGCAGTTGAAAATCTACTTTTCCATCCACAGATGCAGAAATGCCTACGGGATCATCTGAAGCTGCCAACAAGGCATCATCCATTGCAATCAACATCTTGCCAATGTAGGTGATAGTAGGCTTTGCAAACTTCACATAATAAGTCTTAGATGCACCTCCTACTGTTGCAGTAGTTTTTACAGTAGCAATACGACTTTCTTCATCGTAATTTATCACAGTCGTAGCATCTGTACCATCTTCTTGGGTATATTCAATACAACCTTCCGTATATTCTCCTTCAACGGTATAGTAATAACTATTTTTAGCAAAGCCATCAATCGGAGTATCATTCACACTCATAGCTGTTAAGGCACCTGTTCCGGGTTTCTTAAACTGTATCTTGTATGTTGTCTGGTTCTTCGACGCAGAATAATCGTTACCACGAATAATGATTTGAAGTATACCCGTGTTTGCATTATATGAATATCTGTACTCCGTGGCACCACGTCCTTTCAAGGTATATGTCACCTTTGTTTTATCATAGACCTTGTCTGAGAGATCGATACTAATCGTTTTCCCCGTTTCACTCCCGGTCAACAATTCCACGCCATCATACTTCAATGAGCTAAGTGTTGAATAATAAACAAAGTACACATCATCAATCCAGAGATAATCATCTTGCGTTTCACCCGGTGTGGGATTTGTGGTAAATGAAGCCAGAAGATACTGCTCTACACCTTCGTTCTCGTTGTCATAATAGGTAAAAGGAGCTTCAAAATAAGTCCACTCTCCTTCTGTATAGGTTCTTTTGCTCGTACCGGAACCGGTATAGGTACCGGTTGGCGTAATCATGATGGCAGCTTCTGCGATTTTAGACCCATCATAATCTGCATCCGTGTTTTCCGGGTCTTTGTAATCAACATTGGCATCGTGAATAATAAAGCGACCACGAGCTGCTTCATTATAATAATACTTCTTTCCCGAAAGATAGCCCGTTGTGTAATAACCAGGTATAAACTTAGCCCAACAACCTATAGCATCGGGAATACCAACAAACTCCATAGCCAAGCCTTCTGAAACACGAGAGACATTATGGTTTGCTTTATTTTCAGGAGTAGTGCTTCCCATATTGACATAACCGGTGGTCAGATTACCATTGGCTTTTGCTAATACCAAAGACACTGATTTTAACTTGATCGATGTTCCAGAACCTCCATAAGCATTTTCTCCAGTTATTAATTCAGGAGCAGGAGATTGATCTTTAAAGCCACTTTGATCTCCTATAGCATCAGCAAAAGAACGCCAATCGTTATTGCCCCCGATAATTTCATCCTCTGTATCTTCTCCCTCAAAACCTGGGTCGTTGAACTGGTAGTTCACATAAGTTTGCGCATTGGTCAATGACACTGAAGTCATCAATAACAATGCGAGTAAAAATAACTTCTTCATGATTTTCCTTATTTAATAATTTTCTTTCCGTTTACAATATACAGACCTTTCGGCAACATCTTCAGTATTTCACTTTGCCAAGCACCGGAATGAACCAATGTGCCATCCGGACGATACACACTTACATTGTTGTTAACTATTGCGACAGAAGATATGTTGGTTACGTTGTCTGCAGCACCCACCACAATCTTAAGATTTGCACCTAACATTTCGGCCGTAGCCATTTCAATGGTACAATAGAACTTATCGCCGTCCAGTTTTCCCGATACCTTGGTAGGAACAAAGCCAAGCACACTGCCAAACCACCCAGTATCATTGGGTGTTCCATTCTTGAATACCACATCCTCTTCACTGGAAAACTCTGTAATCTTTCCATTTGTGGTATACCTCACACGAGACAACATAATGTTACCAAGGGGAAGCAAACCTTCCTCTTCTACATAGAGAGAATAATCCTTAAGAGACAGAAGCATTGTTCCATCATTCAACATTTCCACATTCACACCTCCGGCTGTTGACTCCACAACCGCATCATTTTGATAAGAAACAACGCTCTCCGTATAGTCTTCTCCACCGTTGATGTCTGAGCTGAATGAGACACAGATAACCTGCTGCAGATTTTTACGCATATCAATATCAATGGCGCAGAACAGTTTGCCATCATTGATTTTTCCCACCATCACAATAGGAACATCTCCCAACATCGGGCCAAGCCATGTCTGTTCGGGATCATCACCTGCTGTGATATTGATGACTTGATTGGTACGGAATACCTCGTAGTTATCCGATTCGATGAGCGGAACATCTTCCAAAAGGATGTTACCCACAGCCATCACATTGCCTTCAAGCAACAATGAGAAGTTATTAAGCGACAAATCCATTGTGGCACCATCTTCAGCCATTACTACCTTGATATCCGACTGTTGTGCCGGAGTACTCATACCATTAATTGTTACCACCAGATTGTCCGTGTAGGTTTTAGCATTTCCACTTTCCGGATTTTTGTTCTCCATGTGGAACGTCATGCTTGTGCTTTCGCCATTGGCGGTAGCGGTGACGAGGACGCTGCGCACACCATATTCGCCCTCTTCAAAATCGGTGTCGATGTTGAGACGTGCAGTGGCACCGGCGGCCAGGGTAGTGGAGCGTGTTTCGCTCTGAGAAGCCATTTTCTGACATTGGGTGGTGATGCCGCACCACATGATGTCGGCATATTCACCGGCGATAACTTTCACGGTAACGGAAACCATGGCACTACCGGCACCGGTGTTCTTCAGTTCGAGCACCTTGGGAGTGTTGGAGTCGGCGATGTAGCCCATTCCCATGTCAGTCCAGTCTTCTGCCTGTACCGTTACTTCGGCGCCTTCCTGCAGTGTTTCTCCACCGTAGGTGAAAACGACGTCTTGCGCTTGGGCGGTGGTGAACACGGCGGTCAGCGCACAAATCAGCGTAAAGATTTTCTTCATAAGTTTTTAATGTGTTTAGGTTATTGATATTTGTTTTGTTTGTTTCTTGTCTTCGGTGTTATTCCCCTCAGCCGCTTCGCGCCGGGATGTTGAGGCTGTTCATACCCCTCCGCCCTACGAACACCTCCCCTACCTTAAGGGAGCAGCTCCATCCGGACGGGGAAGCTAACCGGATGCTTTTGGGCATTCCATCATGAGAAATGGGTTGCAGCGTTTTGCTGGTCTTTACTCGTTTTTTGTAGTTCGTATATTATTTCTTTGACTTACTTATACTGAGGTGATATTCTTCTTTTGTTGTAAACTGAAAATCATTTTCTGACGCTCTATCTCGTTTGTCAATTCCTCCTTTGTGGGAAGGTATGTGAGATATTTGGCTTGAAACAATCGGTCATTGTCTTTGAGAATCGAGTATCTTGCCATATCCTCACTTGTACGAGAACACAGGATAAGCCCTATGGTAGGATTGTCGCCCTCTGTACGTTTGAGCTCATCATACATCCTGATGTACATATCCATCTGACCGACATCTTGATGACTTATCTGTTCCGTCTTCAAATCGACAAGCATAAAACATTTGAGGATGTAGTTATAGAACACAAGGTCTACATAAAAATCACCCATGTCAGTACGTATGTGCTGCTGACGGGCAACAAAGGCATACCCCTTTCCCAATTCCATTATGAACTTCTGAAGATGAGTGATGATGGCGCTCTCTAATTCTGACTCTGAGAATTTTGAATCGAGTGCAATCCCCAAGAACTCTGCAACAACCGGATTTTTAATAAACTCCAACTTGTCACTTTGCATCGGAGCTGTGATTTTATTCATCTCCTCAATAACCACATCTTTATCCTTTGTTTGCGACTGCAACAAGCGATAATAGTATTGAGATGAGATGTTGCGATGGAGCGTGCGTACACTCCACATCTCTTTGGCAGCCTCCTGCATATACCAATGACGAGCCGCCTCATCACTTACGGCCATAAGCTCACGATAATGTGTCCAAGTGAGATTTGGCACTCGCGAGTGCCAAATCTCTATATCTTTGAAACAGAGATAGAACTGACGGTAATCCTGCAAACGACGGGCTGAATATGAGTTGCCATATATAGGTGTCAACTCTGCTTCCAGCTTTTTCAATAGAGCTTTGCCGTACTCTGCTCTTGGAGCACCGCCCTGTTCTTCTTCCACAATACGTCTTCCCACCAACCAATTCGAGTGAATCATCACCGTATTGATTGAGGAATACGCTTGCCGCCTGGCTTGCTCGATAATCAGTTTGATATCAGCAATAACATCTGTACTATTATGTCTCTGCTCCGGCTTCATGTATTATATCAATACAAACTATAGGTTACGCCCACGGTGCCATATACGGGATACATGGGGAAGTCGACGGTTTCGAAGTCGCTCTTGAACACATCGGTTACGCCCCAGTCGAGTTGACCGAAGATGCCGATGGTGCGCGTGGCTTTCCATTCGAATCCGGCTTGCACACCAAATTGCAGGGTGCGCATATCGTCGCCGAAATCGTAGGTAGCAGGATTTTCCTTGGAGATAAGTATCTTCTCGCCGGTGGGATCGCCCACACGCAGATAGCCGTCGTACACGCTGCCGCCGAAATCGCCGTTGAAGAGTACGTTCATGTAAGGACCGAGGTTGACCGTCCAACGCGGATTGATGCGAAAGGTAGCGGTTACGGGGATGGTGAGACCGCTCATCCTCACATCGGTGATGTCGACACCGGTGAACTGACCCTCCATGTAGTCCTCGCCCATGCTGATGCCCATGTGATAGTTCTTCACATCGGCACCGGTGCTCATACCTTCGAGGAAGAAGTGCACACCGCCCATGATGCCCCAACGCTTGTCAAACTGCTTGTAGCCGTCGATACCGAAAGAGAAACCGCCATTGGGACGGAAGCGATTGATGCTGCGGATCTCGGCCGGCAGGGGGATGGGCAGCGTTCCACCGATGACATATCCCACGCGGGCCTTGAGGCCCCAGGTGCGACCATCGCGCGGACCATACTCGGCATACGCATCCACAGTGTCGTTGGCGGTAGCGCTGAACGCTATGAGTGCCAACACGAAGGTTGCTACATATTTCGTAAGTGTATTCATATCTTTATCTTCTTCTTTTCGTTTACTCTTTCTTTCCGGCTTCGCACTCGTTCCACCCTGTTCATACCCCTCACCGTTCCGAGAGTCCCCTTAGGGGAGCAGCTGCCATGCGGAGGGTAGTCGCTTTCACGAGCTTAGGAGCAGAAAAGGCTCATATCCTATTCCTACTCAAAAACGATCTCGGCTTCGTCTACGAGGAAAATGCTGCCCACAGCACCCTCGAACTCTGCACCCTTCACGCTGGAGGAGAACACCACCGTGAGGTTGTAACCGTAGTTGTAGAGGAGTTCGTAGTTCTTATCTTCCTTATACTCCAACTCAAGGTCAAAATACTTCCAGGGATCGCCGGGCTCCACACCGGTATGCAGGAAGTTCTCCACACGGGCCATGGCCACGATGTTGGCATGCGTCAGCACATCGTCACCCTTCAGGATAACAGGGTTGCCGTCCTTGTCGGTGTTGCGGTAGAGCACTGCATAAGCATCGGGAGCATCCACGACACCTTCCACCGTCTTGCCGGCACGATCCTGAAAACGTGCACCGGGCTTGAACTTGTAATAGCCACGGAAGCGGTCGGGGAAGCGATTGACGGGAACACCGAAACGGGTGGCAGCCATAGCATCCACCAAGGCATTGGCGGTATCGAATGTTCCGAGGAACAGGTTGCCGGCAGCCAGGCGCATGTTGACCATCGCGCCAAATCCACCGGTATCGCAGGTCTCCAGTTTCACGGATTTCTTTGAAACGGGATTTCCTTGGTCATCATAGACGTTCACCACATCCTCCCAGGGAATGGTGGGGTATTCCATCGGTTTGGCAGAAGAGCGACTCAGCGCGAAGCCGGAATTACCGGTTGCCCACAGGTCCTGACGAACACCGCTGTTGTCGTATGCAAACCACTGATAGTATTTCTGCTTGTTAGGCTCCAACTCCACATCTTCGAAGTCGAACTTCGGGTTGAGCGACTCTTTCGGCACGAAGCGCACCAGGTAAGTACGTTTCCAGCGGCCGTCCTGCGAAGTAACGGTATAATGCACACCCTCACCACTGAAATCCTGCACCGAACCACTGGCCGGAACCACGGTGGCACCCGGAGTGATCTGCAACTCGAGAGCTACCGACTTCAACAAATCGCGATTGGCCTTCTCACGAGTGGAGAAGGCTATGATAGTGTCCACCGAAAGCACCGATGCCACAGCATCGCTTTCGGAATAAAACACAGCCAAGGGGTCATCCATCACCACGCGGCAAGTCTCGATATCACATTCAGAATTGAGGGGCTCATCTTGGATGCAAGAAGTCAGAGCGGCACAAACCAAGAAGAGGGCAAAAAGTCTTTTTGTCATGTGTATGCGTATAATTAAAACGGGTGCAAAGGTACAAAAAAGCCTCCGACCTTGAAAATCATTCGGTAAAATCGCAAAAAACAGACCAAAAAAACGGTAATTCCTCGGCGTTTACCCCTTTTTTGACCCGATTTTCCGGCTTTTGCAAAGTGCGTTTTGCAGAATTTCGGCACTAAATCCGCAAAGCGCGAATTCTGCGCGAGAGAGGCCATAAAAAGGCGGAAATCTCCGATGAAATGGGTATTTTGTAGAAAACACGAATAGCACGAATAGCACAAATTTATCTATCAACGGATTGCACAGATGAAACAGATTTCGAGGGAACACGAATTGCACGAATGACGCGAATTATTATCAACAGATTAAACGCGATTACACAAGTATGCACGAACATTCGTGCTATTCGTGAAATTCGTGTTCTATAAATTCACCGCGTCGCCGCTCTGTAAAATCTGTGTAATCGTGTTGACAAAAAACAGTGTGCACTAGTATTTGTGTCATTCGTGAAATTCGTGTTCTCCTATAATCTGTGTAATCGCGTTGATAAAAAGAGGGCTATCGTGTTGATAAGTTCATTATTAATATACGCGTGTGCGCGTACGCACGCGCGCACTCAGAGTTTTCATTTTTGCTGCCCTACTGCCACTTTTCGCGGCAAGCCCTTGTCGAACAACCGGATACAGAATGGCAGATAGAATGGCAGTAAAATCCATCTGTCACCTTTTCTGTCATCTGTCATTCCACAGAGTTCGGAAGAGGGTAACCCTTAAAACCTAAGGATGAGAGCTGATTTACTTAATGACCGTATATGTGCAATCCGCAGTACGCACCGTCGTAACACCATTGTTGCTCCACACACGCACACCACTGCGCGAGCGCCATTCCGTTTTGCCTTTCTTACGACGACATATCACACTTTCGCCATCCGAAAGAAATACTTCGGCGAAGGTGCTATCCACGGAATAAACAAGAAAGCCTGAGCGCTGACCGCCCCAAATACGTTCGCCGGCCTCCCACAGACGTACGCAATCGTGCAGCGCATGACTCCAGGTGTAACCGGCTGAACCCTTACAACCATATTCATCCTTGTCCTTGCCCACCACCTGATCGATGGTTGCGGGCTGTGTGCAGGCTGTCAGAAAAAGTAGAACACAAAAGAGGGAGACGATGCAATGTTTCATAACTTCAGAACTTACAATGTGAACCTGCGGCACGCTGCGCAGAGGGATGAGGCAAATGTAAGGCTTTTCATCGAAATCGGGCACATTTCGCTATAAAATCACTCACAGACCGGATAAGCGGGGAAGCAACGCGATTACACTCTCTTATCAACAGATTACACAGATTTAACAGAACGACAACGCTGCTTTTATTAGAACACGAATGGCACGAAATTATCAACAGATTAAACGCGATTACACAAGTTCGCACGAGCATTCGTGCTATTCGTGCAATTCGTGTTCTCCAAAATCTGTTTCATCTGTGTAATCACGTTGATTAATAATTCGTGAAATTCGTGTTCTCCCCAAAATACTGTTTCATCAGTGTAATCGCGTTGATAAAAAATCGTGTCATCAAGCACAATCTGAAGAAATAAAAAGAGTGCTGCCCCGGGAGGGTGCAGCACTCTTTGTTGTTCACTCACTCATCGTGAGTGGTGTTGCTGTGACGATAGCTTAGCGCTTCTTGACAGCGAAAGCCTTGAGAGGGCTCTGCTTGGCAACCACAGGCTTACCGTTCTTCTTGATGGTCTTCTTCTGAGTACCTGTTACTTCGCCGGTGATGATATACTGGTCAGCGTCAACACCATAGTAGTAAACGAAGTCGGTCAGCACAAGATAGAACTCAAAGCTACCTGCCTCAGGATCGTAAACCGACGGGTATTCGCCCAGCATGCTGTAGCAGTCGATAGCCAACAACGGTTCACCGGTGTTACCACCCAATCCTGTGAATGAACCGGGCACTTCAATTTGGTTGGTCTCGGTATCCACGATGAAGTAGAGAGGTTCGGCACCGCCGGCCCAAGGCTCGATGACAAAGCGATTGGCCTTGCGTGTGCTCTGATAGAGCGTAGCCTCGTAATTGGTAGATGGGAGATATTGTCCCAACATATTAGGAATCTCCTGTCCGAACGCATTCACGAAGAGGCTGCCCTTCACACCGTGCACGTAGCGACCTGTAGCGTAAGCCTCGAAGGTTTCGGGCTCGGGTTCTGAACGCTCTGCATCGAGGAAGTACTTCTTGCCGGCAGCATCGGTAGCCACCAACTGGCAGATTTCGTTGTACTGCAGCGTGTAGACATTTCCGCTGAAGAGACCGGTAATGGTCATCACATTGCCTTCGATGGTATACATACCGGGTTCGTTGCCGGTGAGCGTAGCAATGATTACGTTATACTCTGTGCCGTCTTCGAGCGCAGATGCAGTTTGCATGATGTTGAATCCGATTTCGTAATTGTTGCTCTCGGAACCTTCGGGCACACCATACCAAGTAGCATAGAACGTAGGCATTTCGTCTACCTTGCTTACATGGGTAGCCACCATCTCTTCGCCATACTTCAGGCTCAAGGTGATGGTTTTCTGGTCGGCCTTAAAAGCCATTGCCACGCTGACTTCTTCTTCATAGAAAGAAGCTTCTTCGGGAGCTACTGCGGTGAGCATTCCGAGCGTATCGTTGTACTGCACATCATCGGCCACCGCGATGGTGCGGATAATCCCTGCATCATCGGTTTCGGGTTTGCCGGTCATGAACACATAGGCCACGGTGTCGCCCAGAGTGTTCTGGGTCAGCACCACATCATATTCGTAGTCGCTGTTGGCTGTATAGGTGGAACGGTAGTGTCCGAGCGAAAGAGCCTCACGCGACGGATAGTTGACCGCGATGGCATCCTTGTCGAAGTCGTCGTACTCGTTACAAGCCGTAAACGAGATGGCGACCAACAGCATTGTGAGCAATGATTTGATGTATTTCATTGTTGTTACTTTTTATTAGGTGATATAATCTCTTAGTTGGAGCTCCAGTTGCCCACGAGGTTGCTGTTGGCCTGCATATCCTGTGAGGGGATTTCCCAAATCATCTTGTAGTAGAGTGCATCGCCGGGATTCACTTCCAACTTGGTGTAGGAAGTCGTGGGGTTGTCGATGAGGATGTTGGCACCACTGAAAGTCTGCGGAGTCATACGCTTCACGCCTTCGTTCCAACGCTTCAGACAGTCGAGACGATAGCCTTCACCCACGAACTCGCGTGCCCATTCGTTCTTCATATCCTGAACGAGCTGCTCTCCGGTGCTGCTCACGGCAGAAGCACCGCGTGCTGTACGCAACGCATTGAGGAAAGTCTGTGCGGCAGCCTCATCCTTGGCTTCCTTCAGGAGCGAAGCCTCAGCGGCGATGAGATACATCTCAGCCACGCGGAAGGGCTTGTGCATGTTGTAGAAGGTGTTACCGGTTACGCCTGTGGTCTCGCCGGCCTTGAGCAGAGCTTCGTTACCGGGGAACTTGTAGAACATGTAGCCGGTGGCCGACTCGCTACCTGTGGCAGGCGAAATTTTGGTCTTCACGAAGAAGGCCGACTTACGCACGTCGCTCTTCTCATAGAGATCCATCAGGCCTTGTGTGGGCACATAGTAGGGGTTGTTGGTCTCTGTTGCAGGGTTGTAAGAGATAAAGATGGTTCCCATGCTTCCGGTACGTTCGTCCACAGTCTGGAGAGGCTGATAGATGGTTTCGTAGAGACCGTCGTTCAGCTCGTAGTCGCCCATCCACATTTCTGCATACGAGGCGGCATCAGCCAAGGGATAGAGAGCCATCACTTCGTTGGCGGCAACAATGGCTTCGTCGTAGTTCTTCATATTGAGAAGCACGCGAGCCTTGAGGGCTGCCAGCGTGTGGGCATTGGGAGCAGAGGTGTCAAAACCTGTGCCATCGAGCAAAGCCTCGGCTGCAGCGATGTCGCTCAGGATGTAGTCGTAGGTATCCTGCAGACTGGCACGTGAGGGACGTGCATTCACGTCGACCACCTTCAGGAGAGGCAGTCCCAAGGCTGTGGAAGCCGTTGCGGCATCATAGTTCACACAGTAGCGGGTTACCATGCTGTTGTAGGCATAAGCACGGGCAAAGTAGGCTGTACCCTTGATGATGTTAATCACCATTTGTTCCTCTTCGCTTTCCACGGCCACCTTGTCGATGTTGTTCAGAATGTTGTTGGCACTCGTGATCATACCGTAGTTGCCCACCCAGACATTGTCGCCACCAAACTGGCTGGTAGTGAATGTCCATTCGTGCACCTGATTCTGCGAAGCAGCACCACGCACAGCGTTGAAGAGGTCGGCCTGGCACTCGGAAACATAGCTGTAAGCACCGCCCGAAACGCCACGCAAATTAGAAAGCAGACCAATATAGAAGTTGTTTGCGTCGGCCACCGTTTTCCATGACTGCTCAGAGGGGATAGAACCTTCGGGGTACTGATCGAGTTCGCAACTCGTCAGCACGGGCAGAGCCATCGCAGAGCAGAGGAGGGTTTTGAAAATATACTTTTTCATGTTTCTTCGGTTTTTAATGTTAGAATGTTACTTCTACGCCAAGAACGAACTGACGTGTAGCGGGATAACCACCATAAGAAATGTTCGTATTGAGCTCAGGATCGGCACCCTTAAACTTCGTAACGGTGAAGAGGTTGCGAGCAGTGAAGCTCAAGCGAGCAGCTCTCATATACTTGGTTGCAGCCATCCACTTGGAGGGGAGGTCGTAGGCCAAGGTGAGGTTCTTCATGCGCAGGAACGAAGCGTTCTCCAGGAGGTGAGTGTCGAACTGATGGCTGTACTGGAATGCGGGGAGAGTGGCGAGATCGCCGGGTTGCTTCCAGATGTCGAGCATGTCGCGGTCGGCGTTATAACCACCGGAGAGCGAACCGGGATCGGTAGCCCAGAGATAAGTGTTGTTCACCATGTACTTGCCAAGTGTGAAGGCGAAGTCAGCCTGCAGGCTCAAGCCCTTCCAGCCGGCGAAGATACCGAAACCACCGGTGTGAGGAGCGTAGTAGCTCTTGCCGGTATCCTGGCTCAGGTTGCTCACGTTGCTGGCGTCCTTGGTCATTGTTTCGGGGTTGAACTCGTGAACCACGTCGCCCTTGTGACCCTTCTTATACCACATCGGTGCACCGTCTTCCTTGTCAACACCGGCGTAGATAGGCATGTAGTAGTTGAGAGATTCGCCCACCTTGTAGCAGAGCAGGTAGCTCTCCATGGGCCATTCCTGGATGCCGTAGAAGAGTTCGTCAATCTTCGTGGTGTTGTAAGCATAGTTGGCGCGAACGTTCAACTGCAGATCGCCCTGACGCTTGGCCTTGATGATGTCGTAACCCACGGTGAGTTCGATACCACGGTTGCTGAGCTGACCGATGTTCATCTGCTGGCTGGAGAAACCGGTAGTAGTGGGAAGCGGAGTGCCCATGAGCATGTCCTTGGTCTTGCGCACGTACCAGTTGAACTCAACATCCAAGCGTTCGAACAAGCGAGCGTTGAAACCTACGTTGGTCTGAATCTGCTTTTCCCAACCGAGTTCGGTGTTCGAGGGCTGTGCCAGTCCCCAACCGGGAACGCCGGCATACTGAGTGGTACCCACGAGACCGAGGCTGGTGTAGTTACCGATAGAAGCATTACCTGTCGAACCCACGCTGAAGCGCACGTCCAAGTCGTTCAACCACCAGAGGTTGTCCATGAACTTCTCACGACGCATACGCCAGTTCACACCACCGGAGTAGAACATAGCACCGCGGTTGGTCTTACCGAAACGTGAAGACTGGTCGTTACGAACGGTGAAGTTGAAGAAGTATTTGTTCATCAATGCATAGTCCACACGGCCGAAGAAGCTGAGGAACTGATATTCGCTGGTGCTCTCGGAGATGTCGCCCCAGTTGGCTTCAGTCATGTTCGAAAGCAGGAGCAGACGGCTGTCGGTGGTACCCTTGGCACCCACACTGAAGCCCTCGTCTGTGTAACGGATACCTTCCTGACCGGCCAACAATGTGATTTCGTGGATGTCGTTCACAGTGAATTGGTATTCGGCTGTGTTGGTGATGGTCCACTGGGCAGAGCGGCTGTCGGAGATATAACGCTCACCGGCCTCTTCACCGGGGAAACCGGGCAGCAAGGTGTAGGTCGACTTGGTGTTGGTTGCATAGAGACCGAGCTGCGACTTGATGGTCAGACCCTTGATGGGGTTCAACTGAATGAAGGCCGAACCGTTGTAGATAAGGTCATTGGTAGACTTCGGCTGCATGCTGGCCAACCACTTGGTGTCGTAGCTTTCGAGACCCCAAATCATGTGATTTTCGGGATAACCCTCTGCATACGGATCCCAGTAGGGAGCAAACATGTAAGCAGCTGTGGAGTATGAACGCAGGTTATTCGAACCTTGCGAAGTGTATCCGTTGGAGTTACGGTCGGTGTAAACGATGTTCTGGTTCACGCCGAAAGCCATCCAGTCGTTCACCTTGCTGTCGATATTGGCACGTACGTTGTAACGCTTCATGAACGAAGAGTTGTCCACACCGGTGTTCTTCAGGTAGTTGGCCGACACATAGTAAGCAGTGTTCTGGCTACCGCCACGGATAGAGAAGTCGGTTTCGTACATCGGAGCGTCGTTGCGGAAGTGATACTTCTGCCAGTCGGTGTTGGCTCCGTGCAGTTTGTATTTAGCATAGTCGGTGGCTGTGATGATGCCGTTCTCCAACTGGAAGTCGAGCAATTCGGTGGCATTCATCGGGTTACCGATGCTACGTGCCAACTGGCTCCAACCGATGCGCTGACCGATGGTAACCACAGCGGCTTCGCTGTCGCGACGACCCTTCTTGGTGGTGATGTAGATCACACCATTGGCAGCACGCGAACCATAGATTGAAGTGGCCGAAGCGTCCTTCAGGGTGGTCATGCTCTCGATGTCGGCGGGGTTCATCAATCCCAAGATCGAAGCATCTACCGGCGAACCGTCGACCACGATGAGCGGAGTGTTGCCGGCATCGAGCGAACCGGTACCACGGATGGTGAAGCTCTGGCTGTTGACACTACCGGCGTCACCAGTGTTGCCATAAACGGCGAGACCGGCCACCTGACCCTGCATAGCGTCCATCACGTTGGTAGAGGGAGTCTCAGCAATGGTTTCACCCGACACCTTTGACACGGCACCTACCACGGTACCGATCTTACGGGCTGTACCATAACCGATCACAACGGCCTCGTCCAACACTTGGTCGTTCTGTTTCATCACAATGCGCATGTTGCCGGCCACACTCACCGTGGCAGACTCCATACCAATGTAAGAAACGCTCACACGCTTGGCCGAAGCAGGAAGGCCGTTGAGCGTGAAGTTACCCTTGTCATCGGTAACGGTCACGAACTTCGTGCCGTCCACGCGCACGGTAGCGCCGATCACAGGTTCGCCGTTGGTATCGACCACGCGACCTGTTACGCGCTTCTGTGCAGAAACGCTACCTGCGCCAATCAGCAGGCAGGTTCCCAAAAGCACTAACTTTTTGTTCATAACATTACTATTAAATTAAACATATTGTTTCCAGATTTCTGATAACACCTCTTACAAAATCCACTACATACCGACCACTTTCGGCCGACACGTGCGACCGCAGACCGCTTGAGTTTTTGTGTTTTATAAAGAAGTCTTAAAAGGCATCAAAGCGCAAAAGTATACATTTCGACACACAATGCAAACCTTTTCTTTGAAAAAGTGCACATTTTTTAACCTTGACAATACTTTTAGCCCCATTTTTGGTATCCAAAACCACCATTTCGATAACGCACCACCTTTTTACTTACATTTTGACATGCAACATAAATTCACAATTGCCGCAGGCCAAACGCTGAACAAGCGAAGAAAAACCATCCTACCTCCATCGGAAAAGCCATCCGGACGGGGCTGTCCCCCTAAGGTGGGGGGACGAGCGAAGCGGAGGGGGTATGAGCAAATGAGAAAGGCCTCATATATATAGAATAATGTACGCGCACACACGTGCGAAGAGTGACGGCCGACACGCAGTGCTTCCGGAAAATTCTGCAGTGCTTGTAGAATTTTCCGGAAGCACTGCGCAAAATGCCGGAAAGCACTGCAGATTTTTCCGCAATGAAAACAAGGATAAACAAGACTGAGAGAAAAACGAACAAAAACGCTGTGGCGACGGTCATCACAACTGCCCACTCTCCACCATGCGCACCACGCGCTCGGTGAAGCGGTCGTCGCCCTCGGGGTCGTAACGCTTGTTCAGGCTCTGACCGAAACAGAAAGCCACGGCTTGATAGAGATTGGCCTTGAATGCACCGATGAATGCCTTTGCAATGTTATAGCCCGTCTGATTGCACTCACGGTCGATGAGTTTCACCAACAACTTCCCCTGCGAGCGCGACAGCTTCTTCAGCTGTGGGGCGTACTGTTTTTTCAGCCCCTCCTCCACACGTTCAAGATGCTCCTCGCGTGCCTTCTTGTCGGGCAGCGTTCCCAGATAGTCGTAGGTCTCGATGATGGTGTACTTGGCCAATTTCGCCAACGGCAGCACCTTTTTCACATTGGCCACGAGGCGATTGTAATTGCGCCGTTCGCGTTCGGAGGAAAAGGTTTGCGGCGGATACTTGTAGAGCGTAGGCGTGATGACATGCGGTATGCTGTCGCCCCGATAGGCCGTGCGCAGCACGCGAAACTCCAGCGGAGTGGCGGCCGGCAACTCCCCATCCTCGGCTTCCTGCGCACAAAGCGGTACAAACAAGAAGCCCAACAGGCTTGACAACAAGAACAAACGCAAATGCTTCATACGGGGGCGAAGATAGTAAGAAAAAACGGGTAACCGCCACATTTAATTCTTTTTATGGTTGCACGAGCCCTCCGCACGGGGGCTGCAATCCTGCCGACCCCCAACGGAAAAGCCATCCGGACGGAGCTGTACCCCTAAAGTAGGGGGACGAGCGAAGCGGAGGGGGTATGAGCAGACGGTATACGCACATGAACAGACAGAATACGCCTCATGAACGTTCGCCCCGAATGTCCGTACCCATCCCGAAAACTCCCCTGAAAGGGGAAGAAGCCCTCAGCTTAGGGCAACGCCCCGAACTGAGAGCTTGCTGCCCTTTCAGGGCGTTTCCTCGTTTAATCGGTTGAAAAAGCTCCACCGTTTGTTCATACCCCTCACCCGTTCCGGGAGCTCCCCTACCTTAGGGGAGCAGCCCCATCCGGCTTGCCAGCATACTGAAATCAGAGAATAAAACCATCTAAAAACAGATGAAAAAGCCATCCGGACGGGGCTGTCCCCCTAAAGTAGGGGGACGAGCGAAGCGGAGGGG
>JAFTXN010000002.1 GCA_017461605.1 Bacteroidaceae bacterium
GCTTTGTAAATGTCTCGGTCATTAACAATTGCCGAAACAGCTTTTGCTTCATGCCCTAAAGAATCCAATCGACGCTTAATTTCATCTGCCTCTTGTTTATTCCTCGCCTGCGGAAGAAACAAAGCTTTCAAATTCTCTACCGCCTCATCAATCTGCTGTTCTGGTGTCTTTTGCATACTATTCATATCCATTTCACTATTAAAATTATCATTCTACTTCCGCAAAGATAATTATTCTCTGTTGATAATAACAGATTTGAGAAATTATAATTAACTTTGTAGAAAATAGTTTGTTTTATGTCTGAAAAAGTAATTAAAAATGTATTCGTTAGCCATTATCATGAAGATGAAGGCGGAATTAATGCTATGAAGGATTTATTGGGCGACAAATATTCTATTAGAAATTATTCTGTTACTTCTGATAAATACAATAATGCCAAAAATGAAGACTATATTAAAACTTTATTACGTCCTCTAATTAAAGAAGCAGGTACATTTATTTGTTTAATTGGACCACAAACGCATGATAGCAAATGGGTTGATTGGGAAATTAGAGAGGCCGAACGTCAAGGGAAACAAATTGTTGGCGTTTATAGTCATGGAGCAAAAGATTCTGATATTCCTCCAGCATTAGAAGAATTTGCTGATGCAATTGTGGGCTGGAATACCAATAATATTGAAAGAGCCTTTGGAGGAGAGAGTATTTTTGTAAATTCTGATGGTTCACCACGAGCATCAGTTACAGGTGGTCGTGGCGTTTGTTGATAAAATTATGTCAAAAGCTTATTCGTATATAGTTGCTAGAGATTATGGGTTTGCTCCTAATCCATTTTATGGAGTGCTGACATTAGCAACCTGTAAACCAGAAATAAGGAGAACTGCTAATGTGGGAGATATCATCATAGGATGTTCAAATAAGGCCCATGGAAATAAACTTATCTATATCGCAAAAGTTTCGGAAATATTGACTTTTGATCAATACTGGAATGACCCCCGTTTTATCGTCAAGAAACCAGTAATGAATGGTAGCTTGAAGAAACTTTACGGCGATAATATATATCATCACAATGAAGACGGTAAATGGGTACAAGAGGACTCTCATCATACTAACGATGATGGAACAACAAATAAACATAACTTGGATAGAGATACAAAACATACTGATAAGGTGTTAGTTTGCAATGAGTTTATCTATTTAGGGAAGTCTATGATAGATCTTCCTGTTGATTATGATTCTTGTATATATCGAGGAAGGGGATACTGCCATCCACCATATAATGATGCTAAGAAACTTTGGGAGTACCTAAAAGTTATGTACCCTGAAGGCGGTAAAATAGACCAACCTAACCAATTCATTCATTTTAAACGTTATGATGGTGTATCATAAATACAGAACTCCAATTCCAGATAAACGCATAATGTATTATTATTTCTACTTTATGCAGGAGCGGATGAATATATTTTGGAAAAAATGTAGTAATAATACCTCTCCTTTGACTGAAGATCCGATATTGAGGGATTATAAGTTTACTAATGTTTATAGAGCTTGTGATCGTGTTAGCCAGTATTTAATCAGCAACGTTATATATAAACATATAGACGGATTTACCCCAGAAGATATGTTACTGAGAATATTGGTGTTTAAGATATTCAATAAAATTGAGACATGGGATTATTTGGAGAAAACATATGGAGATATATGTATTGAACATTTTGATGTGGAAGAGATCTGTCGGTTATTATCAAACAAACAGAAATCCTATCCTATTTTCAATAATGCTTATATGATGACAGGTAGCCATCGTCGTTACGACTATTTACCAAGCAAACATGCTAAATGGCTACAAATGGTGAAAGATGAATTCATAGGTCAAAAAGTGGTGAATAAAATTCTAAAAGCTGACTCTATGGAAACTATTTTTAATCTAATGGAGCAGTGTTCTTTTGTAGGTGGATTCCTTGCTTACCAATATACTATTGATTTTAATTATTCTCCGTATGTGAATTTTGATGAAAATTCCTTTGTTAAAGCAGGAATTGGCGCAATAAGAGGAATCAAAAAGTGTTTTAAATTTGTAGGTAATAATTATGAAGATGCTATAAAATATACATACGAACATTTAGATGATTTAAGAAATGAATTTGGGTTAGATAGTTTCAAGCCATTACCTGGTAGAGAACCACATTTAATTGATATTCAAAACTGTTTTTGTGAAACCGATAAATACCTTAGGGTAAAAATGCCAGATCTGCTTGTTGGTAATGTGAGGATAAAACAGCGTTACAAGAAGTCGACAACCCCAATAGTATATGAATTTCCTCCAAAATGGAATATTTCTCAAAATATCTTTTTATAAATGCATACAGAAACATATAGTGGAATCAACTCATTTCTAAAAGGAGCATGTAAATTGTTACTTTCTGAAGGGGTCAAACGAGTAACTCGTGGTAAGATATGTTATGAATTGCCAGAACCATTTTTATTTAAGTTAACAGAACCTAAGGCCCGAATTGTTACAATACCAGAACGGAAATGGAATAGGACATTGCCATATGCCGAATCTCTATGGATAGCATCTGGGCGCAATGATTTGCTTTACATATGTCATTATTTAGAGAGGATGAGAGACTTCTCTGATGATGGGATGTTTATGCGAGGAGGTTATGGGCCAAGGTTTCGGGACTATAATGGTTCTAATGATGATTATCATATTTCCACTATTAATGAACGAAAGCCCAATTCGGTAGATCAATTGAGATATATTGTAAAATGCTTCTCTAACGATATAGAAACAAGACGAGCGGTTATATCATTAGGAGATCCAATGAAAGATGATTTTGATCAAAGTTGGAATTTAAAAGATTCTAAAGATATTCCTTGTACTAGAGAATTACATTTCATAAAACAATCTACTAATAATAAATTAGATTTGATTGTAAAAATGCGATCAAATGATTTAATATGGGGCGCTAGTGCTGTAAATATATTTAACTATACATTTATGCAAGAATATGTTTCTGCAATATTAGGATTGGAAATAGGCAATTATTATCACTTGGCAGACAATATGCACTATTATGAAGATTTCAAAGATATGATAAAAGTCATTGCAAACATATCTGAAGTTAATGATGAAGTTATGAATTTTCACAAGTCTTTTACTTCGTTAGAAGAATTTGATGTTTTAGTATCTAAACTGGGACATGAAGAAAATTTGATGAGAAAAGATATGTCATCATACAAATATGTACAAATGGGAGACGAATTCTTTCAACATTGGTATGATACTCTTTATAAGTATAATTTCCAAAAAAATAATAGATGATGAGTTTTAAGTATCAACTAATCTTTTTAGGTGATATTCGGAATAAGGCCTATGAAGAAATCAGAGAAGTATTTTTAGATAAAGTTAAGGATCTTGGCATACAACAAGATGCCATAGAAGTCATATGTGCATCTGATATAAATAAATATTCAAATAAGCAACCTACATTTGCATTTTATTTAGGGTGCAAGAATAACTCGGGAGTTGATGCCAATATTCTTGAGCAATTAATAAAAAATGGAGATGTTGTATTCCCTCTTTATTTTGAAAATTTTGAGGATGAAATTCCTAATGTAATAAAAAGTATGAATGGGACCTTATACATTTCCGAGAAAGTATCCGCTGTTGTTAATTGTGCATTAGAATCATTTAGACTTCTTAGAAAATCAAGAAGAGTATTTATTAGTTATAAACGATCTGAATCTACAGGAGTTGCTCAACAATTATTTGATTTGCTTATTAGGAATGGTTTTGATCCATTTCTTGATTCTTATTCTATTCGTCCTGCAGATAATTTTCAGGAAGAATTACTGCATAGAATGACAGATTCTGATGTGCTGATTCAATTATATACTCCAGAATTTTTTGAAAGTCAATGGTGTAAAATAGAAGTTGAAGAAGCTAATTTAAAACAAATAGGTGTAGTTGTCCTTTTATGGCCAGATGTAGAGTTAAAACCATTTTCACACTTAGTTGCTTCTGAGATTTTGACAGAAGACTGTTTTAATGAGAGACAACCAAATGTGATGAGAACTCTTAAATCTGATATAGCTAATAAAGTAGTTAAAACGGTTGAATCCATAAGAGCAAGAAATTTAGCAGCAAGACAAGATAGTATTTGTGGTGAATTTGTTGCAGAAGGGATAAAATATGATAAACATATCATTCGCGAGTATAGCTACTTGTTAGAGAAAGATATGTATGGTAATAATATTCGTCTGTTTATTCCTGCAATTGGAATTCCACATGCATATGATTGCTACGAATCTAGAGCTTTTAGACGGTTATTAGATACAGACGGTTTGGAAATATATTTGCTTTACGACAGTTTGCGTATACGAAAAAAGTGGATAGAACATCTAGACTGGCTTAATGAATCTCTTGATGTTAAAACTATAAAAAGAAAAGATTTTGAACTATGGATAAGTCAACATTAGAATGTATATTTTTATCAGCAAGCATTCCTGTACAAGGGAGACATGATGAAAGATATATTAATACTGCGGATGTTATTGCTATTAGAGATGCCGTTATTGCATTTGCTTCAGCTATATTGCCAAAATTTCATTTAGTTTGGGGAGGTCATCCATCCATTACACCATTGATTGTTAATGTAGTTAAGCATTATGGTATAAATGTTAATGAAAATATAACATTATACCAATCAAAACAATATGAAGGGCTATTTCCTGTGGAAAATAATAGTATAGGAAATATAATATTAACTGCAAAAGGAGATGATGCTAATGAAAGTTTATATATAATGAGGCATCAGATGTTATCTAATCATAAATATGTTGCAGGAGTCTTTATAGGAGGTATGAATGGCGTTGAAGATGAGTACAATATGTTTAAGACTTTACAACCTAAAGCACAACTTATTCCCGTTGCAAGTACTGGAGCTGCTGCAAAAATAATATATGAACGAGAAAAAGAAGAATTAATGTTTAGTGACAGATTGGAATCTGATCTAGCTTATTTCTCTTTATTTAAAGATTTGCTAGGCATATAAATAGGTGATAGTTCTAGATCAATAATCGATTAATTAAAAAACGAGCGGAATTTATTTTGAAGAAATGAGGCATGATCATACTTAGTGGTACAATCAAAGAGTCTTGTAAACGCTGTATTCCATACACCTATTTGATGCGCCATAAATATAATTGGTAGTATTAAATAATAAATAATACTCAAGATTGTGCTCATGATGGCACTAAGTAGACACCAAGATAGAACTAAGTTGGCACCCAGTCGATGTGGTTAATAATTATCAGAAAAGAGACATCTATAATATCAGCGAACTCGCAAGATTGACTTGCGAGTTCGTTTGTTTTGGACTATCAAGCTTTTCTTTATAGTTACATTCATGTATTATTTCAATCAACCTATCATAAAATAAAGAAAAAGTATTATATTTGCATATTATATGATATATTACAGTTATGGCGAAGAGTACAATGGGGACTAAATTGCCCCGAAAGTTGGAGCAGAAAATGCAGATTGTTGGCGAGCAAATAAAACTTGCCCGTTTGCGTCGTAATTTGAGTGTTGCGCAGGTGGCGGAGCGTGCTACTTGTTCGCCACTTACGGTATCACGCATAGAGAAAGGTGCGTCAACGGTGGCAATTGGCATCTATCTACGTGTGTTGTATGCACTGCAACTTGATGATGATATTCTCTCATTAGCAAAAGATGACGAACTCGGCAGGGCAT
Organism: Bacteroidaceae bacterium; assembly: GCA_017461605.1. Taxonomy (GTDB): domain Bacteria; phylum Bacteroidota; class Bacteroidia; order Bacteroidales; family Bacteroidaceae; genus Alloprevotella. The sequence goes on from JAFTXN010000002.1 coordinate 5,759, forward strand.
TGCAGGATATGAATTTACCCCAACGTGAAAGAGCATCTAAAAAAGAGTAATTTGCTATGAAGCAGTTGTATGTATATGCCGATTTTGATTGGCTCAAGGAGATTGAGTTGGTTGGAGAACTTGGCTACGAATCGCTTCGTGGCTCGGATAGTTATAGTTTCAAGTTTGCCGATAGTTGGATAAAAAAATATAATGCCATCGTTCTCAGCGATGATTTGAATAACTACCCAGGCATTCAATATACTCAGCCGAATAAAGATATTTTCGGATGCTTTGCTGATGCTCTGCCCGACAGATGGGGAAGAACCCTTCTCCTCCGTCGTGAACAAATTTTGGCACAAGAGGATAACAGACCTATTCGCCGCCTCTCGTCGTTTAACTTCTTAACTGGAATTGATGACTTTTCCCGTATGGGCGGGTTTCGTTTCAGGGAAACTCCTGATGGAGAGTTTATAAACGCGGACAGCTCTTTGCGTATTCCACCGTTGACTGACTTACGTAAACTCATTGCAGCGAGTAAGGAGATTGAGAAAAGTGAGGATGCTAATACCCTCCCCGAAAAACGATGGATTGCTCAACTTGTGCAGCCGGCTTCTTCGCTCGGTGGTGCTCGTCCCAAAGCAAATGTTGTAGATACGGACCGCAGTATATATGTCGCAAAGTTCCCATCATTGAAGGATGATTATGATGCAGGACTATGGGAACATTTCTGCCATATATTAGCCAAAAATGCGAGCATAAACGCAGCCGAAACAAAGGTTATATTGACGAATGATAAATACCACACACTGCTTTCTCGTCGTTTTGACAGAACAGATGACGGCAAACGAATTCACTTTGCATCGGCAATGACATTGCTTGGATTGAACGATGGTGACAATGCAACAACAGGTAACGGCTATTTGGATATTGTTGATTTTATCATTAGCGGTTGTACCGATGTTGATGCAAACTTACGAGAGCTATTCCGCAGAGTGGCATTCAATATATGCGTAGGCAATAGCGATGATCATTTCCGTAACCACGGTTTTCTGCTCACCGCAAAAGGCTGGACACTATCGCCTGCATACGATATGAACCCAACGCTGAATGACCATCAAAGTTTGCTAATTAACAGCAAGACCAACGAATCTGATTTGTCGATTTTGATCAACTCTTGCGAGGAGTATATGCTCACCCCAGAGGTTGCAAAGAGTATCATCTATGAGGTTGCAACTGCTGTCAAGGATTGGAGAGTATTAGCAAATAGATTAGGTATTGCCAAGAGAGAAATGACGTTGTTTGAAGGAGTGTTTGATAACAGGATAGATGTTAATTAATAGCCTTCAATATAGCATCTTTTAGTATGTTTTACATATACCAAAGTACATATGATAACGATATATCTAGATAAACAAGTCTTTAGTCATTTATTTAATGCAAGAGAGGAAAAGTATTCGCTCTTACGTGATAAGATATTATCTCATAAGGACGAATTTATCTTCTTTTATTCAAATGCGCATTTATTTGATTTGCAAGATGATAAAACCGACATTAAATATGCAGAAATGGAGTTTATGCAATCTATTGTTGATGGGAATAGATTAATCTATGAGTTTCCTAGACAAGAAGTGATGAAACAATCTCCACGTGAAGCCTTTGAAACTGTTGGTAAGGTAGGAGATTTTTCATGGCTTGACAATTTTGATGTTTCTCAACTAACAGATGAACAACTGAATGCAATAAATAACATTGTTGATATTAGCATTAAGGATTTAAAAGGTGAACTGGATTTTAACTGGTTGACAAATAGAATACCGATTTCGGCAAATGAGTTGCAAGTAGATGTGCCAATTTTTAAATCTCTAATGAATTTTATAGCATATAATTTTTACGAAAATAAGAATGCTTATAAACAGGTACGAGATAATACTATAGCGAGATATAACCCTAAGGAGATTAAAGCGAATGGAGAAGATGTATTCAATGAGCAATTGTCATCGTCGCCACTAGGATTGTCGTTTATAGAGACAATTAAAGCAACTTTGGCTCAAACAGGCTTGTCTTCTTCAGATTCAGCAATTGTCTATTATATGTCTTATATGTTACTTGATTTATTCGGAGTGAATAAAGAAGCTCGAAAGAAAGTTAAGTTTCAAAATATGCAAGCAGATTGCTGTCATAGTTTTTTCGGCTCTTATTGTGATTGCATAGTCAGTGATGATGAAGGACTACGCCTCAAAAGTAAAACATTATATAAGTTGTTTAATTTTGGCACCATGGTGTATTCAATAGATGAGTTCATCGAAAGATTCGATGAGGCAATTAATAATAACAAGAAATCTGGTCGTAAATATTTTGATGAAATTTTTAACGATTATATTGCAAGACAAATACTAAGAACAGAAATAACACCAGAGCATACTTTAACTTATTTGAATACATCTAATAAATTCTTCGGATACTTTAATTGTATGATAGAAAGAAAATCAGACAATGAAACGGTTATAATTCTTCATAAGAATAACGATTTAAATCAGCCTATGCTTGTCAGAGAAATAGAAATCATAGTCAATAGGATGGTTAAAGTATTTAATGATATGGGGGCAAATTTTACATTGTTTGATGAAGCAGTGGAACTTCCTCAATTGAAGGCTGATAACTGGAATAGAATATTAGTACTAAATGATGCGGATATTTGCTTAACCAAATTCAAAGAGACTCCAATGCTATGCTTATGGATTAAGTTGAAACAGCCAATAATATAACATTCAAATATGTAAGGTAGGGATTCCGAACTTAGGTGGAGCAAAATTTTAATGCAGCTGAGTCTAGTTCAAATATTTTCGCTACCTTTGCATCAAAGTAGGAACTCGACTCTGCGAGACACTGCAAAATGGTGCAGAATTTAGGTGGAGCAATAGCGGGAGATTACGATTGTTGCGATTCTTTAACGCAAAGATATAGAGCCATTTAGAAATGAAACTCATTTTCTGGTGGCACCACATGAAAAGGAAGTTGATTTTATCAACTTCCTTTTTTATTGGTTGAATTTGAATTTTATCTGGGTAGTTATTGATATACAACATATTATGTGTTACTCAAGACGCAATAGCTTGTCTCATTGTTCATCGGCTTTAGTCATTTGTACAGCACCAATTTCGCTGCCAAATAGATTCAATATCAGGTTTACCTTATCAAGGCGTAAAGTCTGCTTGCCCTTGAGAATAAGTGAATATACGCGCGCGTATACTCGCACACGCGCGCATCATGGATTTTTCAGGTTTTTGCTGTCATACTGTCACTTTTGGACATAAATCTTTGAGGGCAAAATGGTTGGAGGGTGACAGATGGGGTGACAGATGGAGTTTCGGCTGTCACTTCTGTCACCATGGTTGGCAATGCCGATTACCATAAATAGAAAATGTGGCTCTCCGATATAAGCATTTCGGTTGTTGTCCGATGTCTGATTGTCACCGGTCCACAGATCCGAATAGTGAAAAGTGTGTTTCTAATTAAGTATCGCGCGCGTGTACACGCGCACCATAAATTTTTGATTTTGTTGCCCTACTGCCATTCTTGCTTGTAAGTGTGCTGAGGATTAGTGGGTTGTGTTATGGCAGATAAGGTGTGTCTTCTGCCATTTTACTGCCATATCTGCCAGTCTTACTGTTGTGTTGTTGGAGTGAAATAGGAACATAAAGAAACTCTAAGTGGGTATACGAAGATATCCGACTTGTGCTTGTTTATATATATAGATGTTATGTGGCTGCTGTCCCTTTCTCAAAACACCTTGTGTGGATATTGTGGTAGGTCTTTACACAAGGTGGCGGAGGTGTGGATGCAACGCAGTGATTCTGCAAATTGTGCAGGTGTTCGTGCGCCTACCAGCACCGAGGTTACTCCCTGCTGTGCGAGCACCCAGGCAAGCGATGTGGTGACAATCGTTTCGCCATGTGCAAGGGCTATGTTTTGCAAAGTGTGGAGATATTCCACGAGTTCGGGCGATCGTTTGTCTTGTTGCAGCGAGCCGGCACGCGCCATGCGCGAATCTTCGGGGATGCCGTTGAGATAGCGTGGGGTCAGCAATCCCTGAGCCAGGGCTGAGAAGGAGATAAATCCCAATCCCTCGGCTGCGCAATAGGCCGGTATGCCTTCCTCTTGCACAGCTCTGTCGAGTAGGTTCAGACGGCCTTGAAAAATCAGCGGAGGGCATCCGTGTTGGCGAAGAAAACTGTTGGCATATTTCAGTGCAGCCAGTGGCCAGCGGGATATGCCGATATAGAGCGCTTTGCCGGCCCGGACGATGTCCACCAGGGCTTGCAGCGTCTCATCAAGGGGTGTCTTCGGGTCGTAACGATGGATGTAGAACAGGTCAACGTAGTCGAGTTGCAAGCGGCTGAGGCTCTGATCGATGCTGGCCATCAGATGCTTTCGCGACCCCCAACTGCCGTACGGCCCTTGCCACATATCATATCCGGCTTTGGTGGCGATGAAGAGTTCGTCGCGGTGTGAGGCAAAGTCGTCCCGAAGCATGCGTCCCACCATTGTTTCGGCAGCGCCCGGTGGTGGGCCATAATTGTTGGCAAGGTCGAAATGCGTGATGCCGTTGTCAAAGGCTAAGCGAGCTATTGCGCGACAATTTTCCTCATCGGCATCGGCGCCAAAGTTCTGCCAAAAGCCAAGACTTACTTTGGGCAGCAGAACCCCACTATTACCGCAGCGGCGATAGATGTGATCGGCAGCAGCATATCTTGTGGCTGAGGCTGTATATTCTTTCATGTACCTGCTGTTGTGTTCTGTGGGTGAGTTGTATCAGTTGAAGTATTTCTCCAGTTTCTTGATGGCACCTTCGAGACAGAAAGCCACGACAGTGTCACCGGGGCGGATTTGTGTCATACCGTTGATGAGTTCCCCTTTTCCGTTGCGCACCAGTCCTCCCAGCGTGACGCTTTCCGGCAGGTGGAGATCCTTGACCGGTTTTCGCGTAACCTTTGCACCTTCGGCCACTTTGAACTCTGCCACATCGGCATTGGCCACGGTGAGACTCTTCACGGTGGTAACATCGGCCCGGAGCATCATGCGATAGATATGTCCGGCGGCAAAGGTTTTCTTGTTGATGATGGTGCCGATGTCAAGGCTCTCGGCCATCGATATATAGTCGGTGTTCTCCACCATGGCCACAGTCTTTCTCACGCCAAGGCGTTTGGCCGCGAGGCAGGCCAGAATGTTGGTTTCAGAATTTTCCGTCAGTGCAGCAAAGGCCTCTGCCGAGCGTATGCCTTCCTCTTCCAATAAGTTCAGGTCACGGCCATCGCCGTGCAGGATGAGCACTCCGCGGTGGGTGATGATTTCGTTAAGGCGCAGGCAGCGTCGAGAGTCCGACTCTATGATTTTGGCCTGCATATAGTCGGGCATGAGCGAAACGGCATGCACAGCCACGCTGCCGCCTCCCATGATGAATAGGTTCTTAACGTCGGGATAGTCCTCCTTGCCGGCGATTTCGCGAATGTGAGAAATGTGTTCGGGCATCGTCATGAAATAGACCACGTCTCGGTCTTCGATGACATCGGCGCCATGTGGAATGAGGGTTTCGCTACCGCGTTTGATGGCCACTACGTGAAAGGGCGAATCCGGTCCGCACAGGTCGCGCAAGGGTTGCCCCAGAATGTTCGCACCTTGTCGCACCTTCACACCAATCATTACCAGTGTTCCGCCTTGTACTTCCCACCATTGGCGAATCCAGCTTTGCTTGATGTTTTGCATGATCTCGCCGGCGGCCAGCATCTCGGGATAGATAATGGAACCAATACCCACACTGCGAAAGAATTCTGCGTGTTCGGGTTGTGCATATTCGTAATTGTCCACACGTGCTACGGTCTTTTTGGCACCCAGCTTGCTGGCCAGCATGCAGCACGTCATGTTGTGTGCTTCGTCGGGGGTAACGCCAATGAAGAGGTCTGCTCTCCCCACCTCGGCATTGCGCAGGGTGGAAATGGCGGAGGGCGAGGCACAAATGGTGAGCAGGTCGAAATCGTTGCTTACGTTCTCCAGACGTTCGGCATCCTCATCGATGAGTGTGATGTCGTGGTTCTCGCGTACCAAGAGTTTGGCCAGATGTGTGCCAACGGCTCCTGCGCCGGCTATGATGATTTTCATGATGTTGCGTGAGGATTATCGTTTCTTGTTTGGTTGCAAGGGTGAGGCTTTGTGCCCCTCTGTGGTAACTTATAGCTTATCAGTCTTCGATGGCTTTGCGGATGGCATTCTTGTCAAGTCCTACCAATTCATAGAGTTCGCAGGGACGGCCATGTTCTACGAACTTGTCGGGCAGTGCGAGGCGTTTCACGATGGGCGAATAGCCATTGTCGGAGAAGAATTCCAGCACGGCACTTCCCATACCGCCGAGGCGTGCGCCATCTTCCACGGTAATCACCTTGCGGTAGCTTTGGCCGATTTCGTGCAGCATGGTCTCGTCCAGGGGTTTGAGGAAGCGCAGGTCGTAGTGTGCCACCGACAATTCGGGATTGTGCTTTTCGGCTTCGGCAATGGCATCGGCAGCCACGTTGCCTAGTGGCCCAAGGCTGACCACTGCGATGTCGCGTCCGTCTTTCAGCTTGCGCCCGCGTCCCACGGGCACTTCCTCCAATGGGCAGCGCCAGTCCGACAGGCGGCCGGCACCGCGTGGGTAGCGAATCACGAAGACACCTTTCCCGGGGAGTTGTGCCGTGAACATGAGGCGGCGCAGTTCGTGCTCGTCGTAGGGCGATGCTATGGTAACGTTGGGGATAGGGCGCAGGGCAGCCAGGTCGAAGGCTCCATGGTGTGTCGGCCCGTCTTCGCCCACCAGTCCGGCCCTGTCCAGACAGAGCACCACCGGCAGCGATAGCAAGGCTGCATCATGTATGATGTTATCGTAAGCACGTTGTGCGAACGAAGAATAAATGTTGCAGAAGGGCTGTAATCCCTCTTTGGCCAGTCCGGCGGAGAATGTCACGGCGTGTCCTTCGGCAATGCCTACGTCGAACGCGCGATGGGGCATGGCTTTCATCAGAATGTTCATCGAACAACCGGTGGGCATGGCCGGCGTGATGCCCACAATTTTTTCGTTCTGTTCGGCCAGTTCGAGCAGTGTCTCGCCAAATACGTCTTGGAATTTAGGCGGTTCGTTGTTGCCGGATTTCACGATACGTTCACCGCTTTCCTTGTCAAACTTACCCGGAGCGTGCCAAATGGTGGCCTCTTCCTCAGCCGGTTTGAATCCCTTGCCTTTCACGGTATGGATATGTAGCAGCTTGGGACCCCGCATGTCCTTGATTTCGTTCAGGGTGCGTACCAGAGCCTCCACATTGTGTCCGTCCATGGGACCAAAGTATCGGATGTTCATTCCCTCAAAGATGTTCTGTTGGTTCGTGAGGAATGATTTCAGCGAATTGTTGAATCTCAAGATGCGTCGACGTCCGCTGTCGTTGAGCCAGCCCCACGAGGAGAGCTTGCGCGCTATGCAGAAACGCACGCGGTTGTACCATCCGCTGGTCTGCAGGTTGAGCAGATACTCCTTCATGCCTCCCACACTGCGGTCGATGCTCATGTTGTTGTCGTTGAGGATGATGAGCATGTTGTTGGGAATTTCGGAGGCATTGTTCAGTCCCTCAAATGCCAGTCCGCCGCTCATGGCTCCGTCGCCTATCACGGCCACCACGTGGCGGTCCTCCTCCTGCTTTTGTACGGCGGCCAGCGACATGCCGAGGGCTGCCGAGATTGAATTGGAAGCATGTCCGGCGGCAAAGGTGTCGTAGGGCGATTCTTCGGGCGAGGGAAAAGGCTTGATGCCTCCCAACTTGCGGTTGGTGCAGAAGCGGTCGCGGCGGCCGGTGATAATTTTGTGCCCATAGGCTTGGTGTCCCACATCCCACACAATGCGGTCGTAGGGGGTGTCAAACACATAGTGCAGCGCCACGGTGAGTTCCACAGTGCCCAGACTCGATGCGAAGTGTCCGGGGTTGTTGGCCAGTTCTTCGATGATGTCTCTCCGCAACTCGGCACACACTTCGGGCAGTTCGCTCAGGTCGAGGCGACGCAGGTCGTCCGGACTGTCGATTTTTGTCAGGTATTTGTAGTTTTCCTTATCTTTCATTGTTTTGTTGGCTTCCGTCGAAGCCTTTTCCTCAACTTTTCAGACGTATCGTATGAACGTCGCAAATGTAGTAAAAAGGTGTGGCATCCGCATTCTTAAGCTCCGAAAAGCGGTGTGGCGTGCTTATGCCGACTCATCGATTGTGCACCGAGCTATTGCTCTTGCTGCAGTGATCTCCTGAACTGCTGTTCCTTGAGTGCTGCTAGGATGTAGCGTCGCATCATCTCGATGGCACGGTCGTTGTTGCCACCATTGGGGATGATGATGTCGGCGTATTGTTTGGTCGGTTCGATAAACTCGTCGTGCATCGGCTTGAGCACATTGCGGTATTTGGAGATAAGCATTTCCAGAGGATGTCCGCGTTCGGCCATGTCGCGTGTGATGACGCGCAGCAGGCGTTCGTCGGGTTCGGCGTCTACGAAAATCTTGAGGTCCATCTGCTCGCGGAGTGCCTTGTCGTAGAGGGTCATGATTCCCTCGACGATGATCACTTCTTTGGGCTCGACGTGCACGGTTTCGGACAGGCGTGTGCAGGTAATGTAGGAGTAGGTGGGTTGTTCGATGGCGCGTCCGGCCTTCAGTTCCTCGATTTGTTGTGCCAACAGTGGCCACTCGAATGCATCGGGGTGGTCAAAGTTGGTCTGCTTGCGCACTTCCAGCGGCAGCGCACTTTGGTCGTTGTAGTAGGAGTCCTGTGGGATAATAGCCACAGAGCCTTGCGGCAGGCTTTCCACAATTTTGCGCACCACGGTGGTTTTTCCCGAGCCGGTTCCGCCGGCAATGCCAATGATAAGCATGGTATGAAGGATTTAGGTTGTCGGTATGTGTGAATTCTCGTAGGGGATTATGCCTCCTCTTCTGCAGCCAAGGGGTTCCATCCTTGTGCTTTGAGTGGAAATTCCTGTCCGTCGCGAGTGATGAGGTGGGTGCCCAATTCCCGGCGAGTGATGTGCCCGATTACGCGAACATCGGGCAGTTCTTTCACGCGCTCGTAGTCTGTCAGGGGTACGGTGAACAGCAACTCATAGTCCTCGCCGCCATTCAAGGCGCAGGTGGTAACGTTCATGTTGAACTCTTCGGCAGCGCTGGCCGTCTGATAGTCGAGCGGAATGTGCTCTTCGTAGATGCGGCAGCCCACGCCTGAGGCTTTGCAGATGTGCAGTGCTTCCGATGAGAGGCCGTCGCTGATGTCGATCATCGCTGTGGGGCGGATGCCGGCCTCGCGGAGCGACTGCACGATGTCGCGACGTGCTTCAGGCTTAAGGATGCGTTCCAGCAGATACTCACGGCCTGCAAAATCGGGTTGGGCAGCCTCGGCTTCCTTGGCCGGTCGTGAGTTGAACACCATCTTCTCGCGTTCCAGCAGTTGTAATCCCATATAGGCTGCTCCTAGGTTGCCGCTCACGCAGAGCAGGTCGGTATCCTTGGCTCCGCTGCGGCGCACGATGTCGTCGGGGGCAGCAGTTCCGATGGCGGTGATGCTGATGGCCAGTCCGGTGAGCGAGGTGGTAGTGTCGCCGCCCACCAGGTCCACTCCGTGTTGCTCGCATGCCATACGTATGCCGGCATACAGCTCGTCCATGTGCTCCACTCCGAACCGCTTGCCCACGGCCACGCTCACGGTGAGCTGTCGCGGTGTGGCATTCATGGCGTAGATGTCCGAGAGGTTCACCATCACAGCCTTATAGCCCAGGTGCTTGAGTGGGGTATACACCAGGTCGAAGTGGATGCCTTCCATCAGCATATCGGTAGTGACGAGTATGTGCTCGCCGTCGGTGTTGCTGATGACGGCACAGTCGTCACCCACACCGGTGAGGGTGGAGGGTTGTGTGGATTTCAGGTCTTTGGTGAGGCGTTCGATGAGGCCGAATTCACCGAGTTGGGAGATGGGAGTCATGGGGTGCTGTTTTCAGAGTTTATGGATACGCCGAACGAGATGCGGCACCTTCTCTGCAGAAGGCTTCACATCTCGTTCGGTGTGTGTGGTTGATCAGAAGTAGTAGCCGATACCGATGCGTGCTCCCACTGTGCTGTTTCCGCCGAAGTCGTGGAGTGACATCTTGTAGTAGACGGCAGGTTCGATGGTGAGATAATGGTTGATGTAGAAGGCATAGCCCACTTCTACAGGTATCATCACGTCATTGTTTCTCGGGGTGAAGTGGTTGTATTCAGCACCGGCGCCCAGGTAGATGCCGTTCTGACGGAAGTAGTAGCGTGCCTGTGCACCTACGCGCACATCGTCCACATTGCGGGTGTGCTCGTAGCCCACATAGGCCTTGAGCATCACGCAGTCGGCCACGAAGTAACCGGCTTCGGCATCGAGTCCGAAACGGAATTTCTCGTTGGAACTATAGGAGAGGCCGAGGCCCGAAAGCGAAGCTCCCACGTATTTTGTTCCTTGTTCAAACTGCGCGTGTGCGCTGAGGGTTGCCACGAAGAGCAACAGCAGGGTGATGCATTTCTTCATAATCGGTGTTGTGTTTGGTTGATTGGTTGAAAAAGATGAGTGCGAGGTGCGTCTTGTTCCTGACATTTCGTTTTGCTTGTCGGGCGTGTCGCACCTTGCCGAAGCAAAAGTAGGAAAAACTTTCATAAGCCTGCGGTGTTTCAGGCATTTTTTGCGGCATCGTCTGCAGTTTGGAACAAAGTTGACGGTGCTTGTGTTTTTGCACGCGTGCTTTCAAGAGTTTTCTGCAAGGCGTTCAGAATTTTGCAGAAGCACTGCAAAGTTTTCCGCAGTGCTTGTAAATAATATCTCACGCCGTGAAATATATATTGCAAGTCTTGAGATGAATATTGCAAGTCTTGAGATATATATTGCAAGTCTTGAGATATATATTTCATGGCGTGAGATATACTTTGTGAGCACTCTCGGCATCTTTGCCGGGCTTTCTCAGCACTTTGGGAGCACCGAAACTGACATTTTGTCGCATTTTGTCAGTGGCGAAGGCCACGAACGGCTTTTGGCAAGGGTTTTGCCCCTTGTGAGGGCAGCCGGATGGACGATGCACCCTGCAGGGGTGAAGATGTCGGCCGAGGTTCGGCTGTTCAGATAACAAGGAATAAACACAAAAACAGAACCTAAAAAAGAAAGGAGAACGACATGAAATTCGACAACTTTACTATCAAGTCGCAAGAGGCCGTGCAGAAAGCTCTCGAGATGGCTGCCAATGGCGGACAACAGGCTGTGGGAACGCTTCACCTGTTGGCCGGAGTCTTGGTTGTGGGCGAAAATGTGACACAATTTCTATTTGGAAAAACTGGAGTCAACACCGCCTCGTTACAAGAGGTTGTGAACAAGCGTCTGCAGGCCCTGCCGCGTGTGCAGGGTGGGGGCGAACCATACCTGGAGCGCGACGCCAACGAGGTGTTGCTACGCTCACAGCAGGTGGCCAAGCAGATGGGAGATACCTTTGTGGGACTTGAACCTTTGCTCATGGCCTTGCTCGAGGTGAAAAGCGAGGCTTCTGTGTTGCTGAAAGAGCAAGGACTGACAGCCGAGGCGTTGCGCCAGGCCGTGAACGAATTGCGCGGTGGGCGGAAGGCCGATTCGGCTTCGAGCGAAGAGACTTATCAGGCTTTGAGCAAGTATGCGCGCAACTTGGTGGACGAGGCGCGTGAGGGCAAGCTCGACCCCGTGATTGGTCGCGACGAGGAGATACGCCGCGTGCTGCAGATCCTGAGTCGCCGCACCAAGAACAACCCCATCCTCATTGGTGAACCGGGCACCGGAAAGACGGCCATCGTCGAGGGACTGGCCGGTCGCATCGTGCGCGGCGATGTGCCCGACAATCTGCGCAACAAGCAGGTCTACTCGCTCGACATGGGTGCACTCGTGGCCGGAGCGAAATACAAAGGCGAGTTCGAGGAACGTCTCAAGAGCGTCGTGGCCGAAGTGGTAGGTGCCGAGGGCAACATCATCCTCTTCATCGACGAAATCCACACCCTTGTGGGGGCCGGCAAGGGTGAAGGGGCCATGGATGCCGCCAATATCCTGAAACCGGCTCTGGCACGTGGCGAATTGCGGAGCATCGGAGCCACAACGCTGGAGGAATATCAGAAGTATTTCGAAAAGGACAAAGCGCTCGAACGCCGCTTTCAGACAGTGCTGGTGGACGAGCCTTCGCCCGAAGATGCCATCTCCATCCTGCGCGGACTGAAGGAGCGATATGAGAACCACCACCGCGTTCGTATTCAGGACGATGCGCTGATAGCCGCCGTGCGACTGTCACACCGATACATCAGTGATCGATTTTTGCCCGACAAGGCTATCGACCTGATGGATGAGGCTGCGGCCAAACTGCGTATGGAGCGCGATTCGCAGCCGGAGGAACTGGACGAAACGGGACGCCGACTGCGTCAACTCGAGATCGAACGCGAAGCTATCAAGCGCGAGGGCGACACCGAGAAACTCGACGCACTGACCCGTGAAATCTCCGAACTGAAGGAGCGCGAGCATGCTCTGCGTGCCAAGTGGGAGGGCGAACGTGGCGTGTTGGCCCGCATCCAGCAGCACAAGGAGGAGAAGGAACGTCTGGCCTTCGAGGCCGAACGTGCAGAGCGTGAGGGCGACTATGGACGTGTGGCAGAGATACGCTATGGTCGTATGCGCGAGTTGGAGGAGAGCATCGCCAAGGCCGAAGAAGAGCTGCACCTGCATCAGGGTGCCGACGCCATGGTTCGCGAGGAAGTGACGGCCGACGACATCGCCGACATCGTGAGCCGCTGGACGGGGATACCGACCGGAAAAATGCTGCAGGGTGAGCGCGAGAAACTCCTGAATCTCGAAGACGAGTTGCACCGCCGTGTCATCGGACAGCATGAGGCAGTGCAGGCGGTGAGCGATGCCGTGCGTCGCAACCGCGCCGGCTTGGGTGACCCGGCACGCCCCATAGGTTCGTTCATCTTCCTTGGTACGACGGGCGTGGGTAAGACCGAACTGGCCAAGGCCTTGGCCGAATGCCTCTTTGACGATGAGAGTATGCTCACACGCATCGACATGAGCGAATATCAGGAGAAGCACAGCGTATCACGACTTGTCGGAGCCCCTCCGGGATATGTGGGATATGATGAGGGTGGACAGCTCACTGAGGCTGTGCGTCGCAAGCCTTACAGTGTGGTGTTGTTCGACGAAATCGAGAAAGCGCACCCCGATGTCTGGAACATCCTGCTGCAGGTGCTCGATGATGGAAGGCTTACCGACAACAAGGGCCGTGTGGTCAACTTCAAGAACACCCTGATCATCATGACCTCCAACCTGGGTAGCGAGTACATCCGTCGTCGGCTGGACGAGGCCGGTGCTTCGGCCAATGCTGCCTCGTCGACACTCTATGCCGAAATCGAGCGCCACGTGATGGATATGCTGCGTCAGACGGTGCGTCCGGAGTTCTTGAACCGCATCGACGACATCATCATGTTCCGTCCGCTCACCCGTGAGGAGACAGCTGCCATCGTTGGTTTGCAGGTAGATGCCGTGGCGCGTCGCCTGGCCGGTCTGAATGTGGAACTGCGCGTGCAGCCCGAAGCCATTGCACTGGTGGCGGAAGCCGGTTACGACCCCGAGATGGGAGCGCGCCCCGTGAAACGTGCTCTGCAGCAGTTGCTGCTTGACCCCCTGAGCCGAGGATTGCTGGCCGGCACTCTGCTGCGCATGCAGCCCATCGTGGTAAGTGTGGAGGGCGACGCGTTGCATTTTGCCAATGCCGAGCCTGAGGGCTGAAAGCACTTCGGACAATATAAATAGAGCATCAGAAAAGTCCCGACCGACTCTCGTGGGAGAGCGGCCGGGACTTTGTGTTGTCTTATCGGGGAGAGAATATCGGCGTTACCTTGCCGGGTTTACCGGAAAGCACGCATCAGCGGTTCGATGAGATGTGTGGAAATGCTCCACCATAAACCGTAGAGCAGGGCACCACCGAAAATAAGTGTGAGCACCACGGCCCAAAAGGTGGAAAGTGTCTCCGGTTTCGGGGATTCGTCGGGCGTTGCTCCCTCCGCAGTCCGGAGTTCGTGCTCGTCCGGTCTTCCTTCGTTCTTGGTGTGTGGCTGTTTGTTCATAATCATAGAGTGCTTATATCCAATAGCTATCGACGAAAGCGCGCAGCTCAGCATAGTTGGGCCGACGCAAGATGTCCTCGATGATGAGGCGCACTTCGGGGCTTTCCTTGAAGTGCAGATACTTGCCGTTCACTTTCTCCTTGCTGACGTAGCTCTTGGGAGTTCCGTCGCCTTGTTGCACCAACATGTAGCGAGCCTGGGGGTAATCTTTCGGCAGATCGGCAAAGGCGAAGTCGGAGGTAACTGTGCTCTTCATGCGTCCGATTTTCAGCGTGGCACAATCCAGGGTTGTCCCTTTCTTATCAGGATTCCACATATGCACTTCTACTTCATAAAGTGCACCTTTCTTGGTGAGCATTATTGTGTTGAAGAAAATCATTAGATTCTTCCCCGGAAGCACATAAGCCATTTTTCCGGTTTTCTCACCGTCGAAGTCGGTGCGGCTTTGCTGTTTGTCGCTGTAGACCATGTAGCCCTGCGCGTCGGCAGGCAGCTTGACGGTGTCGGTCATGGGTCTGACCACAGCTCCGATGGTGTCGGTTTTCCCCTCATCGGCCTTGTTGGAATTCTTGTTGCCGCAAGCCGCAAAGAAGGACACGAGCAACAGCAGAGATGCAATACATGCAATTTTTTTCATAATACGTTTATTATTTTGATGGATGTTCGTAGATGTTTCAGATGTAGTCGTCGATGGTGTCGTTCACGAAGTCGAGAAACGGCTTCATGCGTTCGAATAGTTCGGCCGCCCGTTCGTCCCACCCTGCTTGCAGGAAGAAACTGTCGGGCAGGGGATGGGCGATGCTGTAGTCCTTGGGACGGATGTATTCCGGATAAGCAAAGTCGCGGGCAAAGCCGGCAGGAAAGGTCTTGAGCCTCTCTTCGCCAATCACAGGGAAGAGGCGATGAAACTCGGGTTCTTCCACAATGGCGCGAAACTCGTCGATACGATCCACCACGCTTTGGCGGACAGCTCGCAGCAAGGACGATTCCAAGCAATAAGCACCACAAGCTACCATGCAAGCACCGGGTTGCAGGTGCAGATAGTAGCCGCCATGTGGCGACTTCTTGCCGCGTGAGTTGATGTAGGTGCCGAGGTGTCGCTTGTAGGGGGCTTTGTCGGGCGAGAAGCGGGTGTCGCGATGAAAACGGTAGAGTGTGCTTGATACCGGCAGTCCCACGATGTCGGCATCGAAACGGCCGATGTGGCGAATCATTGTTTCGGCCACACAAGTGAAGTCGGCACGCACCTCCTCGTATCGAGGGCGGTTGGCCTCAAACCACGGACGATTGTTGTTGGCAGTTACGTCAGCGAGAAAGCCGAGGATGCGACTCATGTCGACTTCGCGGATATCTGTGGGTACAGAGGGCTTCATGAGGTATAGGGTGAGAGGGTGGATTAGTTGCTACGCCAAAATGCAGGAACAAAGAGCAGCAGCAGGGAGAAGATTTCCAAGCGTCCGGCCAGCATCAGGAAACTGTTGAGCCAAAGTGCAGCATCGGGCAGAGCACTCCACGAGTCGAGCGGTCCTACCGCGTAACCGATGCTGGGTCCCACGTTGCTAAATGCAGATATGCCCAAGCCAAGCGCGTCGAGCAGGGGCAATCCCATACAACTCATGAGGATGGCCGAGACAAAGATCAGGAGAAAATAGACCACGAAGAACACAAACACCGAGCGCGCCACGCCGGGGGCCAAGGTGTTACCGGCGATGCGGACCGGCAACACCGCGTGTGGGTGCAGCTTCTGTCGAAACTCGTTGACCACCAACTTAACGGCCGTCAGCACGCGTACGCATTTCAGTCCGCCACTGGTACTGCCGGCACAAGCTCCAATGACCGAAACAATGGAGAGCAACATCCATAGAGCCGGATGCCACATCATGAAGTCGACGGTCGTAAATCCGGTGGTGCTCTGAAGCGCCACCACGCTGAAGAGAGCTGTGCGCAATGCTTCTTCAACGGCCAGCCCATCGAAGCAGAGCACGACGGCTGTGATGATGGACACGAAGAACAATATGGCGAGGAAACAACGAAGCTCACTGTCGGCCCACACATCGCGAAGACGGTGTTTCACAAGGAGCAGATAGAGCAGCGTGAAGTTGATGGAAGAAACAAACATGAAGGCGATGGATACATACTCTATCAAAGGGGACTCGTAGTAGCCGATGCTGGCTGTGTGTGTGGAGAACCCACCGGTAGCCACCGTGGACAAAGCATGATTGATGGCGTCGAACAGGTTCATGCCTGCCAAGTGGAAAGCACCTATACAAGTAGCGGTCAGCAGCAGATACAATCCCCAAAGCCAACGGGCCGTGGTACTGATGCGCGGATGCAGTTTCCCGATTTTCAGACCCGTGCTTTCGGCCGAAAAAAGGCGCAAATCGCCCTGTCCCATGTTGGGCAGCAAAGCGATGGTGAAGAACACGATTCCCAAACCGCCCATCCAATGCGTCAGACTGCGCCAGAACAGTATAGAGTGCGGTAGCGCATCGACGTCATCGAATGCTGTGGCTCCTGTAGTGGTGAAGCCGCTCATCGTCTCAAAGAGTGCTACGGCCAAACGCGGTGTGTGGCCGCCAATAAGGAAGGGTAGCATCCCGACAAGGCTGAACACTACCCAAGCACTCGACACTATGAGGAAGCCATCGCGACGTCCCATGCGGTTGTCGGCGTGACGACCTTTCACCCGGAGTGCTATGCCAAGCAGCAGTGCCACTATGGTAGGCAGGCCGAAAGAGGCGTAATCGGTTTCGCCGTACAGCAGACCTACGCCGAGGCACGTCAACAGCAACAATGCTTCGATGAAAAGCAGAGAGCCGAGTGCCTTGTATACCATCTTGAAGTTGATCATTCTGAAATGCGTCTTTTGTAACGTTTGAACCTTTCGAGGGACAAAAGTAGTGCATTCCGGATGATTTAACCGGCGAACTGATAAAAAAATAAGCGCGGACACAAAATTGGTGGTCCACGCTTACGGAATATATATGCCCTATATGTTTACGAGGTTCGAGTGGCTCGATAGCAACGTAGTCCGTAGATGGTGATGAAGAGGAAACACAGGAACGGAAGTATGAAGGATACATTCACGGCCGGGTGTCCGCAGATGCTCTGTTGGTCGATGATGCTACCCTGCAGAGGGGGCATGAGTGCTCCACCCACGATAGCCATTACCAGAAATGCTGCTCCCAAGGTGGTGTCGCTTTCTTCAACATTCTCCAAGGCAATGCCATAAATGGTGGGGAACATGAGCGACATGAAGGCAGAGATGCCGACGAGGCAATAAAGTCCCCAGGTTCCTACAATCAGGATGGCACCGGCTGTGCAAAGCATGGCACCCACTCCGAATATAGCGAGTAGTGCACGGGTATTGACGTACTTCATCAGGAATGTGCTGATGAAACGGCTGCAGAGGAACATCGACATGGCCAGGATATTATAGTTTTGTGCCGTGGCTTTGTCGATTCCTAAGTTGTCTGCATATTGAATAATGAAAGTCCAAACCATGATTTGCGCAGCGACATAGAAAACCTGCGTAAGCACTCCTTCGCGATACACTTTGTTATGCCAAAGACGTGTCAGGATTTCGCTGTTCCGGCCTTGGTTGCCGGTGCTAGCGGTAACTGGCATTTTCTTCAGCGCAATGATAATGAACATGATGAGCACCACAATCCCGATGACTACATAGGGGTCGCGAATTACTGCCAAGTCGTGCAGGCGAATGTCTGCCTTTTCGGCTTCGCTCAGCGTGTGGAAGAATGTTTCGCCGGCGGCATTGCGGCGATCAGACCAAAGGGCCGGAAGTACGATGAGTGAGGCTACGGCCATGCCGCTGAGCGAACCCATAGGGTTGAAGGCTTGCGCAAGATTGAGGCGGCGGGTGGAAGTTTCCTTAGCTCCGAGCGAAAGGATGAAGGGGTTGGCTGTGGTTTCGAGAAAAGCCAGTCCGAATGTGAGGATGTAGAGCGAGAAACAGAAGAAGGTAAAACTCTGTGCCTCTGCGGCTGGAATGAAGAGAAAAGCACCAATGGCATAGAGACCGAGGCCGAGCAGAATGCCACTCTTGTAGCTGTAACGGCGGATGAATAGGGCGGCGGGAATTGCCATGGTAGCGTAGCCGCCATAGAATGCGAACTGCACCATTGAGGCCTCGAATGCCGAAAGTTCCATTACCGTTTGGAAGGCGGCTACCATAGGGTTGGTAATGTCGTTGGCAAATCCCCAAAGCGCAAAGAGCGAGGTGATAAGAATGAAAGTGATGAGATATTTTTTCTCAACGAGTTTGGCTTGCATGATGTTGGTTTTTGATTTTTGGAAAGTGTTTCCGGTGATTTATCTGACCTTTTCAGGTTAATACAAGTGGAACATACGCTCCATGAGCTTCCACTTCTCAGCCGACGCCATACCGGCTTTGACGAGTTGGAATTCGGCCATGTAGTCCTCCCATTCGGCTTGGCGTGGCAGGGTGGCGAGGCGAGACATAGCGGTATTCCAGTCGAAATCGAGCGGTGTCTCAACAATCATGAAGAGGCGAGTCCCGAGAATGTAGATTTCCATCTCAAGGATGCCTACTTCGCGGATGCCTTTCAGTATTTCGGGCCATGCATGCTCGCTGCTGTGGCGACGGCGATACTCCGCAATGAGTTCGGGATTGTCGCGCAGGTCGAGCGTTTGGCAATAGCGTTTTACGGGTTGTGAATAGGGCTGAACAGCGTAGCCCTCTTGTGGAGTTTGCATGATGAAGTGCTTTGAAGAATGGGCATGCCGGTGGTGAGTGCCGGCATGGGAAGTGAATGTTAAGTTAATGTGGGCATGAACACTTGTGGGCTGACGCTGCTACCCACGATAGCACGGAGGTGAGCAATGTCGGTTACCTCACCGGCGGCCATGGCTTGCACAAGAATGTTGCCCATGGCTGTGGCTTCCACCGGACCGGCCAGTACGGGCAGACCGGTGGCGTTGGCCGTGAGACGGTTGAGCAGCGCATTCTGCGAACCTCCACCGATGATGTGTAACCTCGTAACGGGTTGCGGTAGCAAGGTGTTGAGATGCTGAATGGCTTCGCGATATTTCTCTGCGAGCGATTGGAGCACGCAGCGTGTCATTTCAGCTTTGCTCTGTGGAACGGTAAGTGCATGCTCCCGACAATAGTTCACGATGGCCTGCTCCATGGATTCGGGATTGGTGAATGCAGCATCGCTAACGGGAATGATGGTGTCGATTGTGGCTTTCTCGGCTGCAGGTAGCAGGGTATCGAATGCTTGAGGTTCGCCTTGGGCTCTCCACTCGGCCATGAGGCGTTGCAGAATCCAGAGTCCGGTGATGTTTTGCAGGAAGCGGATGCGTCCGCCCACACCGCCTTCGTTGGTAAACTCGGCCAGACGAGCGGCTTCGCTGAGGATGGGTTCCGGTAGTTCCACTCCCAACAACGACCATGTGCCGGAGCTGAGAAAGGCCCATGTGCCATCAGTTTCCTCTGCCGGGATGGCAGCTACGGCTGAGGCTGTGTCGTGTGAGCCGACAGCCACTACATTGATTTCGCCCAAACCGGTTTCGGTGGCGATATCGCTGCGTAAAGTGCCGCGAAGCGTTCCCGGCATCACAATCGGGCCGAAAATATGTCGGGGCAGACCGAGAGCTTCAATGGTTTCCCATGACCAATCACGCCGGCGAGCATCCAAAAGTTCGGAGGTGGAGGCGATGCAATACTCATTGTTGGCCACTCCCGTCAGATGGTAGCTGAACAAATCGGGCATGAAGAGCAGTTTGTGGGCAGCCTCCAACTGTGCACTGCCTTTGCGGCTGTAGAGTTGGGAGAGGCTGTTGATTTCCATCACCTGTATGCCAGTGGTGGCGTAGTGGGCGGTGGGAGAGATGAGGCGGCCGACCTGTTCGGGTACTCCTTGGGTGTGGTGATCGCGATAGCACACGGGATTGCCGAGCAGGCAACCATCACGATCGAGCAGGCCGAAGTCAACACCCCAGGTGTCGATGCCGATGCTCTGCACGGCATATCCTTTGGCTGCGGCAAGCTTCATGCCTTGTTTCATATCCTCAAACAAGGCCGGGAAGTCCCAATGGAGATATTCGCCGAGTCGCACCTGCCGATTGCCGAAGCGATGCACCTCTTCCATTACCAAACGGCCGTTTTCCAACCATCCGGCAATGACACGACCACTGCCACCGCCAAAATCAGCGGCAAGGTATACTTTCTTGTTCATGCTGTGATGTTGATTGTGAGCAGATTTTAGAGAGAAACACGAAGCGTGGCAGTCCACGCTTCGTGGAGATACTTATTTTGTCTTCTTGCCGAGGACGTAGATGTCTAAATCCTCGATTTCGCGTGTAGTCAGTACAGAATAATCGCCGCCGCTCTGAATGATGATGCGACATGCCATCTCAAAGAACATGGCACGCTCGAATGCCTGATCGAAGTCCTTGCCACACACCACTTGTCCGTGATTGGTGAGCAGCACGGAGTTGTGTTTTCGCATGGCTTCTACCACGGCCTTAGCCAATTCCGGAGAACCGGGACGGAGGTAGGGAATCACCGGAATCTCACGTCCTACATGACAGGGCACTTCGGCAGTGACGTTGAAGTTTTCGGGTTTCTCCTTCATGCACGACACAGCCGTGGCATAGGGAGACTGAAAATGCAGCACCACATTTACGTCAGGCCGAGTGCGGAGTACGCCCAAGTGGAAGCCGCTTTCCATCGAGGGCTTCACCCCATTGAGCACCTCACCCGAGGCGACAACACAATGCGATACTTTCTCTTTTTGCAAAGTGGGAACCCAAGAACCGGTGCCGGAAACCAGCGCTTCGTCGCCGATACGCCACGAAAGGTTGCCACTGCTGCAAACGGTCAGGCCGGCTTCGCCCACGCGGTGGGCCTGCTTGACAAATTCTTCAATATGTTGATCGGTAATCATAAACTTATGGTTGAGTTATAAAACTTGCTTGTACAATTCTAAGATAATGTCTTTGTTCACTTCACGCGGATTGCCGGGTGTGCAGACATCGGCAGCTGCAGCTGTAGCCAGACGGTCGAGGTCCTCGGCTTTGATTCCCAATTCTGACAAGTGCTGCGGAATGCCTACACGCACCGACAGGTCCTTGACAGCATCGACGGCGGCTTGTGCAGCCTCCTCGCGACTCATGCCGGCAGTGTATACGTCCATGGCTTTGGCTATTTGTACGTATTTGTCAAGTGCTGCCGGCATGTTGTAGGCCATGATGGTGGGAAGCAACAAGGCGTTGGCCACACCGTGAGGTATGTCAAAAATAGCACCGAGTGGGTGGGCCATTCCGTGCACCACTCCCAGACCTACGTTCGAGAATGCCATACCTGCGATGTATTGAGCCACAGCCATGCCGTCGCGAGCTTCGGCATTCTGCGGTTCGTTGACAGCAGTTTCCAAGTGACGGGCAATCATCTCGATGGCTTTCAGCTCAAACATATCGCTCATCTCCCATGCCCCCTTGGTAATCAGCCCTTCGATGGCATGGGTCAGCGCATCGAGTCCGGTGGCGGCAGTGAGGCTCTTGGGCAAGGTGTACATCAACTCGGCGTCGACAATGGCCATCACCGGGATGTCGTTCGGGTCGACGCACACCATCTTCTTCTCATTCACCTCATCGGTAATCACATAGTTGATGGTAACTTCGGCGGCAGTGCCGGCGGTGGTTGGCAGTGCGATGATGGGCACCGACTTCTTCTTTGTGTCGGCCACGCCTTCCAATGAAACAACATCTGCAAACTCCGGATTGTTTGTGATGATGCCGATGGCCTTGGCTGTGTCCATGGACGAACCTCCACCAATGGCCAGGATGAAGTCTGCGCCCGATGCAGCAAACGCTGCCACACCGGCCTTCACATTGGCCACGGTGGGGTTGGGTTTGATATCGCTGAACACATCGTAGGGGATACCGGCGGCATCGAGCACCGTCAACACCTTGTCGGCCACGCCGAACTTGATGAGATCCTTGTCGGTGGCTACAAAAGCTTTCTTATAGCCCAGACGGGCAATCTCCTGCGGCAACACTTCGCGTGCGCCCGGTCCGAAATATGAAACTTCGTTGAGAATAAAACGTCTTACCATAGTGTCTTTTATGAAAGGAAATAAAGAAGGACCGAAAGTGCTTTCGAAAATAGCTGAGAGCACTTTTAGTCCTTATGGATACACATTATTTATATACGGGGCCGTAAGCCTGACATGCGCGATAGTCGGCTCCCTCCTTGTCCATGCCAAAGGCGTTCCAAGCCGCCGGACGGAAAATGGCGTCTTCGGGAACGTTGTGCATGCAGACGGGGATGCGGAGCATGGAGGCCAAGGTTATCAGATCGGCACCGATGTGCCCGTAACTGATAGCGCCGTGGTTGGCTCCCCAGTTGTTCATCACAGAATAGACGTCCTTGAACGGAGCCTTGGTCTCGTCGAGGCGAGGAACGAACCATGTGGTGGGCCATGTGGGGTCGGTACGCATGTTGAGCACATCGTGTATCTCGGGTGCTACGTCTGCCGTCCAACCTTCAGCAATCTGCAGCACGGGACCGAGTCCCTTCACCAGGTTGAGGCGCGACATGGTTACAGGCATTCCGCCCTTGGAGAGGAAATTGCTGGAGAAGCCACCGCCGCGGAAGTAGTCGCGGTCGGCCGGCATCCAATTGGTGTTCTTGAGACAGGCCTCCGCATCCTTGTCGGTCATTTCCCAACAGGGCTTCATGCAAGCTTCGCCGGCGGCATTGGTGCTGGCACCTGTGGCATCAAGCGTGGTAGCACCTGAGTTGATGAGGTGAATCATACCACCGGCAGCAAGTCCTGTGAGTTCTTTACCGGTGACGCGCTTCACAGCCTCGGGACTCCAATAAGTACGCACGTCGGAGAACATCTGTCCGCAGCCGGTCAGCAAGTTTCCGAAGAGCATGGCCACAGCGTTGCAAGCATCGTTTTCGGTAGCCAACACATAGGCTTTACGAATGCCGTTCCAGTCGAAAGTGCTGCACATCAAGGCTTCTGTAAAGTCGCCATTAGGTTTCCAATCGGTCCATTGGCGTTGACCTTGGAAACCGCCGGCGATGGCATTGTGGCCGATAGCCTCTTCTTTGAAACCCATATCGCGGAGTTTCGGGTTGCCTTGCATGAGGTCGCGCACGATGAGTGTCATTTTCACCACAAACTCCCAATCGGCATCCTTGCCGGCACGGTCTTTCTGCTTCTCGGGGCGATTCTTGTCCCATCCCTCATTGGGCTTGCAGAACTGCTCGGTCCATGCCATGGCCTTGGCGTATTCTTCTTTGTCATAGATGCCTTCTTCCATGCGACGCAGTATCTCGGTTTCGTCAACACTCTCGTTGCGCATGCCGAGGTAGTTTTGGAAAAAGTCTTGGTTCACAATACTTCCGGCGATGCCCATACACTGGCTGCCGATGGACAGGTAGCTCTGGCCACGCATGTCGGCTACGGCAATGGCGGCGCGGGCAAAACGCAACAGTTTCTCTGCAACATCGGCCGGGATACTGTTGTCGTCGAGGTCTTGAACGTCGTGTCCGTAGATGCCGAAAGCGGGAAGCCCCTTCTGAGCGTGGCCGGCCAAAACGGCTGCCAGGTAAACTGCACCCGGGCGCTCTGTCCCGTTAAAGCCCCATACGGCTTTCGGCCAGTGCGGATGCATATCCATAGTCTCGGAACCGTAACACCAGCAAGAGGTTACAGTGATGGTCGCACCGACCCCCTCGCGTTCGAACTTCTCAGCGCAAGCAGCCGTCTCGGCCACGCGACCGATGGTACTGTCGGCTATGACGCACTCCACGGGAGTGCCGTCTGCATGACGCACATTGGCAGAAACCAACTCGGCCACGGCTTTTGCCAGTGACATGGTCTTCTCTTCCAGACTCTCACGCACACCGCCCTGACGACCGTCGATGGTGGGGCGTATACCGATTTTGGGATACTTTCTCATAGTATGATTTTTTTAGGTTCGTGTTAAAAGAATATACAAAGGAAAGCAATTTTGTTGGAAGCCGTCGTAGGTTGTAAATATGTTGTGCGGCAGAAAGAAGAAGTAATATAGAAAAAAGGGGGATGTGCCAATGCACATCCCCGAGGAACTAATTTAAATTGGTTTACTTCTTTGATCTAAATATACGCTTATACCAAGGTTGGGAAACGTTATACACAGTGCGCTCATGCTCCGGTTGTTCTGTCTTTAGAGCTTCTAAATCGGCTTTTGTCGCTTTCCTGAAGTTCTTAAAAGTAGCAGGATATCCGGAGATTGTGTATTTGCGTTCACCGAAGCTTGTACGCGAATAGATTATTTGAGGTTCTAATAATACATCCGCACCGGCTTCTTTTAAGATCTCTGCAATCATATTTCCCTTGAGATACTTCATCTTTGGCTCACCAATGTGAAAAGGTCTGAAGTTCCACGTCTTAGTAACTTCTACTTTTTTATGAACCTCTAAATCGGCAACAGTAGGGTACTGGGAAATCTTTGCATCAATATTGACTGTGTCTGCAGTCCTCTTGATGGTTGTGCATGATGCCAATCCCAATAGTAGAGCGGTTGAAAACAAAAGGAGTTTTATTTTCATGATATTTGAGTGAATTTATTTGACTTTGAAGTTCTTGTATGTTGCAGGATAACCGCTTACAGTTACTTCTTTAATTTTCTTTCCGAACAATCCGCGACGAATGCGAGTGTCAAATTGAGGTGCTACAAGCACATCGCCTCCTCCGTTGTGACGTAAAGCTTCGCGAACAGCTACATTATAGACATTTTGTGTTCCGCCGCGTCGAACTTTCTTGGGGACATCATATTCAAAGGTAATTCTTCTGTCTGAAACATCCAAGTCTGCAGTGCTGACTGCCTCAATGGAAGTTGCTACGTTCATAGAAGTGGCTGTTTTCTTCACTGTTGTACAAGACGCGAGTGTCAAGCCGGTTACGGCTATCAAAAGGAGTGATTTTTTCATAATGCTTTTACTTAATTGTTTAGTGATTGGAGATTAGTTATTATAGATATATGTGATTTATTTTGCAATGAGCGAATGGAATTGATTAAGAATGTGTGGTTCTTCACAAACTTTGAAACTCATCTTTTTTGAGGAGAAATTAGTTCTCTGCTTTTGGCTTTTCATGTTGGTTGCGTCGCCTTCATAGGGGAAGTACATGACACCTGCATAAAGTACGTCGGAGATATTGTAAAGTTCAACCAAAATAGCGAGTTTCTTATCCATGCTGATGTAGTAAAGACTGTAGTCTTCTTCATCCTGGCCTAAGAATTCATATCTTTCGGATAAGAATGAATGGAGAGTGCTATAGTAGCTTTCTGCATCCAGCAGGACGAGTGAGGAACTCAATTTGCCATTTTCAAAGTAATAAGCATACATTTCTGCAATACCATTGCCTGAGTAGAAAACAATGTTTTCATCCTGCTCTAACATGGTATAGCCTTTCATGAATGAATTAACGACGTTTGTTGAAGCACCCCACTGCATGCAGGGATCATCGTAGAGATTATATTTGGGGGTTACCGTCAGTGAGAAAGATGCAGTATTGTTTGAAATTTTGGTTTTGCCAACTCTTAACGCTTTAATGGAGTTACCGGAAACTGTCGCAATGAGTGGGTCGGCGGAGAGCCAATTGGTACCTTTTTCGATGGTGTAGGTATCTCCAGCCTTAAGGGTTACGTCCGGCATTCTTAAATCTTCTTCCGCGTCATCGTTACAGGAAGAAAGCACTAACGCGCTGAAACACGCTAAGAGCATAATCGATTTGGTGAAAAATTTAGTCATAAATGTTGTTTTAGAATGTTATTAATAAAGTTAATAGAAATCAATATGGTAATCTCTGCAACGGAACAAGCTTTTCAGATTGATGGGTGACTATGTATAGATGTTCGCAGTGTTTCTTGTATTTAGTCAGTGCGTTGCTTGAGAAATGAAAATCGAGAATTTTGATTGCGTTACAATTTTTTTTGTTTTTACAATAGTGTGAGTGAAATATGGGGAAGCTACTTCTATTGGGTGATTGTCCGTTATGAACTATTTATGGATGTGTTTTAAGTTTGTGGCAGCGTGATTATTATTTTTTTGGTAGTAACCATGTTTTATTAAATTTTATTTGCAAATATGACTCTAAAGTCGGAATTTACCCTCCCTTAATTGCAAACAGATGTTAAATGTGTTATAAAACATAAGAAAGCAGTGAAACTCTTTTGTGTATTGATATGGGATTTTCCGGACCGGTGGCGGAGTCAGAGTGATACGTGTCTGACATCAGTTTGAGATATGTGCTTTGTGTGAAAATAAGTGTGTGAGATATGGCATCGCATGCCATGTATATGTGTACGCGTGTGTGTGCTCCGGTGTATTGAGCAAATTTGTTGTCACTGCTTTCATAGACGCAGGTAAGGTGTTGATAAGAACCTATTTGCTGTGTAATAATTATGACGATAGATGCAGTGTCGGAAAGAGTGTAGCAAGGAAACGAAGGATAGAACTTATAGGTTGCTTTAGTGAAATCGTAAGTGTAGTCTGTTTTGTTGTAGTTTTTGCAAGAGGGCTTAGTGCACTTCTTTGGCTGTTGCCAATGTAGAATGAGAGATATGGGACATAAGAAATCCCTTGGCGAGAATTGCTTCTGCCAAGGGATTTCTTGTTGTGACCCCGCTGGGATTCAAACCCAGGACCTTCAGAACCGGAATCTGACGCTCTATTCAGCTAAGCTACGGAGCCATTTCTTTTCGTGGTGCAAAGATAGTGCAAGGCGAGCGGAGAACAAAGGAAAACTTGTTTTTCTTTTTCTCCCGAGGCGCAGCCTATCTTGGGCTGTCAAGCCAAAGTGTGCAAGGCGAGCGGAGAACAAAGGAAAACTTGTTTTTCTTTTTCTCCCGAGGCGCAGCCTATCTTGGGCTGTCAAGCCAAAGTGTGCAAGGCGAGCGGAGAACAAAGGAAAACTTGCTTTTCTTTTTCTTCAGAGCCGTAGCCTATCTTGTGAACGCACTCGAAATGTGTGTGGGAGACTTGTCCGTTTTCGGACAGGCTTGTTGGTGAAATCTGCAAGGCGTTTAGAAAATTCTGCAGTGCTTGTAGAATTTTCTAAACGCCTTGCAGATTTTTAGGGATGCGGTTTGAGTTCACGCAACTGTTTTTCAGCTGTTTCGCGAGTGAGGGGAAGATAGCCGCATTCGAGGTTGTAGAGCAGGTGGTTGTGTGCTCCTTTGTAGGAATCCTCCAGGTGTTGTCCGGTCAGCGAGTAGTGGGTGGCTTCCACCACAAGGCGACTGCGGTGGTTGCCGCACATACAGTGCACGATGGTAGGCACGTTGTTGAGAATGTTGTTGCAGAGCACGTGGACGGCTTGCAGGAGGTTGTGCCAACCGATATCGTCGGTCTCTTCGCGGAGGGGAAAGTGGTGATAGGCGATGCCGCGTCGCTCGTATTCGGTGATTAGGACCTCGGAGGTGTGTTCGCTGACATTGATAATGGAGCGGACGTTACCGAAAATCCAAGGATTATCAAGCTCGTGCAGGGTGGGGAACGGGCGTGCCTGTATGGGAGCGAAGGAGTAGCGTTTCATGGGTTTGGTGATGCGCGGATGCTTTCCTCCTGTGCTACAGCGTTTCGAACAATTGCTCGCCCCGTGTTTCGCAGGCTTCGTTCAGGTCCATGTAGCGCAGCAGGGCCTTTTGTGCAGCCCGTTGCACGATGCGGTCGGTGCTTCGCAGGTCGGCGGCCAGGTGGTCGAGCAATTCCTGCTCATCGCGCTCGTTGGGCATCATGCCTTTCATGAACAGGCGCGAGGCGAGCAGCCATCCGCAGAGTCGGTGCATGCTGCTGTCGGCCGCAATCCATTCGAACATCTTGCCGGAGGCAAATGGCAGGCGGTCGAAGAGGTGCATCACCGTGCATTCGGCTTCCTCGGGGAAGCGCATCTGCTCCACCCATAGTTCGGCCAACGCCTCGTCAAAGGCTTCGGTGGGCATCAGCATGGCTGCCAGCAGACGGCACTCGCGGATATCCTCTTTCCACAGTTCGGCGGCCAGTGCGTAGGTGTGGGGCAGCTCTTCGGCCATCTCGCGGAGGCGAGGCAGCTCTACACCGAAATTCACCTTGTAGGCCAGTCCCTTTTCTCGCATCGAAGTGCTGGTGATGCCGTTCATCACGCCGCGCAATCGCAGTTTGACGTTGCGCACTTGTTCGTGGAGTATGTCTTTTTCGGTTGTGCTCATATATTTTGTGATAATGTTTTTGGATGAGTTGCCAAAGATAGTGCAAGGCGAGCGGAGGGCAAAAGGAAAGTTAGCTTTTCTTTTTCATCCCGAGCCGTAGCCTATCTTGCGTGAAGTGAAAGATAGTGCAAGGCGAGCGGAAAGAGTGAAAATGAACCTGTGAAATTTTCAAAATCTTTTCCGAGCCGCCTCCTATCTTATCTAAAGATAGTGCAAAAAGAGCGGGGCGCACGAATAATTTTCAGCAATGATTTGAAAAAACAAGGGATAATGTGTAGTTTTCGCTGCCGTGTGTGCGTCTAATGGGGTAAACGACCTTTGAAAACGTACTTTTGGTCGGGAATTTTGAAAACAAGATCAGAGGAATGAAACTTACAGAATTGGAATTTACGGAATTGGTGCAGCAGCACAAGGGCACTATCTACACCGTTTGCTTCATGTTTGCCGAAGATGCGGCCGAGGCTGACGATTTGTTTCAAGACGTGCTGGTGAACCTGTGGCGTGGGTTGAAGGACTTTCGGGCCGAGAGTGCTGAGGCTACTTGGGTGTGGCGTGTTGCGCTGAATACGTGCATTTCGCAGCAACGGAAGAAGCGCAAACGCAACTTTGTGTCGCTATCTATGGAAAGCAACTTCTTCGAGGACAATGACGAGGAAGCGCGACAGGTGCGCCTGTTGCACGAACGCATACACCGCTTGCAACCTTTCGACCGCGCCATTGTGCTTTTGTGGCTGGAGAACCTGAGTTACGAAGACATTGCGGCTATTGTGGGCATCACGGTGAAAAATGTGTCGGTGCGCCTGGTACGCATCCGCGAGCAACTCAAGAGAATGTCGAACCCTGAATAAAGAACGAAGAATATGTTGACGAATATGGAAAATCGGGAATGGCAGGAAATGCGAGGCCGCCTGGAAATTCTCGAACGCAAATTGCAAAAAGAGAGTATTGTGAACGATCGGCTGATGCGCCGTGTGATGAGTGACAAAGTGTCCGGATGGCAGCGCGACACGCGTGTGCTGAGGTTTGTTGCGGTATTGATGATTCCCTACACGGCCTGGTTTTTTCACTGGTTGGGATTTTCGTTGTGGCTCACCGTGGTTACATGTTTGTTCTTTGTGGTGGACATCGCATACGATACTTGCAACGCTCGTGTGCTGCTTCCTAAACATTTCTTCTCGGACGATTTGCTGGATGTGCAACGCCGCCTGCTCTGTGCGAAACGTAATTATTCACGTTGGTTGCACTTTGCCATTCCTTTCCTCCTGGTGTGGCTGATCTGGCTGTGCTATGAGGTGAATGTGGTGTTCGGAGGAAATTCTGTTTATCAGCGTAGCATCTACATTGGAGTGCTTGTCGGAGGATGTATTGGCGGTTTGTTCGGTTGGTCGTATTATCGGAAAACGCAGCGCATCATCAGAGAACTTTCTGCCGGCATTGCCGAACTGATGGAGGAGAAAGCTGAATAAATCCCAAAGGCCTTGCCGAACGGCAAAGCACTATGTTCATAACAACAGAAAAGGCGGAGAAATGCAGGGGTGCATTCTCCGCCTTTTCATATGGCTTGCGTGGCGTGCCGCTCGGAACTTGCCGATTGGTGAATACGCCGGGTGCGTTTTTTCTTAGTTCACGTCGGGCAGCGTGTTGTAGTCGCGGCTATAGCGAAGCATCTGCGCGTCGTAGGCTTCGGTGTAGTCGATGCGTACATCGGTGATGTTGCCGTTGGCATCCTTTGTGACGGTATACACAGGGTTGATGAAGCCTTTGTAGGGTGAGAGGTTGAGTTTCTCGTAACGTGTCAGAATTTCCTTGTGCAAGGCTGCATCCACCTGTACACCATAGGTCTCTACCAAATTGCGAGCTGCCTCATAGTCGCCCTCACTCTTGATGCGTTGGATTTCGGCCAAGAGTTTTCCGAACAGCGTGCGCAGGGCTTCGTAGTCGTTGATGCGAACGTAGGTCTTGCCTTTACGTTTCACGAGTTCCACCACGTTGTCTTTCTTGCCGTGTTCCAAAGCCCAGCGAGCTATGAGGGCGCGATTGCGCATGTGAGCCTCTTCGATGGTGAAGCCCGGCTTGATGCGCACGAGCTGGGTCATGAGGCCGTTCATCATGTATGTATAGTATTGGCTCTTGTAGGCCTCAAGGTTTGGGGTGAGTCCGAGTTCCACCAACTTGGGGTCGGCCACATAGTAGAGGCCGAAGAGGTCTGCACGAGCTTCTTCGATGGTGCTGCCGTAGGCTTTGAGCGTATCGGGATCGGTGCCCGGGAGCAGACGGCCCGAACCGTGCCCGAGGCATTCGTGCAAGTCGGTGTGCAAATCGTCGCAGGCCGAACCATAGGTCGCGATGAGCGTGCGTGTGGCGTTGTCGATAACAAACTCCTTGTCCATGCCCGAACCTTGGGCTGCCTTGGCGTATGCTCCGGTGAGGTTGCTGATGGTTACGCTCTTCGAGCCAAATTCGCGACGCACCCAGTCGGAGTTGGGCAAGTTGATGCCGATGGCTGTACTCGGGTAGAGGTCGCCTCCCAATATGGCAGCGGTGATTACCTTCGCCGATACGCCTTTGCACTCTTCCTTTTTGAAACGCGGGTCAACGGGTGAGTTGTCCTCAAACCACTGTGCGTTGGCTGACAACTTCTCTGCGCGTGCTGTGGCGGCCACATCCTTGAAGTTGACAAGGCTTTCCCACGATGCTTTCATGCCCAGCGGATCGCCGTAGCTCTCTGTGAAACCATTGACAAAGTCGACCGAACTCTCGGTGTCCTTCAGCCAATGAATGCAATAGTTGTCGAAAGTGCGCAGGTCGCCTGTGCGATAATACTCAATGAGTCGGTCGATGACCGTCTGTTGCTCGGCTGTGCAGGCAAAGGGACGCGCCTTTTCCAAGTAGAACACCACGCGCTCGATGGCAGTACCGTAGAGACCACCTACACGCCATACGCATTCACTCAGGTTGCCAAACTCATCGCGTACCAGGCGGCTGTTCATTCCCATCATCACGGGGCGAGGGTCGCCGGCGGGCTTGCGTTCGGCGTAAAACTTCTCAGCTTCCTGTTGTGTGATTCCGGGAGCGTAGTAGTTGCAGGCAGAAGTGAGCAGCAAGTCGTCGCCATCTTTCTGGTTGACACGCATGGGCATCACCGCCGGGTCGAAGATGACGGGGAACACCTCGTCGCAAAGTGCGTCTACCGTTTGACCGGGAGTCAGTGGCAGTTTGGAAGCGTCAACACTCTTCAGGGCTGCACGGAAGAAGTCGGCCGAAAATTCGGGCTCGAACTTCTCGCATCCGTAATGGTGATGGATGCCTGCGGAGAACCATACGCGCTTCAAGTAAGTGGTGAGTGCGCGAAACTCCTCCGAGTTGCGGTCGCCGCTGAAGTCGGTGTAGATAGTTTCGAGCATACGGCGGATGCGCAGGTTGTAGCGTCCGTTTTGATCGAAAAGGATGTCGCGACCTTGCAGAGCTGCTTCCGAGAGATAGTAGATGAAGGTTTTCTCTTTGAGCGTCAACTGTTCAAATCCCTCCACCTTATAGCGAAGCATCTGAATGTCGGCAAATTGCTCGTCGGTGTACTTGAAGTCGTCTGTTTGTGCCGTGGCTGTGGTTGGGCACAGCGTGGCGGCAGCTGTGAACATCATAGTGGCAAATTTTGTTTTCATGTATAAAAGTTTAGTTTGTTTCTCGAAGTTTGGCAAAAGTAAGTTTTTCTTTGCGAATGGCCAAACCGGTGTTGCAGTGTGCCTGAAGGCAGTGTCCGAACAGATGTTTTATGCCTGCCGAATAATGGTGGAAATACGGGTGCGGCATGTGGCAAAATCTGCAGTGCTTGCAGAATTTTCTGCGAGCACTGCGGAAAAATCTGCAAGCACTGCAGATTTTCGGCCTGGCGCATGCCGTGAATATGCAATGCGGGCGGACATCCGTAAGTGGAATGCCCGCCCGCGCGTATATTATATATGTGTGCTTATTCGGCTTCGGGAGCTTCTTCTTCCTCCACGAAATTTGTGTAGCCGCAACCCACAAGGATGTTGTACCATTGCAGGAGTTTCTTCATGTCGGCCTTGTAAACGCGGTCGCGGTCGTAGTTGGGCAGTGCTGTAGCCATGAAGTCGGCCAACTCAGCATCGGTGGCCTTGGAGTGGTGCAGGTCAACTGCAGCTCCATTGTGCGCTTGGCTAAGGTTCTGGAACACTTGCATCAGAGGCACATCCTCGTCATCGGTATACATGGAGATGTCGTTGAGACTTGTTACGCGATCGCGTGCTCCCACCGGGAAACGTTTTTTTGCCTCGTCGAGAGATTCTACAATGAGCATGTTGCGTCCTTGAGACACTAAGCGGAAAAGTCCGGGCTTTCCGGAAATGGATAAAATGGTGTCTTGCATGTTTTTCGTAATGATTGGTTTTTTAGAATTGCGGAACAAAGATAGTGCAAGGCGAGCGAAATACAAAGAAAGGCCGCAGGCTTTTCTTTTATTTCCGAGCCGCAGTCTATCTTGGGCGTCAGCCAAAGTGTGCAAGGCGAGCGAAATACAAAGAAAGGCCGCAGGCTTTTCTTTTATTTCCGAGCCGCAGCCTATCTTGGGCGTCAGCCGAACGTGGGTTGGGCGGCGGAAAGTCTTTATTGCAGCAATTGCAAGAGCTGAGGCATCAGGTCGGTTTGCCCGTCGTTGTGGATGATGTGGTCGGCGCGGCGACGTTTTTCGCGCTCGGGCATTTGCATCTTTATCCAGCGCAGGGCTGTGGCCCGATTCACTTTGTCGCGTTCCATCACGCGCCGGATGCGCGTTTCTCTGGGAGCGGCCACATGAATGGTGCGAGTGGTGAGGCGATGAAAGCCCGACTCGAAGAGCAATGCGCATTCCATGAAAACGAAGCGTTCGGTTTGGGCTTTTTCCCATTGCACGAAGGCTTCGGCCACACGCGGCCACACGATTTGGTTCACTCGGTCGGCATTTTCCGGACTGCTGCAAAGGTATGCGGCCAATCGGCTTTTGACCAGCCGGCCGGCGTCATCGTACACGCCTTCGCCCACGATGCGCGTGAGGGCTTGGCGCACGTGTTTGTCCGTACGGATGATGTGTTTTGCCGCGGTGTCGCAGCAGAACACGGGGTAGCCCATGTCTTTGATAATTCGGCATACGTAGCTCTTGCCGCTACCTATACCGCCGGTAATGCCGTAGCTGATTTTTTTTGTAGAGGTCATGGGATGGGGGCTTGGACTGTGAAAAATCAGTTTTCGGCTGGGGCTTTTACCTCCTCGATGACAAATTCCACCTCTTCGGGTTCGATACGTACGCGTCCGGCTCCGTCGGGCGTCGACTTGAGGGCGAGACGGCAGGTGTTGCCCTGCATGTTAATAAGCTCCTCGTAGTTGACCACCACTACGAAGTTGTCGGCTGTGATGTCGCGGTAGCGGTTCATGCTTACCTGGAAGGTGATGTTTACCTTTGAGGGAAAAGTGCGCAGCACCTTTGTGGCAGGGAAGTTGACCCCTTGCACAGGTACCTGCACTGTTTTCTCAACCATGCGTTCGGCTATGACGGTAAGGTCCACTTGCGCGGGCGAAAATCTGGCTCCGCGCACTGGTTGAATGTCAATGCGTTGGCGAAGTGTGTCGGCAACATCAGAAAAATAAACAGGCTTCACGTAAGCTCCGGTGATGGTATCAAGAAGGCTCTTCGTGGCATAAACAATCACAGAGTCGGGAGAGAGGGAGATGCCGGATATGTTGTAGCTCTTCTCGGGACGTATGTTGCCTTGCAGCCGAACGGGCACCCGTTTGTGCAGACCGTAGTTGTAATAATACTCAATGGTGTCGGGATGTGTGGCCACGATTTGCGAACCGGGCATCAGTGCTTCCGCAACGGGTTTGAGCAACTCGGAGGTAAGCAGGCGCACATGTCCGGAGGGGTTGGAGTGCTGTTGGTGGTCGATGGTGATGCCCGGCAGGATTTTTCCGTAGCGATAGGAGAGCAGCGTGACGCCTTTGTCGCGAATGCGGATGCTCACTTGCTTCGGCAGGTCGGAGGTGATGACCACATTGCCCGGTATTCCTTTGGTCTCGATGGGCACCACAAAATCTTCCTCATACACTTCGTTCAGTGTCTGGAATGTCCAAAACATTGCTGAGAGTAGGAGGAAAAAAAAGAAAATCAGGAACTGCTTGTTCCAAATCTTGGAAAAGCAATTCCTGAGTAGTCTTGGCATGTGGCTGAGCGTCTTCATGGAAAAATGAAGTGCGATCGGCGAGTTTCGGCTCTCTGTCGACTTGTGGTCAGAGGGCTTTCCGGCTCGTCGGTCGGTGTTCTCGTCAACTTATTTATTGGTGTTCTCTGTTCCCTGACCGAGGGGCATGATGGCACTCTTCTCGAATACAATCTTCGTACCGGTGCTCACTTCCAGGGTGATGGTGTTGTCCATTTCGTTGATGCTGCGGACAGTGCCACGGATACCGCCGATGGTTACCACGTCCTGACCTACAGACAGTGAGTTGCGGAACTTCTGAATTTCTTTTTGTTTCTTGTTTTGCGGACGTATCATGAAGAAGTACATGATTGCGAAGAGCGCAACCATCATCACAATCATGGAGGTCATTCCGCCGCCTGCAGATTGAGCCTGCATAAGGATAAGATTTGTGTACATTGTATGTTTATTTTAAGAGTTTGCCTTCTGCTTTAAGCTGCTTCACGATGTTGTCCATCGTTCCGTTGATGTAGGATGCGCTGCGTGGTGTGCTGTAAACCTTTGCAATGTCCAGGTATTCGTTGAAACTCACGCTGAGCGGTATCGAGGGGAAGGTCAGAATTTCGGTCAGGGCAATCTGCATGATGATGACATCCATGATGGCAATTCTGCTGAAGTCCCAGTTTCTCGACCCTCCCTTGATAAGTTCGCGTACCTCGTCGGTGCGTGTCAGCGTCTCGCGGAACAAAGTTACGGCATAGTCGCGATCTTCCTCCGAGGTGTATTCCGGCAGGAGCGGCTGGCTTTCGTCGCTTTCGGGCGTGAAGCGTTTGATGGTCTTAAGTACGAAGGAATCGATGATTTCCTTGTCGTCGTTCCAATAAAGACTGCGCTCTTCAAGCACGGCATCGAGGTCCTCATTGTTGCATACCAAGTGCTTGTAGAGCTTGCGCACCAATTCGCGATCAGCCTCATAGCTGAAATCTTCCTTCTCCAAGTATAGCTGGAAAATGTCGCTCTTGGTGAATGTATCGTAGAGCTTGCGCACGGAAGCATCTTCTTCTTCCCAAAGGTCGCCTTGCTTCTCGCGATATTGCAGCAGCGCGGCGTTGGCACGTAGTTGCAGCAAGAATTGGTTGGCAGCCATTTGCCCGTCGGGGAATATGCCTGTGCTCTCTTGCTTGAGGCGCTTGTCGCGTTCGATTCGGGCTTCGTTTTTGCGCTCTGCCATTTTCTGCACATCAACGAGCAGTGTCAGCAAATCGCAATAGAGGTCGTAAGCTTTGTCAAGGCTGAATATAAGCTCCTTCTCGGCTACGTCGAGTGTCTTGCCTTCGTTGTGATAGAACGCATACACCAGTTGCACAATCTTAAGTCTGATTAGTTCTCTGTTTATCATGAATGTGCGGATTTATTCAGGGTTTGTAGTTGTGCAAAAGTACAAAAAAAGCCTCTTGCCGACTATTTTATCACATCTTTTTTTGGTACTTAGGGAATTTGGGTGCAAATTTGCCTTATCGAATGAGCAAAACAGAGGATTGAGCAGGGCGAATAGAGATGTTTGCCTCCTTTAGCGGGACGCTTGGATGCCGTTCCCGAGAGCTTCATTCGGGTTGTGGCTTGGCCTCATGCTTTCTGTGAAAATCTGCAGTGCTTGCAGAAATTTCTACAGTGCTTGCAGAAAATTCTGCAGTGCTTGTAGATTTTTGTTCGGACTGCAGCCGTTTTTGCAGCAAGATGTCAGTGCTTGCCGGGGAGCTGTTACACTTGAGCGGCTGCGAGGTGGGTGATGCTGACAACAATAGGAAAATGTCTAACTTTTATGATTATAAAAATGCAAGAGAAGAACGACAAGGACATTCTGTTCTCAAAGATGGTGAAAGCCGGTAAACGTGTTTATTATATATAGATGTGAAACGCGACCGACGCGATGAGTATTACCTTTCCATCACAGAGAGCAAACGCATCAATGCCAGCGGCGAAACGGAAAAGCCGGTTTTCGAAAAGCACAAGATATTCCTGTATCGCGAGGACCTGAACAAGTTTTTCCACGCCTTTCGCGAAGCTGCCGACTATGCGCTCGAAGCATCGGGCGACGCACCCGTAGGTAGTCCGTTGCCCGTGCCTGAAGAGCCGCATGCCGACGAGGCTGTTGCGGAAGCCGGAAAGGTGGAAATTGACATCGAGTTCTGAACGCGCGCAAACATTTCGGCCGCTTCTGATTGCCGAAACAAAAGAAATGTGTACCTTTGCCGCCGATTTGACCCGACCGGGGCGAAGTGTGCCCCGTGTGTGATGGCGAATTAAGCAAACTTTACAAACACTTAATTTAGAGTAACACAAATTATGAAGCAGATTGCAATCTCCGGTTCGCTCAGAACCGATCTCGGCAAAAAGGCTACAAAAATGGCTCGCCAGAACGACCTCGTTCCCTGCGTGCTTTATGGTGAAAAGAAAGGCGAAAACGGACTTCCCGAAGCCACTCACTTCCTCGTGGATGTGAAGCAGATCAACAAGGTGGTGTATTCGCCCGACATCTACTTGGTAAACATTACAATCGACGGTACCGAGCACAAAGCTGTGGTTAAGGAGCTCCAATTCCACGCTGTGAAGGACAATGTTCTGCACGTCGACTTCTACGAAGTATCTGAGGGTAAGCCCATCGTAATGGCTGTGCCCATCGCTCCCCAAGGCTTGGCCGAAGGTGTACGTGCCGGTGGTAAGCTCATGAGCATGGTGCGCAAGCTCAAGGTGCGCGCTACTTACGACCTCATCCCCGAGAAGCTCATCATCGACGTGACTTCTCTCGGTCTCGGTAAGTCTATCAAATGTGGCGAACTCTCTTTCGAAGGTCTCGAACTCGTTACTCCGAAGGAAGTTGTGGTATGCACAGTGAAGATGACTCGTGCCGCCAAGGGTGCCGCCGCAGCTGCAGCCAAGGGCAACTAATTTCGAAAAATCATTGAGGCCGGCAGAACGCTGACAGATGCCTCAACAATTTTGAACAAAACGAAATGAATTATCTGATTGTCGGGCTCGGCAACATCGGAAGCGAGTATGCTGCCACCCGTCACAACATAGGATTTAGAGTATTGGACGCCTTAGCACAGGCGTCCAATCTCGTATTTGAGGATAAGCGTTATGGTTTTATCACCACTCTGAGGGTGAAAAACCAAACGCTCTTTCTGCTGAAGCCCTCCACATATATGAATCTCTCCGGCAATGCTGTGCGTTACTGGATGAACGAGAAGAAAATCCCTATCGAGAACCTGCTTGTCGTCGTCGATGATATCGCATTGCCCTTTGGACAGCTGCGCATGAAACCGGCAGGCAGTGAGGGCGGCCACAATGGCTTGCGTCACATCACCTCGGTGCTGGGAACCCAGCAATATGCTCGTTTGCGTTTCGGCGTGGGCAACGATTTTCCCAAGGGCCGGCAAGTGGATTATGTGCTGGGTGAGTTTGAGGCCGAAGACCTCGAGAAAATGGACGAACGCCTCGAAGCCGCCGGCGAAATGGTGAAGAGCTTCGCGCTGGCAGGCATACAGTTCACCATGAACCATTTCAATAAGAAGTAAACCCCTCTCCCGAATCTATGGCTACCACGAACGAAGCCCGCCTTGACAAATGGCTGTGGGCTGCCCGCATCTTCAAAACACGCACATTGGCTGCCGATGCCTGCAAGAATGGGCGCGTAGCCATCAATGGCGCACAAGCAAAACCCTCCAGGGCTGTAAAAGTGGGCGACAGTGTGTCTGTGCGCAAACCGCCCGTAACCTACACATTCAGGGTGCTGCAGACCATAGAGAAGCGTGTAGGCGCAAAACTCCTGCCCGAGATATTGGAGAACATCACAGCCCCCGAGCAATACGAAATTTTGGAGATGAGTCGCATCAGTGGCTTTGTGGATCGTGCGCGAGGCACCGGTCGTCCCACCCAGAAGGATCGCCGTGCGCTGGACGACTTTGCCGAAACTCCGCTCTACATCCCCGACTTCGAATTTGACGAGGATGACGAATGATTACGGCATCTGAAACTCTCAATAAGCACTCCGTAAATGATGAAAAACATTGACCCGATGGCTGTTATCCGGAAGTATTATCCGGAAGACAATGCGCTACGTCGCCTCCTGCTTCACCACAGTCGGCAAGTGGCTGATCGTGCATTGATTGTCGCTGCGAGACATCCCGAATTGGGGTTGGACGAGTCGTTGCTGCAAACCGGTGCAATGCTTCACGACATAGGAGTTTTCCTGACCGATGCCCCCGGCATTCACTGCCATGGCACGGAGCCCTATCTGCTTCACGGATATCTGGGGGCGCAACTCATGCGTGCCGAGGGGCTGGAGGCAGTGGCACGCATTTGTGAGCGGCACACGGGCACAGGACTCACGATGGAGCGGATTCGCGAACGTGGACTTACGCTCCCCGAGGGGATTTATGCGCCTGTGACGCTCGAAGAACAGGTGGTGTGTTACGCAGACAAGTTCTATAGCAAGAGTCATCCGGAGCGCGAGCGCACCATCGAGCAGACGGCGCAGAGTTTGCAAAAGTTCGGCTCGGAAGGCGTACAGCGTTTTCTGGCATGGGCGGAGCGCTTTGAGTAGTATTTTTTTGTGCTTTCGGAGTCCCGAAAGTCCTATTTCCGAATTTGTGTTAAGCCTCCGGTGGCGAAAAACGTTAATTTGTAAATACCCGGTCGGCTTTCTCGTAATTTATATGTACTTTTGCTTCGTTTTGTACGTCTGTGTGCGTAGCTGAAAAGGCTTTGTGTGCGAACGTCGCAACAATGAAGAAGTATCCGGATTTGAGAACCGTTGTCATATCCCTCTTTTCCTTGCTTGTGGTCCTGAGCTTCGCGGCCGGTCATAAGCGTTTGGTGTGTCTGCCTGCAGTGGCGGTGGACACGGCCTCGGTGCGCGATAGCGTGGCGGCAGATTCGGTGGTGCCTGTGGAGCATTCGCAGACGGCTGTGCCCGATACGATTTTCAGTCTGCGCCCGGCCGGAACTTCTGTGGTGCGCGACAGCTCGCAGGCAGAGGATACGAAAATTCCCGAAGGCGTAGGCGACAGTTTGCCACAGGTTACCGATACGCTGAGCGTCGACTCGGTGAAAAAGCGCTCCAGTGGTCTGGATGCCCCCGTCAATTATAAAGCCGTCGACTCCCTTGTCTACGATGCCGAGAGCGGTTTGGCCATTCTTTACGGCGAAGCCCAGGTGGCTTATCAGGACATGCAGCTCGATGCCGCTCAGATAACGATGAACATGGACAGCAGCCTGGTGCATGCGCAAGGTCAGCGTGACAGCACAGGTACGGCGAAGGGAAATCCCGTCTATACGCAGGGATCTGAGGACTATGAGAGCGAAAAGATGAGCTTCAACTTCAAGACCAAGAAAGGCTTTATCTCCAACGTGGCTACAAAGCAGGGCAATGGATACTTGGTCAGTCAGAACTCAAAGCGCTCTGCCGATGGCACGCTCTACTTGGAGAAAGCCACCTATACCACCTGCGATGCCGAGCATCCACACTTCTACGTGAAGATGTCACGCGGAAAGGCCCGCCCCGGCAAGGACATTGTTTTCGGTCCGTCGCAGCTTTACGTGGCCGACGTTCCCACGCCGCTGGTCATCCCTTACGGATATGTCCCCTTCAATAAGAGTTATTCGAGTGGCTTCATCATGCCCACCATCGGCGACGAAACCACTCGCGGATTCTATCTGCGTGATGGCGGATACTATTTCGCGCTTTCCGACTACATGGACCTGAAATTCCTGGGCGAGATTTACACGAAAGGCTCCTGGGGACTGAGTGGCGAGATGAACTATCGGAAGCGCTATCGTTACAACGGAAATTTCTACATCAGCTACATCAATACGGTCGAGGGAGAGAAGAATATGCCCGACTATTTGGTGACGAAGAGCCTCAAGGTGCAGTGGACGCACACCAAGGATTCGAAATCTTCACCCAACACTTCGTTTTCGGCTCGTGTGAATTTTGCCTCCGAAAACTATGAGCGAAAAAACGTTGAAAGCCTCTACAATCCATTATCATATACGCAGAGCACTCGTGCCAGCAGTGTGAGCATGTCGCACACGTTCCCGAACATCGGTCTGACGCTTTCGGGGTCGTTCAACATCACGCAGAACATGCGCGACTCCTCATTGGCGGTTACGCTGCCCGACTTGAGCATTTCGCTGAACCGTCTGTATCCTTTCCGTCGCAAACGCGTGGTGGGCAAAGAGCGTTGGTACGAAAAGATATCGCTTTCGTACACCGGACAACTCAGTAACAGCATCACCACAAAGGAGAACAGGCTTTTCAAGTCGAACCTGATAAAGGATTGGCGCAATGGCATGCAGCACCGCATCCCTATCGATGCCACGTTTCAGCTTTTCAAATACATCAACGTGTCGCCCAATTTCTCTTTCCGCGACATCATGTACACCAACCGCATTACCCGTTCGTGGGACTCCGACAAGCGAGAAGAGGTGCGCGACACCACTTACGGCTTCTACAATCTGTACGATTGGAGCGTGGGTGTGTCGGCCAATACGACGCTTTATGGTTTCTACAAACCCTGGAAAAAACTTTTCGGAGACAAGATAATAGCCGTTCGACACGTTTTCAAACCGAGCGTAAGCATCTCGTACGCTCCCGACTTCACGACAGAGAGATATGGATACATGGACAGCTACGTGAGGACGGAGGCCGATGGCACGGTGAGCACCGTAACTTATTCGCCCTACCAGCACGGCATCTACGGATACCCTTCCGGTTCGAAGCAGGGGCTTATCTCGATGTCGGTGTCCAATAATCTGGAGATGAAGGTTCGGAGCGACCGCGACAGCACGGGAGAGAGAAAAATCAGCCTCATTGACGAACTCTCCGGAACGCTCTCCTACAACATGGCTGCCAAGAAACGGCCGTGGAGCGACCTGAGTATGCGAGCCCGCCTCAAGTTGACAAAAAACTACACCTTTTCGCTGGCTGCCATCTTCGCGACCTACGCTTACGCCTTCAATGAGCGGGGACAGGTCGTGCAGAGCGATCGAACGGAGTGGAGCTACGGACGTTTCGGACGTTTTCAGGGAATGTCGCAGAATATATCCTACACTTTCAACAACCAAAGTTGGCAAAAGCTCCGCAACCTTTTCAGCGGCAAGCGTGGGCGGATGAATGACGAGGGTGACGATGCATATTCGGACGATGCTTTGGCCGAAGCCGATGAGGCAAACCTCGATCCGGACATCAAGGCCTCGCAACGCCAAAAGAAGAAGAAAGTGAAGGCCGATGTAGATGCAGACGGCTACCTGACGTTCTCAATTCCCTGGTCGCTCTCCCTCTCGTATGGCATCTCGATGTACGAGGACCGCAGCCGCGAGATCAATGTGCGCCGAATGCGTTATCCCTATTCGTTCAGCCAGACGCTGAATGCCTCGGGCTTCATCCGAATTGCTGATGGCTGGAACATCAATTTCACCTCGGGATACGACTTCGAGCTGAAGCGCATCTCGATGACCACGGCTTCACTTTCGCGCGACCTGCACTGCTTCGAGATGTCGTGCTCGGTGGTGTTGCGACCTTACACCTCCTTCAATTTCAGTTTCCGAGCCCGTTCCAGCGAATTGGCAGACGTGCTGAAGTGGGACAAACGCAGCTCCTATAGCACCAACATCGATTGGTATTAACGCGGAGGGCTTCCACAGAAATACAAACGCTATAACAATAACACTGAACATGAAAAAGATTTCTTCACTCCTCATGCTGGCAGTTGCCCTGTGCTTTGCTGCTTGTTCGGAAAGCTCGTACGAGTTTCACCAGACCTATTTCTATCCGCAACAACCCGGTGGAAAGGTAATGTATGCTGACCAGACGCTCGACAGTACGCGCGTCGTTTCATACGACTCGTGGACGCTGCAGACCACGTCCGACTGGCTCTCACTCACTCCCACGGAGCAAAACATCCCTTCGGGTTATGGCATGAACACACTGGTAACGCTTCGCTGCACGCCCAATACAGCCGGCGATACGCGCCACTCTGCCATCCTGCTCAAGTCGTTCGACTCTTTGGCGATGGACGTGTATCAAACCGGATGGCTCAACATCACTTGGCCATCCCCAGTGTATACCAATAAGCCCGAATCCGAGGGAGGCGTAGCCACCGGAACGCTGATGGACAAGCGCACCACTTTTGCTATGACGCTCAGTGCTGACACCACGTCGATGAAGGTAAAATTCCGCGTGTATGCCGATGGTGCCACCCTTGCAAGCGATGCTTCGTGGTTGAGCCATAAGGATACGGTATATGCTGCCGGAGCACACGAAGCCCTGTTGGCAGTCGAGCCTAATGCTACACCCGTTGACCGCACAGCCATGCTGACGCTGACCTCCAATGGTGTGAGTACGCCCATCAAGGTAACACAGAAGGGCAAGGTGCAGAAGTAATATGTCCTCACACAAAGCGACCGCCGGCAATGCGTTTGCCGGCGGTCGCTTTGTATATGAAAATCTTGGTGCGCTTTTGGTGAAAATCCCGGGGCTTCCGAGAGATTTTCAAGCCCGTCTTTCGAATACTGGCAAGGCTTGCCAAAAAACTGGCAGCCCGTGCCAAAAAAGTGGCAGGCCTTGCCACTTTTTCCGGAAGGGGAGAAAAAACTTTTAGATGAGGGGGATGCCGATGGCTGCGCAGTCGCGGCGCATCTGCTCGGGCCAGATGCTTGCCTGGATCTCGCCGATGTGCGCTTTCTTCAGATATAGCATACACAGGCGCGACTGCCCGATACCGCCGCCCACACTCAGCGGCAGGCTTCCTTCGAGCAGACGTTTGTGGAAGTAGAGTTGGCTTCGCTCCTCCTTGCCGCTGTCGCGCAGCTGCCGTATGAGGGCTTCGCGGTCCACACGGATGCCCATCGACGAAAGCTCGAAGGCACGTCCCAACACCTCGTTCCACACCAGCAAGTCGCCGTTGAGTCCCGGCAACCCGTTTTCGGCCGTTGTCGAATAGTCGTCATAGTCCGGCGCACGCAGGTCGTGCGGTTCGCCATGGCTCAGCGGACAGCCGATGCCGATGATGAACACGGCGCCATGCTCTCGCGTGATGGCGTCTTCGCGTTCCTTGGGTGTCAGGTCGGGGTAGCGTTGCAGCAGTTCCTCTGCATGAATGAACGTGATGCTCTCGGGGAGCGACGGAGTGAGTTGCGGGAAGCGTTCGCACACCAGGAATTCGGTGCGAAGCATGGCAGAATAGATGCAATGCACCATGCGTTTCAGAAAGTCGAGTGTTCGATCTTCCGGACGTATCACGCGCTCCCAGTCCCACTGGTCCACGTAGAGCGAGTGCAGGTTGCCCAGTTCCTCGTCGGCGCGGATAGCATTCATGTCGGTGTAGATGCCGTAGCCGGGTTGCACGTCGTAATCTGCCAAGGTGAGTCGTTTCCATTTGGCAAGCGAGTGCACCACTTCGGCATGGGCATCACCCAAGTCCTTGATGGGGAACGAAACGGGGCGCTCCTTTCCGCTGAGGTCGTCGTTGATTCCCAAGCCGCGCAGCACGAACAGCGGACCTGTT
This sequence comes from Bacteroidaceae bacterium, assembly GCA_017461605.1. GTDB lineage: Bacteria > Bacteroidota > Bacteroidia > Bacteroidales > Bacteroidaceae > Alloprevotella. The sequence goes on from JAFTXN010000002.1 coordinate 49,921, forward strand.
ACACGGCGCAGCCGAAGCCCTGTGGCGAGGTTGTCTTGAAAGAACTCCTTGATCTCTTTAATGCCCTGCTCGGTCTCATTCATGTTCAGCAAGGGACGATAATTTTGTGGTCGTATCAGATAACTCATGGTTGCATTTTGATAAATCGGCAGCAAATGTAGGTATAATAATGTAAGTAAAAAATCTTTTTTAGTGATATTTTGGAACCTATGCGGGCTTTGTGTGGTGATTTTGATAGGTCGTGTGGTGTTCCGCATCTGGTCCGACTTGGTTCTTTTTGCGAGTTGATGTCCGAAAACGCTTAAAAAAAACATCCCGAAGGCTTCCGAAATGTTTACAAAGGTTAACTTTGCACCCGCTAAGGCTCTCTGATAGAGTAGCAAACGATAGAAGGTTTTTTCTAAACAAAGATAATGATTCCTATGAACATGTTTCAGAGACTGATAGTGCTCCTTTTTGTTTTCTCAATGGCATGCACGGTTTTTGCCCAGCGTGAGGTGAACAACTGGATATACATCTCAAAACCCGAGTTGCGCCTCTACGTTGTCACGCCCGACGATAGCGTGCTCTACACTTGTCGCATCGCTTGCGGAGCGGTAAAGGGACACAAGCAGGCCAAGGGCGATTTTCGCACGCCGGAGGGTCGTTTTTTCATCAGTGGCATGTATGATGCCACCAACTGGGTGCACAAGACCCGTGATGGCCGCATGGTGAAAGGCTGCTACGGTCCGCTTTTCTTCAGTGTCAACACGTGGCCTTGGTCGGGCATCGGCATTCATGGCACCAACCAGCCCCGGAGTATAGGGACGCGAGCCAGCGAGGGCTGCATCCGTGTGCACAGCGACAACGTGGTGGTGCTGCGAAAATATGTCTTTGAGAGAATGCGCGTCGTGGTGTCGGCAGAAGATGCCAAGACACCGGCATTCAAGCTGTAGCACTGCAGCGTAACGTAAAAGCAAAGCCCGAAACCAGCGAGTGGTTTCGGGCTTTTTATTGTGTAGAGGCCGGTTGTCGGCAGGGTTTTACAACGGGTGTTCTTGCAGGATGGGATCGTCGTATTGCTGTTGCAACTTCTTCAGTTCCTTCTTCAGTTGCTTGGTGATGCGCTCTGTGCCCGGCTGACCGTAGATGTTGTTCAGCTCCTGCGGGTCGTTCTGCAGGTCATAGAGTTCCCAAGCGTCGATGTCGCGGTAGAAGTGGATGAGCTTGTATCTGTCGGTGCGCACACCGTAGTGGCGTTTCACCATGTGCTCTGCAGGATATTCGTAGAAGTGGTAGTAAACGGACTTGCGCCAGTTGCGCGGATGCTCGCCGCGAAGCAGCGGAACGAGTGAGCGTCCCTGGATGTCAGCCGGCACTTCTACTCCTGCCAGCTCGAGGAAGGTGGGCGCGTAGTCGATGTTCTGCACCATTTCGTTGATATCCCCACGTGCGTCCAAGCCTTTCGGCAGATGCATCACCAAGGGAGTAGACAGCGACTCCTCATACATGTATCGCTTGTCGAACCATCCGTGTTCGCCCATATAGAAGCCCTGATCGGAGGTATAGACCACGAGTGTGTTCTCCAAGAGGCCTTTGTCGCGGAGATAGTCCAGCACGCGGCCCACGTTGTCGTCGAGGCTCTTCAGCACCTTGGCGTAGTCGCGCATGTAGCGTTGGAACTTGAATTCGGCCAAGGCTTTTCCTTGCAAGCCGCGCGAGCGGAAGTCGACAGCGAGTGAGTCGTAGAAGTGGTCGTAGCGAGCGCGCTCTTCGCTGTTCATGCGTCCAATCATGGCAAGGTAGTTGGCGCGGAGGCGTGTCTGCTCATCGGGATGATACATCTTGACGTCGTAGGCCATATCCATGTCCTTGGCGATGCTCATCTCCTGTGTGGGAGCGGCATGGCGGGTGGCATAGTCGTCGTAGAAGGTGGCAGGAATGGGGAACGTGGTGTCCTCGTATTCGTGCAGATACTTCAACTCGGGCAGCCAGTTGCGATGACATGCTTTGTGGTGAATGAACAGTGCGAAGGGACGACTCTTGTCGCGTTGGTACTCCATCCAGTCGATGCTCTTGTCGGTGATGATGTTGGTGAGATATCCCTCCTCGCGCACCGTCTTTTTGTCCATGGTGATGAAGGACGGGTTGTAGTAGTCTCCCTGTCCGGGCACGATGTTCCAGTGGTCGAAACCGGTGGGGTCGCTCACCAGGTGCCACTTGCCGATGATGGCCGTCTGATAGCCGGCTTTCTGTAGCAACTTGGGCATGGTCTGTTGCGAACCGTCGAAGATGCCGTGTTCGTTGTTCGTAAATCCATTCTTGTGGCTGTGTTTTCCGGTCAGCATGCAGGCGCGGCTGGGTCCGGAGAGTGAGTTTGCCACGTAGCTGCGTGTGAATTTCACTCCGTCGTTGGCAATTCTGTCCAGGTTGGGCGTGTTGACATAGCGCCCGTCGTAGCACGACATCATCTGTGCCGTGTGATCGTCTGTCATGATGTAGACGATGTTGTAGCGTTGTTGTGCCGTGATGGCTGCAGGTACAAGGCACAAGGCACCGGTGGCCAAACGGGCATAAGGTCTGAAGGATTTGCTCATATGCATTTATATAAATGTGGCAATGCAAAGCCTGTTTTTACGTTGCAGAACCGCATTGCCACATGGTGTTAGGGAAATTCAGATTACTTCTGCGTCATGGAGTAGACCACATCCATGATTTGCTTACCCAATGCGTCGGCTTCCTCCATGCTGTGTGCTTCGGAGTAAACGCGGATGATGGGTTCTGTGTTGCTCTTGCGGAGATGCACCCACTTGTCGGCGAAATCTATCTTCACACCGTCGATGTCGGTTACCTGCTCGTGCTTGTATAGCTCCTTCACCTTCTGGAGAATTGCGAAGATGTCGGTGGTCGGGTCGAGGTCGATGCGGTTCTTTGCGATGAAGTATTTAGGCAGGCTGTCGCGCAGTTCGGTGGCCTTCATACCGGTCTTTGCGAGGTAGGTGAGCAGCAGGGCAATACCTACGAGAGCATCGCGGCCGCTGTGGGCTGCGGGATAGATTACACCGCCATTGCCCTCACCACCAATCACGGCACCGGTTTCTTTCATCTTGGTTACCACGTTCACTTCGCCCACTGCTGCGGGGGTGTAGTTGCAACCATATTTCTCGGTGACGTCGCGCAATCCGCGGGTTGAAGAGAGGTTCGAAACGGTGTTGCCCGGTGTGTGTTGCAAGATGTAGTCTGCCACGGCTACCAATGTGTTCTCTTCGCCGAACATGCTGCCGTCCTCGCAGACAAGTGCTAAGCGGTCAACATCGGGGTCAACTACGAAGCCGATGTCATGACGACCCTTGCGGAGCAGGTTGCGGATTTCGCTGAGGTGTTCCTTGAGGGGCTCGGGATTGTGTGCAAAGTCGCCGGTGGGGTCGGCATTCAAGCCTGTAACCGAGGTTACGCCGAGCTGACCGAGCAACTTGGGAAGGATGATACCGCCTACAGAGTTGACAGCATCGAAAGCCACGGTGAAGTGAGCGCGGCGAATGGCTTCGACATCCACAAGCTCGAGGTCTTTCACCATCTCAATGTGGCGCTGGTCGTAGCTATAGTTATTGATGTAGTGGCCAAGGCTGTCGACGTCGGCAAACTCGAAGTTGCAGTTGTTGGCGAGGCGCACCACTTCAGACGCTTCTTCTGGCGGAAGGAATTCGCCCTTTTCGTTTAAGAATTTCAAGGCGTTCCATTGACGCGGGTTGTGGCTGGCAGTGATGATGATACCACCGCAGGCTTTCTCCATCGTAACGGCCAGTTCGGTGGTCGGGGTGGAGGCGAGTCCGATGTTCACTACATCGAAGCCCATGCCCATGAGCGTGCCGCACACAACGTGCGAAACCATTTCGCCGGAGATACGCGCGTCGCGGCCTACCACGATTTTGCGGCGATAACTGCGGTTTACGACTTTCTCGCGCAAGCTTGCGTAAGCAGAGACTGATTTTGCAATGTCAACAGGGTTGAGCGTGTCGCCCGGCTTACCTCCGATGGTTCCACGGAAGCCGGAGATGGATTTGATAAGTGTCATAGTACTATTGTTAAAGTTCAAATTTGATGCACAAATATACAAAGTATGAGTGAGAACAAAAGGCTTGCAGTATTTTTTTTGCGCGGAAAGCACTTTTTTGTGCGAAGAAAAGGTCTGTTCGTACGTTTTGCGAGCGCAGAAGTCGGGGTTGCGTTTGTCGCCGTGCGTGCACCGACATTGCGCAGTGCTTGCAGAAATTTCTGCAGTGCTTGTAGAAAATTCTAAACGCCTTGCAGATTTCGCCCCTCGTGGTGGGTGTGATGGTGGCTGCTTTTGAGGGAAAAGGGGGTGCGGTGCCGGAGGAGGCGATGCCACAAAAAAACCTCGAAGCCGCAGCTCCGAGGTTGAAGAATAGGGTGGGGGATATTCTTATTTGTATGTGATGCTCTTGATCGAGGCATCGTCGAGTACCGTCTTGGTGATTTCCTCCACGCTGAGCGACACAGCATTTTTGGTGAGTTCGGGCACGTTGTAGCTCTTCAGCAGCAGCAAGTTTTGCTCGGGATCCTGTTGCGGCAACATGAAGGCCTTGTGGTCGCGTCCTTGTTCGTCGAAGTATGCGATGTAGGGTCGTGTGTACGAGCCGTCGTCGCGGCGTGACGAGAACACCATCCATCGGCCGTTGCTGCTCCATGTGTGGTAGCTGTCCTGCGCCAGGCTGTTGGCGTTCTTGAGTGCACGGAGCTCGCCGGTCTGCAGATCTTTCACGTAGAGGTCGGCCGAATTGTGCCAGATGTGGAACTGGCCGAAGTCACCCAGTGTGACGAGCAGATAGCGTCCGTCGGGACTGATGCGCGGCACCGATGCACTCATGCCGAGGCTGTCGCAGTTGATCTCCATGCGAGGGCTGCCAAACTGACGTGTCTCGGGGTCGAAGGCGAGGCTCATTACGTTGTAGTGCAGGCTGTCGTAGTCGAGCATCGTGCGGCTGATGCGTTTGTTGTTGTCGAGGCCTACCATCTGCGGCACTTGCGCCACGCAGTAGTAGAGGCGCAGGCCGTCGGGCGACCAGCAGGGGAAGGTCTCGAAGGCATCTTCGGTTTTTAGAATATTGCTGATGGTATAATTGTCGGCGTCGTAGAACACGAGGTCGCTTCCGTAATCGATTACCTCAATTTTCTGAACATCGCGGATGTGGAAGGCCTGTCCTGTCTGATTGGAAGAGAAAGCCACAAAGTTGTAGCGCGGATGCCAGGAGGGGTAGACGGTGGACGAGAGTATGGAGTCGCTCTTCATGTTGAGCTTCTGTGCCTTTCCGTTCTGTATCATCACGGTTCCGCCGTGCTTAGCGCGGACGTGGAACAGCATACGGTCGGTGCTGTAGTTCTGATAGTTGTGGCAGTTGGCACAATGGTTTTCGTCGGCATCGAAGTCGCGATTGTTCTCATAGATTGTCTGCACGTCAAAGTTGGTCAGGTTGCGCTGGTAGAGACCCAGCTGACGATAAATCTCGTAGCCGGGTTCGATGAGTCGATATGACAGATAGGGATCGATGGGCTCGGGAGCCACGTGCAGGCTGTAGGCAGGATAGGCCACCCATCCTTTGTCCGTATGGGCATAGAGCGAAACCTTCAGTTCGCCTCCCTTGTTTTTCTCCAATAATTGGCGCCATGCCAAGGTGTCGAACATGAGTTTTCCATCCTCGGCGGCTGCAGCCACAATCTCCGTTCCGTCAGTTCCGCGTATGGCACCCACAAATTCGTCACCTTTCTCGCGCAACATGATATTGAGCGGTGCGATGTTGGGTGGCAGTGTGATGTCGCGATAGTCGGGATAGATGGAGGCTTGATGCTTTGCAGGAGTGGCATCGGTCGGTATGACGGCTTCCGGACGGCAGGCTGTCAGTATCAGCATGGCCGATAGAATGAAGAAGATGCTGTGTTTCATTATATGAAAAGTGTGTGATGTTTTGTAACTCTTATGAGTGAAGCTGTGCGAGCCGGGTCTGATTTCTCTCCTCTCGCATCAGTTTACGCCACCTCGGTCGCTTGCCTGGCGCACTTGGTTGGGATTGTTGTTCTCGCAGTAATAATAGTAGTAGTAAGTGCCGAGCCAACGCTCCTTCAGCTCGCGGCGGAGCGCTTCCTTGTCCTTGACGTAGGGCGCAGCATCGCGGATAAATGCCTTGGCCTCGTTCTGTATGAATGCACTCACTTCGGGATATTGCTTCAGCACTTCGGGCTGCTTCAGACCGGCAATGGCAATGGCTTGCAAGCAGCAATAGGGCAACTGCTGCTTGGAGCGAAGCATGGGTAGGCGCATCAGGAACTGTCTCATGTCCTTCGAGTAGAGGCAGGCCGCGATGGAGGTAACGAGCGTGGCATTGCTGCCCTCGCGTGCCCCCATGTTGTAGCCCAGGAAAGTGGGTTGGCGATAATTCTGAGCGAATGTCTGTTCGCGCGGAGCAAGTTGCAGCACACGTGCCATCATGGGGTCGGCTTCCAATAGCTTTCGGTCGTGTAGCATGGGGCGGTAACGCTCGACAAAACTGCTTTCGAAAGGTGTGCTCTCTATCACGTGAAAATACTTTTCGGCCAACGCTTTTTCATCATTGAGCAACGCACATAGGCAGAGCCGTTTCAGCCATCGCAGAGAGGGACCGTGCAGCGTCATCTGCTCCATGGTCGTCTGCTGAGCGATGTTGGGAAGTCCGGCATGGAAGTTGGCTTCAGGCAGATAGTTTCCGCCCTCGTCGATGGAGTTGATGGAGTCGTGAGCAAAGGTGGGGAAATCGAATGGAAGGTCAAACAGACGTTCCATAAGAATGTTCTGTTGCACCAGAGCACAGGCATAGAAGGCTGCTACGCTTCTGGACGGCCGCTTGGCCTGCAGCGCAGTTTCTATCATGCTATCCCAATCCTGCTCGGCCTCTGCCAGTTGCATCTTGCCGATGACGCGCTCGTTGTCGTTCCATGTGCAGGCCGATACGTGTAGTGCAATAAACAACACCACGGGGATGAGGAGTCCCGGCAGGGGACGGCACTCGGCAGCTTGCGGCTTGCGCTTTCTGAAACAGCCAATCAGGGCCGAAATGCCCAAGAGCAGGAATGCGGCAAACATGGTGCAGAGGGGTAGCGTGAATGTTACGCCCGGCTCATGCCGATAGTAGATGAACAGCCCCATGCTGAGCAGGTAGGCAAGCACTGCCGAGGGCACCACGAAGCCTGCCCCTTTCCATGCTGTGGGCAGCCGTAACGCAGTGCTCACGGCCCATGCCGTGGCGGTGAGGATGGAGGCCAGCACAAGCGAACCCAGCAATTGACTCTTGTAGGTGAGCAGCAACAAGCGGCCTACCCAATAAGCGAAGCCGTTGTCGCGCTGCAGCAGAAACTGCATCTGCTCGCTGCTGAAGGTGGCGAAGCTGTTTTGCTCGGCACAGGCGAACACATCGCCATAGGTCCAGAAGCAGAATAACCACATAGACAGAAAACCGATGAGATAGGTGAGACGGCTCACGTGCCGACTTGACATCAGTGGGTTGAGGCTGCGCTTCTTGCCGGTGCTTGCAGCGGTTCGCCCGGTTGCTGTTGATGATTGAGGGGTGCTTTTGCCTTTCTGAGCACCCCGTGGCGGATTTTTTTTAGTGTTTTTACTCATGTTCGGAATGTGATGGCAGGTGTCGGCGGATGCCGTCTGCGATTTAGCGTGCCAAATTTAGGGAAAAAAGCTGTGCTTGCGCCCTTTCAGCCTCAAAAATCTTTAATGTTCGGGCTGTGAACGGTTAGTTGAGAAAGGCGGAGGGGTAGGGCTGCAGGCTCATCTGAGACAAAAGAGGAGTGCACCGCAACAGTATGGGTGCACTCCTCGATGTCTCTCGATAGGTTCAACAGAACTTATTTTGGGAACACGAATCGCCGAATTTTATCTCTCAACAAATTAAACACGATTAAACAGTTTGCACAAGCATTCGTGCCATTCGTGAAAATCGTGTTCTGATAACGATCTCAGTGTCATCTGTGTAATCACGTTGATATAAAAGGTCTTCGTGTTCTTCTGAATCCCATCGCCTGCCGATGCACGAAAACGCACACGGTGGTCGGGTTATTGCTTCACAAACTTGAAACGCTTGAAGTAGAGTTTCTGTTCTTTTCCGCTCTTGTTGCTGATGCGGATGGCCTGCGCCTTCATTCCTCCCAACTCGTTACCGGTGTGGATGGTGGTTTCGTCGGCATTGTAGTGCAACAGCGAAACTTCGCGCCAGTTTGTGCCGTCGAACACTTCCAGCTTGAAGAGTTCGGCAGTGCGTGGAGCACCAAAGTCAAAGTCCATTCCGGCCAGCGTCACGGGACGCTCAGACTTGATAGTGAACTGTCCGTCGGCAGGCCATGTGATGACTTCGAGTGCAGGTGTCACGCTGACATCGCCGCCTTGTGCTTTGACGGGCAGCAACTTGAGCTGCTCGACGTTGCTCTCGAGGGTGAAAGGTTGGAACTCGGCAACGGGGTCGAACTCGGTGCTGTTGGCCGTGTTATATTTGTTCACAGCGTTGGCAAAAATCTTGTTCAGCGTGGGCAGCAGCAGTCCCGTGCCCACCTTGATGCCGGGCTGAAGCGGATGACGCAGGTTGCTGTTTTCCAGGTCGTACATCTGCTCCTGCAGACTTCGTGCGTTATTGTATATGTTGCTGAATTTGTCGACCGGCATATCCTTTGCCATCACAGCCATGGCGCATACGAAAGTTCCGTATTCGGCCACCAGTTTTCCCTGAGCGAGCCAGGGATACAGTTCACGGCGCAGGGCCGGATTCTTTTTGTCTGTCATCAGTTGGTTGCAGGCCATCATCAGCTTGAGGCACTCGCCGGCGATGGTCTCGATAGCCTCACCGTTGCCCTCGACAGCCTTGGCGGCAGCCTCCTTGAGGTGTCGGCTCTCTTCGCGACGGAAGCCATGACCGTTGGGGCCGAGGTCCTCATTGTAGACAGCGAAGGTGCGCAGCACATTTTGCATGCCTGGGTCATCGGGATACATGGCGCGTATGGCGCGTTCCCACGACGTCTTTTGGTCGTAGTGCTTCATGTTCCAGGTGTAGTCGGCGATGCTGTAGAGCGATATTTTAGATGCTTCGGCATGTTCCATGGGATTGCTCACAAAGCCCGAGAGCAGGGGCGCGATGTCGAGGCCGTTGCCATAGGTGGGACCCAGCAGAATGTGGTCGCGCACGTAGTCGCTCACAGGATAGTTCCACCAGATGTAACCCTTGCGCTTGATGCGATCGTTGATCCACTCCATGCTTTCGCGGTCGATGCAGTGCACCACGCTGTTGCCCGTCCACATCACCTCGATGCCCTTGTTGAGGTTCTCGCCCAGGGTGAGCAGATACTTGTCGCCATTGCCGCTCCATGCGCGGTTGTAGATGGTGGGGCAGAGCACCAGGGGTGCCACGTCGTGCTTCTTCTGCACGAAGTTGGCATCGACGTAGTTCAGCAGTTCGGCCTGCTTGTCGGCCTTGGCCCCTTCCCCCCAAATGTCGTCAAAGAAGACGGCAAACGAGCGGACACCGAGTTGGTACATCTTCTCGAGCTTGGCCATCAGTGCGTCGCGGTCCTCGGTGGTCCACTTGATGTCCACACCCGGGTGGATGGCCCAGTAGAAGTTCACGCCGCGCATCTTGGCTCTTTCGAGCAATACCTGCAGTTTCTTTGCTTCGGCCTCGGGATATTCCACACGCCACTTGTCGCGGTGGTAAGGGTCGTCCTTGGGTCCGTAGATGTAGACGTTCATTTTGTACTTGCCGTAGAAGTCGAGCTGGCTCAGCCGCGCTTCCTGACTCCACGGTGTGCCGTAGAATCCCTCCACCACGCCACGGAAAGCCACGTCGGGCCAGTCGGTCACAGTGCAAGGCTGCAATTTTCCCTCAGCCATCGAGGCCAGCAGTGTCTGCACACCATAGTACAGTCCGCGCTCGTCAGCACCTGCCACCACGATGCCCTTTTCGGAGATGTGCAGGTAGTAACCCTCGGCTTGGGCAGGGATGCGCTTGGCATACTTCTTCACGCATTTGTCGCCCTTCACGCCGAGCACTACGCGGAGAGGCGCTTCGCCGCTGACCTCTATACCGCTTTCGGCAAGCGCAGCCACGGCATAGCTTCCGGTGCGAGCCTTGTCGGTCACCACGTTCCACGCCGTGGGCAGAGGCATCCATCCCTGAGCCGTCGCCTCCACCCTCTGCGGCGTGGGGTTGACCAGACTCATCTGTGCCTGCATCTGCATGGCGCCGGCCATGAGGACGAGGGCAAGTGCAAGAATCTTCTTTTTCATCATGAGAAAATGTGTTTTAAGGTTATTAGAGTGATTTTCGGAGCGAATATAGGGATATTTCGCGAGATGCCCAAACAGGCATGGCCTTGTTCGTGAGTTTAGTGAGAAATGAGAGGGAGTGTCGGCGATATTGTTGAGGCAAGCCGAATGTATATAAGATTCTTGCTGTCACCCATCTGTCACCCTATCTGTCACTCTGTGGATTATTGAGAATCAGTGTGATATGATAGGAAAGTGACAGCATGACAGAAAAAACGGCCAAAAATCACTGAGTGCGCGTGCGCGCGTGCGATTAGCGAGAGGAATTACGACAGAGCAACGGCGTGTTTGCCGCCTTCAAGGTACATTCCATGGCCGAGAAGATTGCGGCCTTGCTCACCGATGCCGATGGCAAGCTCAAGCCGTTCTATCAGTGGAAGGCGGAGGTGGAAGGCATTGCCTCGCACTACGTCGGGCCATGGCTGCGAACGGAGTACAACACGGCGGTGATCCGGGCACACAATGCGGCGGACTGGCTGCAGTTTGAGCGCAACCGCGACATCCTGCCGAACCTGCGCTGGATGCCTACCACATCGCCCAACCCTGAAGCCGAGCACAAGCGGTTTTGGTCGGTCAAGCTGACGCGCCCCATTGACGACCCGTTCTGGAACAAACACCGCCCGGGCGACTGCTGGAACTGCAAGTGCTCGCTCGAAGCCACCGACGAACCACCCACCGATATCCCCGACGATGCCGACGACGAGAAGCCGCAGCGCGGACTTCGTGGCAACCCTGCTAAGACGGGGCAGATCTTCGACAAGTCGCACCCGTACTTCCCCAAGAACTGCGCAAGCTGTGGGTTCAATAAGAGGAAGGGGACTATCACAAGTTGGTTGAGGGGTGGTTTCAAGGTGCAGCAGTACCAGATTGCTACACATGCAGAATAGCGAACAAGTGTGTCAACAAAACACTTGAGGAGTGCCAAAATTTTGAAGTCTTAAAAAAAGAAAGAGCGTCAATAGTCAATGATGCTTCGGTTCGTATAAGTAACGAAAAAGAGCCACTCAAGAACGCATACACAAAATACATCCTTAGAAGCGGAAAGGCCCTGAAGAGGCTTCTGCATCACTGCATTTCAGTTGAGGAGCTACAGGCTGCAGTGTTTGTCTGGAATAATCTAAGTGTAATAAAGTACAAAAGAGAAAGCGTGCTGGGGGAAGGAAAGGATATGACACTCCGTAAAAATATCAAAAATGTAACTGAGAAGAAGAAACGCGGAGTTGTGGCTTATCAGATCTATGAGTTCAACTATCACAACGAAATGTGGACGCTAAAAATGGAAGAACACAAAAATGGTTTCGAACAAGCATATCATATAAAAAATGCTCCTTGATCGGTATCACATTACCCTTGACCTAAGGAGCATAAAAGTTTTTCTATTCCACTAAACTTTCACCGCAAAAATACAACCTCCCCACGACACTTGCAAGTGTTTGGGGAAAAAAACAAAAAAAAGATGAGCAAAAGAGGAATTTTCATGCTTGCTGCCGCTGCTGCAATGCTATCCGGAGACCTTCCCTATTCCGCACCATGGCAGCTCTGAAGCACCACCGAGAGCGTACCACCATGCCTGTCTGCAAGGTGGAGTTCAAGATATCTGACAACAACTAAATCGAGAAGCACTCTCGAATAATCGAGATGCCTTAACCAGATACAGACACAAACAAAACAACAACTAAACCCAAAGACCATGACAGTAAAAAACGGTAAAAACGAAAAGCACTACGACTACGACGGCTTTGTTGAGAAATTCAAGCCAAAGAATACCACCGACGACTGCTACACGCCGCCGGAAGTGTATGACGTTGTGCTCAAGCATGTGCGAGAGAAGTACAATATCGCCGACGACGTGCCCATCGTTCGGCCATTCTATCCCGGCGGAGACTATGAGAACTACGACTACCCCGAGGGCAGCGTGGTAGTGGACAATCCACCCTTTAGCATCTTCGCCAAGATCATAGACTTTTACACCTTGGTTTTTTGCTCACGTTTCATTATCTTGATAGGCTGCGGCTCGGGAATAAAAACAAAAGCTTCGCATTTTGTTTTGTATTCCACTCGCCTTGCACTATCTTTGCCTCCCCAAGCGCATGTGTGCGTACGCGCAGCGCATTCCTATTTATTTAAACAACAAGAAAACCTAAATCTGATTTGTTATGGACAAAAAATCTTTTCATTCTCTCGCTCGTCGGGTTTTGCTGATGCTGGTGGCATGGATACCGGCGCTTGCAGCCTTTGCGCAGTCTCAGCCTGAGCCGGGAGCAGTTTACCGCTTGGTGAATGTGGCGACGGGCAAGGCTATTTCGAATGGCGACAACACGGACAACGATGCTCCCATTGTATTGACTGACGTGTCGCAGACTTCGGCCGGTCAGCTGTGGGCCTTATGGCAGGTGCGGACGGAGGGCGGATGGTTGGTCTACAACCCTACGTCGCGCGGTGGTATCGATATGGCGCTGCAGAATAGCAACGGGAAGTTGCTGCAGTGGACGGCCACAGCCTCAGATAACCAATTGTTTAAGTTGGAGCCGGTGGCGGGACTCGAGGACACTTATCGCATGATTTGTCAGGCCGATCCCGACCTGATGCTGTCGGCAGCGGCTGATGGCAGCTTGGTGCTGGCGGTGGCTCCGGCGGCAGAAGAGGCTGCTTACTTCCGTTTTGAAGCACTGGGTGAGAAGCACGCCATCACGTGGCCGGTGGAGGGTATGTTCTTCCGCGTGAAGTGTCGTGCCACGGGCAAGGTGCTCTCCAATCGTGGCAGCGTGGACAACGATGCGCTGATTTACACGGATGCTCCGGTGGATGGCAGCGTGGCGCAGCGGTGGTTGTTCGGCAATGCCGAGGCTCAGGGTGCTTTCCAACTGGTGAACGAGGATGCCGGAAAGGCCATCGACATGGTGCTGGGTAAGTCGTCGCCGCTATTGCAATGGACGCCCAATCTGAAGAACAACGACAATCAGAAGATTTACTTCGAGGCGGTGGATGCTGAGACCGATTTCTATACGTTGGGAAGCGGCAATGGATGGTATATCACGGCGCAAAGTGGTGACATCTTGCGTTTGGAAAATGATGCAACGAACAATGCTGCGCACTTCAGCCTGGAGGCTGTGCAGGGCCCCGAGATGCTGGTTCGTCCCTGGGAGGATGAAACCATCTTCGAGATCAACAAGATGCCTGCACGCGCTGACTTCGTGCCTTATGCTTCGACCGAGGCGCTGCGAGCTGATGCCGCACGTTACGACAAGCCTTGGCTGGTTCCCGTGGGGGCCAATGTGATGAGCCTCAACGGGGTGTGGCGACTCAACTTCGTCAATTCGCCCAATCAGCGTCCCGGCGAGAACAATTTCTACGGCGACACGGTGAATGTGGAGTCGTGGGATACCATCACGGTGCCCTCTTGCCTGGAGATGAAGGGCTACGGCGATCCTTATTACATCAACGTGGAATATGCATTTACCGACAATCCCCCTTTCATCAACATGAAGGGCGGCCTCTACAACAATGTGGGTTCTTACAGACGCAACTTCCAACTGCCTGAAGGCTGGGAGCAGATGCGCACTTACCTTCGCTTTGATGGTATCTATGGCGCAGCGTTCGTTTGGGTCAATGGCGAATATGTGGGCTACTCTGAGGGTTCGAACAACACGGCCGAATTTGATGTGTCGGCCTTTGTTCGTACCGGCGAAAACAATGTGAGCGTTCAGGTGATACGTTTCAGCGACGGCTCCTACCTTGAGGGACAGGACATGTGGCACATGACGGGTATACACCGCGATGTCAACCTGGTGGCTGTGCCGCGTACGTATGTCAGCGACCACTACATCACCTCCACTCTCGACGCTGCGGAGGGCTATCGGAGCGGTGCGATGAGCGTGGCTCTCACCATCGACAATAAGGATGCGGAGGCTGTAGAGAAGAGGGTGCAGGTGAAACTGCTGTCGCCCGACGGAACGACACTCGCCACGCAGGTGCTGGAGGTGAGCTTTGCCAAGGGAGAAACCCGTAAGCAGGGCACTTTGGTATTTGAAGGACTGACCGATTTGCAGCTGTGGAGTGCGGAACATCCGGTGCTCTACACCGTGGAGGTAGCACAGCTTTCGGGTGAACGCGAAGAGATGGCTTTTGCCACCAAACATGGTTTCCGACATATTGAAATCAAGAACGGACTTGTGTACATCAACGGACAGCGCATTCTCTTCAAGGGAGCTAATGCGCAGGATACGCATCCCGTTCATGGCCGCGCCATTGACGTGCCGACAATGCTGAAGGATATCACGATGATGAAGCAGGCCAATATGAACATCCTGCGATGCAGCCATTATCCGAGACAGCCCAAGATGTACAGCATGTTGGATTATTATGGCCTGTATGTGATGGACGAAGCCGACCTCGAGTGTCACCACAACTGGGAGAGCATGGGCAGCAATTGCATCGCCTGGCAGAACTCCTGGAAACCCGCTTTCGTGGATCGTGTGCACAGAATGGTGGCTTCGCACCGCAACTATCCCTCTATCATCTTCTGGTCATTGGGTAACGAGAGCTCGGGCGGAACCAACTTCAATGCTTGTTACGACGAGTGCTATGCGCTCGACAGTCGCCCTGTGCATTATGAGGGTGCGACGCGTGCAGGCACAAGTCCGTCGGACATCTATTCGGAGATGTATCCCTCGATGACAAATGCGCAGAGTCACGTCGAAAACTGGAGGGGTCAACCTTACTTCATGTGCGAATATGCTCACGCAATGGGTAATGGTGTGGGAAATCTCAAGGAGTATTGGGATGTAATCGAGAATGGTGCGTACGGAATTGGCGGATGTATCTGGGACTGGGTGGATCAGTCGATTTATGATGCAGAAGACATCAAGACGGGCAACCTCTTGCTACGTGGAAAAAACAACTACAAGAGTGGATACGACTACCCCGGACCTCATCAGGGCAACTTCGTGAACAATGGATTGGTAACGGCCGACAGAAACTGGTCGCCCGAGTTGGTTGAGGTGAAGAAGGTGTATCAATACATCAAGTTCAAGTCGTTCGCTCCCTCCACCAAGACCTTGAAGTTGACCAATGCTTATGCATTCACGGACTTGTCGGATTTCTATTTGAAATATACTGTTCTCGAAAATGGTCATGAGGTGGAGACCGGCACGATGGAACTTCCCGCCACAGCACCCGGTGAGACAATATCTCTGGTTGTGCCCTACATGTTCGAAACTACCACGAACGTTGAGGCTCATCTCAATGTGGAAATTTGTCTCAAGGAGGCACAATCGTGGGTAGAGAAGGACTACGCCATCGCAACCCATCAGTTTACTCTGAAGTCGAGAGCCAATGTGTTGCCGGACATTGAAAACCAAGGAGCAAAGCTTGTGCTTGACGATACAAGCAGCACGGCAGGAATTACGTTAAGCAACGATCGTCTGGAGATGCTTTTCAGTAAAAGCGGAAAGCTCATATCATGGAAATACGATGGTGTGAATATGATTAAGTCGGACTTTAGCTACTACAACTTCCGTTGGATAGAAAACGATACCTATACCGACACTTCGAGCGGCGAGGGTAGTCGAACGATGACCTACTCGCTGGCAGACGATGCTCAGACCGCCACTTTGGTCGTTCAAGCGCAAGGAACGAAGTGCCCCTATCAAATCACGTACACGGTGCACGCCTCCGGCGTGGTGGATATGGAGGTGAAGTTCTCTCCCGCTACGGCAGATCTGCGTCGCATCGGTTTGGGCGTACGCTTCCCCGGTAATTTTGAGGATGTGGCCTACTATGCGCTGGGTCCGTGGGAAAATTATGTAGACCGCAAGACGGGCTCTTATTATGGTCGTTACACCACCACGGTGGCCGATATGTTCGAACCCTATCCGCATCCGCAGAGTCACGGCAACCGTGAGGGACTGCGCGAACTCACGCTGACCGATCCCTCCACTGGTAATGCCATCAACATCCTTACCAAGGGTACAGTGGCATTCTCGCTTTCGAACTTTGACGACAAGAGTTATCTCACCTCTGTGCTGCATCCCGGCGATCTGAACCCGAGTGAGGACATTTATGCGCACTTCGACTATATGCAGCGCGGTGTGGGTAATGGTAGCTGCGGTCAGGGCACAGGAACGCTCTCCAAGTATTGCTGTCCGTCAAGCGGCACGCAGACTTACACGCTCCGCATCTCTCCGGCAGGCAACTTCGTCACAGGAATTTCAGCTCCTACAGCCGATGTCGATGGATGTGCTATCCGATATGACGGTGATGCCGACGTCGTAACCTGCGAGGGTGTGCTGACAGCCGGCACCACGATGGAGGTCTACAACATCGGTGGTGTGAAGGTAGGCAGTGCAGAGACGAAGAGCGAAGGTACTCCGATGCAAGTCTCCTTGGCCGGTTGTCCGCGCGGTTCCTATGTGGCCGTGATACGCTCTGCCGAGGGCGTGCGCTCGCACAAATTCTTGAAGTAAGAAACAACGATAACCCAGATTGGAGAACGAGAGGTCAGCCGGGTGAGCAGCCTGCCGCGCCTCTCGTTCCCTTTTTTTGTGAAAGGAGAAAACAAACAGCGTTCGTGTGCGCGCGTTATATAATATGGTATAGGCATCACTCTGAGGTAGTCCCTCGTGCTGCGAATTTCGCAGTGTGGAGAGCGATCAAGGTGGGTGCTTGTTGAATTTCATAAAATAGGAATATGAAAACAAAAAAGATACTGTTTGTTTGTCTCGGCAACATCTGTCGTTCTGTGGCAGCCGAGGAGGTGTTTCGCCATACTGTGGCCAAAGTCGGCAGGGCCGATGAGTTCGAGCTCGACTCGGCCGGTCTCATTGATTACCACCAAGGCGAATTGGCCGATCCGCGAATGCGCAGCCATGCGGCTCGTCGGGGCTATCGCCTCACGCATCGTTCGCGGCCGGTGATGGCGGCGGACTTTGCCCGCTTCGATTGGGTCATCGGTATGGATGCTGCCAATCTGCGCGGCCTGCGAGCTTTGGCGCGTACGGAGGCCGAGGAGAAGAAGATACTCCTCATGGCCGATTTTCTCACCGAGCATACCGACAACCATGTGCCCGACCCCTATTATGGCGGTGCCGAGGACTTTGAACACGTGCTCGATTTGCTCGAAGATGCCTCCCGAGGCCTGTTGACGTTCTGCGACAAACAGACACATTCTTCCCATCCTTAAATTCATGAATATGCTTTCAGAAAATACATTCGCCTTGCCGCAAGGGGTGAAAGCCTGTATCTTCGATTTCGACCTGACGCTGGCCGATGGCAGCCCCTGGATTGTGGCTTGCTATCAGGAGGTGCTTCAACGGCATGGCTTTGCCGATGTTCCCGACAGCGTGGTGCGCTCCACCATCGGCCTCACCGTGGAAGATAGTTTCGGTGTGATGACCGGTGTGCAGGATGCCGATTATCTGTGGTCGCTCCGCATGGAGTACAAAGCCCTTTGCCTACCGCGTATGGCAGAGAACACCCGTTTCTTCCCCGATGCCGAGCGCTTTGTGCACCGTCTGCAGGCGGCCGGTGTGCTTTGCGCCATCGTCTCAACTAAGGAGACTGCCGTCATCAAGCAGACCCTACAACACTGCGGCATGGCCGAGGCATTTGCCCTGGTGGTGGGACTTGACGAGGTCCGTGCGCCCAAACCTTCGCCCGAAGGCATTGAGTATGTGCTCCGCACGCTCGGTGTGGAGCGAAGCGAGGTGGTCTACTTTGGCGACAATCCGGTGGATGCTCAGGCCGCTGAGCGTGCCGGTGTTCCCTATGTGGGAGTAGCCAAAGGCATTCACACGGCCGAACAGTTGGCTGCGCATCCTCATCGCGACATCCTCACCGACTATGATACCATCTGCATCAATCCATAAGCCTACAAAGAAAGTCCAAACAAGTTTGGCTTTTCTCTCACCTTGCACTACTTTGGCTTCGCTTCGGCTTCGCCCAAGATAGGCTGCGGTTCGGGAGAGTAAAGAAAAATCAAGCTTTTCCTTTGCTCTCCTCTCACCTTGCACTACTTTGGCTTCGCTTCGGCTTCGCCCAAGTTAGGCTGCGGCTCGGAAAAGTCCAAACAAGTTTGGCTTTTCACTCGCCTTGCACTATCTTTGCCGTGACAAGGCTGGTTGCAGCTTGCCGGTGTATAGAATAATTATTTAATAACCTCATAAATCTATCAACTATGGAACAGAAAGATTTGCAACACATTGTTGCGCAATTCAACATCGAAGGCAACGTAACGGAAGTGAAGCCTTTGGGCAACGGACTCATTAACACAACTTACAAAGTGGCTACCGAGGGTGCCGCTCCCGACTATGTGCTTCAGCACGTCAACAACGCTATTTTCCCCGACGTAGAGATGCTGATGGGCAACATCGTGGCCGTAACCGGACACATCCGTGCCAAATATGAGGCTGCCGGTGTGGAAGACATCGACCGCAAGGTGCTTTCGTTCGTACAGGCGAAAGATGGTAAGTACTTCTACTTCGACGGTGAGAAGTATTGGCGTGTGATGGTGTTCATCCCTGACACAATTTCGCAGAGTGCGGTTACACCAGAGAGCTCCTATATCGTGGGTGAAACGTTCGGCAACTTCCAAGCCATGCTTGCCGATATCCCTGTTCAGCTCGGCGAGACCATCAAGGATTTTCACAACATGGAATTCCGCCTGTGGCAGTTGCGCGAAGCTGTGAAGGAGAACAAGGCCGGCCGCTTGGCAGAGGTGCAGTGGCTCGTCGATGAACTGGAAGCACGCGCTGAGGTTATGTGTAAGGGCGAGCAGCTCCATCGCGAAGGTAAGTTGGCGAAGCGCATTTGCCACTGCGACACCAAGGTGGACAACATCTTGTTTGACAAAGACGGAAAGGTGCTCTGCGTGATCGACCTCGACACCGTGATGCCCAACTTCATCTTCTCCGACTTCGGAGACTTCCTCCGTTCGGCTGCCAACACAGGAAAAGAAGACGACAAGGATTTGGATAACGTTAACTTCAATATGGAGATTTTCAAGGCCTTTACCGAAGGTTATCTAAAGTCTGCACGTTGCTTCCTCACCCCGTTGGAAATCGAGAACCTGCCCTATGCAGCCGCTCTCTTCCCCTACATGCAGACAGTACGCTTCTTGGCCGATTACATCAACGGCGACACTTACTACAAAACGCAGTATCCTGAACACAACCTCGTGCGTTCGAAGGCTCAGTTCAAGCTGTTGCAGAGTGTAGAAGCCGCAACGCCGGCCATGCAAGCCTTTATCGCAGAGCAGTTGGCTTGATGCCGGTTTGCCATTTGGGCTTTCAGAACAAGCGGGATGCACCTCCGGATTTTCGGAGCGGGCATCCCGCTTTTTTTGTGCATTTAGGTGTTGATCGGGGTAGGGCAGTGTATGGCGAAGTTGCCCTATACAAATGCTCTGCTCCCATTCCCGTTGTCGAATGAACCATGCGCCGAATGCTGACGTTTTGTCTGAAAAAGCGGCTTGGGGAGAACAAAAATCTACACGGCGTTTAGTTTTTTCTGCAAGCACTGCAGAATTTTCCAAACGCCTTGCAGATTTCTGCGGAATGCCTGCCCAAGATAGGCTTCGGCTCGGGAATAAAATCAAAAGCTTCGCATTTGGTTTTGTATTCCGCTCGCCTTGCGTTCTTTGGCTTCGCCCAAGATAGGCTTCGGCTCGGGAATAAAATCAAAAGCTTCGCATTTTGTTTTGTATTCCGCTCGCCTTGCGTTCTTTGGCTTCGCCCAAGATAGGCTTCGGCTCGGGAATAAAATCAAAAGCTTCGCATTTTGTTTTGTATTCCGCTCGCCTTGCACTATCTTTGCCATTAAAAGCTATCGGAAAGTATGAAGAAAATGGCTAAATACTTACTTCTGTCTTTTGCCATGCTTTGGGTAAACAGTGGAATGCTGACAGAAGTTTTTGCACAGGACACACTCTCTCTGCATCGCGTGCAGCGGAATGTGGAGGAGCGTGTGAGGGAATTTCATGCACTGGCTTTTCGTGTGGATATGGATGTGCCGGTGAGTGGTGATGCGTTGCAGGACTCTGTGGACGCTTGGGTGGAGACGCTGATGGCGACGGCTTTGCAGATGACTCCCTCGGGGCCTTATGCCTCGTGTGAGGATATGGCGACGCATTATGAGCACGCTTTTGTGGACGGCGTAACGGCCGAAATCAAGAGCATTGTGAAGAAACGCCGTAAGGAGAAAGGCAGTTTCCGTCTGACCTATACGTTCGACTACACCGTGCGCCGCGTTTACGAAACGCAGGGACTTGTTACCTTCGAGGCTGAGGCCTATTTGGGATACGGTGAGGGCGAAGGCACACACTTGCGCCGCATGGCTACCTTCCGCAAAGAGAATGGCTGCCTGTTGCAGTGGAGCGACCTGGTGCAGCCGCGTCGTATGTCGGCCTTGCAGGGGTTGGTGGCTGATGGCTTGCAGAGTTTCTTCGGAATGGCCAACTATGCTTCGCTCTGCGACCGTTTGCAACTGTCGGGCGTGAAGCGCAATCGCTTCCCCTTGCCACAAGCTATGCCGGCACTGAAAGCCGATGGTATCTATGCTTTCTACGCAGTGGGCGAACCCACCGCAGCCGTGGCTGCCGAGGCTTGGGCCATCGTTCCCTATTCGGCGATGAACAAGCTCTGGAAGTCGGGAGCGCGGAAACTGTGTGGAAAATAAAACAAAACCTCTGATATCTCGTAGATATGTCTGACAAAAAATGGAGTGAGACCGTCGTGCTCATTGATGCCGATTACTTGGACAGCGTGGCACTGGATCTCATTATCAACTTCGAGCGCATGATCAATCGTCCCATTCCGGCCGGCGATTTATGCCATTGGCTGGACTGCGTGGCTTTGGACGGAGGTTTGCAGCAAGGCGACAACGATGTACAAGCCGTTTTTCTGCATTCCAAAACAAAGGAGAGCATGGAGAATATGCGTCCCGGAAAATTTGCAACCGAACTCAACGGACAAGCATTTAAGGACAACATCGCAGAGTTCACCCTGCTCAGTTTTCCGGTGGAAGAGGTGGTTTCGCCCTCCGACTTCTATGTGCAGAGTCTCGAAGCACTGCTCGAGTCACAGCAAGTGAAGCGCCTGCTCCTCGTTCCGGACATGCAAGCCGTGGGGAGCCGTGTGCAGAAACTCTGTGCCGAGGCCGAAGGAAAGCACATCACGCTTTTTGCCATGCAACCCATCGATACCAAGGGATGCACGTGCGAAATTCTGGGCTATTCGCTCATGTCAGCTCTCGGCATACGCAGCGACGAACTCAGATGATGCATTCTTCAAACATAGAAAACAAACATCATAAACATAAAACCGAAAAACATGGGAAAAGTTCTAATCATCGGAGCCGGTGGCGTGGCCACCGTGGCAGCCCACAAGGTGGCCAAGAACACCGACGTGTTCAGTGAAATCATGATAGCCAGTCGCACGAAGTCGAAGTGTGATGCCATAGTCAAGGCCATCGGTCGCCCGGACATCAAGACGGCGCAGGTAGACGCCGACAGCGTGGAGCAACTGTGCGCGCTCTTCAACGAGTTCCGCCCCGACCTCGTCATGAACTTGGCGCTGCCTTATCAGGACCTCACCATCATGGAAGCCTGCTTGCAGTGCGGATGTTCCTACCTTGATACAGCCAACTACGAACCCATTGACGAAGCTCACTTTGAGTATTCTTGGCAATGGGCCTACAAGGAACGCTTCGAGCAGGCAGGACTCACAGCCATCCTCGGGTGCGGTTTCGACCCCGGCGTAACAAGCATATATACAGCCTATGCGGCCAAGCATCACTTCGACGAAATCCAATATCTTGACATCGTAGACTGTAATGCCGGTGACCATGGCAAGGCTTTTGCCACCAACTTCAACCCCGAAATCAACATCCGCGAAATTACGCAGAAAGGTCTCTATTGGGAAGACGGAAAGTGGGTGGAAACGGAGCCGTTGGAGATACACAAGCCGCTGACCTATCCCAACATCGGCCCCCGCGAGAGCTATCTTCTGCACCATGAGGAAATCGAGAGCCTGGTGAAGAACTATCCTTCCATCAAGCGTGCTCGTTTCTGGATGACCTTTGGCCAGGAATATCTGACGCACCTGCGTGTGATTCAAAACATCGGAATGGACAGCATCGTGCCTATCGATTACGAGGGACACAAGATTGTGCCTCTCCAGTTCCTGAAGGCCGTCTTGCCCAACCCGCAGGACCTCGGCGAAAACTATGAGGGAGAAACCAGCATCGGATGCCGCATCCGTGGTATCAAGGATGGAAAGGAACGCACCTATTATGTGTACAACAACTGCTCACACAGGGCTGCCTACGAGGAGACCGGAATGCAGGGCGTGAGCTATACAACCGGCGTGCCGGCATGCATCGGTGCCCGGATGTTCATGCTCGGACTCTGGAAACGCCCGGGTGTTTGGAATGTTGAGGAGTTCGACCCCGATCCCTTCATGGACGAACTCAACAAGCAGGGTCTGCCTTGGCACGAAATTTTTGACGGCGATTTGGAACTCTAAGCCGAATGTCTTCCCGGCTTTGCACGAAAGTGTGAACGGGACTTGAGAATATAAGCATCCCCCGCAGCTGCTTTCCCGAATGATGCAGTTGCGGGGGATGTCTTTTTGTGTTTGTCCGGACAGGAGGCAGGAGCATTTCCGTCCCAAGGCGATGCTCGTCGCTCGGCTGTCGGAGGATTTGTCAGAGGGGTTAGTTCAGCGGTTCTCCGTCGGGCAGAATTCTGATGTGCTTGTCGCGCACACCGTTCTTCTCAAGTTCGAGTGCGTAGTAGCTTTGTGCAGGAGTCTCCACCCATTCGGCATCATCGATGTGGTGCGTGGGGTAGTTGGTCGATACGTAGTCGGTAACCGCTTGCGGCAGTTCGGAAATCCTTACATCGGTCTCTGTGCGCACCCAGGTGCCGTCGGGTTGAAACCAAGCCTCGCCTTCGTGGCCATCCTTGTAAAACTCGGCTTTGTAGAGGCCGTTTTCCTTTTCCCAGTCATAGGGAGTGACGTTGGGTATTTGTTGCTCAAAGGCCTCCTGCACGCTGCCGGGCACTCGGTGGCCGGGAATGTCGTGGTCGTCGTCGCAGCTTGTCAGGCTGAAAGCTGTGCACAGAGCTATGCAAGCCGGATAAAGAAACAGTCTCATAGTTTTGTGTGTTGTTTAATGGGGAGTGTGTATCAGCGGTCGATGTCCGTAACCTGATACTTGGTGTTGAAGGTAATCTCCATGCCGTCGGAAAGTTTTACCTCCGTTTCGCGCTTGTCGCGTTCAATCTTGACGATTTTTGCAGAAGCATAGTGCGTGTTCACATACTGGGTGATGGCTGCCGGAACGAGGGCGGTGGGAACGCTGCCGGTGGGGCAGAAAATTTCGGTCCACTTTCCGTTGCGGTCGAACTCGAGTTTTGAACCATCGGTGAAGATTACATCGTAGCTCTTGTCGGTAAGATCTTTGTCGTACTTGGCCAGGGCTACCTTCTTACCGGCAAAGTGAGTTTTGATAACTTGCTGCGCAGCAGCCGGCAGTTGGTTCAGGTTGATGGGGGTGTCCTTGTCTGCAGATGCGGGAGCACTCAGAACGAATACGCTCAGCAGAGCGATAAGGGCGGAAGTCAGTTTTGTTCTCATGATGTTTGTTTTTTTTAAGTTGTACAT
The DNA here is from genome assembly GCA_017461605.1 of Bacteroidaceae bacterium. GTDB lineage: Bacteria > Bacteroidota > Bacteroidia > Bacteroidales > Bacteroidaceae > Alloprevotella. The sequence goes on from JAFTXN010000002.1 coordinate 73,933, forward strand.
TGGTTTCGTTTACATTGGCAAAGGTAGAGGGCAATTCTGAAACCAATCTGAAAAAAACAAACAGCACCGAATAATTAACATCTATTATGTTTTGGCAATACGGAAAGCATGGAGGCCGTTGCTGAAAGCATAGGTGATTTCCATATCATAGTTGCGGCAAATAGCCTGTGCGATGGGGAGTCCCAGTCCGGTGGAATCGGATTTTCCCGGAGTGTGGTGGAAGCGTGTGAAGATGGCTTCGCCGTCGAGCGGCTCGGCTGCTCCGGTGTTGGCCACACACAGTGTGTCGTTTTGCAGGGTGATATGAATTTCGCCGTCGGTATGGTTGTGCGTGTAGGCATTCTTTATCATATTTTGCAACAGGATGGTTGCCAGTGCCGGATCCATCTGCCACACCACGTCCTCGGTGCAGGTGATTTCGATTCGGATGTGGAGATGTGCGTAAGCCGTACGGAAATCGGGGAGAATGTCCTCCAGCGTTTGGTGGATGCTGACTGCAGTTTTCTCCACAAACTGCCCACCATCGATCTTGCTGAGCAGCAGCAGTGAGCGATTGATTTGCGAAAGTCGTTGCAGTGTTTTCAGCGTCTTAAAAACTTCCGTGGCACGCTCTTCGCCCAGTGTCTCGTCGTCCAGAAGCATTTCCAGTCGTCCGCACGCCACAGCCAGTGGGGTCTGCATCTCGTGCGAGGCATTGCCAACGAACTCCTTTTGTTGGCGGAATAGCTTTTCGCTGCGTTCGATGGTATTCTGTGTTACGCGGTTGAGCATCCGAAATTCGGAGATGCGTGTCTCGTTTTCCAAAGGTTCGTTCGTCTTTCCGATGCGATAGGCTTTTAGCCATGTCAGCAGCCGGTGCAAGGGGCGCAGACTGCGGCCGATGACCCAATAGTTGCACAGACAGACAGCCGCCATCAGCGTGAGATAGAGGAAAACCAGCCATCCGATGATGGCCATGCGCACATCGTGTTTATCTATGGAGGGGGTGGAAACTTCCAGTTGCATGAAGCGGCCGTCGTCAGTGCGAAAGATGCTGGTGAGCACGCGAGCCGGCTCTTCTTCTCCCTTTTCGTCAATGAACACGCTGCGGTCCTCATAGGTCAGCACGGGGTGGTGGGCTGCGAAGTCGGCAGTCACCTCGCGCAGAAAGTACTGGTTGTTGCTGCCGATGCTTTGTGAGGGCATGGGCTGGCCGGAGAGAAAACGGATGATGAGCAGTTCGCTATAGTCCTCCAGCGAGTCGTCGGTTTCGTCGCGCACTTCGTCCATCACGGCAAAGTAGAAGAATACCGACCAAAGAGCCAGTACGAAAGCCGCCATCAGTGACAGGCGGAGCACAACGGAGTGGGAGAGTTTCATAGAAGCACCATTTTATATCCGAAACCATAGACCGTCTTTATCTCGATGTCGGCGCCGGCTTCCTTGAGTCGCTTGCGGAGATTTTTGATTTGGGCATAGATGAAGTCGAAGTTGTCGGCCTGATCTATGTTGTCGCCCCACACGGCTTCGGCCAGCACTTGCTTCTCCACGAGCTTGCCTTGTCGATTCATGAAGTAGACCAGAATGTCATATTCCTTGCGTCCCAGATCCAGGGGAGTGCCTTCCACCTCCACGCGAAAGGTCTCGGGATCCACAGCCACGTTGCCGCAACGCAGCCAGCGCTCTCCGTCGCGTTGACGGCGGCGAAGCACGCTCTTCAGCCGAGCGTGCAGCTCTGCCAGATGGAAGGGCTTGGGCAGATAGTCGTCGGCCCCGAGTTCGAGACCGGTCACCTTGTCTTCGATGGAGTCCTTGGCCGAAAGGATGATAACATTGGGGCGACGTCCGGCCTTGTTGAGAGCGGACAGCAGGTCCAATCCGCTACCGTCGGGAAGCATGATGTCGAGCAGCAGACAGTCGTAGTCGTATCCCATCGCCTTGCTGTGGGCTTCGCGATAAGTGGCTGCGGTCTCCACCACGTAGCGTTCGCGCGTAAGAAATTGGGTAAGAATTTCGCGCAGGTCGTTGTCGTCTTCAATGATCAGTATCTTCATCTTGGCCGAGTGTTTGATAACTTGCTTGCAAAGAAAACAATAAATTCTGAAATCCCTATGAAATACCATGCAGAGCCTGCAGAATTTTTTGTTTGATGTGTGATGGATCTTTCTTCGATTAGTAGTTTCGGACCAATGCTTGTTTTTATATTCCGGATAGCTCGGCAAAGAGTGTATGAAATAACTGCGCTCTTTCACACCCTTTTCGCTCGCCTTTCACTATCTTTTGATAAGATAGGATGCGGCTTGGAAAAGTTTTTGAAAATTCGCAAGCTCACTTTCAAACTTTACGCTCGCCTTTCACTATCTTTTGATAAGATAGGATGCGGCTTGGAAAAGTGCGTGTGAAATAACTACGTTCTTTCACGCCCTTTTCGCTCGCCTTTCACTATCTTTGTCCCATAAAGTGATAAAGTAATTACGAAACCTAAAAGCATATTTATAGAAATGGCAAAGAAAGAAGAAATTGGAGAAATGGTTGCTAACGAAAAACTGAAAGCGCTGCAGGCAGCCATGGCCAAAATCGAGAAGGATTTTGGTAAGGGTTCCATTATGAAACTCGGAGATGAGAAGATTGAAGCAGTGGACGTAATCCCGACGGGTAGCCTTGCGCTCGATGCAGCACTGGGCGTAGGCGGTTATCCCAAGGGTCGTATCATCGAAATATATGGTCCGGAGAGTTCGGGTAAGACTACACTGGCCATCCACGCTATTGCCGAAGCACAGCGCGCAGGGGGCATTGCAGCCTTCATTGATGCCGAGCATGCTTTCGACCGCTTCTATGCAGCCAAGCTTGGTGTGAACGTGGACGAACTTCTTATTTCGCAACCAGACAATGGTGAGCAGGCTCTCGAGATTGCCGACCAGCTCATCCGCTCATCGGCCATCGATGTCATCGTGGTCGACTCGGTGGCAGCCCTCACACCGAAGGCTGAACTCGAAGGCGATATGGGTGAAAACAAAGTGGGATTGCAGGCGCGTCTCATGAGTCAGGCATTGCGCAAACTCACTTCCACCATCAACAAGACCAACACCACATGCATCTTCATCAACCAGTTGCGCGAGAAAATTGGCATCATGTTTGGCAATCCTGAGACAACAACGGGCGGTAATGCGCTGAAATTTTATGCCAGCGTGCGCCTCGACATCCGCAAGGTAACGACGCTGAAGGATGGCGACACACCGATTGGCAACCAGGTGCGTGTGAAGGTGGTGAAGAACAAGGTGGCACCTCCTTTCCGCAAGGCCGAATTCGAAATCACCTTTGGCGAAGGTATTTCACGCATCGGCGAGATTGTGGACCTCGGTGTGGAACATGGTATCATCAAGAAGAGCGGTTCGTGGTTCAGCTATGGCGATAGCAAAATCGGACAGGGACGCGATGCTGTCAAGAAGCTGTTGGCTGACAATCCGGAGCTGTGTGAGGAAATCGAGGCACAGATTCGCGAAGCGCTTTTGGCGAACCAGAAATAAGGCCTGAGGGAAATACAGAAAGAGAGAGAATAAGACCCGGCTACCGAATATCGGTGGTCGGGTCTTGCTTGTGGAGATGTGTGTGAACACATGGTGTTTCTATGGGTTGGCTACTTCGCGTAGCGTGTTGCAAGCTGTCTGTACGGAAGTAATGCCGCTAATCATCATGCGCCGTTGTCCTTTCTGCTCATCCAAGCGACAGGTGCGATAGTGGCCGGTGGCATAGCGGATAACGGCATCGAACATTTGGCTGCGATAGAAGGGACTGGCTGTGTTGCGCACGAAGTGGAGTGTGAGTCGGCCGCCCTTCAGCGTGAGCCGTTCGCAGCCCAGTCGGCGTCCCAATCGGCGGAGTGGCACGATGCGTAGTAGCTCTTCGCCCTCAGGAGGCAACGGACCGAAGCGGTCGGTCATGCGACGGCGGAAGCCTTCCAGTTGTTCGTCGGTGGAGAGTGAGTCGAGTTCGCGGTAGAGCAACATGCGCTCTGCACTTCCGGGGACATAGTCCTCGGGGAAGTAGGCGTGCAGGTCGCACTCCACTGTGCAATCGTCCACAAATAGGTCGCCTGTCAGCGTGATGGCGTTCTGCTGTTGCTCTTCCGAATAGAGTTGTGCAAACTCATCGTTCTTCAGTTCGGTTACGGCTTCTGCCAAAATCTTCTGATAGGTTTCATATCCCAAGTCGGCAATAAATCCGCTCTGCTCTGCGCCCAGCAGGTTGCCGGCACCGCGGATGTCGAGGTCCTGCATGGCAATGTGGATGCCGCTGCCCAAATCGCTGTAGCTCTCGATAGCTTGCAGACGGCGGCGTGCATCGTCCTTGAGCAATGACAATGGGGGTGCCAGCAGGTAGCAGAAAGCCTTGCGGTTGCTGCGTCCCACGCGGCCGCGCATCTGGTGCAGATCCGATAGGCCGAAGTGGTGTGCTGCATCGATGATGATGGTGTTGGCATTGGGGATGTCGATGCCATTCTCCACAATGGTGGTGCTGATCAGCACGTCGTAATCGTGATTGATGAAGTCGACAATGGTTTTCTCCAGTTCGACCGGTGGCATCTGTCCGTGTCCGGTGGCCACACGGGCATCGGGTACATATTTTCTCACCAGTTCGGCCAAATGGGGTAGGGCGGCCACGCGGTTGGTCACAATGAACGTTTGTCCGTTGCGTGACATCTCGAAGTTGATGGCATCGGCGATGACTTCGTGACCAAAGGTGTGCACTTCTGTCTGAATGGGACGACGGTTGGGAGGTGGCGTCTGAATGACTGAAAAGTCGCGAGCACCCATCAGGGAGAACTGTAGTGTGCGTGGGATGGGGGTAGCCGACATTGTGAGGGTGTCGACATTCACTTTGAGTTGGCGCAGGCGCTCCTTGACTGCCACTCCGAACTTCTGCTCTTCGTCAATGATGAGCAAGCCGAGGTCGCGGAATTTCACCCCCTTGCCGATGAGCTTGTGCGTGCCGACAACGATGTTGATGCTGCCATCTTCCAGTCCGGCAAGCACGGCTTTGGTTTGTGCCGAGGTGCGAGCACGACTCAGATAATCCACCTTGACGGGGAAATCGTGCAGGCGTGAAGAGAACGTCTTGTAGTGTTGAAGAGCTAACACTGTGGTGGGAACAAGCACGGCCACCTGCTTGTTGTCGGCTGCGGCTTTCAGAGCTGCTCGCACGGCTATTTCGGTTTTTCCGAAGCCTACGTCGCCACACACCAATCGATCCATGGGACGTGTGCTCTCCATGTCGGCTTTCACCTCCTGCGTAACGCGCAATTGGTCGGGGGTGTCTTCGTAGGCAAAACCGGCTTCCAGTTCGTGCTGCATGAAACTATCGGCGCTGAAAGCAAAGCCTTGTTCCTCCTTGCGGCGTGAATAGAGTTGAATCAGGTCGCGGGCAATGTCCTTGATCTTTTGCTTGGTGCGCTCCTTCAGCTTTTCCCAAGCACCCGTGCCGAGTCGACTCAAGTGGGGGGCTTCGCCATCGCGCCCTTTATATTTGCTGACCTTGTAGAGCGAGTGTATGGATACGAACACCACGTCGTCGCGTTGGAAGGTGAGCTTTATCACCTCTTGCATGGAACCATCGGCACCGGCCACGCGAACAAGACCGGCAAAGCGGCCGACACCATGGTCGACGTGTACCACATAATCGCCCGGCTCGAACTGCTGAAGTTCGCGCAGGGTGAGGGCAAGCTTGCCATCACGGGCGCGGTCGCTGCGCAGGCTGTATTTGTGAAAACGATCGAACACCTGGTGGTCGGTGAAGACGCACAGACGCAGCGTGTCGTCGATGAAACCATCGTGCAATGTTTTCAGAACGGGGGTGAAGACCGGAGAAGTTTCTACGGAAGAAAGTGTCAGCCCGGTGGTTTCGGGGGAGGAAAGAATGTCGTGCAATCGCTCGTTTTGCTTGGCACTATCGGCCAACACGAAGAGGCGATAGCCTTCGGTGCGGAGCTGGTGGAACGATTGGGCCACCAGCTGAAAGTTCTTGTGGTAAAGAGGTTGTAGGCGGAAAGCAAAGTGCAACGTGGCATTAGGCGTGCCAAATGGGTGCGCACCAATATCGATACGGCGCAATGGTAGGAGGGCACTGCGCAGGGTGTCGCCCGAAATGAGCAAGTTGTCGCGTGAAAGTTCTGCAACCTGTTCGGCGGTTTCAACTTCGGTCATCGAAGCCCGTTCGGCAATGGCTTGTTGGGCAAACCCTTCCTTGAATATCTTGTCGACGGCCTCGCAGACATAGGAGAAATCGCGCAAAACGACCACAGTGCTTTTTGGTAAAAAATCTGTGAAAGGCACCAGTTCCTCGCCGTTTGCCTCAACATCGGGGATGATGACGACTTCTTTCAGACGGTCGCGCGAAAGCTGTGTCTCCACTTCAAAGGTGCGCAGTGTGTCAACGTCATCTCCGAAGAAGTCGATACGAAAAGGCAGTTCGGAGGAAAAAGAGTAGACATCCAGAATGCTGCCACGCACAGCAAACTCTCCCGGTTCGTAAACATAGTCGCGGCGCGAAAAGCCCAACTCGCGCAGGCGCAGCGTGAGTTCGGTGAGATCGAAAGTGTCGCCCTCGGCCACGCGAAGCATTTGGCAGTTGAGTTGCTGCTGCGAAGCCACGCGCTCGGACATGGCCGAAGGATGAGTAATGACAAAGAGAGGTTCTGAGGATTGAGAATGTTTTTCGGCAGACCATGCAGAAAAACGGCTGAGCACAGCTGTTCGCAGTATCTCATTGGCAGCATCGCGCTGAGCATATTTCACTGCACGGCGATAGGTGGAGGGAAAGTAGAGTACATGGTCTTCGCCGCAGAGTTGCACCATGTCGTGATAGAAGTAGCCGGCCTCTTCCTCGTCATTGAGTATCACAAGAAAGGGATGCTGCACCGCCTTTTTTGTAGCGAGTGCTGAGAAGCACAAAGGGGCCGACGAAGCACGCAGACCCTCGCAGAAAATGCTGCGAATGCTCTCGTCTTCAAGGGTATGCGACAAGGCTGATACCTGGGGATGTGCCGCATAAATGGGAATCAGTTCCTCAATTTTCATCATAGCGCGACAAAGTTAGCGCAAGGCGAGCGGAAAGCCAAATTTATTTGAGCTTTCCCGAGCCGCAGCCTAACTTGGGATATTGAAGTATAGTCAAAGTTAGCGCAAGGCGAGCGGAAAACGTGAAAATGAAGTCATGAATTTTCAAAAGTTTTCCCGAGCCGAAGTATGACTTATTTAAAGTTAGCGCAAGGCGAGCGGAAAGCCAAATTTGCTAGAGTTTTTCTTCTGCTTAGTTTGCTACGATTTCTTTGTCTGAAAGATAGTGGTTTCCTTCGTAAGAGATGCGCCTTATCTACGGCGTAGATGGTGTATATCTCTACCATAGATATACACCATCTCAGAGATGGGGGTTATATATCAATTTCTGAAAAAAATATGATGGGGAAGGGAGGTGCTTGCGGAGTCTTTGTAAGACAAAGAAAGCGGCCTGCAAATTTGCAAGCCGCTTTCCGTATTTCTTGATAATGAAATAAACTGTTTCTGTTTAGAACTTATAGCGATTGTCAATGACATCTGCTTTCAGCACAAGTGCCTGATAGAGCTGTCCGAGCATGGTGCGCAAGTTGTTCTGAGCTGCCATTTGCATTTCTACTTTGGCATCAAACTTCTCAGTGGGCTTCTCTGCATTGAGACCCTGCACCATGTAAGCACCGGTGCTACCAATGACGCTGCTGAACTTGCCGGCCGGAGTTTTGCAAATGAGACCGGTGAGTGCGGGCTCAGGAGCGCCGATGTTGAGTACAGAAGCATTGTTCATGAAGGTGATGTTGTTGAGAGTGTCGCTAACAACAGAGGGCTGCTTCAAGGCACTTGCCATATCCTTCACACCCTTCAGCTGGTTGCGCAGCATTTCACCCTTCTTCTCGCTCAGCACCATGAGACGCAACACTTCCTTAGTGTTCTTTTCATCCCAAGGACGATAACCCTTCTCGTGAACACCGGTTACGGCGATGAGCAACAGGTGATCGTTCTCTGTGCCACATTCGTAGAGCTTGGAGATGTCGCCCACTTCGGCTTCGTCGAAGATCCAGCGGATGGCATCCTTGGTTGCGCCTACGTTGGCTACGTTGTGCATTGACGAACTGAAGTTTTCGAGGTCGCGCAGCACATATCCGCTCTTACCGGCATTCTTCTCGATGGCTTCGAGGGTGCGATTGGCAGAAATGAAGCGGTTGAACTGGTTGAGCGCATTCTGATATGTATCCTTGGAGAAGTCAACGGGGCACTTGATAACTGCAGCGTTGTACTTGGTTACCATGTTCTTGCGTGCGATGACTTTCAGCACCAAAGTGCCTTGTGTCATTTCTACAGTGGTTACCTGACCGGGAGCTGTGGTGTTGAGGGCTGTAACAAACTTGGCTCCATCTTCGTCGATGCCTCCATTCTCATACTGAGCAGAAGTTACCCAAATGCTGTCACCGGTCTGCTGGTATTTCTTTGCAATGGATGCAAATGCAGTGTCGTTGGCGGCTACTGCTGCTGCGATGCTGTCAGCACGCTGCTTCACTTCTTCTGCAGTGGCAGCTTGAACGGCAATCATGCAATACTGCACTGAGTCGGGCATCTCGGCCTTGCTGATGAGGCGGATGGTGTTCATGGTGTTGTCGATACCGCTATAGAAGGGTGCTTTCACACTTCCGACAGCCATAGAATCGAGGTGATTCTGAATGTCACGGGCAAAAGCGTTCTTGCTCAAGGGTGCATTGACATAAGGGATGGTGGTCTTGCTGGCAGCCACTGTAACAGCCACATTCTCACCGTCTTGCAGACGTGCTGCATATTCGGCCATCTCTTGGTTGAGGGCAGAGCGGTCTGCGTTGCTTGCGCTCACAAGTACGTCGATGTACTTCAGGTCGCGTGTCTCAAAGGGTACGCGGAACAACTCCTTGTTCTTCTCGTACATAGCCTTGAGCTCAGCATCTGTAACTTCCACCTTCTTGTCGTCGATAGAGGAGAAGGGAATTGCGGCAACTTGAGCAGTGTAGCGTGTGTTGCGCTCGTCAAAGTGCATGCGGGCTGCAATGGTGTTCGACATGATGCTCTGCTGCATCAGAACGTTGAACTTGGTGATGAGGAGTTCTTTGCGGAGTTCCTTCTCGGTGAATTCCCATATGCGGTACATCATTTGGAATGTCTCCACCATTTGCGGATCAAGCTGAGCGGTCTGTGAACCCAGTTCCTTGTACTGCTTGAGGAAGTTCTGCAGAGTCGCTACATCGAAACGGCCGTTCTGACCAACGAACGGTTGACCCATGCGGAGAAGAGAGGATGCAGTACCTTCGACCAAGGCGTCTTGAACTTCCTGGTCGGTAACAATCATTCCGAGCTTGGAGGCTTCGTGCTCAATCAGCTTGTAGCTGACATACTGATTCCAAACCTCGTCTCTGATTTGGTCTTGCATAGCATCGTTGATGGTGCCGTATTGCATCTTGTACAATTCGGTGGTTTGCTCAACGAGTGTTTGATACTCCTGCACGGAGAGTTCATCTCCGTAAACTTCGCCTACTTGCATCTTGCTTACGTTCCGTGTGGTTTCAACGGACTGGAAGAAGTCTCCGGCGATGAAAGCGAATAAGCCGAGACCAATCGCAAGAATCAGCCAGGCTCCTTTGCTTCTGATTTTCTGTAATGCTGCCATTTTTCTTTTATGTTTATATTTTTGTTTATTCTTTGTGAAAGGAACGCGCAAAGATACATAAAAACCTTGTACCTTATCTTCTTTTTCTCAAAAAAACATGGGAAAGTGAGGGCTGCGAAGCCTGAAAATGGTGTAGCGATGGCTGAAAATGCGTTTTGGGAACAAAAAAAGCGCGCAAAGCTTTCGCTTCGCACGCATATATTATAAAATAATGTGTAAGGCTATACGTCGTTTTTGGTCGGTTTGCGGTGGCTTTCCAAAAGGTTTTCCTTACAACGTGAGTTCCTTGAGGATTTCTCCGTGAAGGGTTCGCAGACTGATTTTTCCTGCTTCGTAGATAGCCAAACTGGGTGGATTTCCTCCTTTGGGGAACGTGGGCGAACCTGTGTTGCATACCGCCATTTGCCCGATGCGTTCGAGTTTCCATAAGTGGGTGTGCCCACAGAAGATGGCTTCGACGGCTATGGGTGGATTCTCGGTGTTGAAAATGTGGCCATGGGTGAGCAATAACCGCTTTCCCTCGTCTACCAACAAGGCATAGTCAGCCATGATGGGGAAGTGTAAGAGCATCTGATCAACCTCAGAGTCGCAATTTCCGCGCACGGCTATTATTTTGTCAGCCATGCTGTTTAGCTTTTCTGCAATGCCTTGCGGATTTAATCCCTCGGGCAATCCGTTGCGCGGACCGTAGTTGAGAATATCGCCGAGGAGGCATAGCATGTCGCAATGTTCGTGCTCGAAAATAGTCAAAGCTTGTTCGAGCGCCGGCAACGAACCATGAACGTCGGAGAGTATGAGGTATCTCATGGCCGAAAGGGATGCGTTTGTGTGAAAAGCGAGGAGAAAATACTAAAGCCTATTCCGGAACTTCGCAAATGTTGGGGCGACCGATGGAGAAGTATTCAAAACCATTCTCGCACATTTCGGAAGGACTGTAGAGGTTGCGGCCGTCAATCAGAATGGGCGTATTCATTGCGCGACGCACTACCTCCCATGAAGGAAGTCGGAATTGTTTCCATTCCGTGAGGAGTAGGAGAGCATCTGCGCCGAGTACAGCATCGTAGATGTCCTTGGCATAAATCACCTTGTCGCCCAAACGGCGGCGGCATTCGTCCATGGCTACAGGGTCGAACACGCGGATGGTGCAACCGGCTTCCAGCAAGAGGTTGATGGTGACAAGCGATGTGGCCTCGCGCATATCGTCGGTCTCAGCCTTAAACGCAAGTCCCCACAGAGCTATAGTCTTACCCTTCAAATCACCTCCATAGTATGCAGAAAGCTTGCGGAAAAGTATAGACTTCTGTTGTTCGTTTACATCCTCGACGGCACGAAGCACGCGCATATCATAGCCGGCTTGTTCTGCCGTTTTGATAAGTGCCTTTACATCCTTGGGGAAACAAGAACCACCGTAGCCGCAGCCGGGATAGAGAAACTTGCTTCCGATGCGCGTGTCGCTTCCTATGCCTTTGCGCACCATGTTGACATCTGCTCCGACCAATTCGCAGAGGTTGGCGATGTCGTTCATGAATGAGATGCGCGTGGCCAGCATACTGTTGGCGGCATATTTAATCATCTCAGCCGATGATATGTCTGTGAAGAGCACGCGGAAATTGTTGAGCATGAATGGTGCGTAAAGCTTGGCCATCAGGTCGCGAGCACGTTTGCTTTCTACACCAACGACAACGCGATCGGGAGACATGAAGTCCTTAACTGCAGCTCCTTCCTTGAGAAATTCAGGATTGGAGGCTACATCGAAGGGTATGTTTTCGCCACGCAGGGCAAGTTCCTCGGCAATTGCGGCCTTGACCTTTCGGGCTGTGCCTACGGGTACAGTACTCTTGGTTACCACAACCAAATACTTCTTCATATAGCGTCCCACTTCATGTGCGACATTCAGCACATAGGATAAATCTGCGCTTCCGTCTTCATCGGGAGGAGTTCCTACGGCACTGAATACGGCTTCCACATCATCGATGCAGGTTCGCAGGTCTGTGGTGAAGCGAAGTCTTCCTTCGTTGTAGTTTCGCTTTACCATATCTTCCAATCCCGGCTCGTAGATGGGGATAATGCCTTGCTCGAGTTTGGAGATTTTTGCTTCGTCGATATCGACACATGTAACCTCGACGCCCATTTCGGCAAAGCATGCGCCGGAAACGAGGCCGACATAACCGGTTCCTATGATGGCTATTTTCATGGAAGGAAGTGTTTGTTGATTTTTAGGGATATAATAAGTGAATGTGAAAAAGGCGTGTGCGAGATTTTTGTTATCTGTGCCCAACTTTTTCTACGCATTTTCAAGAAAAGCAACGTGCCAATGTTCCAATGCTTCCAGCTTGCTCGGTTGAGCTAATCCTTTTGGCACATTGGCGCATTGGCACGTTTGTTTTTGTTGACAGCCTTCTCTTAGTTTGCAGGTGCTGCGGGAGCTGCGGGGGCTGCTTGTCCGGCCTGTCCACCGGCTTGTCCGGGGATATTCATGGGGGCGGGAGCGGTCTTAATGTCTGTTACGAGATTTGCAGAGTCTGCAGCTTTGGGTGTTACAAAGGTTGTAGCAATGCAGAGAGCCACGACCAAGCCTACAAGTGTCCATGTGGCTTTTTCAATCACGTCAGTGGTCTTTCTTACACCCATGATGTTGTTTGATGAAGAGAAGCTGGCTGCAAGGCCACCGCCTTTTGATTCTTGTATCAGCACGATAAAAATCAGAAGGATGGCTACGATGACTGCCAAAATGACTAATAAATTGTACATTTTACTATGTTTTATTTTTGTTATTGATTTCCAATTTCTGCAAGAAGCGGATTTGGTCTGCAAAGTAACGGTTTTTTTTTGGATAAACCAAGTGTAGCTTCCTGATAATTTCGATGGCCTTTTCGTAACGCCCTTGCTGAATGTATATCTTGGCGAGCGTCTCTGTGAAATAATCTTCTTCGGCTTCGGGCTGTTCGGTTGTAATTTCCTGCGTTTCGGGCATGGGTTCCGGCTCTGTGCTCAGTACGATGCGCTCTGTCTGGTTTTCAATGAAATCATCGATGAGGGCGAGGTCGCGTTGGGGGGCTGTTTCTTGTTGCTCAGGTTGTGCATCTTCCATCTGTAACAGGAATGCCGCGTAATCGGTGGTGGCATCTGTTGCAGTGGGCTGCCGTTTATGCGTTTCCTGTGTGTAGGGTTCTGAAGCGCTAAGGAATTTGTTGATAAGCGACTCCGTGCGATCGCGACCCGTGTCAAGTGTGGCCTCTTTGGAGGCTTGATGAGCATGTGTGCAGGTAGGCTTGTAATTGTCGCCTTCCACCAATTGGAAAAGCACATTACGATCAGGAATGTACAAGGAAGCGCGTCGCAGTTCCTCTCCAAATGTCGGGTCGTGCAATAGGAACAAATTATGCAGGAACAACAGGCGTGCGGCTTGAAAGTATGGGTATTTGGCTACCAACTCTCTGAGTGGGTAGAGCGTTTCCCGGTCAAGCAACTCGGGGTGCTGTATGTATTTCACTATATCCATATCTTACCAGTCGGCTACTGTTGCGTTGAAAATTTGGTCTGTAATATCGGAAATCATTTCCGTTACAAGCTGTTCCTGTACAGCTGAAAGCTGTTGCGTGGAGTTGTATTGTGTGGTGGCCGAGAACTGTTTTTCCCAGCTTTGGTTGGTCTTTCCATTGCGGAAGCGGATGTTTACGGTCATCTTGAGCTGAACTTGCGAAGAGTATCCATCGGCCGAGATGGCTTTGTTGTATTGGTCGTATCCTGTTATTTCACCGGCGATGTGCAGATCTCCGTTTCGCTTGACCAGTTTCAACCTCGTTTGATTGGCATAACGGTCTTGCAGTTTGTTGTTGAACATTGCTTCCATGGGGGCCCAACCATAGGGGGCGCGGTTGGCAATGTTGTCAATTTGGATGCTTTTTATCAAATCGTAGTTGATAGATGTGCCGGTGAACTTATAGCTGACGCTGCAGGCGGTTAGAACACAGGCCGTGAGAACCACGATTGTAAGCCATGTGATTGGTTTATTCCAGCCCATATTCCTTGATTTTTCTGTACAGAGTACGTTCTGAAATGCCCAATTTGTCGGCTGCTGCCTTGCGACGCCCGTTGGTTTGGGTCAGTGTCTGCCGAATAAGCTCGCGCTCGGTGTCTTCCAAAGAGCGTGGCTGATTTTCCTCAATGGTATCCACTTCTTCGGCCTCCCAATAAGGAGTTTCTTCCTCCTGGATTGTCTGCTCTTTCATGGATGATCGAAGCAGTGTGACAGCATTGTCGCTTTTCTTCGTCGCACTTTCGTTTTGCAAATGCCCCTCATGCACCAGCTTCTTCAGTTCGTTGACATCTCTGCGCAGGTCAAACAGAATTTGGTACAGGATTTCGCGCTCGTTCTCAAAACTTCTGCTGTTTTCAGCGTTCGGTTTGATAGCCACGAGTTGGTTGGCGCGTCGTTCAGGCAGATAGTCGCGAAGTATGTCAGGCGTTATCTCGCGGCAGCCGCAAGTTACGGAAAGGTTTTCTGTGATGTTCTTGAGCTGGCGAACGTTGCCTGGCCAGCTATAAGCCATCAGCATTTTCTTGGCCTCTTCGTTGAGACGCACAGGCGGCATCTTGTAACGCTCACTCATCTCCAAGGCAAATTTCTTAAAGAGCAGTACGATGTCGGAACCACGTTCGCGCAGCGCAGGCATCTGTATGGAAATTGAGTTGAGCCTGTAGAAAAGGTCCTCTCTGAACTTTCCTTCTTCAATTGCCTTCTCGATGTTTACGTTTGTGGCAGCCACAATTCGGACATCCGTTTTGCGCACTTCACTGGCACCCACGCGGATGTATTCTCCTGTTTCCAGGACGCGGAGCAGCCTGGCTTGTGTCTGCATGGGGAGTTCGCCCACTTCGTCAAGGAACAAGGTTCCTCCGTTGGCCACCGAGAAGTATCCCTCTCGGCTATCGATAGCTCCCGTAAAAGCTCCCTTTTCGTGGCCAAAGAGTTCGGAATCAATAGTTCCCTCGGGAATTGCACCACAGTTTACGGCGAAATACTTCTTTCCCTTTCTTGTGCTGTGGTCGTGGATGATGCGTGGTATGATTTCTTTGCCCACACCGCTCTCTCCCGTAATGAGCACAGAGAGGTCTACCGGCGCGATTTTCAGAGCAATGTCAAGTGCTCTGTTCAGTCCATCGGCATTTCCCACCACGCTGTAGCGTTGCTTGATGCGCTGCAAAAGAGTTTCGTCCATGCAAGTGAAGATTTAGCGAGCAAAGTTAGTGCAAGGCGAGTGCAAAACAAAGCAAAAACATCTTTTTTTGCTTTTTTGCCGAGCCGCCGCCTAACTTGCGCAGAGCGAAAGTATGCAAGGCGAGTGCAAAACAAAGCAAAAACATCTTTTTTTGCTTTTTTGCCGAGCCGCCGCCTAACTTGCGCAAAGCAAAAGTGTGCATGGTGAGTGCAGAGAGTGTGTATAAATGTTATATCTTCTTTATTTTAAGACCGAATTAAGGATCTGAGGGAAAGACTAACAATTATCGTGAGGCCTTCGGTGAAATCGACCTTACATTTGCGATGATTTTATATACATATAATAAATAAGAAAGATGAAGACGTTGAAATTTATGATGGGACTGATGGTAGTCCTGATTATGTTGGTCGCATGTAGCGATGACAATGACGTGAGAGCTTATGTGGGATGGGGAACTGTTGAGGGCACTCCGCAGCAATACCTTATCCGTTTTGATGGCGCCGGCACCTATGCGTTGGCTGATAGCTCGCTTCTGGTGTTGCATGGAGCGCAGCGCAATGGACAACGAGTGATAGCCGGATTTACCGTTCCGGAGGGGCAAGGTAGAGGACCTGTGATAGATATATACCAACTCTATAAGGTGCTGACGAAACCCATTTTTCAAAATCCGTCATCAGAGGAAAGTGATAGTTTGGGGCATGACCGCATTCAGATTGTGTCAGCATGGGTCGGTGGAGGCCACTTGAATGTTCGCTTCCGCTATATGTCGGCGTTCTACACCATTCGTCCGCATTTCATCAACATGGTGTATGCGTCGTATGTGCCTGTAACTTCTGGTATTGTCGATTTGGAATTTCGTCACAATGCTCATGGTGCTCCGCGTGAGCGTTGGCGAAATGGCTATGTGTCTTTCCCGATTCCGGCAAGTCTTAACAGTGCCGAAGCCTTCCGTATATCCTATCGTGACATGGGTGGCATCAATCGCAGTTTGACCGTTCGTCATCATCCACTGGCTGCCGATGTTTCTGTAAACACTGATTTTCCCGAGGATAGTGAGGAGGTCTATTGATGAAGTGAGGCTCGTTGCTTTCTCGCGAGGCGAGTGAAACTTCGTGCAAAAAGTATAGCGGCTTCCGATTGGCTCTGTGTGAGCTTCGGAAGCCGCTTGTTAGGTTCAAAACTTGTTACGAAATATGTAGCGGTTGTCTGCGGACTTGCTATCGTTTAGCCAATTCTTCCCAAAATGCTTCCAGGTCTTTGTCGAGCCCCTTCATCAATTCATCGGAGAGCACAATGGTATCGTCGTCCACAAGATAGAGTTCTGCAATAGTCTCTTTGTCTTCACCGACAAGGACGAAAGAGAAAGGCTTTAGCAGGCACAAAGTGTTCCATGTGCTCCGCATATTGTCAATGCAGGAAATGAGCAATGGTTGTATCTGTTCATAAAATTTTTCATCGGTGTTACCAATCCACTCTTCCACAACACAGCGAGTTACTTCCTTGTCGTCATCATCAAAAACCAATAGCTCACCGCTCTCTTGCTTCACTTGGATGTGCAAGTCGGTGAGAGGAGGATTTTCCAGTTCCAATTGATATTTTGATGCCGTTTTCTTTAAGGCTCTCTCCACTTGTTGGAGTATTTGGGAATGTTTGTCCATAATCGACGAAAGCTTTATTTCGTTTCAAAAGTACGTTTTTTTTCTTTTGAAGGCCTCTCTGTGATAAAAAAAGTGTGTTTCTGTGATAAAAAATCTGTTTTCGCTCCATGCTCCCGCCGTATCGTTGTATTTTTACGGAGAGAAAAACACATAACGATGAATTGGAAAAAATATCTTACCCTAAGTGTAATTTTGAGCAGTGTTTGTTTGGGTGCAGATGCTCAAAGTCTGTTGCCCCAACCTCGCTACGTGGAAATGTCGAAGGGTAGCTACGATTTGAGTGCACCTTATCAGCAGATAAATGAAAGTGGAGTGCAACTTCCAATAGCTCTTGCTGCAGTCTTTGATGGCCGTTTGGCGTCTTCTGCTTCAGGGACCGCAAGTCAACGTGTGGTCTTTCGTAAGTTGCAGGGTGAGGTTTCAAGTTCTGAGGCTTATCGTTTGCAGGTTTATAAGGACTCTGTGGTTGTGTACGCTCCTGCTGAAATTGGATTCTTGCGTGCTGCACAAACGCTGACCCAACTTCGTGTTGCGCACAAACTTCCTTGTTGCACCATTGAGGATGCTCCGGCCTTTGCTTGGCGCGGTGCCATGCTTGATGTCTCGCGTCATTTCTTTCCGCTGAGCTATCTGAAACGCCAGATTGATGCGTTGGCTTCTTACAAGTTGAACCGTTTGCATCTGCACCTCACTGATGCGGCCGGATGGCGTATGGAGATCAAGCGTTATCCGCGTCTCACCAATTTTGCTGCTTGGCGCACTGACAGCCTTTGGAAGTCGTGGTGTCAGAATGGCTGTCGCTATGTTACGCAGGGCACGCCCGGTGCTTACGGCGGCTATTACACGCAGCAGGAGTTGCGTGAGTTGGTTCGTTATGCGGCAGAGCGGGGCATCACTATTGTGCCCGAAATCGAAATGCCGGCCCATTCGGAAGAGGTCTTGGCGGCCTATCCCGAACTGTCTTGTACGCATGAACCATACAAGCAGGCCGATTTTTGTCCCGGCAATATCGCAGTTTACGATTTCTTGGAGAATGTCCTGACTGAAGTGATGGAGGTCTTTCCTTCGGAGTACATTCATGTGGGAGGCGATGAGGCAGCTCGTGCTTCATGGGCCACGTGTCCGCTGTGCCGTCGCTTGATGGACGAACTGGGCACAGAAAAGACAGAGGACCTGCAGACGTACCTCATACGTCACATGGGGAAATTCCTGCAGTCGCATGGGCGTCGCCTGGTGGGTTGGGACGAAATTATAGCTGATAGCCTGGCACCGGGAAGCACTGTGATGGTGTGGCGTGACAAGGAACTGGCTCGTGAAGCCATTTCCCGAGGCTATGAAGTGGTGTTGTCGCCCGGCAAGTTCTGTTATCTTGATGGCTATCAGGATGCACCTCCTTCGCAACCCGAAGCAATGGGAGCTTACCTTCCTTTGGAGCGTGTGTACTCGTATGCACCGTTACAAGGACTCACTCCGGAGGAATGTCGATTGGTTAAAGGAGTACAAGGTAATCTATGGGCAGAATATATTCCCTCTGAGCAGCATGCCGAACACATGCTCTATCCTCGCATCTTGGCCATAGCCGAAATGGGATGGAATGGGGCAGTGCAGAAGAACTATGCCGATTTCCGTCAACGCGCCATGCACGAGACTGACCGCCTACGGGCGAAGGGTATCCGGGCTTTCGACCTGCGCCGAGAGATAGGTAATCGTTCGGACTACTTCCGGCCGGCACGTCACAAGGCGTTGGGAGCTTCGGTAAAGTATCTGTTGCCATACAACAACCACTATTGTGGCGCCGGTGATGCTACTCTGACAGACGGACTGCGAGGCGGATGGGATTTTGGTGATGGCCGTTGGCAGGGCTTCATACGCGGAAAACGATTTGATGTGGTGGTGGATTTGGGGTGCGCGCAGAAAATTTCGCGTGTGCATTGCAACATCATGCAGACATGTGGTCCGGAAATTTTCTTTCCGGCACGCTTTGTGGTGTCCGTATCGGATGATGGTGAGAACTTCCGTGTGGTTCATGAGGAAGCCTCGCCGGTGGTGCGCACCTCATCACCCGAAATCAAGAAGTGGGGATGGAGTGGCCGTGAGCGTGCTCGCTACATCCGCTTGCAGGCTGAGCCTGGCGAGTTTGGTGGGTGGATTTTTGTAGATGAGGTAGAGGTGTACTAAGACAGCAACTTCCACTTCTGTCGGAGGAATATGGAAATGTAGATAGCAAGTCTGTCAATAAAGAGCCGCCACAGGGAGAATCTCCTGCGGCGGCTTTATTCTTTGGGTTGGTAAGACTTGTCAAGTGGGATAAGAATTTTATTCGTCTTCTCTCTTATCTCTGTTGCGGTGAGTGCGACTGTCGCGCGCCCGTTTCAGATAGTTCCTAACGAAAGGGTTGCGCATGAATTCGCGCGGTGCGCTCTGGATAATGCGCGCTATTTGATCCGTAATGACAGGTGAGGGGAATTGGTTGCAGAGCAGCATGAAGAACCCCGGTCCTAAGGCATTGTCGTAGTTGTCAATGATGAACTTGGTCTCCAAATCCTCTACCTTTTTATTCAGAATTTCTGCTTGTTTGGCAAACTGCCTTCTGTGCTTTTCGTTCCACTTACCCCTGCGCATCAGTTCGATACACTTTTGTTCGGCTTCCCACATTTCGTTCTCGATACTGAGCTTCTGTCGGAAGAAGTCGTACAAGCAATCGTTGAGGGGGCCTCCGGAAACATGGCGCTCCATGTCATCGATATGCACAGTGAGCTTGGCGCGTTCCATCACGATGGGCATCACCACTTCCTCGCCCATGTAGAGATGTGCCATCATGACGGAGTCGATGTCTCCGATGAAGTTAAATCGTCCGTGCACCACTTCGCTGGAGTCAAGACAGCAAGTGCTGTTTCCGTCTTGCGATACACGCAGATATATCATTCTTCCGTCAAGCAGGTCGCCCGACGAATTGCCGGCGATGTTGTATTGCTCCGCACACGATGTGAGGAACAGGAGACATGCTGCTATGTATAGAAGTCTGTACATGGTGCGTTGGTTGCCAAATAAGGCCTTCTGAACTTTTAGATTCTGACGGCCTATAATGTAGGAAAGCGCGTGGTGTTTCCGAATGCTTTGCAAATATACGATGTCGCCGGTGAAAAAGTCAAGCAAGGCAGAGAGGTAATTGCCGAAAATAAGTGTTTTTAAGAATTGTCTTGGAGAATGTAAAAAAACGCACCGATTTTTTCACATTTCCATGAGGTGGGAGAAATGAAAAAGCCTCTCGGCCGTTCGTGGGATGGGACAAGAGACTTGAAGATAGTAAAAGCTGCTTTTGCTGTCGCAAGTGGGGTGTTTACTCCTCTTCCTGCTGCATCACAGAGGGGATGCGGAAAGATGTATATAGTTGTAGCACTGTGGCAATGGCCAAAACGAGTTTCCACTCATCACCACTGAAAGGTCTCAGCTGCAGTACGCTCATAAACATGAGGCCTCCGGCCACAATCAGCAAGACGGCCCCGATGAGCTGCTGTCGGCGCAGACGGCGCAAGATGATGTTTTTTCCATCGTAGCGTGCCAGCATTTGCATGGCTGCGAACATTACGGCTCCCAACGTGTAGACGAAAGGGGCAGCAAATTGCAACTCGGGAAATGCAGGCATGATGGCACCGGTCAACAATAGCAATCCGCCAAGACAATAGATGATATTTTGAGTTTTGGTGAGGCGATTCATTTCTTGAAAGATGTATTCTTGTTGTGGTTCTTGCCGGATGTATCTATGTTATTCGAACACGTATACATCCTCATTGGGTTTCGACATTTTGAGCGACATTCTGGCCACACGTTCCACCGCTTCGGGGTCTGTCCTCAGACTGTTTAGCTGTTTTTTGTCGCGTGCATATTGTTCTTCGAAACGCTTTATTTCGCTTCGGAGAGTTTCATTTTCGCGATGCAGTTGGTATCTGGCCCAAAAGCTGTTGGTGTCCAGAAATCCGGCCACTGCAATGAAGATTACAATGACGCAGAGATATTTGTTTCGTGCAATGATATTCCAAAAACCTTTGATTTTCTTTCCCATTTCGTTAGCCTTTTATCAATGTTGCAAAGTTAGTGCAAGGCGAGAGCAGAACAAAGCGAAAACTTGTTTTCTGCTTTGATATGCCGAGCCGCCGCCTAACTTCACGCAGCAAAGTTAGTGCAAGGCAAGAGACAAGCCAAACGAAAAAACTTGTTTTTGCGTTTGGCTTGTCCGAGCCGCCTCCTAACTTGGGCGTAGCCAAAGTTAGGTGCAAGGTATCGTGGGGCGAAAAATGCAGAGGGCTTCCCCGGTCCTCCCTGGGCTATATAGGACAGTCTCTATTGCTTGAGTGGGCATGATTACGCACTTGTTCGTTTTCTTCACGCCATAAAATCAGTATGAAGCCGCATATTTCTGCCCCGAAAGTGCTACCTTCGCCGCAGATACGGCCCTTATGAATTTCAGAACGGAAGTGGAACTCCCCTCTACGCAATTGCAGCTTCTGCCTGCCACGCGTTGTATGATGCTCGGCTCATGTTTTGCCGAACACATAGGCCGCCGTATGCACGAAACTCGCTTGACTGTTGATGTCAATCCGTTTGGCGTGATTTATAATCCTCTGTCCGTTCATGCCGCTCTGACTGCATTGTTAGATGGTAGCATTCCTCTCGATACATTCTTCCTTGGTGATGATGGCCTGTGGCACAGTCGTTTGCACTCAGGCTGTTTCTCCGCAGCCACTCGCGAAACCTGCGAACAAGCCGTGCAGCAACGTATTGATGAGGCTCGCTTGGCTTTGTCCCAATTGGATGTGCTGTTTGTTACGTTTGGCTTCGCGCGCGCATATATATATAATGAGAATGGCAGCGTGGCCGGCAATTGCCACAAACAGCCAACTTCAGATTTCAGCGTGCACGACCTGTCGCCGAGTGATATAGTGGAATGTTGGCAGCCGCTGTTGCAACGTTTGCGTCAAGTGCGGCCCGAATTGCAAGTGGTGTTCACGGTCAGTCCTTATCGTTATCGCAAAACCGGTCTTCATGGCAATGCTTTGGGCAAAGCCTCGCTGCTGTTGGCCATTGATGAATTGTGTCGTAGCAACGAGGGGTGTCATTATTTTCCGGCTTACGAGATCGTTTTGGACGAACTGCGCGACTATCGCTTCTTCGAGGCCGATATGCTCCATCCGTCATCGGTGGCCATTGACTATGTGTGGGAGCGTTTTCGCGCGTGGGCCTTTGCACCGGCTTTGCAGGAGATGCATGTCGAGTGGGAACGCCTGCTTCGGGCCTTGCAACACAGGCCATTGCACCCCGATAGTGAGGCTGCACGTCTGTTTCGTGCGCAGACAGAATGCCGTTTGGCCGAATTTGAACAGAAATGGAAACTTTCGCCTTACGATGCGAATAGCAATAAGACGGAAGACTGAAAACGAAATTGAGAAGACTGAAATATGTTGATGGACTACGAAAAAAGTACAGACTCATCCACGGCTTCTATACAGCCCGGCAGATGGGGACGCTCCCGTTATTCTTTGGAGCAAATCGCATCGCTGATGGGGGCTCGCCGTTTCGGAACGGGAGAGACAGAGGTTGATCGTTTGCTCACCGACAGCCGTTCGTTGGCATTCCCGGAGAGTTCGCTTTTCTTTGCTCTGCGAACCCGTGTGGGCGATGGACATAAGTACATCCCCGATCTTTATCGTCGAGGTGTGCGTGCATTTGTGGTGGCTGATGTACCTGTCGATTTCTCTACACGCTATCCGGAAGCTTCTTTTCTACAGGTAGTCTCTCCGTTGCGTGCCTTGCAACGCTTGGCCGAGCGTCATCGCGATGCTTACTCCTTGCCTGTGATTGGCGTTACCGGTTCGAACGGCAAAACTGTGGTGAAAGAATGGCTCTATCAGATGTTGGCGCCTATGATGAACGTTACACGATCGCCGCGTTCCTACAATTCGCAGGTGGGAGTGCCGTTGTCGGTTTGGCTGCTCACTCCGCAAACAAGCATCGGCGTCTTCGAAGCCGGCATATCGCAGCCCGGCGAGATGGACGCTCTGCGTGCCATTATTCAGCCCTCCATCGGAGTGTTTACCTATCTTGGACAGGCACATCAGGAGAATTTTGCTACACTGACCGACAAGTGTATGGAGAAGCTGAAGCTGTTTAGCGAAAGCGAGGTGCTGATCTACTGTGCTGACGATGCTGTTGTGAGTTCCTGCGTGGAGCGTTCGGGCTATGACTTCCGGCGTCTGGGATGGTCACGGCACGATGCCGAAAGTCCGCTCTATGTCAAGAGTGTGCAACAGGCCGATAACCGTACGCGCATCACCTATTGCTATGCAGGGCGCGAGGCCGAGGTTGTGGTTCCTTTTGTGGACGAAGCCTCCGTTACCAATGCCATTCATTGTCTGGCGGTGGCATTGTGGTTGCAGTTGCCGAGCGAGATGTTCACTCGCACTTTGGCACATCTCGAACCCGTCGGGATGCGATTGGAAGTAAAACAGGGACTTCGTTCCTGCACCATTATCAATGACAGCTACAATTCGGATATCAATTCATTGGACATTGCACTCGACTTTATGGCTCGCCGGCCGGAGGCCGCAGGTGGTCGGAAGGTGCTCGTGCTGAGCGACATTCTGCAGAGTGGACTCACGCTTGAGCAGCTCTATGGACGCGTGTCCGAGATGGTGAGTCGGCGTGGTGTGGACCTGTTGATAGGTGTGGGCAGGGAGATTTCGGCTGCGCAGTCCTATTTCACAATGCCGGGCCATTTCTTCTCGGATAGCGAAAGCCTGTTGGCGAGTGGTTTGCTCGATACTTTGGAGAGCTGTGTGGTACTGCTCAAAGGGGCAAGACCTTTCAACTTTGAGCAGGTGGGCGAACGAATGGCGCGGCGTGTGCATGAAACCACGCTCGAGGTGAACTTGGAAGCTGTTGCTGAAAATTTGAATTTCTATCGTTCGTTCATGAAACCCGAGACCAAGATGGTGTGCATGGTCAAGGCTTCTGCCTATGGCTCGGGTGCTGTTGAAATAGCCAAGACCTTGCAGGACAGGGGTGTCGACTTCTTGGCCGTGGCCGTGGCCGATGAGGGAGTAGAGTTGCGCAAGGCCGGCATTACGGGTGATATCATCATCATGAATCCTGAGCCCACGGCATTTGGCACCATGTTCCGACACGCATTGCAGCCTGAGGTCTACAGTTTCGGACTGTTGGAGTCGCTCATCCGTGCGGCCGAGAGTGAAGGTATTACCGACTATCCTGTGCATATCAAACTCGACACCGGTATGCACCGCTTGGGCTTCCATCCCGAGACCGACCTTCCGGTACTCATCGACAGGCTTCGTCATCAGTCGGCAGTGATACCCCGTTCGGTGTTCTCCCATTTTGTGGGTAGCGACAGCGACGGATTTGATACTTTCTCCCAACAACAGTTTGAGCGTTTCGATGTGGCTTCGCGCAGATTGCAACAAGCTTTCCCCCACAAGGTGCTTCGACACATCTGCAACAGTGCCGGCATTGAGCGATTCTCCGAGCGACACCTCGACATGGTGCGGTTGGGGTTGGGGCTATATGGCGTGAGTCCCATCGATGGGCACATCATTCATAATGTGGCTACGCTGAAAACCACCATCCTGCAAATTCGTGAGGTAGAAGCCGGTGACACGGTGGGCTACAGTCGTCGCAGCAAGGTGGAACGCCCTTCGCGCATTGCTGCCTTGCCAATAGGTTATGCCGATGGCTTGGACCGTCGTTTGGGCAATGGGGTAGGGCATTGCTTGGTGGGAGGTAGGCCGGCACCCTATATAGGCAACATTTGCATGGATGTGTGTATGATTGACGTGACGGATATTCCGTGTGCTGAAGGCGATTCCGTGGAAATCTTTGGCAACAATCTGCCTGTTACGACGCTGAGCGATTGGCTCGGAACCATCCCGTATGAAATTCTGACATCGGTGAGCGAGCGTGTGAAACGCGTATATTATCAAGCCTGAGGCTTGCATCGATTACTATCATACATAAGACAACAGCGAACGTGCCTTTGCGCATGTTCGCTGTTGTCTTTTCTGTATCCTGATTTGTTGAGAAGGGTCATGAGAAGCCGCTTTCGCGGTCCATCGAGGGAACTGCGCGTTCCATCTTAATAGGAGCACTTCGCATGGGTGGGAGCGAGTCGGCCGGTTGTGTTTCCTCTTCACCGCTCTTGCCGGGCATGGGCAGGAAGCCCTTGGTGCGGCGCACGTGGTACACGTTCATGTTTTCGTCCGAGCGAAACCAGTTGCCTTGCAACTCTTCGTCTGGCTTCACGATGTGGATGTGCTTGTTCGAATAAATCTCGTGGCGATTCATGTCCCAGAAGAGTTCCTCGGTGGCAAAGGTGGTTTGTGATGCCAAATTGTTGATGAATACGCGGCCACGCATTTCCCATAAGTTTTGGTTGTACCAGTAGGCGGTGTCTGCCGTGATGTAGAGATCAACCTTGAGCTTTTCGTCAAATCGCGTGAGGAAGATGCCTTTCGGAAAGGTTTGGCGAGGAGGCTTCGTTTTGTCGTAAACGCGCCATTCCTCAGCCACGATTTTGTAGCGCATCACACCGGAGTCCGAAATCATTTTTGACACACCGTATGTGGTCATTACGGGCATGGAGTCGCGCTCCTGCACTGCTGCACCCATGGGGGGAGCCTCCGAACCGCAACCGGTGGCGACGCAGGTCAAGAGCATGAGGCCAAGTGTGGCAAGGGCCGACATCCGGAGGGCTTTGCCACTTGCAGATGAAAGCGCTTGTCGTACTCCTTGCTGCAGTTTGCAGACTTGCAGCCGGGTTTCGGTTCTTTCGCTAAGGCGCATTGACAGACGAATGATGAGAGGGAAGAAATTAGTTAACCTTCCACTTCATGAACCATTGCTCGTTGAAAGTGAGGCCGATGCAAAGGCGGAAATAGTTCTCTGTAATCATGCCGGCCATCTGAGGCTCGACGCGTTCGTATTGTGCGGAGATGTTGACCACCGATCCCTTGTTGAGGAAATTGATGATGGGCAGACCGACACCCAGGCTCACGCTGTAATTGCGCGGTCCGTCACGACCATCCACCAAGGTGTAGGGCGAAGTGTAGGAGAAGCCGGCGCGATAGCGGATATAGTGTCTCCATTTTGTGCCATTGAGGTCGGGGATGTATTCGGCACCCACGGTAAGCTTGTGTCGGTCGGTGAACAGACCGGTGCGCGATACATAATCTGTACCGTCGAATACCGGTGCTTTCACGTCAGCCCATTTCTGATACGAATAGTC
Organism: Bacteroidaceae bacterium; assembly: GCA_017461605.1. GTDB lineage: Bacteria > Bacteroidota > Bacteroidia > Bacteroidales > Bacteroidaceae > Alloprevotella. Next base: position 99,798 of record JAFTXN010000002.1, read on the forward strand.
GGCACCGACGCGCAGATTGTCCTTGTGTTGCCACACCAAGCCGGCACCGAAAGTGTGTGGCAGTTGGTAAGCATCACTGCAGGTCAGCGAGTCGCCGGCACTCACCTTGTTGTTGGCAATGGTCTGTCTGTAATAGTGGGCTTTCGACTTGATGTTGTGTCCCAAGCCGTAGGTCAATCCCAAAGTCAGGCTGTTGTCTTTGTTGAGGGGCTGCACATATTGCAAACCGAAATCGGCTTTATAGGTACGCACGTCCGACTCGTATAGCAGCAATGAGGAGTTGGCACCGGCTTCGTTGAAAGCTATCGACCCCTTGTGCTCAAGATTACCCCACAGATAACCGATGTTGAATCCTGCGGAGAGACGCTTCACGGGAGCCCATCCCAAACCGATATATACCTCGTGCAATCCGCCGTTGCCGGAGTAGGTCTCTGTCTGAATGAGGTTCTCGTTTGATACAGCTTGGTTGTGCTTGATGCTATAGCCTATCGAACTGTAAGGGAGCATTCCCAAACTCATGCCCAAGCCCGGTGCCAGGCGGAAGCCGGCGGTGAGATAGTCGAACGAGGTGTTGCGAGCGTTGGTGCCGGCTGTTTCGTTCTTGAAGTTGCCGTTCTGAATGGAGAATCCGGTATCGAAGATAAATGACAGCGAGTCGATGGCGGAGTAGGACGCCGGGTTGGACGTGTTGATGTCGCGGCCGTTTCGCATACCATAAGAGAGGCCTGCCATACCCTTGTTGAAGCCTCCTGCTCCATCGTTGAGCATGCCGAAACCATAGCGTGAGTAGGGTGAGTTCGAACCGTTGGACTGCGCAAAGAGTGCGCTTGCAAAGAGCAGAGCGCAGAGCAGAGAAACGAGTTTGCTGTATCTGATCATAGGGATTGTGATTAGGTGTTTGGGTATAGGAATAATCCGCTGCTTCATTCCTCTCGGTGATGGCGCAGCAGGACATCCAAGCCCAAGGATACGAGATTGGGCTGTGCAAAGATGCGATTTTTTAGCCGTTCAGGGAAACGGAAAGGGCTTCCTCCCGTTAAAAAAATCAAAAGTTGGGGATAAATGTCGATAAACTCGTTGATGAAACCCTCCATTTCGTGCTGTACGCCTCTCACCACACCGGTGCGGATGGCCGATGCCGTGTCGGTGCCCCATGATGGTATTTCGCCATCGGTGTCCAGTTGTGGCAAGTGAGCCGTTTGCTCGTTGAGGGCGCGAAAGCGCATCGTGATGCCCGGTGAAATGTTGCCGCCGAGAAAGATCCCGTCGCTCGACACCAAGTCGTAGGTGATGCAAGTGCCGGCATCGATGACCAGCAAGTCGGTGCGAGGCTTCAGTGTGGCTGCAGCCACAGCCGCAGCCCATCGGTCGGCTCCCAGGGTGCTCTTGCCGCAATAGGCATTTTGCAACGGACCGGGTGTGTTTCCGTCGATGCGCATCACGAAGGGTATGTGCTCTCTCAGCATGGCATCAAGGTGTTCGGGCTCTTGTCCGACGCAGGCCACGGCACAAGCTTCGATGGGATAGGTGCGACAGATGTCTGTCACGGTGTGCTCAAGGCTTGTGCCCTCGTCGGTGGCAAGGAGGCATTTCCCGTGGTCGAAGACACAGAGCTTGGTGCGTGTGTTGCCGATGTCGATGGTGAGGTTCATGGGAGTGAGAGATGTGTTGAGGAACTTATGATACCATTATCTGTAGATGGCGAAAATAGCCGGAATTTTAGCCAAGTCGGGCAAGCGGGTCTGCTTCCATTCGCGGACAGTCTTCGTACAGACGTATTCCTGCTCGGTGGTGAGTCCGGCTGCGATGCACAGACGTGTGGTGGGTTGGCAGGCGTTCAGAATATCGGCTATGATGCGGGCATTGCGATAGGGCGTTTCGATGAAAAGTTGTGTTTGATGCTCGGCCGCACTGCGTGCTTCCAGTTGTTTCAGGCGTTTGCTTCGGGCGTTGTTGTCGATGGGCAGATAACCATGGAAGGCAAAGCTCTGTCCGTTGAATCCCGATGCCATTACCGCCAGAAGTATGGAGGAAGGGCCGACCAACGGGACGACGCGCAGTCCTTCGCGTTGGGCAATGGCCACAATGTCTGCCCCCGGATCGGCGATGGCCGGACAGCCTGCTTCACTGATTACGCCCACGCTTTCTCCCTTGCGCAGAGGCTCCAGGTAGCGGCTGAAGAGAGCGGCATCGGCATGCTTTCCCATGGGATGGAATGTGAGGCTGTCGATGTCGATGCTACGTTCCACAGCCTTGAGGAAGCGGCGTGCTGTGCGCACTTCTTCCACGATGAAATGGCGTATGGAGAGGATCACTTCGCGGTTGTGTGCCGGTAGCACCTTTTCGATGGGGGTGTCGCCCAAGGTGACGGGGATGAGATAGAGGGCCGGAGTGTTCATGTGTGAGGAGGAGGATTTAAGGATGCAATCGGGTGAAAGTCTTTTTGCCCTTGATGTGATACTGCCACAGCAAGCTCTTTTGCATGATTTCCGGAATGGGATTTCCGGTGGCTTTGTGCAGATTTTCCTGTCGGGCGGCGGTGTAATTGTTGCGTATCCGGTTGAACTCACGACGAGCTTGCACCACGGCGCGAGCATTGCCCGTTTCGCCGGAAAGGAGGAATTTCAGCGCTGCGACATAGTCCAGGGCGCGGCGTGTGCGCATCACCGGACGCAGGTCGGCCTCGGGCAGGTTCTTGTAGAGCATGAGCAGATTGTTGCGGAAGTTGAGGAAAGTCTTTCGCGGATTGTCCTTGTTGAGCGTGGCACCTCCGACGTGGAAAACGTGGCTTGTGGGGATGCACACGATGCCTCTGCCGCGTGCGCGAAGCCGCCAGCACAGGTCAATCTCCTCCATGTGTGCAAAGAAAGTGCCATCCAGTCCGCCCACTTCGTGCCAGTCGTTGCTGCGAATCATCAGGGCAGCTCCGGTGGCCCATAACACAGGCCATACGTTGTTGTCGTATTGTCCGTGGTCTGTCTCGATGTCGCTGAAGATGCGTCCTCGACAATAAGGATAGCCGTAGCGGTCCAGATAACCACCGGCACCACCGGCGTACTCGAATTTTTGCTTTTCTTTCCAGTCGAGGAGTTTGGGCTGACAAGCAGCCACCTCGGGGTGGGCATCCATGTAAGAACGTAGCGGTTGCAACCAGCCGGCTGTCACCTCGACGTCGGAATTCAGCAGCAGATAGTAGTCGGCTTCGACCTGCGACAATGCGCGGTTGTATCCCTCGGCAAAACCGTAGTTTTCGGGCAGCGGCAACCAACTGACGGAGGGAAATTCGGCTACAGCAGCCTCGGAGTCGTCGGTAGAGCCATTGTCTGCCACGATGACGCTTGTCTGGTCGTCGGCATGGGCTACGACCGAGGGCAGAAAGCGGCGTAGCATTTCTGCTCCGTTCCAGTTGAGTATGACGATAGCAATGGAGGACATATCTGAAAGGTTATAAGGAAGCCATGAGGGCTTCTGCGTTTTCTGAAAAATCACCCAAAAGCACTTGGGTCAGTGTGTTGTCGGCTGCGGACAGTGTGGATGGCAGTTCCACACGGATGTAGTTGTCGGTGAATCCATGGAGCGGATGTCCGGGCTTGGCATGTTCCCACAGCACGGTGCGTTGCTGTCCGATGAAGCGTGCGTAGAAGGCCTTGCGCTTCTGCTCGGAGAGTTCGATCAATCTGCGACTGCGTTCCGACTTCTCTTGCGGAGAAACGCAGTGGGGAATTTCGAGAGCCTTTGTGCCGGGGCGCTCGGAATAGGAAAAGACGTGGAGTTGCGAAATGTCCAAGCCGGCAATGAAATCGTAGGCTTCGGCAAAACATTCCTCCGTCTCGCCGCGTGTGCCCACGATGACATCCACACCGATGAAGGCATCGGGCATGGCTTGGCGCACTTTGCGTATCTTTTCGGCAAAAGTCGCCGTGTCGTATCTGCGGTGCATGAGCTTCAGCACCGTGTCGCTACCGCTCTGCAGGGGGATGTGAAAGTGAGGCATGAAGGCCCTTGACCGGGCGCAGAAGTCGATGATTTCGTCGGTCAGCAGGTTGGGCTCGATGGATGAGATGCGGTAACGCTCGATGCCTTGCACGGCATCTAAGGCCTGCACGAGGTCAAAGAAGGTCTCCCCCGTGGAGCGTCCGAAGTCGCCGATGTTCACTCCGGTGATAACAATCTCCTTTCCCCCCTCTGCAGCCACAGCTTCAGCCTGTTGCACCAGCGAAGCAATGGAGCCGTTGCGGCTCTTGCCGCGTGCCATGGGGATGGTGCAGTAGGTGCAGTAATAATTGCATCCGTCTTGCACCTTGAGGAAGTAGCGCGTGCGGTCGCCCCGTGAGCAGGAGGGCACGAAAGTGGAAATCTCGCGCGTGGGTACGGCCACGGCTTTGTGGCACGATTCACCCTCGGCCAAAGCTGTACGTTGGCTCAGTCCCTCGGCCAAATAGCGTACCACCTCCCCTTTCTGCTCCATGCCGAGCACCAGGTCCACTCCCGGGATTTGCGCAATCGTCTCCGATTTCAACTGAGCATAGCAGCCCATCACCAGCACAAAGGCTCCGGGATGTTCGCGTGTGAAGCGGTGGATGGCTTGTCGGCACTTGCTGTCGGCCACATCGGTGACGGAACACGTGTTTACGATGCAGATGTCGGCACATTCGCCTTTAGCCGCAGGGAGTACGCCATGCCTTTGCAGAATGTCGCGCAAGGTGGACGTCTCTGCGAAGTTGAGCTTGCATCCCAAAGTGTGGAATGCCGCGCGCTTATTATATAATATTGTATAGGGCGCTTCGATTTCGATTTTCGAACAGCTCGAATTCCGCGAATGCGCTGCAAGTGTTGATGTGTCAGTCTTCATACGTTTCGTCGTTGTCTGTGGCTTCGCACATTTGCCTGCAAAGTTAGTGCAAGGCGAGTGGAAAACGTGAAAATGAAGATATGAATTTTCAAAAGTTTTCCCGAGCCGCAACCGAACTTCTCAAAAGTTAGTGCAAGGCGAGTGGAAAACGTGAAAATGAAGATATGAATTTTCAAAAGTTTTCCCGAGCCGCTGCCTAAGTTGGGCGCAGCCAAAGTCGCAAGGCGTTTAGAAATTTCTACAAGCACTGCAGAATTTTCTAAACGCCTTGCAGATTTTTGTTCCTACCAAGTGGCCGGTATGCCATGGCTTTCATGCTTCTTTTGCGTTGCTTGGCGGAAAATCATAAGTTTACCATGGTATTTGTTACGTGGACTTGGCAATCCTTTTATTGATTTCTCGGAAAGTCTTTCCAATTGTTAAAAAACGAGCTTTTGAGTAAAAAAAAAGAGATGAACGCTTGCAAGAATTTGAAAAGTCCGTACCTTTGCACCGTTTTAATAAAGGCAATTGATTGTTTTACTTTAAAAAATTTTAAACCAATGAAAAAGTTAGTTTTCATGTTCGTAGCTTTCGCAGCTATCTCTTTCGCTTCTTGCGGTAACACTACTACTAGCACTGAAGGTGCTGACAGCCTCGCTGCTGATAGCGTAGCTGATAGCCTCGTATGCGACAGCGCTGCTGCTGATAGCGCAGTTGCTGACAGCGCTGCTGCTGACACTGTAGCTCCCGAAGCTTAATCTACGAACATAAGTAGAGAAACGGCCTGCCCGAGGGATTCCTCGTGGCAGGCTTTTTTTGTGTGTTTTTCCGGGTGAAAGTGGTGACAGATGGAATGCACATCTGTCACCCTATCTGTCACTTTGTATTTTGCTGGCTTATAGAGTGGTATGTTGCAAAAGTGACAGAGTGACAGAAAAAACAAGAAAAAGAAATCTGTGTGGGGGTGCAGGGTGGCTTTTTTTTGTGTGTGAAAGTGTGATTCCCCTGTCGAAAAAAGTCTGAATAAAGTTCTGAACATGTCCGGTTGTTCTCTCATTGGGCCGGATGCTTTTCCCATTTTGTTGCTTGCTATTCAAAAGGGTGAGAAGAATGCCTCAAAAGGTTCGGAGAGGGCCGCGACCATCTGTTTCCTTAGGTGTAATTTTGCAAAAAATAGTTTAGCACGTCTTCATGATTAGTAGGAATGCGAAACATGCGGGTGTGCAAACTTTCTGAGGTTTAGCAAAATGAAACAAGAGGAAGCCGAAAATCTTTGGAAAGAGTAGGCATAAATAAATTACGATGCAAAATGAGAAAATCGTATTTGGCACTTTTCGTGCTGTTGTTAGTGTTGCCTTTGAGTGTATTCGCACAAAGCGCAGATATGAAGCGCTTGGGCTTGAAAGGCGTAGTTCAGAAAGTAAATCTGAAGTCTAGTAGTGCTTTCCCATCGGAAACTATTTATGAATTTGATGAGAATGGGAAATTCACAACGTTCTGTTATCCTCTTGAGGATGTGCGTCATTATAAAAAGATGAAAGTGACGTCTATTACTAAGACTACGATTAAGGGTAAGCTTCAGGATTATTCAGGAGATTATACCATTCCCATTACAATCACCTTTTCTAATGGTAAGATAAAGAAGAGTGTGACCAAAAATGGCAGTACTACCATTACCCGCACTTACCAGTATAACTCTGAAGGAGAAGTGAGACGCATAGACAAAACAACAGTATATGAAACAACCGTAACAGTAGGTTATGAAGGCGGATATTCCGGTTTGGATGAGTATCAGAGAAGCTTGAATGACCTGGCCAATTCAGATCCCACATCTCTAAGACGTAATTACAACAGAGCCATGAGAGCGGCCGGCAATGTGCGCGTCGGTGTGCGCGAAAAGAAGAAAAAGATAAAGGAGACCAAGACATACTTCGAAGAATTTGATGATTATCAATATGATGAGCTTGGAAACTGGGTTAGCTGTAAGTATTATCAGCAGGTGTCCGAGAATTATAGTAATAGAAGTTATGAGGGTCAACTCTATCGCACAATTTACTATGACGAGGCTTACTTTAGCAAGCTTTGCTGGGAAAAGGTGAAAGCAACCGGTGATTATTGGGTAATCGAGGCTTTCGCGCAGAACGACCGATATACAGACGAGTACCGACAGATTGCAAAAGACTATTGGAATGCCGGAATCGTGAACGAGGTGAAGAATGCTTATGGCAATGCACTCGACTCGCTCTGCCGTATCTCTCAGAGTCCCATCATCACGCAGGATAACAAAGAAGTATTGGAGAACGACGCTCGTGTAATGGCTTGGGACAACTATGTGATGCCCGAACGCGACTATGCTAAGGTGGCAGCAATGACAAATGCTACTCTTCAGGGTTGGGGCATTTTCAACAATGAATACCAAAACCGCATCGTAGAGCGCAGTCAGCAGTTGCGCAACGACTCTGTGGCTTACCTCAACAACAAAGCACGTGCCGAGTATGACAACGCGCAATATGCCGAAGCAATCAACACCACTGCCGTAACGCTGGGTATTCTTCCCGAAGATGCCACAGCTATTGAACTTTCGCAGGATAGCTACTATCAATACATCCTGCAGGGCCTTGCTGCCGCAACTCCCGATGTCGCTTCCACTATGGACACTTATTTGGAACTTTATCCGCAAGGCAAGTACCAAACTCAGGTGGAAGATGAGCGTGTGAAGTATCACTTGGCTGCACTCCCCGAGAATTTGAGCACTTATAGTTACATCCGAACATTGCCGGTGAACGATGCAGCTTTGGCCAAACGCGTGAAGAAAGAGACCAAGCGTGCCGAATTTAAGCTGAACAAAGGAAAACTGGTAGCATTTGGTATCGGTGTGAATGGTGAGGCCGGTAAGGATATGTTTGGCGGATTTGGTGAAATTGGTCTTCGTGTGGGTTATCTTGCCAACTGGGTGAACCTCTATGTGGGTGGCCGATTCGGTTGGATGAGCAGCATGGCTGCATTGATGGGCAAGGATAAGGCAAAAGAAACCGTCAATGGCGGCCACTTCGAAATGCTCCGTGCTTCTGTTCCGGTGCAGGTACGCCTGAATTTTGCCAAGAGTTATACCCATGCGTGGTATTTGGGCGTAGGTGCCGACCTGAATTTCAACCTGAAATCAAAGGTGAAGATGTCCGGATTTACCTCAGAGACCATGGACACCCCGCTTACGAGTGGCAAGTACACCTTTGCTGATGACAAGCTCGTCAACGGATTTACTTGTTCACCGCGTGTAAGTCTCGGTATTACAGGAAAGCGTTGGAACTTTGAAGTCTATGGCCTCTACGACCTGAAGGAGACCTTCGATATGGACTATCTGCAGGAGATGCACATCGACAACATGGTGCACCCCGAGATTTTCCAAAATCAAACGGACAACAAGATACGCTTCGGAGCAGCCTTGCGAGTATTTTTCTAATGTCTAACCATTAACGAAACAATCAAAATGAAAAATATAATCAATTTCTTTTTTTACTTTTGTGCGATACTCGCCATTGCAAGCTGTACGGTCGATGAAATGGATGAGCCTATGGGTTCTCTGAACGGATATGCCTGTCTTGAAGACGGTACTCCCGTGTCCGGTGGAATAGTGGAGATGGTAGGAACTGACCGTAAGGCCATCTGTAATGAGAAGGGCGAATTCTATTTCTTCCATGTGCCGGCAGGTGACCACACGCTGAAGATGACCTTGGAGGATGGAACAGCGCTCGAAGGCAATGCGCCGGTGCGTAGCGACATGATGATGCCGTGTGTACTGACGCGTACGTATCCTGATTTCCCCATTGTTGCAGAGAGCGTAGAACTCTCCACTGCGGCTTATGATTACGACCGCTATCGAGTACGCTTGACAAATACTTCCGATCAGAACGTCACCATCAGACTCTCCTCTGACGGAGTGTTGCTACTGGAGAACAGTGTTGGCACCGACACTTGGGGTAATAAGGAAATCGATACCAATGGCAATCTCGAAATAGAGGCCCAAGAATCTTATTGGGTATATTGCCAAAACGCCAAGGACTCTTATGACAAGCGTATGCTCTTCATGGAGTGGAATGGCAAGAAGCAAGCCGTACATATTTGCAGATACACAGATTAACCCTTAAAAAACATTCACACCATGGGATTCTTTGACCATTTGCTTGGTAATGCCACCGAGGTAAAGTTGGAGGAAATCCAACAGGAGTTTAGTGCCATCTTGACGGATGGCGAAAGCATCGAATGCGCTTTCAAGATCTTCAGAGACAAATGGGTGTTTACCAACAAGCGTCTCATCATGCAGGACGTTCAAGGTATGACAGGATCGAAGCGCGACTATCACTCCATTCCTTACAAGTCCATCGTTCATTTCTCCATTGAGACTGCCGGAACCTTTGATGACGACTGCGAAATGAAGATTTGGATTTCGGGCAAGGCTGAGCCTTATGAGAAGGAGTTTAAGCGCGGCATTGATATCAAGGGTATTCAGCGTACGCTGGCACACTACGTGTTGAGATAACCTTTAAGAGATTCTGTCACCCCGAGAACGTTTGACAGGATTTTACAACAACAGAAAGCATCTGCTTGGCGACACTGTGCGTCGGGCAGGTGCTTTCTGTTTTTGTCGGGTGATGAGTTTCTTTTCGGTTGGTGACCAGAGGAAAGCTCTTGAATGGACTAAATGGGAATTGAGGGCGTGTGTGAAAAACTGCAGTCTTTGCTGCATTTCTTGTACCATAATAAGGAGAGGCGACACATCGAGGTCGCCTCTCCTTATTGCATAGTATGTCTTGATGCGTGCCCTTGGGAGCTGCTTGCGCTGCGTATAAGTTTTACAAATCTCCTACGATGTTCATTTGCTTCCAGTAGAAGTGTTGCTTGTAGCGCGTTTCCGAATTTTTGGGCACGTGAATGGTGATGCTCTGTTTCTTATTGTTGAAAGCGTTGTACATCTCCGGCGGTTCGGGGGCATGCAGATAGATGTGCTTCAGGCTGTCGCAATGGTAGAAGACGTATTCGCCAATATACTTCACGGTGGCGGGCAGGGTGATTTGAGGCAAGCGTGAACATTTCCAAAAGACTCCGCGCTCAATCCGCTTGAGGCTGTCGGGCAATACCACTTCGCGTAGGTTGATGTTGCAGGCGAGTAGGTCCATAGGCAGTGTGCGTACTCGTTTCGGCAGCCGGATGTGGCGTAAGCTCCTGCAGTGATGAGCCATTCGGTAGGGCAGGTGGGTGATGGAGTCGGGCAGAGTCAGCACTTTAAGGCTGTGCATCTCACCGAACGCTTGTTCTCCGATACTGTCGACGGTGGAGGGGAGATGAATGGCGCTGATTTCTGAACAGTAGAAGAATGCATCAGCTCCGATGTGTCGGATGCCTTCAGGAATAAAGGCAGAAGAGTAAGTATTTCCTCCCCTAAAGGCAGCGTCGGCAATGCTTGTAACCGGAATGCGTTGGCCTTCGGCTGTCGTGATGTGCGACTGTATCTTGATGTTGTTCATGTCGTGCGTAGTGAAATTTTCTATGAAGATACGTGCTCCTACGACCTCTAAAGCCGAATGTTCGTCGGATTGGTATCGGTAGAGCACGTGATCGTTGGAGAAGTCGTAATCAGGTATTGACAGTGTCAGTTTGAGATTGGTCAGTGTCTCTTGGCCACCGGCAGTGTTGAAGTATATATATCCTGAGAAGCCGAGGACAAAGCTGATGCATAGGGTTATCATCAGCTTTCGTATGGTTCGTCTGCGTTTGGTCAGCCGTTGTAATATCTCATCCACAGAGGAAAAACGCTTGTTCTTATCTGCTTGCAGACATCGTGCCATGACTTTGCGGTAGACGCCGGGCAGGGGGATGTCGCTCTCGGTGCGGATGTATTCCATGAGTTTTCCCACTGCATAGATGTCTGTGCGGGTGTCAATCTCTTCGCTGTTGCCGCCCAATTGTTCGGGGGCTGCAAATTGGGGCGTGTATCCGGCGGAGTGGGCATAGCCTGCAGTGAAAGCAAATCCCAGGTCAATGATTTTCACGTCGTTGTTGACGCGTGTCAGCATGATGTTCTCCGGTCGGAGGTCTGCGTGCACAATGCCTTGACCGTGCAGCTGCTTCAGCCCCGAGAGCAACTGGCAGAACAGATGGTCGAGGTTGGCACGCGATCTAAACCACTCGGGAGCGGCTGCCAGCTTTTGGTCGAGCGTGGCTCCCTGCACGTATTCCATCAGCAGATATGCATCGACGTCATTGCACGCGATGCTTTCGTAAGCAACGATGTGGGGGCTGTTGACCGACCTCCCGAGGTCGTACTCCTTGCGCAGCAGATTGCGGTAGCGCAGGTCGCCGGCAAACTCGGGCTTGAGCTTCTTCATGAAGTAATCCTTCCCATGTCGTCGTGCGATGTATGCATCAGCCGTACCACCCTTGTCGGGCAAGGTGGTTATTTTCTCGAAGATACTACCGGCGGCTTCCTCCTCGATGCTGATGAAGTCGGATGAGATGTTGTGGGTGCTCATGCTTCGTTCGGGTTCGTTTTACCCCTCCACGACAGAGGGAAGATCGGTTGTCGCGCATTCGTCCTGCTCGGGAAGAATGTAGTATTCGATGCCGCCATCGCGGCCGCAAACGTAATTGGTCGGTGCACCGGCGTTGTGTATCAGACAGTTCAGATACAGTGGTTCATTCCAGATAAAACCGGGGCAAAAGAATGTGTCGCCCGGTGACAATTTGCTGCCCACCGAGCTCTCAACGCAAAACACGTCCTGCCCGAGCAGACGGATGGTCACGCTGCGTCCCGGTTGCCATAGCAAACGAATGCGTGTGCCGGCTGCCAGCGAGCGGGTGTGCAGATGCTTGTTGGCGAGAAAGTCGCTGTTTGTCTTGTTGCCCAAAGATGAATTCTCGACAAAATCCTTGAACGATTGATACCCCACGTATACTGACAAGATGTTCAGAATGTGTGTACGCGGAGTGTATTGAGGACCTTGTGGAAAGTATCCCCACAAGCGTTTGAGCGTGGTGGGAGATATCGTCATGTGTGTGCTGTCGAAGATGCGAATCGACAGATATTCGAAATCGCTCTTTGTCAGTATGCTTCTTCCGACGGTGTTTTCCACTTTGGCAAGCAGATTTTTCAAGGAGTCATTCATAGGGAGGACAATCTTTGGTTATAAAAGGCCCGAGAGCATTTTTGCGTTGCAAGAGCAAAAGTAGGGCTTTTTGGTAATATGGATGCAGGCCGTAAAGGCCTTTTTGCAGTGCTTGCGTCAAAAGGTCCGAAATGGGCCTGCTTTTCCCAAAACTCTTCGGAGTTTCGATGAGAAATGGCTCGCATCGAAACAAAAGTGGCAAGGCCTGCCAAAAAACTGGCAAGGCGTGCCAGTTTTTTGGCAGGCCTTGCCACTTTTCGAAAGAGGGCTTGTCGGAAACAGGGTTGTAGGTGTAAAAAGAACAACTCCTGCAATGGTTTAGCAGGAGTTGGGTGGGGAAGGCTTGTGTCCGAATGTCTCATCCCTGATGCATGATGTGAAATTCACGGTAAAGATTAATATGAACCCAAGGCTGCTTCTGATGTATCGATGCAGGACAAGGGCCGATGGCATTTCGGGAAGAGGGGCTATAAGTCTCCGACGAGGTTCAGCCTTTTCCAGTAGAAATGTGTCTTGTAGCGCTTCAAGGATGCTTTGGGCACGTGAATAGTGAGCTGTGAACCATTCGCGCGAAAAGCGTTGCTCATTTCGGGCGGTTCGGGGGCGTACAGGTAGACATGCTTCAGGCTGTCGCAATGGAAGAAGGCATATTCGCCGATATATTTCACGGTGGCAGGCAAGGTGATTTGCGGTAATTTTCGACATTCCCAGAATACGCCACGCTCAATGCGCTCAAGGCTGTCGGGGAGCAGAACTTCCTGCAGATGGGTGTTGCAGGCAAAGATGTCAAGGGGCAGAGTGCGTATGCCGACGGGTAGCTTGATGCTGCGCAGTGAGGGACAATGGTGCGCCATCCCGATGGGGATTTCAGTCAACGAGTCGGGGAGGTGGAGCACTTGCAGGTTGTCCATGAGCGAAAAGGCTTCTTCTTTGATTTCGCGGACCGATGGGGGCAGGTTGATGCAGGTGATTTTCGGGCATTTGCTAAAACTTTGCTCCCCGATGCTTTCGATACCATCGGGTATCATGGCGGACGTGAAGTTTTTGCCTTCGAAAAATGCCTTGTCGGAAATATGGGTTACGCGGCTGACCTTACCGCTCGGTAGGGTCAGGCAGCTCTTTATCTTGATGTTCTCGCCATCGTGTTCGCTGTTGCCAAAGAATGACACTTTTGCTCCCACCACGCAACAAGTGGTGCTGTCGGGGGAGGTGAACTGATAGAGCACTTGCCGGTCCCGTATGTCGTAGGGAGTCAGCTTCATGGTCCATTTGATGGCATTGAGGAAATTATAGCCGGTGACGGTGTTGAAGAAGAAGAGACCCGCAGCTCCCAGCATGGCGCACAGACTGACTGAAATAATTGTTTTTTGCAGGATACGTCGGCGTCGGTTGATGAGTTGCACGATTTCGTCAACGTTCTGATAACGCTCCCGTGGGTCCTCCTGCAGACAGCGTTTCTTGATGGTTTGATAGATTTTGGGCAGGCGTTTGCCGCTTTCACGTTCGACGAAAGCCATTATCTTGCCAATGGCATAGATGTCGGCGCAGGCATCTATGGTATTCCTACAGTCGCCCTGTTGCTCGGGGGCTGCATACCCCGGTGTGCGGCCGGTGGTGTAGGTGTAACTGTCGGCAAAGGCAAAACCCAGGTCGATCACTTTCACGTCGTTGTTGATGCGTGTCAGCATCACATTCTGCGGCTTCAGGTCTGCATGCACCACGTGGTTGCTGTGCATGTGTCCCACGGCTTCCAGCAGTTGGGAGAAAAGGCGGTCCAGGTGCTTGCGGCCGGTGAACCATTCGGGCGAAACGCGCAGCTTCTCATCAAGTGTGGAGCCACATACATTCTCGCACAGGATGTACACCTCCTTCTCATTCTCCACCAGCTGTTCGTATTTCACGATGTAGGGCGAGTCGAGGCGCTTCCCCAGGTCGAACTCCTTGCGGAACAGGTTGCGATAGGTCTCGTTGTCCAAGAGTTCGGGCTTGAGCTGCTTCATGAAGAATTCCCGCCCCTTGATGCGAACAACGAAAGGCAACGACGTGGCCCCGGTGGCTTCGACCGGTCTCAGCATGTCAAAGTCGACATCAGCGCTCTCGGCCTCCGAGTTGACGAAACCCGAACTATCGTCTGAAAGATGGGGTGGGACGAAGTGTGTCATGGCAGTGAGGAGTCGAGAACTTATCAGATTTTGGTCAACTCAAAACGAATACCGCTCTTTCTTCCACAAATATAGTCGGTGGGAGCACCGCCGTTGTGTCGCAGGCAATGGAGGTGTAAAGGCTCATCCATCACAAAACAAGGACAGATGAACGTGTCGCCCACCGAGAGCTTACTGTTTTTCGAAGTAATGACGGTAAACAGATCCTGCCCCTCAAGACGTATCAGCACTTGTCGGTCGGGTGCCCACACCAGCAGCAGGTGAGAGCCCCTCTTCAGTGTACGAGTGTAGAGAAACTTGTCGTACGTGAATCCACTCTCCACCAAGCTGCCGTCCTTCATACACTCAAGAAATTCAGTCCAACCTCTGTACCCCACCAATCGCGACAGAATGTTCAGCGTGGTGATGCGTGGAGTGAATGGTGCTTCTTGGGGAAGATAGCCCCAAAAGCGCTTCAGCGTGGTGGGAGAAATTTGTACATGCAAGGCTTCCCAGATGCGTAGAGACAGAAAGTCGAAATCGCGAGGCGTCTGCATCTTTCTCTCAACGAAGCTCTCTACCAAATTTTGCAAGGTGACGTATGCTTGTGTCATAGATGATTGTGCAATCGGTTTGCCGGTATTCAGAAATCTTGTGCTGCCCGGGGAAGGACAGCGGCGACAAAATTATACAAATTCCTTTGAAGCGCGGAGAGACAAGACAGAAAAGCCACATCCTCTCCTTGATAAGGACCAAAACGGACCAATAGGGTTTCTTTGGTAGTACGTACTTTTGCATTCAGCTACTCTGGGCAACTTCGCGCCTGGAGAGTCTCTGATTTCTTGTTTTGTTGCAAAAGGTCCGAAGTGGGCCGCCTAAAAGCGACAAAGCAAGTATATTTTTGCAAAGAAATGTTACGACACACATTATAATAAATAATAATAATATAATAATATATATACGTTATGCAAAACATGAACGAAGGAGCAATGCCTCCTCCACCGCCGGCATCCGATGGCACTCAGGGTGGAATGTACAATCCCGTACTTGAAAACCTCATTGAGATGGCCTTGGCCGATGGTGTGTTGACCGAGAAAGAGAAGCAAGTGCTTTTCAAGCGAGCACAGGCGCAAGGCATCGATTTGGACGAATTTGAGATGGTGCTCGACGCCAAACTCTTCGAACGAAAGAAGAATGGTAATCAGGTCAATGCAAATGCCGTTGCCGGTCCCACGAATTCTGCACCGCGCTCGTCGAAATGTGGAGATGTGCGCAAATGTCCTGCTTGCGGAGCCATGATAGGTACCTTCATGATGGCCTGTCCCGACTGCGGCTACGAGTTTGTGGGAGTTGGTGCCAATAGCTTTGTGGAAAGATTTGCAAAAGGGTTGCAGGAAGCCGTTAGCAATTTCGAAAAAGCTGAGGACCAACGGGAAATACGCAACCGGACGAAAAGCAACGCCGGAGGTCTGGTGGGCCAACTGCAAGGCCTGATGGATATGCAAAACAGCGTGTCCGATTCCACCGGCGCACTGCGAAACGCCAAGCAACAACAAGTGGAAGCACAATATGTGAAAACCGCAGTGCTGCCACGCGCCAAGGAGGATTGCATCGAGATGCTCAACTATCTGTTGCCCAAAATCAAAGTCAGTGGTGCCAATCGTGCTACCTCGGAATGGAGAAAATACTATTTGGCCGTGCTTGACAAACTGGAGATGGGAGCTTCTCGCGATGCCGAACTGACACAGCTCATAGCCTATTATCGCAAGCAGTTCGAAGTATCCTCATGGGATCGATATCGGCTGTGGTGGAGTGGTTTGAGTCAACCGATAAAGGTGCTCATCGGAGTTGTGATTTTCTATCTGGTGCTCGGACTCATTTGTGCGGTGATGGCCTTAGTTGCTTTATGAAGCTCGTCTTAATAACAAAGAGAATAGAAACAAGGTATAGAATCGACGACAGATGAAATTGTTTGGAAAAGGAAACAGCGGCGGACTGATGAATGTTATCCGCTGCGACGAAAAAGAATATCTGGTGTGGAAATGGCGGCCGGAAGGACAGGAGGTCAATTCCACTTCTCGCGAGAATGCCATTCGCTACGGCAGCAGCTTGCGTGTGAAGGATGGCGAAGTGGCCGTGTTCGTCTACAAACAGAAAGACGGCACTTGTCAGGATTACATCGTAGGTCCGCATGACGACACCATCAAGACGGCCAATTTCCCCGTGCTCGCCAGTATCGTTGGCTTGGCTTTCGGTGGAGAGTCGCCCTTTCAGGCAGAAGTCTATTTCATCAACTTGGCAGGCAATAACCAAATTCGTTTTGCCGTGCCCTACTTTGATGTGTTCGATCCTCGCTTGCCCGACCATGGAGTGCCCATGGCCGTACGCGGTACGCTCACTTTCAACCTCACAAACTATCAGGAGTTCATCAAATTGAACCGCTTGGTGAATTTTGATTTGGAAGACTTCAAGCGTCAAGTGAGGGATGCCGTTATTAAATATGTAAAGGGAGTTGTGGTCAACATTCCCTCCGATTTGGGAATACCGGCCGTGCAAATGGAACGTCGAATCTTGGATATTAACGACAAGGTGTCGGCCTATCTTAAGCCGCGCATGGAGCAGGACTTCGGGGTAAACCTCAAGGGACTCGACATTGCGGCACTCGATATGGACAAGGAGAGCCCGGGCTACCAAGAGTTGCACCGCCTCACTGCCGTCAATACGGCTCGCACCATGGAGGCGCAGACCGATGTTAATATCAAGAACTTGCAAGACACGCAAGCCATCAACGCTGAAAACATGGCAGAGACCATGCGCATTCAGCGTGAAGAGATGCAGCGTGCGCAGCAGTTGCAGACGCAGACCAACTTTATGGGTGCTCATGCCCTGAACCTACAAGCCGAAGTACTGAAGACCGGAGCCGAAAACCTGGGTGCTATGGGCACTATGGGCGGCGGCGAGGGCGGAATGAACCCTGCCGGCATGATGACAGGCATGATGATGGGCGGTGCTATGGGGCAGCAGATGGCCGGCATGATGAACAACATGGGGCAGCAAATGCAGCAAGGCATGAACACGCCTCCGCCCATACCCAATGTGCAGTATCACATCTCCGTGAATGGTGCACAAAGCGGCCCGTTCAATCTGCAACAATTGGCTGCGATGGCTGCCTCCGGACAAATCAATATGCAGACCTATGTTTGGAAGCAAGGTATGCCCGGTTGGGAGTTGGCCGGCAATGTGGCAGAGTTGCAGGGTATCTTTGCTCCGCCACCGCCACCACCGGGATGTCCGCCGCCGGTGCCTACACCTTAATGTGACTTACCATAAAATCATACGCTTATGAACAACGAAAGTTTCTTCTCCATAGACCGTTTGGTGGAGTTCGGCCTTGGTATGGCCATGGCCCAACAGATGGTGAATGTGATGAACCAAAGCATGCAAAACATGTATGTGCCGGGTTCTATACAAAGCATGCCACAGGCAGCTTCGCAGATTTACTATGTGGCCATAGAGGGTCGGCAGGTAGGTCCGCTGAGCGATGGCGAGCTGATGCAACTCATCGCGCAGCGCAAAGTCAACAAGGACACGCTCTGCTGGATGCCCGGCATGGCAGCCTGGCAGCCCATAGAGCAAGTGCCGGCAGTGCTGAAGCTCATAGCCCTCACACCTCCACCGCTTAATCCATAAGTTATTTTTGTAGCAATATGAAGATCTCTGCTATTCCCGCGGTGCTCGCCATCATTCTGACGGCAGCCCTTACCTATCTTGTTTATCACATTGGCAGTGCAGATACCGACAGCACTCTCCTGGCCATCGGCACAGCCCTGTCGTTGCTGCTCACGTTGCTGCCGGCCATGGCCATGAGCGTGGAGAGCGGAAGGCTGAGCGTTAACCTCAAGGTGTGGAGCGGCACGATGTTTCTCCTCGCCCTGATTGTCGCTTTCTGCTTTGCCGGGCTGGGTGTGCATGTACCCACCTACATCACCATCGAAGCACTGTTGCTGGTGGTACACCTCCTGGTGGTGTGGAAGTTCACGGAAAGCAAGAGTGTGTGAAAAGAAGTAAGAAGTGCCCCTTGGGGCGCAATAAATTAAATAAGGTATCACTCCTAAAAACATTTTTATGAAAAAGTATGCAACCCTTCTGTTTGTGATGTGTGCAGCTATCCTCAGCTCGTGCACCCAGAATCCCAAAGAAGTAGCTCCCAAGCAGACCGCCTTTGCCGACGGCGCAGCATAGGAAGCAACGGTGTAACCGAATCATACGATCTCTACCCCCGTAATCGCAAAGGATCAGTCATCTACACAGTTACCATCTCCCTTAAAACGAAAAAAGTAACAAAGGTAACTTCGCGAAAACTCATCTCTATGTAATTCCTGATTATTTAATCAATTTAAAGGAGGGAATACCCCCCCTCACACAAAGCCGCGATGGAATTTCCGTCGCGGCTTTTGTTTGCTTCAAACTGCTCTCTCAGAGTGTTCGGGATGCGCCGTGGGCAGCCTTTGCGGTGCTTGCAGATTTGTTATCATGCGCATGAAACGTTCTTCTCATGCGCATGAGACGTTCTTATCATGCGGATGATAATTTCTTCTCATGCGCATGATAATACAACGAGAAGCGCTTTCGATGTGCATAAGTGGCTGTTTCGCTTGCTGTTGCATGGCTTTTTGGTAGTTGCTTTTTCGCTCTGCAATGTTTTCCCTCCTTGCCTCCCTCTTTCCCTCCTCCCGAGTTGGTTCTCATGGAGCGGGGAGAACAAAAGTTCCGCCCCACTGCCTTTCGGTCTCGATGCCGAGCGGCGGTGGGGCGGAGCTTATGAGGAGTGTGTCTGCGCGTGGGTGCTTCCGGTTACTTCAGCAGATGTGCATCGAAGTGGTTGGTGATGCGTGTGAAGAGGTGCAGGCGCGTGTTGCCGCCGTAGATGTTGTGGTTGCGGTTGGTGTAGATGTGCATGTCGAATTGCTTGTCGGCTTGCACCAGGGCTTCGCTGTATTCGTAGGCATTGCGCACGTGCACATTGTCGTCGGCCGTGCCGTGGATGAGCAGCAGGTGGCCGCTGAGCTGCGGTGCACGCTTCAGGGCATTGATGTCGTATCCGGCTGCATTCTCCTGCGGTGTGCGCATGTAGCGCTCGGTGTAGACGGTGTCGTAATATCTCCATGAGCTGGGGGCGGCTACGGCCACGCCGGCGCAGAACACGGGACGACCTTCGCTCATGCTCATCAGGGTGTTGAAGCCTCCGAAGCTCCAGCCCCAGATGCCGATGCGCTCTTTGTCCACGTAGGGCAGTGTGCCGAGGTAGAGGGCTGTTTCCACTTGGTCCTTGCTCTCCAGGTCGCCCAGGCGCAGGTAAGTGCATTGCTCGAAGTCGGCACCACGTCCGCCTGTGCCGCGACCATCCACGCAGACGTAGATGTAGCCCTTGTCGGCCATGTGGCTCTCATAGAGTGTGCCGCCGAAGAAACCCATGTTCCATGAGTCGGTGACCTCTTGCGAGCCGGGACCGGAGTATTGGTACATCACCACGGGGTATCGGCGCGTGGGGTCGAAGTTTCGCGGCTTCACCATCCAGCCGTTGAGCTGCACGCCTTCAGAGGTGGTGAAGGTGAAGAATTCCTTCTGTCCGAGCTTGCCGCTGAGCTTGGCTGCGAGTTCCTTGTTGTCGATGAGGGTGGTGAGGGTCTTTCCGCTGTTGTCGCAGAGGGTGGTGACGGGAGGTGTATCGGCGGATGAGTAGACGTTGAGATAATACTTCATGCCGGTGGCGAAGGTGGCGCTGTTGGTGCCCACACGGGTGGAGAGCTTGCGGGTCTTTCCGCTCTTGTCGGTGGCGTAGACGGCCTTGCGCAGGGGGCTCTCTTCGCGTGAGGCGTAGTAGAACTTTCCGCTCGTGGCATCGTAGCCGTAGAAGTCGGTCACGTCGAAGTTGCCTTTGGTCACTTGCTTGATGAGCTGTCCGTTCAGGTTGTACCAATAGAGGTGTTGGTATCCGCTGCGGTTGGAGAGGAGGGCAAAGTGGCCATCGTAGAAGCGGAGCTGCGTGTAGGCGGCTTCGCGCACATACTTATCGGAGGTTTCGCGCAGGGCGAGCTTGCAAAGAGTGGAACGGGGGTTGGCCATGTAGATGTCCATGCGGCTCTGATGGCGGTTGAGGGTGACGATGGCGAGCTTCTCGGGGTCGGAGGTGAACTTGATGCGAGGGATGTAGCCGTCGGCATCGAGGGGGAGCTGCAGGGTGCGTGTGACGCGGTTTTTGATGTCGAAGGTCATCACGCGAACGTCGGCATTGCGTGCTCCGGCCACGGGATACTTATAGCGGTAGGCACCGGGGTATTGGGCATTTTCTTCGATTGAGGGGTTGAGGCCGCGGAACATCTGCATGTCGTAGGTGGGCACTTGGCTCTCGTCGTAGCGCACCCAGGCGAGCATCTTGCTGTCGGCGCTGAAGTCGAAGCTGCGGTTGGTGCTGAATTCTTCTTCGTTCACCCAGTCGGGGATGCCGTTGATCACTTCGTTGAACTTGCCGTCCTTGGTCACCTGGCTCTCGCTGGCGCCGAAGAGGAGCTTCACGAGAAAGAGGTTGCCCTCACGAACAAAGGCGATGAGGGTACCATCGGGCGAGAAGAGGGGCACTTGCTGCGGACCGCCGCCGGAGAGGGCGATGAAGTCGCCATTGCGCACATCGTAGACATAGTGTACGGCTGTGTAAGAGTGGCGATAGATGGGGCGTGTCTCGGTGCGCAGCAGGATGCGGGTTTCGTCAGGCGAAAGGGTGTAGCCGTCGATGTGGGTGAGCTTCACAGGACCTTTGGCGGTTTCGACATCAAAGACCACACCCACCTCCTTGCCTGTCTTGAAGGAGTGACGGATGATGCGCTTATGGTCGGGCGAGAGGCGGGTGTAGGTCTCGCCGTCGTTCATGGGCATGACGCCATAAATGTGTTGCGGCGAATAGGTTCCGCCGGTGATGTCGCGCAGGGTGAGGGGACTGTTCTCCGCACTGAGGTAGGAGAGGGTGGCGCATAGCAGTATGGCCAGTGTCAGAATTCTTTTCATGGAGTATGTGTTTATATTTATGTTCGTGTGTGCGAAGTTAATGAAATCCTTTCGGCCGTTCGGATATTTCGGTTACAAATCGTGATGACGGAGGCGATATTCGGCCAATTCCTCATACTTGGTCCCCGGTCGGCCGTAGTTGGCATAGGGGTAGATGCTGATGCCGCCGCGAGGGGTGAAGAGGCCGGTCACCTCTATGTATTTGGGGTCCATCAGGCGGATGAGGTCCTTCATGATGGTGTTGACGCAGTCTTCGTGGAAGTCGCCGTGGTTGCGGAAACTGAAGAGGTAGAGCTTGAGGCTCTTGCTCTCCACCATGCGGCGATCGGGCAGATAGCTGATGCGTATTTCGGCAAAGTCGGGCTGGCCGGTGATGGGGCACAGACTGGTGAACTCCGGGCAGTTGAAGCGTACCCAATAATCGTTGTCGGGGTGTCGGTTCTCGAAGGCCTCGAGCACCTCGGGGGCATAGTCGCTGCGATATTCGGTGTGCTTACCGAGGGCTTGCAGGTGGTCGTTTTCGCGCATGATGTGATGAGTTTAGCAGAGGGTTATGTTGGGCTTTTGTTTCTTGAAATTCTTTGCCAATACCGGTGCAAAGGGGGTGGGAAGTGTGCGAGCTCGCTGCGGGCAGGCCTTTACGCAGGCGGCACACTTGATGCAGCTTCCGGCTGTAACGGTGGGGCACTCGGTGGAGATGGCAGCCACGGGGCACACTTTGGCACATAAGCCGCAGGCGGTGCATCGGGCTTTGTCGGTGATGGGGAGCACCTTGACGGGATGCTTCTTCTGAGCACGTTGGTATCGCCACACAAAGGCTTTGAACCTGAGTTTGCCGAGCAGGTTGCCCGATGGGCGTTTCAGCTTTTCGGTATCTATGGCTGTAACGCTGCGGCTCATTTTGTCGTGCAGTGCCATGCCGAAGCGTTCGGCTTCTTGCAGGTCGTCAGCATGTGGGCGGCCTTCTGCAATGGGAAGGTCGGGGGTGGAATAAGAATGTTCGCCCACAAAGGCAGCTGCTCCCACTACGCAAAAACCACGTTGCGTGAGAAAGTCGGACAATTCGTTGGCTGCATTGCCGAAGTCGCGGTTGCCATATACCACCACGGCCACAGCCGGCGTGTCGTTGCCGTACAGCATATTCAAACGTTGCAGGGCGATGGGCGCACAAGCTCCGCCATATACGGGGACGGCTACAACCAGCACCTGATCTGCTCTGAGTTGTGCGGCAGGCGCAGCATAGGGATGAGTAACGTCAGTTTCGATGACCTTGGCAACTTTCAAACCGCGTGCTATGGCTTGTGCCACTTTTCGTGAAGTGCCTGTGGGTGAGAAGTAGGCGATAATTGTTTCTTGCATATTCAGGTAAGAGAAAGGGCGTTTGCTTTACTTGAAAAGACGATAGCTGATGTGGCGGTCGTAAGCGTCTTTGCCGTCGATGCGTTTCAAGAGGCGCACCACGCGGATGGTGAGCGGAAGGGCCACAATCTCATAAGCGGTTTTCAGCACCACTTGTGTGAGCATCAGTGTGGGCATCACCTCCCAAGGCACCACGCCGCCCAGCGCTAGGGGGAAGAATATGAGGCTGTCGGCCGCTTCGCCCACAATGGTGGAGGCGATGGCGCGTATGGAAAAACGGCGACCGCTTTGCAGCACCTTCATGCGGCTCATCACATAAGCATTGAGAAATGAACCCGTGAGGAATGCCACAAACGAGGCTGCGGCGATGCGTGGAGCCAGGCCGAACATGAAGTGGAAGGCCTCCTCTCCGGTCCAATAAGGGGCACCGGGCAGCATGTCGGCCAACCACCCGAAAATAACGAACAGGAAGTTCATGGCAAAGCCCAGCCAAATGACGAGGCGAGCGCGATGAAAGCCATAGACTTCCACCAGACAGTCGTTGATGATATAGGAAACGGGGAAAACAATCAGACCGGCTGTGAGTTCCAGCGGTCCTATGCTCACTTGCTTGGTCTCGAATAGGTTGGCCGCAATCAAACAGACGCAAAACAGCACGCCCATGAGCATAAAAGGCAGGCTGAAGGTGATTTTTTCTTTCTTCATAATCTTGTTTTTTACGAGGTTGTTCAAGCACTCGGCACTCGCTTATCCGGAGTGTACGGAAATAATCTGTTGAGGTTCTCCTTATGCGAAGAATTTTTATTCCATCCCTTCTTCCTGCAGTCGGTCGCGCATCCTGAAGAGCATCCATATCTGTGCGCCATACGTCGGGTTGGCATAATGCTTTCGAGCGATGGAAATATAGTATTCGGCTGTGAGACGAAAGTTGGGAATGAAGGTTGACTTGTCGAGGCGCAGCGTTTCGGGCAACTGTTCCTTGTGAGCCTCGAACCAGTGTATCAATTCGCGCAGCTCTTCTGCGGTGTATGTCTTCTTGTATTCCATGAACGAAACATTCTTTCCGGTTTGCGAGCCGCAAAGATAGTGCAAAGCGAGAGGAATGCCAAATTTATTTGTGCATTCCCGAGCTGCCGCCTATCTTGGGCGCAGCCAAAGTGTGCAAAGCGAGAGGAATGCCAAATTTATTTGAGCATTCCCAATCTGCTGCCTATCTTGGGCGCAGCCAAAGTATTGTCTGTGCATATCGCAGAGGCTAAATTTGCATGGCTCGAAAAGATGTTGTACTTTTGCTTCGCAAATATAAACCATAGACACATGAATGTTTTAGAACTCAGTGAACAAGAAATAGGTCGCCGCGCAGCGCTTGACGAACTGCGTGCCATGGGAGTTAACCCTTATCCGGCCGATGAATATCCGGTAAATGCATATGCCGCCGAGATTAAGCAAAACTTTCAGGACCCGTCGTCTGAGGACGAACCACTGCGCGAGGTGTGCATCGCCGGACGTATGATGAGCCGTCGTGTGATGGGTAAGGCCAGCTTTGCAGAACTGCTCGACAGCACCGGACGTGTGCAAGTGTATATCACACGTGACGACATCTGTCCCGACGAGGACAAAACGCTCTATAATTCCGTATTCAAAAAGCTGCTCGATTTGGGTGATTTCATCGGTGTGAAGGGATTCGTGTTCCGTACGCAGACGGGTGAAATCTCAGTGCACGCCAAGGAAATCGTGCTGTTGGCCAAGAGCTTGAAGCCGCTTCCTGTGGTTAAGGAGAAGGATGGCGTGGTGTACGACGGCTTCGAAGATCCCGAGCTGCGTTATCGCCAACGCTATGTTGACCTCATCGTCAACCCCGGTGTGAAAGATACCTTCCTCAAGCGCGCCACCATTGTGCGCACCATGCGCCAAGTGCTCGACGAGGCTGGTTACACAGAAGTGGAAACACCCATCTTGCAGCCCATTCCCGGAGGAGCCAGTGCACGTCCTTTCATCACGCACCACAACTCGTTGGATGTGGACCTCTACCTGCGCATCGCTACCGAACTCTACTTGAAGCGTCTCATCGTGGGAGGCTTTGAGGGTGTTTACGAGATTGGCAAGAATTTCCGCAATGAAGGTATGGACCGAAACCACAATCCCGAGTTCACATGTATGGAGTTGTATGTGCAATACAAGGACTACAACTGGATGATGAATTTCACGGAGCAGATGCTTGAGCGCATCTGTGTGGCTGTGAATGGTAAGCCTGAAGCCGAAATCGGTGGCAATGTCATCAGTTTCAAGGCTCCCTATCGCCGCCTGCCCATTCTCGATGCCATCAAGGAGAAAACCGGATACGACCTCAACGGAAAGAGCGAGGACGAAATACGCGAAGTGTGCAAGGCGCTCCACATGGAGATTGATGACACCATGGGCAAGGGTAAGCTCATTGACGAAATCTTCGGCGAATTCTGCGAAGGCACTTACATCCAGCCCACCTTCATCACCGACTACCCTGTGGAGATGTCGCCGCTCACCAAGATGCATCGCTCCAAGCCTGGCTTGACCGAACGCTTTGAGCTGATGGTCAATGGTAAGGAGCTGGCCAATGCTTACTCCGAGCTCAACGATCCGCTTGACCAAGAGGAGCGCTTCCAGGACCAGTTGCGCCTCTCGGAGAAAGGCGACGACGAAGCCATGTTCATCGACCAAGACTTCCTGCGTGCCCTTCAATATGGCATGCCCCCCACTTCGGGCATCGGCATCGGCATAGACCGCCTTGTGATGCTCCTTACCGGACAAACACAAATACAAGAAGTGCTCTTCTTCCCCCAGATGCGTCCGGAGAAAAAGATACCCCGTGACAGCGTAGAGCAATTTGCTGCCATCGGTGTCCCCGAAGACATCGTGCCCATCCTCTGGAAGGCCGGCTACAATCTTGTGAACGACCTACACGATGTGAACGCACAGAAGGTGCAGCAGCAGATAGGCGACATCATCAAGAAGTTCAAACTCGACACTCCCAAACCCACGGTTCAGGACATTGAATCCTGGGGATAACCTCTGCCAATCCTCTCCCAATCTCAAAGACAAAAGCTTATGGGATTCTTCTCAAGCAGCAACGACGTGGCCGACCTATCCATAACCCCTCGTACCGAAGGCACAACCATCGCCATCATGGGAGGCGGAAGCTGGGCTACAGCCATCGCTAAAATAGTGTTGGAACGCGTAGACCATATATGGTGGTACATGCGGCGCAACGACACCATTGAAGATTTCAAACGCCTTGAGCACAACCCGTCGTACCTCACAGGAGTCCACTTCGATGTAAAGCGAATCAGCTTCTCCAGCGACATCAACGAGGTGGTGCGAGCCGCCGATACGCTTATCTTCGTGACACCTTCGCCCTATCTCAAGAACCATCTCAAGAAACTCAAGGTGAAGCTACACGGCAAGTTTATCATCACAGCCATCAAGGGCATAGTGCCCGATGAGAATCTCGTGTGCTCCGAATACTTCCGCCAAGTGTTCAACCTGCCCGACGAAAGTGTAGCAGTGCTTGGCGGACCCAGTCATGCAGAGGAAGTAGCCTCCGAGCGTCTCACCTATCTCACCGTAGGCTGTTCAGACCACGACAAAGCACGCCATTTCGCCGATACCATTGCATCAAGCTACATCAAGACCAAGACAAGTGCCGATGTCATTGGCATCGAATACGCATCAGTGCTAAAGAATGTCTATTCCATCGCAGCCGGAATATGCAATGGCCTGAAGTATGGCGACAACTTCCAGAGCGTGCTCATGGCCAACGCTGTGCAAGAGATGGCACGCTTCCTGCGAGCCGTCTACCCCATCGAGCGCAACGTCTACGACTCCGTATACCTCGGCGACCTGCTCGTAACAGGCTATTCGCGCTTCTCCCGTAACCGTGTGTTTGGCACAATGATAGGCAAAGGCTACTCCGTGAAGTCCGCTCAGGTGGAAATGGAGATGATAGCCGAGGGTTATTATGGCACCAAGTGCATGAAGGACATCAATCGCCACTTCCGAGTAAATATGCCCATCCTCGATGCCGTCTACAACATCCTCTACGAACGCATATCCCCTGCCATCGAAATCAAACTCCTCACCGACTCATTCCGTTAATGTCCGGACAGATAGCTTGTGGCAGTATAGCATTAGGATGATGGCAAAAGCGCACACACAAAAGCGCGGCACATCTGAAAAGAATATCCCATTCCGTATACAATCATCAAAAAGCAAACACAATTCGTTAACCCATAAAATCACAACAACATGAAAATCCTGCTAACCGGAGGTGCAGGCTTCATCGGAAGCCACACCCTGATCGAACTCACCGAAGCCGGCCACGAAGCCGTGGTAGTCGACAACCTTGACAACTCATCACCCATCTCGCTGAAGCGCGTCGCCAAGATCATCGGCAAAGAAGTACCCTTCTACAAGGTCGACATCCGCGACCGCGAAGGCTTGCAGCGCGTCTTCGACGAGCACAAGTTTGATGCCTGCATCCATTTCGCAGGACTCAAAGCTGTAGGCGAAAGCTGCGCGAAGCCCCTCGAATACTACGAGAACAACATGAATGGTACCTTCGTGCTGCTCGACGTGATGCGTAAGAACGGATGCAAGAACATGATATTCTCTTCCAGTGCAACCGTCTATGGTGACCCTGCCATCATCCCCATCACTGAAGAATGTCCCAAGGGCCACTGCACAAATCCCTATGGACAAACCAAGTCTATGCTTGAGGAAGTGCTGATGGACGTACAGCGAGCCGATAACGAATGGAACATCGTCCTGCTGCGCTATTTCAATCCCATCGGAGCGCACAAGAGCGGCACCATCGGTGAGAACCCCAACGGCATCCCCAACAACTTGATGCCTTACATCACGCAGACAGCTGTCGGCAAGCGCGCCGAGCTGGGCGTCTTCGGTAACGACTACGACACTCACGACGGTACCGGTGTGCGCGACTATATCCACGTGGTGGACCTCGCTCGTGCGCATGTAGCAGCGCTCAAGGCTATTGTAGCTAATAAGGGAATTGCTATCTACAATATAGGTACGGGCCACGGCTATTCTGTGCTCGATGTTGTTAAGGCTTTCGAGAAGGCCAATGGCGTTCCCGTTCCCTATGCCATCAAGCCTCGTCGCCCGGGCGACATAGCCACCTGCTATTGTAACCCCGCCAAGGCCGAAGCCGAACTGGGATGGAAAGCTGAGTTTGGCATCGAAGAGATGTGTCGCGACAGCTGGAATTGGCAGAAGAACAATCCCAACGGATTCGAAGAATAACTGCACATCTCAGCAGAAAGACCGAAAACTTAGAAAGAAGAAACGTGCACCCACAGCAGCATTGTGGGTGCACGTTTTGTTTTTTATCGTCATGAGATAAAAAGGAGCAGCACGGCATTCGCTGCATTTCAAAACCGGCTGACAGCAAAATAGCGGCCGAACTTTCAAGCGAAAGTTCGGCCGCTGTTATTGTGAAATCCGGTAGGGATTTAGTCGTTCTCGGGGCGCAGACGACGCACCACTTCGCCGGTACGCCACATCTCGCTTTCGCGCAGGGCCTTGAGCTCGGCTTCGAGCTTCACGCGGTAGTCGGGCTGCGAGTTGCTGTCGATGGAAATCTGTGCTTCGTTGCCGGTAACAACGCTCTGGTAGAGCTGCTGCACCACGGGCTTGATGGCGTCATGGAAGGGACCCATCCAGTCGAGCGCACCGCGCTGGGCGGTGGTAGAGCAGTTGGCATACATCCAGTCCATGCCGTTCTTGGCGAAGAGGGGCATGAGGCTCTGTGTGAGTTCTTCCACGGTTTCGTTGAAGGCTTCTGAAGGTGTGTGGCCGTTCTCGCGGAGCACTTCATATTGCGCCAGGAGCAGGCCCTGGATAGCTCCCATCAGCGAGCCGCGCTCGCCGGTGAGGTCGCTGGTGGCTTCGCGCTTGAAAGTGGTCTCGAAGAGGTATCCTGAGCCGATGCCCACACCGAAGGCAATGGCCTTGGCTGTGGCGTTGCCGCTTACGTCCTGATGTACGGCATAGGAGGAGTTGAGGCCGCGGCCCTCGAGGAACATGGTGCGCAGCGATGTGCCGCTACCCTTGGGGGCAACCATGATGACATCGATGTCGGCGGGAGGCACAATACCGGTGCGGTCGCTCCAGTTGATGGCGAAGCCATGGGAGAAATACAGGGTTTTTCCGGCTGTGAGGTGAGGCTTTACGGTGGGCCATACCTGCATTTGTGCTGCGTCGCTGAGCAGCATGCACACGATGGTGCCGCGCTCGGCTGCTTCTTCCAGGGAGAAGAGGGTCTCTCCGGGTACCCATCCATCGGCTACGGCCTTTTCGTAAGTCTTGCCGGGACGTTGTCCAACGATGACATTGAAGCCGTTGTCGCGCAGATTACAGGCTTGGCCGGGGCCTTGCACACCGTAACCAAGCACGGCGATGGTTTCGTTCTTGAGCACTTCGCGTGCCTTCTCAAGGGGGAATTCTTCGCGGGTCATCACTTCCTCGATGACGCCGCCAAAGTTCATTTTTGCCATAATGCTGTGTTTTTATTGAGTTGTTTGGTTGTTTTGTTTGTGGGGTGGTGCCGGAGGTCTTATGCTTCGCCGAATTCAACGGCTGCTCGCACCACCACTTCGCCGCTCTCCTTGCGTATCTCCACCTGGTGGCGACCATCGTCGCAGGGGTCGGTGAAGAGCAACAACGTTTCGCCGATGTAGCTCTCAGCGCAATAGCTCATCTCGATGCGTCGCACGGCTTTTCTCTCGGTGTGTATCTGTTGACCGAAGAGGTCGAGCACCATTTCGATGTAGCGAATGGAGTTGACGTGCCCGTTGATGTCGAGGTCGCTATAGCAGGCCGTGTGTCGGTGGGCTGGCTCAGTGCTCTTGACGCGTACGCGTCCGGCTCCGGTGATGGGCACTTCCCGATTGGTAACGGCTTGTGCGAAACCGCCTTCCGGCAGTGCGGTGAGGTCAATGGGTTGACGCGTTTCGATGTCGATGAGTGCCCAAATGCTGTGGGCATGGCCGAAGATGCTGCCATCGGCTGCCGTGATGGCAAAGAGGCGGTCTGTGAATTGACGATATATTTTTGATACCCACGTTTCAACGTTGTAGTGCTCGCCGGTGCGTGGCATTTGTTGCATTTCCACCACAAGGCGCGACAGCACCCATGCATGGCGGTGGGCGTTCACCTGGTCGTAACCGAACCCGTGACTACCTGCATGCAGACTGGCGCAGCGCAGCAAGTGGTTGCCCAGGAAGCGCCATGACAGCCGGCCGGTAAAGTCCTCGCTGAAGGGTTCGACGACGAAAGGGTATGTTCCGATGTGTTTTGACATGATGTGTGTTGTTGGGTTGTGTTATGTTGACGGGTGGGTGTGGCGGTAGTCCTCCTCTCGCATGCTGAGGAATTCGCTCAGGCGCTCTCGGTG
Organism: Bacteroidaceae bacterium; assembly: GCA_017461605.1. GTDB lineage: Bacteria > Bacteroidota > Bacteroidia > Bacteroidales > Bacteroidaceae > Alloprevotella. The sequence continues at coordinate 129,804 of JAFTXN010000002.1, forward strand.
ACTCTTGGTCACTGCGATGGTGCCGCTGCTGACGTATTGCAGTAGGCAGTCGTAGCCTTTGAGTTTTCGGTAGAGCTCGAGCACTTCTTCGGGCATGCCTTCCTTGCATACGATGCTGTAGGTGGGATTTACCTCTACGATTTTTCCTTCGTGCAGGCGGATGGCCTTGGAGATGTTCTTGTTCTCCAGGAGTTTGTTGGTGGCAATCTTGTAGAGCGCCTGCTCCATGACGAATACTTCCTTGCAGGTGAAGTATTGTGCTTGCAGCACGTCGATTTTCTTCTCGATTTGTTTGGTCACCGTGCGTATCGTGGCCTCGTCGCTATAGCAGGTGATGGTGTAGCGGTGCACCTTTTCGATGCCCGATGCCGACACGTTGAGGCTCTCGATGTTGAGTTGCCGGCGTGTGAAGACATTGGTGATCTGGTTGAGCACGCCGGCCAAGTTTTCGGAGAATATGATGAGGGTGTAGAGTGTCTGTTGCATGATGCGCTGACTGACTGTGTTTAATATATAAAGAGTATGCGGCTGCTTCTCGTTCCTATCCCACGGCTTCGGGGCGCTCGTCGTGGATTTCCAGCAGCATATTGTCTACATCGCTTCCGGGGCAGCACATGGGCAGCACGTTGTCTTCTTCCATCACTGCTACTTGCAGCAGATAGGGCCCGGGGGTGGAGAGCATTCGGCTGATGGCTTGGTCCAGATCTTCGCGCTCCGTAACGGTGTGGCAGGGGATGCGATAGGCCTGTGCGATAAGCTCATAGTCGGGGTTGAGCATCGGGGTGAACGAGTAGCGACGTTGGAAGAAGAGCTGTTGCCACTGGCGCACGTTGCCCAGGTAGTGGTTGTTTAGGAGGATTATCTTGACGGGGGCCCCTTGCTCCATGATGGTGCCGAGTTCTTCGATGGTCATCTGGAAGCCTCCGTCGCCAATGCACAAGCATACGGTGCGGTCGGGGGCTCCAAAGGTGGCTCCGATGGCGGCCGGCAGACCATACCCCATGGTGCCCATGCCGCCCGAAGTGATGATGCTGCGCTTTTGGTTATACTTGAAGTAGCGTGCCGAGAGCATTTGGTTTTGTCCGACATCGGTAACAAGGATGGCGCGATGCTCGGCCAGTTCGGAAACACGGCGAGCCACTTCGCCCATGCGCAACGGTCCGTCGGTGGGGTGTATCTGCGGTTCGATGACCACCTGCTGTTCCTGCTCGGTGTATGGTTCGAATGTTTTGCGCCAGGCTTTGTGCTCGGCCGGTTTCAGCAGTTCGGTAACGGCGACCAGTGTTTCTTTGCAGTCGCCCAATACGGCCACATCCACAGGCACATTCTTGTTGATTTCCGAGGGGTCGATGTCGAAGTGTATTTTGCGTGCTTGTTTGGCATAAGTGTCAAGCTTTCCGGTGATGCGGTCGTCAAAGCGCATACCTACAGCGATGAGCAAGTCGCATTGCTGTGTCTGTTTGTTGGGGGCCAAATTGCCATGCATGCCGAGCATTCCCACATTGAGCGGATGGTCGCTGGGCAAGGCCGAAAGTCCAAGCAGGGTGCATCCGGCCGGCATGTCTGCTTTTTCGATGAAAGCCCGCAGCTCTTCGCAGGCATCGCCCAATTCCACACCTTGTCCCACCAACACCAGGGGGCGTTTTGCTTCGTTGATCATGGCTGCGGCCTGAACGACGGACATCTTATCAGTCTTCGGTACAGGGATATAGCTGCGGATGAAGTCGGTTTGTTGGGGTTGATATACAGCGCGACTCACTTGGGCATTTTTTGCAAAGTCGAGTACCACAGGGCCGGGGCGTCCGCTCCGAGCGATGTAGAAAGCACGACTCACGGCCCATGCCACATCTTCGGCCGAGCGTATCTGGTAAGCCCATTTGCAGATAGGTTGTGTGATGTCCACTACGTCGCATTCCTGGAAGGCGTCTGTGCCCAGCATCTGTGCAGGAACCTGTCCGGTGATGACGACGATGGGAGTGCTGTCCATCATGGCATCGGCAATGCCTGTGATGGTGTTGGTGGCTCCGGGACCGCTGGTCACGAGGCACACACCCACGCGTCCGCTGGCACGGGCGTAGCCCTCGGCTGCATGGGCAGCTCCTTGCTCGTGGCGCACCAGCACGTGGTTCAAGCGGTCGCGATAGTCGTAGAGTGCATCATACACAGGCATGATGGCACCTCCCGGGTAGCCGAAGAGGGTTTCCACCCCTTCGTCCACAAGCGATTGCATCAGTATTTGGGCTCCGGTGAGAGTCGGTTGTTCCATATCGAGTGTTGGTTGTATTTACTGTTTTATGTATGAAAAAAAGATGAACGCGATGAGGGAATTTCTGCAAGGCGTTTAGAATTTCGCGCAAGCACTGCAGAATTTTCTGCAAGCACTGCAGATTTTCAGTCCTTCGCCGAGCGTTCTTGTCGGGGTGCGAATGCTATTCCACGATGCGCACACCGCCCTTGTCGGCACTGCTCACCATCGAGGCGTAGGCGCGCAGGGCTTTCGACACCGTGCGTTGGCGTTTCACGGGGCGCATGGGACGTGCTGCCAGTTCGTCGTCAGACATTCGTACGTTGATGCTGCGGTTGGGGATGTCGATTTCAATAATGTCGCCATCCACAATCTTGCCGATGTTACCACCGGCTGCAGCTTCCGGGCTGATGTGTCCGATGCTCAGTCCCGATGTGCCACCGCTGAAGCGTCCGTCGGTGATGAGGGCACAAGCTTTGCCTAAGTGTCGGCTCTTGATGTAGGAGGTCGGGTAGAGCATCTCCTGCATGCCGGGACCGCCTTTGGGGCCTTCGTGCGTGATGACCACCACGTCACCGGCCTGCACCTTGCCACCCAAAATGCCTTCGCAGGCTTCGTCTTGCGAGTCGAACACACGGGCCGGACCGCTGAAGTGTAGGATATCGGGATCGACACCGGCTGTTTTTACTACGCAACCATCTTGGGCTATGTTGCCGAAAAGCACGGCCAAACCTCCGTCGGCCGAATAGGCATGGGCCACATCGCGGATACAGCCCTCGGCGCGGTCGGTATCGAGTTCCGGCCACTGTGCAGCCTGGCTTCCCATCTTCGTGGAGAACTTTCCACCCGGAGCGCTGCGATAGATGCGCTCTGCATCGGGGGTGGGGGTGCCTTGTGTGATGTTGTAATGTTGCAAAGCCTCTCCCAGCGTCATGCCATCCACGCGGGGCGTTTCGGGATGCAGGAGGTTGGCTTGGGCCAGCTCGTTCATGATGCCCAACACACCTCCGGCGCGGTTGCATTCCTGCACGGAGAATTTCTGAGTGTTCGGCGAGAGCTTGCACAGACAGGGCACGCGGCGGCTCAGTGCGTCGATGTCGGCCATGCAAAAGGCTGTTCCGGCTTCCTGCGCCACGGCCAGCAGGTGCAACACGGTGTTGGTGCTGCCTCCCATTGCGATGTCGAGCGTCATGGCATTGAGGAATGCCTCTCGTGATGCGATGGTGCGTGGCAATACGCTCATGTCGCCTTCTTCATAGTGGCGCAGCGCATTTTTTACAATCAGTGCTGCAGCATCGCGAAACAGCTGTGTGCGATTTTCGTGTGTGGCCACAATGGTGCCGTTGCCGGGGAGCGAAAGTCCGAGAGCCTCGGTGAGGCAGTTCATCGAGTTGGCAGTGAACATGCCGGAGCACGAACCGCATCCGGGACAGGCACGGCTCTCGATTTCAGCCAAGTCGGTATCGCTCACGGTGGTATCTGCACCTTTCACCATGGCCGATACAAGGTCGATGTTCTCGCCTTTCCAGCGGCCGGCCTCCATGGGACCACCGCTCACAAACACTGTGGGGATGTTCAGACGCATGGCAGCCATGAGCATGCCGGGGGTTATCTTGTCGCAGTTGGAGATGCAGACAAGTGCGTCGGCCTTGTGCGCATTTACCATATATTCTACCGAATCTGCAATCAGGTCGCGCGAAGGCAATGAATACAGCATGCCGTCGTGCCCCATGGCAATACCGTCGTCGATGGCGATGGTGTTGAATTCGGCAGCGTAGCAACCCAATTTCTCAATCTCTTGTTTCACCAATTGACCGGCTTCGTGCAGATGTGTATGTCCCGGTACGAATTGTGTGAAAGAGTTGGCAATGGCGATGATAGGCTTTCCGAAATGTTCGCGCTTCATGCCGTTAGCCACCCATAAGGCGCGAGCGCCTGCCATGCGACGGCCCTCGGTGCTGAATGCGCTGCGGAGTTTTATTTTCATATTTTTTTGTGTCTTTGTAACGTATGTGAGTGGTTTGAAGCCGCAAATGTATTGAATAATCGCCTATCCGCAAACATTTTGATCGAATTTAGGGGTGTTTAGGTTGCGTTTGGTGTGATTATTGCTCATGTGGGGACGTTTCGTGCAACGGATGGGATGCCGCGAAGAGCATTTGGCGTTTTTATGGAAGCTAATCAGCACTTGCTTCCGTGTCTTGGTGAAGTTTTTGTGTGTAGATATCTGATGCAACAATCAGGTGGCGCAATTCTGCGTTCTGCCAGCGCGGAATGTCGCGGATGGTCTGGTTGTTCAGTGCCGCACAGATGCAACGGCAGAACAGACCATGGCCCACGGCCAATACGTTTTTGCAGTCGTACGTCGCATTGAGCCATTGCAGGAAGCGATGTGCGCGATCGAACATGGCTTCCACGCTTTCCACGTCCTCGGGGAAGTGTTCGGGAGCGGGGACATCGGCAATGCGCTTGCCGGTGAGGCCGCCCCAATCGCGCTCGCGCAGCAGTGGAGTGGGGTGGATGGGCAGACACAGATGGCGGTTCAGAATGTGTGCAGTGTCGATGGCGCGTTGCAAGTCGCTTGTGAGCAGCACGTCAAAGCGAACATCCGTGGGGAGATGCAGTGCCAGGTTCTCAGCCTGCTCTCTGCCCTTGGGCGTAAGCTCTCCCGGCAGATGCCCTTGCAGCACTTGTGCCACGTTCTCGCAGGTTTCTCCGTGGCGTGTGAGGTATAGGTGGACCATGATGTGCTCGGATGAATGTAAGTAAAGCCTAATGAGGTGTTGATTTGCCTGCAAAGGTAATGCTCTGAGGCCTGACGGAGTAAAAAAGCGAGGAGGAAAAGTTTGCAGAATGCATTTTAGTAGTACCTTAGCCCCGCAAACAATAGTCTTGTGGCTGTCGGTTGGCAGTCGAGAGGCTTCTAAAGAAGAGAAAAATGAAGAACAGATTTCGTGGTGCCGTGGTACGTGCGCTGAGTGCGCTTGTTCTTGGCGGATTGTTGGTTGGTGTAGCAGGTCAAATGCCGGTTTGGCTGGTGATGGCCTGCGGTGTGCTTTTTGTCATCCCTGGTGCCGTGGGGCTGATAGGCTGGTTGGTGCGCGACGCTGCCGCTCGTGGCACGTTGCTCTCGCCGGTGGCAAGTGTGGGCAGCATGTTGATGGGTGCCATCCTGCTGGTATTCCCTGAGAGCTTTGTGTCAGCGTTGATGTACTTGCTTTCCGCCTTTCTGTTGCTGGTGTCTGTCCTGCAGATGTACACCCTCTTCAGTGCACGTCGTGCCGGTGCCAACCTTTCGTGGTGGTATTTCGTAGCGCCGGTAGCCGTGTTGCTGGCCGGTCTCTACGTGTTGCTCAATCCGGAGATGACGGCTGCCATGCCTTTCTTCGTTATCGGTATTGCCGCAGTGTTCTACGGAGTGATGGAACTGTGGTTCACGTTGCTCGTCTACCTGCACCATCGTCGTGTGCTGAAAGCGCAGAAAGCCGAGGCTGAGGCGCAGGCAGCCCATTCGGTTGCCGAACTTCCTGTGGTTGAGGTTGAAGATCCTGATGCCATCTCGGCGGATTCGGAAGCGCAGGCGTGACAATAAGTTCCCAAGATATACTCGTAAAAACTCCCACAGAAAATCCTCGCACGCGTATATAATAAAGAATGTACGCGCGCGAGGTTTTTTGTTAAAGTATTGTGGCAATGCAACAAACGATTCATTTCACCAAAATGCACGGCACCGGCAACGATTACATCTTTGTGAACGTGTCAGAATGCTCCGTGGAACATCCGCAAGAGCTGGCTCGCATCTGGAGCGACCGTCACGAGGGCATCGGTAGCGACGGGTTGGTGCTGATTAGCACGTCGGAGGATGGCAGCTTCGGCATGCGTATCTTCAATAGCGATGGCTCCGAAGCACAGATGTGTGGCAATGCGGCCCGGTGCGTCGGAAAGTATCTTTATGACAACGGACTGACGCGCCAAAGGGAGGTGTTGCTGCACACACTTGCCGGCGACAAGTTGCTGCACATGGAAATCGGTGCAGATGGGCAAGTGGAGTGTGTGGAGGTGGACATGGGATGTCCGATATGGTGTGACAAATCACTTCTCAACACTTCCGATGGTATGCTATGCGATGGCGAGGTGATGGTGGATGGTCGGTCGTGGCGCGGAACTTTTGTCTCGATGGGCAATCCGCACTTTGTGATTTTCGTGGACGATGCCGAAACCTTTGATATCGCTTCGGTGGGTGCCAAACTTGAGAGCGCAGATATTTTCCCCGAACGTTGCAACATCGAAGTGGCATCTGTGCGTCACGACGGCAGCATCAGGATGCGCGTGTGGGAGCGTGGAAGTGGCATCACCCTTTCCTGTGGCACCGGTGCTTGTGCCACGGTGGTGGCTGCTGCACGGACCAAACGCTGTGCGCGAAGCTGCGCTGTTGATACCGATGGCGGCCGCTTGCACATCCGGTGGAGGGAAGCCGACGACCATGTGCTGATGAGCGGACCGGCCACCAAAGTTTACGAAGGCCACATCTCAATTCCTTGAGCAGTATGCGGAGAGTGTGTGGTTTTTTGTCCGCTCTCGTGTATGCATCCCGCAGATTTGCCGTATCTTTGCCGCTCAAAAGCACTGCGGAGCTGATGCATCGCAGTGGCTGAAAGGATATTAAGCGACAACAATACAAATAGCTATGAGCAATCTCAGATTTAAGGTAGTGGAAGAAGCGTTCAAGAAACGCCCCGTGTGGGTGGATATGCCCGATGCACGTCCTTCGGACTACTTTGCAAAATACGTGTTCAACCGTGAGAAGATGTTCAAGTATCTTCCGCTCAACACCTATAAGCAACTGCTCAATTCCATCGAACAAGGCACACCGCTCCCTCTCCAGGTGGCCGATGAAGTGGCCGGCGGCATGAAGCGCTGGGCCATGGAGATGGGGGCCACGCATTGCACGCACTGGTTTCAGCCTCTGACCGAGGGAACGGCAGAGAAGCACGACGCCTTTGTCGAGCACGATGGCAAGGGCGGAATGTTGGAAAATTTCTCCGGCAAAGAGCTTGTGCAACAAGAGCCCGATGCTTCCAGCTTTCCCAATGGTGGCATCCGCTCCACTTTCGAGGCTCGTGGCTATTCGGCTTGGGACCCTGCGTCGCCCGTCTTCATCATTGGCGACACGCTCATGATACCTACAGTCTTCATCTCCTACACCGGCGAAGCGCTCGACTATAAGGCGCCACTCAAGAAGTCGTTGGCCGCCATCGACAAGGCTGCTACCGAAGTGGCACGCTATTTTGACGAGAATGTGAAGCGTGTTCGGGTAAATCTGGGTTGGGAGCAGGAGTATTTCCTCGTGGATGAGGGACTCTATGCCGCGCGTCCCGACCTGTTGCTCACCGGACGCACGTTGATGGGGCACGAGTCTTCCAAAAATCAACAAATGGACGACCACTATTTCGGAGCCATTCCCGAACGTGTGGCCGAGTTCATGAAAGATCTCGAAATTCAGGCGCTCGAACTTGGCATCCCTTGCAAGACTCGCCACAACGAGGCTGCGCCCAACCAGTTCGAGTTGGCACCCATCTTCGAGGAGTGCAACCTGGCCGTCGACCATAACATGTTGCTCATGTCGCTGATGCGAACTGTGGCCCGCAAGCATGGGTTTCGCTGCTTGCTGCATGAAAAGCCCTTCGCCGGTATCAACGGTTCGGGCAAGCACAACAACTGGAGCCTCACCACAGACACAGGTGTGCTGTTGCATTCCCCGGGAAAGACGCCCGAAGACAACCTTCGCTTCATCACATTCGTGGTGCAGACGCTCGTGGCCGTGCATCGTCACAACGGCTTGCTGAAAGCTTCCATCATGAGTGCCACCAATGCACACCGCCTCGGCGGAGGCGAAGCACCACCGGCCATTATCTCCGGCTTCCTCGGACCGCAGCTCAATGAGATGCTGGACCGCATAGAGTGCTCGTCGAAGGAGCAACTCTTCACCCTAGAAGGTGCGCACGGCATGAAGCTCGACATACCCCAAATCCCCGAACTCATGGTGGACAACACCGATCGCAACCGTACCTCGCCCTTCGCTTTCACCGGCAATCGCTTTGAGTTTCGTGCCGTCGGAGCAATGGCCAATTGCGCCGGTGCGATGATAGCCCTCAATGCTGCAGTGGCCGAAGCACTCTCCGATTTCAAGGCACGCGTCGACGCGTTGATGGCCGGTGGTGAGAGCAAGATATGCGCCATCCTTGATGTGCTGCGTGAGGACATCCGCAGTTGTCGCGGCATTCTGTTCGATGGCAATGGCTATAGCGAAGAGTGGCATCGCGAGGCCGCACAGCGCGGATTGGATTGCGAAACTTCCTGCCCCCTGATTTTCGATCGCTACCTGCACGAGAGCAGTGTGCAGATGTTCGAGCGCACACACGTGATGAGCCGTCACGAACTTGAAGCACGCAACGAAATCAAGTGGGAAACCTACTATAAGAAGATACAGATCGAGAGTCGCGTTTTGGGAGACCTGTGCATGAATCACATCATCCCAGTGGCCACGAAATATCAGAGCGAGTTGGCGGACAACGTGCACAAGCTGCATCTGGTGTTCCCCGATCCCGAGAAGGTGAAAAGCCTCACGGCTTATAACATCGACCTGATTGAGAAAATCAACAAGCACACCGAGTTTATCGCCGTGAATGTGGAGAAAATGGTAGAGACGCGCAAAAGGGTGAACCGCATTGAGGAAATCCGAGCGAAAGCCATCGCTTATCATGACGAGGTTGCTCCATTCCTTGACGCCATACGCCGGCACATCGACTCGCTGGAGCTGATTGTGGAAGATGAGCTTTGGCCACTGCCCAAGTATCGCGAACTGCTGTTCGTGCGATGAGCGGTTGCTTGTCTCAGGATGAAAGCAATGTGGGAGCATCAGATGTTTTCTTGATGCTCCCACATTGCTTTTTGTATGCAGCGGACGGAATTGTCTATAGGTGTCCGTAGCCGTGACATTCAGTGCAGGGATAATGGTAGTGATCGCTGGCAGAACTGCAATGCGGACAGCCGCTGCCGCCTCTGTGGTGATAGGGCTGCATCCAGCCGCTTGTGGATGCTGCAGCGTATTCGTAAGAAGTTCCACTGAAACCGCGTCCACCACAACGTGGACATGTGCCTCCGCCCGTGCTTCCTGAGGAACTTCCTCCGTTTTGTCTGTATTGTGCTTCCACTTCTCGACGTGCTTGCAGGTATGCTTCAGCTTCTCCGGGCTTCCAGGTCTTGGTGAAAGAGGTGTAGCCGGTTCCTTGGCAGGTGGTGCATGTGCCGGGTGTCGCGGCGCAAGCAGAGCAGGGGTGGTATCGGTTAATGATCCAATAGGCATTGCCTGTTCCTCGACAGATGTTGCATTGTTTAGAACCCATGCAAGCGTGGCACAACCATTCATTCTTGATGGTGCGCGAGCCGTCTGCATGTTCCCAGATGTGCACTCGGCCTCTGCCTCCTCCCATATCGAAAACGGTGTAATTGTCTTGCCCGTTGTTGGTCTGTGTTTCGGTATATCCCTCACTGCTTTGGCCATTACTCCTCTTACCCTTCTTCGATTTCTTGCCGGTATATCTGTCAATGTCGAACGGGATGTAATCAGACTCTGTCGCTACCTGACAATGAGCTTCAGTAGTCGGGTTTTCGTCCACCACTACTGAGCATCTGACGTACCAAGGTCCTTCAGCATCAGAAGGTATGGGTATATCTTCAAAGGGGATGCTTATTTTCTGCATTTTGGTGGAAGCACGCTTTTTCTTTACCTTGAGTTTTGTGCAAGCACCGACCGAACCGTCTGCCATACGATTCGAACTCGAGGAGGCCATTACCTTCTTTCCATGAGCGGAGTAGATTGTTGCTACCACGTAGAGCTCGTGTCCGACGGCATTCCGGATGTCTGCACTATAGACAACACAAACGCAATTCTTGCCGTCTTTGACAACATTGGGGCTTACGGTGATACTGTCGAACTCGAATGAGAATTCGTCGCTCTGACACGAAAACGTCAGAAACAACAGGGAGAGTGTGATAAATAGTTGTCGCATTGTTGAGAATACGGATTAGAGATAATAAACTTCTTTGGAATTTATCGCTCCAAAGGTACGGATAAACGAAAAAACAAGACGTGTTTTTGTAACATTATGTTCGAAAACACAGGCTGGATTGTACAAAAATCTGCAAGGCGTTTAGAATTTTCTGCAGTGCTTGCAGAATTTTCTAAACGCCTTGCAGATTTACGCGGAATGCTTGCGTGTTGTTGCGTGTTGCTTTCTACTCATCCGTCAGTTCTATCGGGATTTTCTTTTTGGGATTTACGCCGTGCTGCTTGAGATCCTCGAGTCGGCGCACGATGTTGCCGCGTCCCGTGTGGAGCTGTGCGCGTGCCTCGTCGAAGGTGGTGCGTGCCGAAGCCAAGGCGCTGTCCACGCGGTTGAACTTCTCAAGGAAGCCTACGAACTTGTCGTAGAGGTCGCTGCTTTTCTTGACAATCTCCTCGATGCCTTGCGCTTGGCGCTCGCTCTGCCAAAGGTTGTGGATGAGCTGCAGCGCCATCATGAGGTTGGTCGGATTGATGAGCAGCACTCGCTTGCGATAGGCATAGGCACCCAGTTGCGGATCGCTGCGGAGGGCGAGAATGTAGCTGCCCTCGTTGGGGACGAACATGAGGACGTGGGAGAGCGTTCCGCCGAACAGCTTTTCGTAGTCCTTGCCGGCGAGTTCGTCGATGTGGCGACGCAAGCTGCGCAGATTGTCCTGCGCTGCACGTTGCATGTCTGCCTCGCTCTCGGCCGCAACATAAGTGGCATAGGCGGTGAGCGAAACTTTGGAGTCGATGATGATTTTTCTGTCGCCGGGGCACAGCACCACCACGTCGGGGCGCAGGCGGTTGCCCTCCTCGTCGTGGGTGGAAGCCTGCACGATGTATTCTTCGTTGCGGCGCAGTCCGCTGTTTTCCAGTATGCTCTCCAAGAGTTGTTCGCCCCAGTCGCCTTGCACCTTTCCGCCGGAACGGAGAGCGCGGGTCAGGTCGGCAGCTTCGCGGCCTATCTCTCGGGTTTGCTGCATCATGCTTTCCATGGCCTTCTCCAGGGCCGTGTGTTGCTGCACACCGGATAGGCGCACTTCCTGCACGCTCTTGCGCATCCGCTCCAGTTCTTCATGAACGGGCGCAAAGAGGCTGCGCGTTTGCTCGGTACCGGCTTTCTGCATCAGTTCGCTCTCGGCGCGCACGGTCTCGACGGCAAAGCGTTGGAAGTCCGCTCGCAGGGCTTCGCGCTCGGCCGTGAAGTTTTGGCGCAGTTGGTTGAGCATTCTCTCGCTCTGCTCGCGTTCTTTCAGTGTGGCAGCCTGTGCTGCTTCAAGGGCAGTCTCGGCACGGTCGGCGCGTCGGCGTTCTTCTTCCAGCTCTTTGCGCACATCGTCGGTGCGGCGGCGGGCCCACAGATAGCCTCCGGAGATGCCGGCGGCGAGGGCCGAAAGGGCGATAAGGATAGTGGTAGTTTCCATCTTGCTATATAATTTATATATGTATGGTGATTGCTATTCTTCGGATGCCTTCTCGAAAAGTCCGCTCCAAGCATCGGACAGGGCCTGCATGGAGGGGAACACTTGCTGAGCACCGGCATCGGTGAGCACTTGCGGATCGAGCGGACCGGTGTTGGCTGCCAGTGTGTAGATGCCGGCAGCGCGGGCGGCTTGAACGCCTAAGGGAGCGTTCTCAACCACGATGGCTTCTTCGGGACGGCAACCGGCTTTTTCCAATCCCATCAGATAGGGGTCGGGAGCGGGTTTGCCTCTCTCCACGTCGGCACTGCTCACAATCAAGTCGGGGCGGAAAAATCCCGGATAGTGTGTCTGCAGGCGTGAGAGCAACGATTGCTGTCCGCTGCCCGTCACCACGACGATGGTGAGGCCCATGGCTTTCACTTGTTCCAATAGCTGTTCGGCTCCGGGCATCTTGGGTGCTTCGGGATACTTGTTGAACTCCTCGCACTTCAGGGCATAAATGTCACTTTGCTCTTCGGGAGTGGCATTGCGCCTCCAGTAACGTTGGGCCAGGATGTTGATGGTGGCTTCGCCCGTTCTGCCTTCGTGCAGATAGGCTTCGGAGGGCGTCATGATGAGTCCGAAGTGTGTGGCCACCTTGGCCCACGATTGGGCATGGGCAGGCATGGAGTCGAAGAGCACGCCGTCCATATCAAAAAGAACAGCCCGGAGGCACGGACGCTGTCCGCTGCCTTCGGGCATGGGTATAGTGTGTTGCATAAAGTATGTACGTTATGATTAAAGGCGTGCTTTGATGGCTTCGCTCTGTGCTTCGTAACCGGGCTTGCCGAGCAGGGCAAACATGTTGCGCTTGTAGTCTTCCACACCGGGCTGGTCGAAAGGATTGACGCCGAGCACGAGGCCGGAAACACCGCAGGCACGTTCGAAGAAGTAGATGAGCTGACCGATGGCGTGCTCGTCAAGACGCGGAATCACGATGCGCACGTTGGGCACTCCGCCGTCGATGTGTGCCAACTGGGTGCCGAGTTCGGCCATCTTGTTGACAGAGTCTACGCGACGACCTTCGAGGAAGTTCAGGCCGTCCAGGTTTTCTTCGTCGTGGGGGAAGAGCACCGTGTGGCGTGCTTCGGCAACACTGATCACGGTCTCGAAGATGGTGCGCTCGCCGTCCTGAATCCACTGGCCCATGGAGTGGAGATCTGTGGTAAGGTCGACGGCAGCGGGGAAGATGCCTTTGCCGTTTTTGCCTTCGCTTTCGCCATAGAGCTGCTTCCACCACTCGTTCATGGAGTGGAGCTTCGGCTGGAAGTTGGCCAGTATCTCGATTTTCTTTCCGGCCTGGTAGAGGGCGTTGCGCAGGGCGGCATATTGCTCAACAAGGTTGTCGGCAAACGGCACTTCGGGGGCCGAAGCGCGTTCCATGTCGGCAGCTCCTTGCACCAGCTTGGTGATGTCGAAGCCGGCACAGGCGATGGGCAGCAGTCCCACGGGGGTAAGCACGGAGAAGCGGCCGCCAACGTTGTCGGGGATGATGAAACTCTTGTATCCCTCCTTGTCGGCTGTGATACGGGCGGCGCCACGCTTGGCATCGGTGATGGCTACGATAACCTTGCGAGCGGTTTCGATGCCGCGCTGGTCTTCGCACTGTTTGCGCAACAGGCGGAACGCGAGAGCCGTCTCGGTGGTTGTGCCGCTCTTGGAGATATTGATGATACCGAACTTGCGGTTCTTCAGATAGTCTTGCAGTTCGGCCAGATAGTCTTCGCTGATGTTGTTACCTGCAAACAGAATGACGGGATTGCTGCCGTCGTTTGCCAGCCATTCGAAGGTGTTGCCGAGCGCTTCAATCACAGCGCGCGCTCCCAGGTAGCTGCCGCCGATACCGGCCACTACGATGGTGTCGCAAAGCTCGCGCAGGGTGTTGGCACAGGCTTGCAAGTCTGCCAAGTGCTCTTGTGTGATGGAGGAGGGCAGGTGGAGCCATCCCAAATAGTCGTTGCCGGGGCAGCTGCCGTCTTCGAGTGCCTGCTGAGCGGTTTTCACTTGTCCTTCGAGGGCTTCAACGGCTCCTGCAGGCAGGAATTGGGTGGCTTTGGCGGTTTCCAGAGTTATCATCTTCATATCTTAATGTTTTAATACCTTATTTATATTATTGAATAACGCTGCAAAGTTACGCCTTTTTCAGAGAATAGCGAAGTGCGTGCCGCTGAGATGTTTGAGAATTTGCCGGCGATTTTTCAAACTGCAGTGTGCAAAATTGAATAGTTTCTTTAGAAATCATTATGCAAAACGCGGAAAATTGCACAAAGGTTTTGCGGTTGTGCAATTATATCCTACATTTGCGCCCGAATTGATATTAAATTTATAAATATGAGAAAAATTTTCTTAACCTTGGCGGCCGCAATGGTCGTTTCACTTTCAACTAACGCAGGTGGCTTGCTGACCAACACAAACCAGAACGCGATATTCCTGCGTAACCCGGCGCGTGATGCAGCTATCGGTATCGATGGTGTGTATAGCAACCCTGCAGGTATAGCCTTCTTGCCGCAAGGTCTGCACTTGTCGCTGAGCTGGCAGGCTGCTTGGCAGAAACGTCAGATCACATCGACTGCTCCTTTCTATATGCTGAATGCCAACAATCCGAGCGGCACTCGTTTCTTCGAAGGCACTGCCGTTGCTCCGGTCATCCCTTCGATTCAGGCTGCATACGTCATCAACGACAAGTGGAGTGTTTCTGCACAATTTGCCGTTGGTGGTGGCGGTGGTAAGTGTGAGTTCGACAATGGTCTGCCTATGTTTGAGCAACTCATGGGTGGCCAGCTGGCTTCGGGCATTGCTGCTGCAGTCAGTCCCGGAACGCAAGGCTATCAATACACCATGAATCAACAACTCACCGGAAAGCAGTATTTCTATGGCATCCAGCTCGGTGCCACTTACAAGATTACCGACAAGGTTTCTGTGTTTGGTGGTGTGCGTGGTGTGATTGCGAACAGTGGTTATGAGGGTGCCATCACAGGTTTCTCGGTGAACGGTTTCGATCGTGCCCAGTTGAATGCCATGATGTCGCAAGGCTATCAAACTGCCTACGAAGGTGCTCAGTTTGCTGCCGGAGAGGCTCAGCGATATGCCGAACTGGCTGCTACAGCAACCGACCCGACACTTCAGGCTCAGTATGCTGCAGCTGCGCAGAGCTATGGCGATGCTGCGCAAAAGTATGCTGCAGCCGCAACTCAGGCCGGCACTGCCGCGTTGATGACTTCAAGCGACTTGGTGCTCGACTGTCAGCAGAAAGGTTTTGGCATCCAGCCCATCCTCGGTTTGGACGTGAACCTGGGAAAATTGAACTTGGCTGCCAAGTATGAGTTCCGTGCTAAGATTGAATTGGAGAACGAGTCTAACAATTCGCCCAACGTGGATGCAGCATTTGCTGCCTATCAAGATGGTGCCAAGGTGCGATCTGACATCCCTGCGCTCCTGACGCTCGGTGCTCAGTATTCTTTCGACAAGAATGTGCGCCTCATGGGTGGTTTCCACTACTACTTTGACAAGGACGCTAAGGGCAGTGCCACACAGGTTGACAAGAACACTTGGGAAGTTACACTCGGTGCCGAATGGGACGTAAACAAATGGCTCACTGTCAGCGCAGGAGCACAGCGCACGCAGTATGGTTTCGGTGATGATATGCAGGACACCAACTTCAACATCAGCTCGACGGCGCTTTGCCTCGGTGCTTCGTTCAAAGTCAGCGAGCACGTCAACATCAATGCCGGATATATGCACAGCTTCTACGAAGACGACAAGTTGGAGCGCGGCAATGGTATCACAGATATCTACACGCGTAAGAACGACGTGGTGGGTGTGAGCGTGGATCTCCGCTTCTAATCTGCAAAATTCATCTTATCATTTATAGTTAGACGCGACGTGTCGCAACTGCTTCGGCGGTTGCGGCACGTCTTTTTTTGCTGCTTTTACGTGAGCGGTAAAGCTCTTTGCGTAGCTGTGTGAGGTTGAGAGGTGATGGTGTAAGGGGTGCGCGGAAATCTTCTCGGCCTGACACTGCAGTATCACGGCTTGACACTGCAGTATCACGGCTTGACACTGGAGTATCTTGTGCTTGATACTGGAGTATCATGCGCTTGATACGATTTTCTCTCGGCTTGACAAAAGTGGGGGAGTGCTTTGACGTTTCTTCAGATGCAGAAAACCGGAACTTCGCGATGCGAGGTTCCGGTTGCTTGTGCGTTGCAGTATTGTTCGCAGTGCTTGCGAGCAATCTGTATGTGCGAGGGGGTGTTTCTGAACTTGTCGGCTTAGAACTGGAAGTAGATGAAGGCTTGCAGGTCGGCCGTGATGAATTGGTAGATCACGAAGACGGCAGCCACAATCACCGCTACCATGGCCGGTATGGGCATGAGGGCAAAGCTCAGACGGTAGCGACGCTTGAAGTTGATGGGCAGCCAGTGAATGATCATACCGATGACGATGAGCAGGAACACGGCGCGGTATTCCCAAACCACGTTGGGGATGATGTCGAGCTTCCAGGAGCTACCGATCTGCTGCACCATGTTTTTGGCTGTGTTCCATGCGTGCTCGTTGGCTGTGGCAGGGTCGAGGTTGGAGCCCGAGCGGAAGAACAGACGCGTGAAGGTGATGAAGACGAAGGTTTGGAACACGGCCCACACATAGGCTGTGCGGCTGAAGGCGGAACGGCCTCCGGCCAGATGGTAGACGTAGCGGACGAGCGAGCCGCCGTAGATGACGAGCATCCACACGAAGAACATGTTCCACACCGGTGCGGGCTGGTAGATGCAGAGTGCTCCGAGTAGCGCCAGGGTGGCGGTGAGCCATATCATGCGGGTGTGCCAGCCGAAGTCGCGCCAAAACTTGAAGATGATCATACCGATGCCGTTCAGTCCGCCCCAAATCATGAAGTTCCAGCTCGCGCCGTGCCAAAGTCCGCCCAGCAGCATGGTGATGTAGGAGTTGATGTTGGCAATAATCTTCAGGCGCTTCTCCGGGCGGAAACGTGCCACGAGGCCCAGCGTGATGGCCAGTCCGATGACGAAGAGTGCGGCCCAGACGCTGCCCGAAAGGATGAGGGCGATGAGCGAAATGAGGATAATCCAGAAGTAGGTGCCGAAGGTGGAATTGCGGTTACCGCCCAGGGGAATGTAGAGGTAGGTCTGCAACCACTGACTCAGGGAGATGTGCCACCGCTTCCAGAAGTTGCCGGCGTTGGGTGCTTTGTAGGGCGAATTGAAGTTCTTGGGCAGATAGAATCCCATGAGCATGGCCACACCGATGGCGATGTCGGTATATCCGGAGAAGTCGGCATACACTTGCAGAGAGTATCCGAAGAGTGCCATGAGGTTCTCGAAACCGGAGAAAAGCAGTGGGTTGTCAAACACACGGTCAATGAAATTCACGGCAATGTAGTCGCTCAAGATAATCTTCTTTGCCAAACCGTTCAGAATCCAGAAAACGGCGATGCCAAACTGTCGGCGTGCCAGGAAATAGGGCTTGTAGAGTTGGGGGATGAATTGGCTGGCACGTACAATGGGACCGGCCACAAGCTGAGGGAAGAAGCTGACGTAGAAACCGAAGTCCAGAATGTTCTTCACAGGTTCCACCTTGCGCTTGTACACGTCGACGGTGTAGCTGATCACCTGGAACGTGAAGAACGAAATGCCCACGGGAAGCACAATCTGGTCCACGCGGAATTGCTCGGTGCCGGTGAGGGTGTTGCCAATCCATGCGAAGGCATCGAACACGTGCAACTGGCAGCCGAAGAGGTCGTTCACCATGTTGGTGAGGAAGTAGGCATACTTGAAGTAGCACAGCAGGAACAGGTCAATGGTGATGCCGGTGATGAGCCATGCTTTGCGCTTCAGCCCGTCGGGACAGGCATGAATGCGGTGGGCTATCAGGAAGTCCGAGCAGGTGACGAACAGCAGGATGAGCACGAAGAGGCCGCTCGTCTTGTAGTAGAAGAAAAGGCTGACAAAGCACAGGAAAGCGTTGCGCAGCAGTTTGCGGCTGTGTATCGTGCTGAACACAGCAAATACCAGGGCGAAGAAAGCCCAGAAGTAGAACTGCGTGAAGAGCAACGGGGAGTTTTCGTCGAAGGCGAAAACATTTTTCAGAAACGAGAATATGGAGGACAATTCCATGGGAGTTTTGTTTGATTATCGTTATGTGTGATAGTGGGTCGCTGTGAGCCGAGTTCATTCGGCGGGATAGGTTTCGAAAGCCGCCGAACGGGGTTCGGAGGGTGTCGGGCGTGCGGGCTCGGTGTTGAGCGGTGCCATCAGGGCATCAAACAGCATTTCGCCATTGAGCCGGTAGCCTTCGGTGGAGAAGTGCACGCGGTCGCGGGCCATCAGTCCGGCGTTGCGCCAGCGGGTAGAGCCACCCAGTCCGCCCATGATGGCAAACATGTCCCACACGCAGCCGTTGCTCTCGGTGGCCAGTTGCCTGAAGGCCTCTCTCACCCGCAGGGCGTTTCGGTTGGGCGCTCCCTTGCGATAGCTGTCGTTGTTGGTGATGAAGAGGAAAGCACAGTCGGGCGACACGCGACGGATGCGCTTCATCAGGGCCCGATAGTTGGCTTTGAATTCCTCGGGGTCGAACTTGTCGGCCGGTACGTGGGCGTCGTTGATGCCGATGGCAAAAATCACGAGGTCGGGGCGCACCCATCGGAGGTCGCGCTCCAGGTCCTCGCACCGAAGCCATGAGGGCACAGCCGCTCCGTTGATGCCCGAAGCATAATAGCAGAAGCCCGGAATGTCGTTGTCGGGGATGATTCCGGTGAGCGTAAATGTTTCGCCTTCGGGGATGTGAAAATAGATGGTGGCAGTGTCGCGCAGCTCATTGTAGTAGAATGTATAGGTGCCGCTCCGGTCGTGACGTGCAGCATATCTGCGTTCGCCCTCGTGCATGACGTAGGGACGCACACCGCCAGCCGAATCGCTGCCGATGAGGTGCAGACGGCTGAACTTCCATTCCGGTTCGGATGCGCGGCTGTTGAGACGGAGCGTGATGGAGGCGATGCTGTCGGTGGTTCGGGCTGCGATGCCGGTGATGCCGAGCGGTCCTGCCGGCTCCTTGGCCAGGTTGCGCCAAGTGCTCCAGCGTCCGGTGTAGTCGATGGTGTAGTTCTTGTCGTAGTTGGTCTTGGCCATGGCAAAGGGGAACAGGATGCCGCGCTTTGCAGGGCGCATGCCGGGCTGTGTGCTCAGCAGGGTGCGCAAGCGATGCGAGAAGACACCGGCCTGCACGTGCGAACCGCCCACGTGCCACAGGTTCACGTTGTGTCGCTTGCCGGCTTGCAGCTCGCGCACTTTGGCATAGAATGTCTGCATGCTGCTGCCGTCGCCCATGATGTGCAGGGCGGCAGAATCGCGCAGCACGCATGCCGGCAGGCTGTCGGGGGTGGCGCGATGCTGTGCGGAGATGGCGATGAAGCATCCCGCTATCACGGCAATGAGGAGGAGAGTACGCTTCAGGCTGTTCATTGGGCGTTAACGGTTTGGGTGGAATCGGCTGCCGTAGCTGTGTTGTCGGCCATACGCCATTTGTAATACTCGTAGGTGTTCAGCAGCGAGCGGCTCAGCAGTTCGCCCACGCGCTCTGCACCGAGACGTGTGAAGTGGATGTGGTCGTTGCCGGCCAACTGGGGTTGGGCTTTCACCCACTGCGCCATGGAGTTGTGGCCTCCCATCACCTCATACATGTCCCAATAGGCTGCTCCCTCGCTGTGGGCGGCCTTCTTCAGCGCTGCGATGATGTTGGGCAGGGCAGGGTAGGTCTGCATCTTTCCCTTGATGCGTGTCGACATGTCCGAAGGTCCGATGAAGAGCACTGCGGCTTGGGGCGCTTGCTGACGGATGTGCTTGATCTGTCGGGCTATCTGGTTGGCGTAAGTCTCAATGGATTTGTCGCCTTTGAGGTAAGGAACGGAGTTGCCGCCGTATTGCAGAATGATGAGACGAACGTTCTCGTTCTTGTAGAAGTCGGCCAGCTGTGCCGCATTGATATTGGTGAACATCGTTCCGGAGCATCCGCGCATCGGTATGTTGTCCACAGCCACGCCGGTCTCGCTGTCGAGCATCACGCCATACACGTCACCGCTGCCCGAAAGGCTGAGGGCCACCTTGGTGGTGCTGTCGGGCAGGGTGAAGCGCAGACGGCCGGTGCCCTGAGTGGGGGCCAAACTGCGGCTCTGCCCTGCACAATGTGCTGTGATGGTGGACGAATTGTTGCCGGCCACCACGGTGAGGCGTGTGAAGTATCTGTGACTGTCGAGCGAGTCTTTTCCGCCACGCGGGAAGAAGGATGCGTGAGCCGTTCCGCCGGTGAGGTGTGCCACCTGTGCCATCACGCCGTAGCGGTTGCTCGTGCTGCGCAACTCGGCCGGCCCGTAGGCCAAGTGGCGCGGCGGTACGGGGCTGATGCTCTGTCCGATGGTGAATGCGCCCACTGTCTGGTGCAGCGGCAGGAGGCCCACACCCGTTCCGCCGAACTTCTGCTGCAGATAGCGGCGCAGGGTGGAGGTCATGCGGTCGCCTTCCAGCTGTGAGTCGCCGTAGTGGAGAATGCGCAGATGCTTTTCTCCGGCATTGTCGAGGGCGGCAAAGAATTCGTCCCAGGCTTTCAGGTTGTCGGCCGGAAACTGAATGCGGCTCGGGTCGTTTTTCAGAAATTGCAGATAACCGCTCTCTTCCTTGACGCGTGTCTCGCGAAGACGGCGCGCCAGGAGTTCTTCAGGACTCTCCTCGGGGGCCTTATCTTCCTTGTCGGATTCCAACACTTCGGTCAGGGTGGGAAACTCCCAATGCCAAGGGCCGACCTGAATGCCGTCCTTGGGGAAAATCACACATAGCACAGCCAAAGCTGCGATAACGGAGAAGATAAAAATGACAATTTTGTAGGCTTTCATATTCTTTGTTCCAAAAAATCTCCGCAAAGTTATAAAAATCAGAGCAATCACTATGGTCCGTTTTAGTGCAAAATGGAGACCTCGGGAGAACAAGGGGTGAAATTGTCAAACGGAGGTGTAATATCGGCCGGTGCCTAATGCGATTTGCTGTCGATAAGTCAGCGAGTCGCACCGGCAAGTGGCTGTGCGATGGTGCACTGTGTTCGGGTTCAAAAGGCTTTTGCATTTGTGCCTTGGCGTTGTGCGAAAATCTGCAGTGCTTGCAGAATTTTCCGCAAGCACTGCAGAAAAATCTACAAGCACTGCAGATTTTTGCGCAATGGGTATGCTTTCATGCATCCGTATATAGTTAAGTGTTGGGAGCTATTTCTGAAACGATAGGTTGTTACATACACATTGATAAATGGTTCGGTCTTGATAGAGGTAAGGAGAAAAAATCTTTTAAAGGTTAAAAAAAATTGTGTGTATACCAAAGCAATTTTAATAAAAACATCGTAGGAGTACCAGGAAAAAGAAAATAATCAGTATGTTTGCAGTCAGAACAACTCTAAAAACATTGCCTATGATATAATAACGCGTTGTAAAATACGCACATCTTGAACATATTAGAAAAAGCGTTATGCTGAAATTCATGCTTTGAAACCTAGACACTTTCAAGTACCCGTGAATAAGGCAGAGACGCTCACGTCAATGGCGTGGGCTCAACTCTCGTATTTGGGTACAGGTAGTCTAGGACCTCAAAGCAAATCTCAGAGTTCTGTCTGCGCTTTTTTATGTGCGTAACAGAGCAGATGAAGAACATGGCTGTTAGGACAGAACCCCCAAACATTAAATCATAAAAATCTCTGTCAAATGACAGAACTAAAAAAACAAATTATGAAAAAGTTAATTCTTATGGCTATCAGCCTCGTTTTGTTGTCAACTTATGCAATTGCAGATACAGTGGTAATGAAGACTATGGAGACAAGCGAAGTCGCTTCTTCTGGCCCAGTTGTGGTATTTCGTACAACTCAAAAATTGACAGCAAAAGATGGATGCCAAATCTATTTCTATACTAATAGAGTATGCAAGATGTACGACTCCAATGGTCGACTGGTAGTTTCCTGTAAGTATCGTTTGATGGACGGAGAAGCTTTTCTTACAGACGATGCAGGTAATGAGATTTACAAAGGAAGTTATCGTATGGCTGATGGACTGAATTTGGCATGGGTTCGATTTGCTGGAGTATATTATTATAGAAAGTAATATTATCCTGGAATATAGTTAGTCAGCCCAATACTACAAGGCTGCATGCTATATATTAAATCACAGAGGCCGTCCGGAACTTCCCGAACGGCCTCTTTATGGTGGTAGTGTGAATGTCTGTTTTTGGGCTTACACGCCGGTGGTGTCCTGCGTGTAGTCCTTGGTGATGTCCACCACTCCTGCAGGTGTGATGGTCACGATGAAGATGGGACCGCTGTCGCTGCCGGGCTTGCCGAGCTGGGCGCCAAACAGCACGTTCTCACCCTCGATGCGATCGAAGGCGATGCCTTGCAGCACGCATTGCTTGCGGTCGTCGGCCGTGAGGAAGTCGAGGAAGGCTTCCTTGGTGAAGCGACGGCTGAACATGGGGGCATCGTCGCGGCGAATGTCTATCTGCACATGGTTGTCCAAGCAAGGATTGCCGGCATCGTCGGTCACGGTAGGCAACTCGCTATCGGCTTCGCGGCGAATGTCGATGTTGTATTTGTGTCCGCCTGCATGTTGCTCCGTCTGGTAGCTCCAAGGAGCATCCGCGCCTTCGGGCGCAGGGCTGGTGGCTGGCTCGGCGGTGGCTGTAGTGTCGATGGAGGTGCCGGAGGCTTGTTCGGACTTGTTGCCGCAAGCCGCAAGCAGCGGGAGGGCAAGTGCGAGAATGAGAGATGTCTTTTTCATAATATCAAGTTTGTTGCATGGGTTCGTATGCCCCGATGGCATGATTTTTCGGCGGATTTTGGCATCGCGTATCGGCTTCGGGACGGACAAAAGTAGGTATTTTCTGTAACATTGCCTATTTTTGCGACAAATTTACGAAGCTATGAAGAGGATACAGATGCGATGGAACATGTGGAGCGCCCTGCTCGCAGGGTGGTGTCTGGCTTTGGCATTGTCGGGATGTCGTGATGCGGAAACCGACACCGATGAGGTGCAGATGCAGGGGCAACGCACGGTGTTGGTCTATATGGCAGCAGAAAATTCGATGCAGGAGGGCTATGGCGCTGACGGACTGGGGCAGCACCACAAGGACTCGGCCGAACTGGTGCGTGGCAGCAAGAGTCTGCTGAAGCACAACAGGTTGTTGATGTTCGTGGACGACAAGTCGGCCCCGCGCCTCTATCTGCTGACCGCTTCCGACAAAGCTCCCCGACTGGTGCGTACGTGGACGGACGATGTGTGCAGCACCTCGCCCGACGTGCTGCGCGATGTGCTCAATTGGGTGGCCGAACACTATCCTTCGCGTGAATATGGATTAGTGATGTGGAGCCACGGCACAGGGTGGCTTCCGTCGACCAACAAGGATTATGGCAGCACCATCGCAGAAGCACGCAGGAGTGAGGCCACGCCTTCAGGGAAGAAGAATGAAACTTCGGCCGTGTCGCTCCATGCCTGGGGCATCGACGTGGGGACCGACGGCGTGGGCGACAAGACAGCGGACGGCAGCTGGGGTGCGCAGATGGACGTGGCAGATATGGCTCAGGCCATTGCGCAGTCAAGGATGGGACATCTGAAGTACATTTTTTTTGACGCATGCCTGATGCAGAGCGTTGAGACATGCTATGCCTTGCGCGAGGTGACCGACTATGTGGTGGCTTCGCCCATCTCGACACCGATGGCCGGTGCCGACTACGAAGGAGCAGTGCGCAAAGGGCTTTTCAGTGCCGATCCGGCAGACATCGCGCGTACCTATTTCGCAGCAGCCACCGACCCCGATCGGCAGCGCGAGGAGTACGACGATTTCGGGATGGTCATTTCGGTGGTGCGCACCGACCGCCTGCCGGCATTGGCTGAGGCAGTGAAGACAGCCCTGCCGCTCACACCGCTCTGCAAGCGCGAAAGTCCTGATATGAACGGGGTGCTCAATTATGCACACTATGCTTACAAGTACGATTATCGCCCTCACAACTACGACGCGGCCTGTGTGTTGCGTCATCTGTTGCCGGCTGGGAGCAGCGAGTTGGAGGCGTGCCTCGCGACCTTGAACGAGGCGGTGGTATGTCGCTTGGCTACGGACGAATTTTGGATTGGCAGTTGGTCGGGCAACCAGTCGGTGGATGCCGAAGCCTTTTGCGGACTTGCCATGTTTGTTCCGCAACAGGTGTATGCGTCCAATGCCAAGTATTGTTCGCATGGTAATCTCAACGAAGCGTTTGCCACAACGGCTTGGTACGGTGCCGCAGGTTGGGCATCGACCGGATGGTGATGCAGAGGGCTTTCAGGAGATGTGAACCCTCGGATGTGTAAACAAAAGAAGCCGGCCGAATGGGAGCTTTCCCATTCGGCCGGCTTGCTGATTGTGTCTGTATTTTTGTGCAGTGCAACGTGCTGTTTTCCGTTACACCAGTCCGCGACCGTGACACTGCTTAAACTTCTTGCCACTGCCGCAAGGACATGGGTCGTTGCGTCCGGGCAACTTGTCCTTCACGATGGGCTGCTGTGTCTGCTGCTCACGTGTGTCGTGATTGCGAGCCTCGGCCTGTTCGTTGCTTTCGCGGCCTGCGCCATCGAGGCTGTCGTGTTGCTCGGTGTATTGCTGCTGTGTGCGCTGCTCGGGGCCGGCATCACGAACGTCGGCCGGACCTTGCATCGGGATGTGTCCGCGCATCAGCGTTGCCACGGTGGAGTTGTTGATGCGGTTGACCATTTTGTCGAACAACTTCACACTTTCCAACTTGAAGATGAGCAACGGATCCTTCTGCTCGTAACTGGCGTTCTGTACCGACTTCTTGAGTTCGTCAAGTTCGCGTAGGTTTTCTTTCCAAGCATCGTCGATGTTGTGCAGGAGGATGGCTTTCTCAAAGTCGCGTACCACAGCACGGCTCTCGCTCTCATAAGCGTCCTTTAGGTTGGTGCGAATGTTGTACACCAGTTTGCCGTCGGAGATTGGCACAAGGATGTTCTCGTACTGTTGACTTTGCTTTTCGTACACCTCGCGGATAACCGGCATCGCCACTTCTGCCAAGCGCTCGATGCGACGGCGGAAACCGTCCATCGCAGCCTGGAATGCCTGCTCGTAGAGGTCTTCGCGGCGCTTGCTGTCGAACTCTTGCTCCGTGAAGGGTACTTCGATGGCCATGATGTCCAGGAATTGGCGGCGGCAGTCCTCAAAGTCGCCCGTCGAGATGATATTCACGCAGCGGTCCCAAATCATGTTTGAGATGTCCATGCCGATGCGTTCGCCCATGAGTGCGTGGCGACGCTTCTCGTAGATAACGGTGCGCTGCTTGTTCATCACATCGTCGTACTCCAATAGGCGTTTACGGATACCGAAGTTGTTTTCTTCCACCTTCTTTTGGGCGCGCTCAATGCTGTTGTTGATCATTTTGGCTTCAATCATTTCGCCTTCCTTAAAGCCGAGCTTGTCCATGACGCGGGCAATTCGTTCGCTGGCGAAGAGACGCATGAGTTGGTCCTCCAAAGATACGAAGAACACACTCGAACCCGGGTCACCCTGACGGCCGGCGCGACCACGCAACTGGCGGTCTACACGACGGCTCTCGTGACGCTCTGTACCGATGATGGCCAAGCCGCCGGCTTCCTTCACCTCGGGCGTGAGCTTGATGTCGGTTCCGCGACCTGCCATGTTGGTGGCGATGGTTACGGCACCCAAGAGGCGCTCTTCTTCGCGGATTTCGCCTTGTTCCACGTTGCGTCCCTTCTGTTGAGCCTCTGCTTCCACATTCTCCCAGTGGCGCTGGGCAGTGGCGCGGTCAGTGAAGGCTTCGCCGTCGGGACAAGCGTACACTTTTCCAAGCGTGCTTTGGCCGGCCAGGGCCACGATGTCGGCTTCGCGCTGGTGCAGTTTGGCATTCAGCACTTGGTGCGGAATTTTTCGCATCTGCAACATGCGGCTCAGCAGCTCGCTGACGTCAACGCTCGTTGTACCGACCAGAACGGGGCGGCCTGCGATGCGCATCTTTTCGATCTCGTCGATGACAGCTGCATACTTCTCGCGCTTCGTTTTGTAAACGCGGTCGTTCATGTCGTTGCGTGCTATCGGACGATTGGTCGGTATCTCTACAACATCGAGCTTATAGATGTTCCAGAATTCGCCGGCTTCGGTGATGGCCGTACCGGTCATTCCGGAAAGTTTGTGATACATTCGGAAGTAGTTCTGCAAGGTGATGGTGGCAAACGTCTGTGTAGCCGCCTCGACCTTGACGTGCTCTTTGGCTTCCACGGCTTGGTGCAGACCATCGCTCCAACGGCGTCCTTCCATGATACGACCGGTCTGCTCGTCCACGATCTTCACTTGCCCGTCTATCACCACATACTCCTCATTGATGCGGAACATGGTGTAGGCTTTCAGCAATTGCAAGATGGTGTGTACGCGCTCACTCTTGACGGCGTAATCGGCCAATATCTGGTCTTTGCGAGCCAGCTTGTCTTCTTCGGGAATGCTTGCGTCGGCTTCGAGCGCAGAGAGTTCGGCTGTGATGTCGGGCAGAACGAACAGTTGGTCGTCGTTCACCTGTTTGGCCAACCATGCGTTACCCTTGTCCGTCAAGTCTACCGAATGCAACTTCTCGTCGACAACAAAGTAGAGGGGCTCTACGGCTTCGGGCATGCGCTTGTTGTTGTTCTCCATATAGATCTCTTCCGTCTTGAGCATGCCGGCCTTGATTCCTTGTTCGGAGAGGAACTTGATAAGCGGATTGTTCTTAGGCAATGCCTTGTGTGAGCGGAACAGCTGAAGGAATCCCTCTTCTTGCTTCTTCTTGTCGTCGGAATGGATAAGGGTTTTGGCTTCTGCCAGATACTGTGTGGCCAGTTGGCGCTGCACTCCCACGAGTTTCTCCACCAAAGGCTGATATTGTTCGAAGAGCTGGTCATCGCCTTTGGGCACGGGGCCGGAGATGATAAGCGGTGTGCGGGCATCGTCAATCAGCACCGAGTCGACCTCGTCGACGATGGCGTAATTGTGCTTGCGCTGTACCAAATCGGAGGGAGACATTGCCATGTTGTCGCGCAGGTAGTCGAAACCAAATTCATTGTTTGTACCGAATGTGATGTCGGCTTGATAAGCGCGGCGGCGTGCTTCCGAATTCGGCTGGTGCTTGTCGATGCAATCGACGCTCAGACCGTGGAACATGTAGAGCGGACCCATCCATTCGGAGTCGCGCTTGGCCAGATAGTCGTTCACCGTTACGACGTGAACGCCATTGCCTGTGAGGGCGTTGAGGAACACCGGCAGAGTGGCTACGAGGGTTTTACCTTCACCCGTTGCCATTTCGGCGATTTTTCCTTGGTGAAGCACAACGCCGCCGAAGAGCTGCACATCATAGTGCACCATGTTCCAAAGCGTGTCGTTGCCACCTGCAATCCAGTGGTTCTGATAGATGGCCTTGTCGTCCTCGATGCGGACAAAGTCGTGAGTCGCTGCCAAATCGCGGTCGAAGTCGGTAGCAGTTACCACAATCTCTTCGTTTTCCGTAAAGCGGCGTGCCGTTTCTTTCACAATGGCGAAGGCATCGGGCAGAGCGTCTGTGAGTGCTTCTTCGTAGCGTTCAAGCACTTCTTTCTCGAGTTTGTCGATCTGATTGAAGATTACTTCGCGATCTTCCAGGGGAGTGCTTTCAATTTTAGCCTTGAGGGCCTCGATTTTCTCCTTGATGTTGTCGGCTGAGCCTTGGATGGCTGTTTGCAGCGACTTGGTCTTGGCGCGCAGGCCGTCGTTGTCCAGGGCTTCAATAGCCGGGTAGGCATTCTTAACCTTTTCGACCCACGGCTGAATCTGCTTCATGTCGCGTGTGGACTTGTTGCCGAAAAGTTTGCTTAGGATTGCATTGATATCCATATAGTATTTATTTTATTGTTTCTTGGGTTGATAATGATGTGTGAGGGGTGGGGGAGAAGCTGCTCGGCGCGATGGTTTTTCGTCAGAACAGCGGTGCCGTTCCGCAAGCATTGGGAGCGCGGATACGTATGGATTTGGAGATGGTCGGCGCAATGTGGTCCACGCTGACGGGCGTTTCCACTTTTGCGGGTGCCATTCCCGTTCCATAGAATATGATGGGGAAAGATATATACGACTCGCGTGAAAGTTTGTTCTCTTTGGTCAATTCGTTGACGCACCTCCAGCCGGGTGTGACCTCGACCATGATGTCTCCGGAGAAGCGCGGGTTGTATGCGTTCCGTATGCGGCTGATTCCGGGAGTCCAGGCGCCTTGCAGGAGTCGCTGCGAGGTGTATACGTCCTTGACGCCGCTGAGCGTAAGCAGGAAGTCCTGAGTTTGCTCCAGTATGTCGTTCATTCGGAGCTGCTTCTGCTCGATCAGGCGATGGTTCAGATAGATTTGGTTGCCGATGCAGGTCTCCACAAACTGTCCTTGCCCATGCAGGGCTACCAGATACATGTTCAGGAGTGCCGTGGCTCGCTGCATATCGAAAGTTCCGGAAGGAATGCGATATTTGCTCAAGTCTGCGCTCTCCTCGTCGGCATATCCGGTCGAGGTCAGCACAAACAGCGCATTGTCGTGGCCCACTCTGTGCTCGATGGCGGCAATCAGGTCTGCCACGGCCTGATCCAGGCGTACGTAGATGTCTTGCAGCTCTATGGGGGCGATGTCCACGGGTTGGTGGCGGAAATTTCCGGCATAGAACGTCACAGCCATATAGTCCGTGAAGGCATCTACGCCCACAGCGGTGCCGCGCAGACACGCCTTGACCATTTCTACCACTTCCTGATTGACAAATCCGCTCGTGAGGTACGAACTGAAGCGGTCGTCGCCCTTGAATTTATGCTTGAAGGGGGCATGCTGTTCGCCCGAGAGGAAATAGCTGAAGTTGCCCACCAATTCCGAACTCGGGTGCCACACGGTTGCTTTCAGCCTTTGGTCGATGCCGAAGCGCTCGTTGTAAGTCGATACCCAGGAGGGGAGGGAGGAGGTGTAGTATTGCGAAGTGCTCCACAGGCCCGTGCGTTCGTCTATCCACAAGGCGGCATCGGCGGCATGGCCTGCGCTGAGCACCGCAGCCTCTCTGAAGGGTGCTATGCTGTAGACGGCGGCTTTTCCCTCAGTGGCCACTTTCAGCTCGTCGCCTATGGTCGACGCGCCCAGGTGTCGGGGAGACGTGCCGTCCGTTGTGCCGATTCCCGGATAGGTCGGGTCGTCCACGCAAAACATCGGGCGAAGCGTGGTGCGGTCCATCCATTTTTGCGCAATGATTCCGTGTCCCGACGGAGGCACTCCCGTAGCAACTGTGGCCGTGGCCGAAGCCCGGTCAGGCTTTATCATGGGGTATTCAGCCTGTGTGTACACACGTCCGTCCTCCATCAAGCGTCTGAAGCCCTCATTGCCATATAGCGGCATGAAGGCATTGAGATAGTCCGTGCGGAGCTGATCGATCAGGATATTGACCACCACTTTGGGAATGGCATTGCCGGAAGTACCGGCCGCCTCGGCAGTTCCCAGGGCGGTCAGTGCTGCAAGCAACGACAGGAGAAAGTGGTTCTTTCCGGAATTCATTGGTTTCGTTGTCCTATATTAATAAATGTACGGGCACATGCACGCATAAGCAAAACCGATGCCAAAGCCCATACAGCCGTGGGAAAATGTTGCACTCCCATGCAGCCGATGATGCAGAAGAGGAGCATAACTCCCATCAGCACGGGCGAATAGAGGTCGCGCTTCCCGTGTCGTGTGCGCCATATTTGCAGGGGCAGCCATAGCAGTGGCAGAGGGTTCAGCCACATCACCAGCCAGTTGCTTCCCACTGCCGGATGTTCGGAGCAGCAGAAGAGCAGTGCGATGATGCATCCGGCACCTCCTTGCAGCACTGTCAGCACGATGTCGAGCGTGTTGCCGGCTTTTCCGATGCGCTTTCGGCGCCATTCGTGCCATGTGCAGACACAGGTGAGCACCATCAGCAGCAGTACTGTCATGTTGGGGGTGATGGCAGTGCTTTTGTCGGTCATCGGTCGCATCACGGGATAGCGAAATGTCTCTTTCACCAATGGCCGTTCGCTGCCGTCGCTTCGCAGCACCACGGCAGCCGCCATGTAGTCCTCTGCATGTGCCGGTGCGAACATCTCTCCTTTTCGGTCAAGCAGAGTGTCGGTCTCAGCTCCCAGTAGCAGGTCGTTGCCGAACGAGCTCCAAGGATGCTCCGCCGTAAGCCCGTGGATGATGTCGCGGAAGGTGCTGTTGGGCGCATGCTCTGTGGTGTAGTGCACTGTGCCCTTCACGCATTGCTCGATGCGTTCGATGGCTCGTGTGGTGCAGTTGTCGCTCATGAAGTTGTAGCGATACCCCCTGTTCTCCGGCCGTGCATTTTCGCGCAGTGCGCTGTCCAACTGTTCGGCCTCGTTGACCGTGAGGTCAAGCACCTGTTCGTCCACATACCGCCCGTTCATCACGTACGAAGCAACGAACGGCTCAAAGGGCGCCACGCCCAGTTCGTAGTCTGTGCGCCCCATGATGAAGTTCCACACAAAGTGCGGTTTCTTCGAGTCGAACATGCCGTAATTGTACACGCAATCCGTCCCCGTACGCAGGTTTTGTACGCGGATGGCCGTATGTCCGTAGAACGAATAAGCCTCGTTGCCGGGTGCACACGTCAGCAGGCTCACCTTCAGTGAGTCGTTGGTTGCGTTCGCCGGGAGGTAAACAATCATGGCCACCAATGCCAAGGCGATACGCAAAAGGTGTTCAATTCTCACAATATATTGTATGACCCTGCAAAGTTAGTGCAAGGCGAGTGAAAAGCCAAACTTGTTTGAGCTTTTCCGAGCCGCAGCCTAACTTGAACCAAACAAAGAGAGGAAAAAGTTAGTGCAAGGCGAGTGAAAAGCCAAATAAATTTGGCACTCCGCTCGCCTTGCACTATCTTTCGCTCTGCGCAAGATAGGCTTCGGCTCGGGAGAAAAAGCTGAAAACTACATTTTCGCTTTGTTCTCCGCTCGCCTTGCGCTACTTTCGCTCTGCGCAAGATAGGCTGCGGCTCGGAAATAAAAGAAAGCTTACAGCCTCTCTTTGTACTTCGCTCGCCTTGCACTACTTTCGCTCTGCGCAAGATAGGCTGCGGCTCGGAAATAAAAGAAAGCTTACAGACTTTCTTTGTATTTCACTCGCCTTGCACTACTTTCGCTTCGCGCAAGATAGGCTTCGGCTCGGGAGAAAAAGCTGAAAACTACATTTTCGCTTTGTTCTCCGCTCGCCTTGCACTATATTTGCTACCACATAATAAATCACATACCATGAAACTACGAATTCTTCTCTGCCTTTTTGCCTTCTTCAGCACCTTTGGTGTGTGGGAAGCGAGTGTCAGCGAGTTGTCGGCGCAGAGTGTCATACCGGGCCCGAAGCCGAAGCCGAAACCAAAACCCAAGCCCAAACCTCGTCCGGCGAAGCCTCGCCCCTCGAAGCCGAGTGCATCACAATCACGTACTGCCATTCTCAATCGCTTGGTAGCCAACATGGTCTACGTTGAGGGCGGTACATTTACTATGGGCGCCACTTCGGAGCAGGGTAACGATGCTTTGGATCGTGAGAAACCCGCTCATCAAGTAACGCTGAGCAGTTTCTACATAGGTAAGTACGAAGTGACGCAAGCCGAGTGGGAAGCCGTGATGGGCAGCAATCCGTCACGTTTCAAAGGTGCAAATCTCCCTGTGGAATGTGTGAGTTGGTATGATTGTCAGGAGTTTATCCGCAAACTGAACGAACTGACGGGTAAGCAGTTCCGTCTGCCGACGGAAGCCGAATGGGAATATGCCGCTCGCGGCGGTAAGCGCAGCTATGGTGAGAAGTATGCCGGAGGCAGCGATATCGCGAACGTGGCATGGTTTGTAGACAACAGTGGAAGCAAGACCCACCCCGTGGGACAGAAGCGTGGTAACGAACTCGGGCTTTACGATATGTCGGGCAATGTATGGGAATGGTGTCAGGATTGGTATGACAGTTACAGCAGCAGTCCTCAGACGAACCCCACCGGTCCTGCAACTGGCCGCTTTCGTGTGTTGCGTGGGGGCTGTTGGATCAATATTGCGGGGCACTGCCGCCTCTCGAACCGCAACTTCTTCGTCCCCGACTACAGGCGCGACGGTCTCGGGCTGCGCCTTGCTCTCCCCAATTTACAATGAAGACCTTCTAAGGAGAAAATGGCGAACGAAGAACGCCCGAAAGCACTCGGCCTGCCGACAGAAGAGGGGCGAGAGCCTCAAGCCACGCCCGGACAAGGAGGCCGGCCGCCGGCGAAAATATCAAGAAAACGAAATTGCGATGCCACCCCGCGGGGGGTGGCATTTTTTATATATGGTGGTGTGCGGTAGGCAGGGCACGTCGAAATCTTGCTTTTGCTCCGCAAGATTTTCTCTTTGACTTGCGGCTGCTTTCTCTTAGGGTGCGAAAACTTTTTCCTTGGGTGGCGATGGTAGCTGCGTGCGCCGAGACATTTTTCTCGCGGCCCGAGATCTTTCTTTCGTGGGAGAAGAAAGTTGCTGTTGGCTTGCTTTTTCTCTTTTTGCTGCTGTCATCTGTTCATACCTCCTCCGCTTCGCTCGTCCTCCTACCTTAGGAGGACAGCCCCGTTCGGATGGCTGCCTTTCGGCCTGTTCTCAGCGTTCGGACAATCCGGATGGGGCTTCGCCCCTGAGGCAGGGGAGATGCCCGTAGGGCAGAGGGGTATGAAAAGATCGCACCATTTTTTCGTATTCATTTTCCGTTTGTTCATACCTCCTCCGCTCTTCGCTCGTCCTCCTCCCTTAGGAGGACAGCTCCGTCCGGACGGCTGCCCTTCGGCTTGCCCGAACGCTGTACAACAGAGCTCTAACAGTTTGGAGGGGGAGAAGAAGAAATGAGGTATGGATATAAAAAGAGCAGCCTACCATTTGCGATAGGCTGCTCTTGGGGGTGTCTGATGGGACTCGAACCCACGACATTCAGAACCACAATCTGACGCTCTAACCAACTGAACTACAGACACCATGTTGGGAACTCTTTCCCTTTAAGCGGTGCAAAGATACACCTTTTTTCTTTGCCTGCAAATTTTTGAGGCGGAAAAGTTGTTGGTTGCCCAATGTTTTTCTTTTCAGGGCAGGGTTGGTGAAATGTGCGATGCGTCCGTTCTTCTTGCTGAAAGGGCGGACGCATCGCACGATGTGTTTGTGGTTATTGGTAATACTCGCGCTTACCTGCGGCCAGGGTGTTGAGCATCAGCATGCAGATGGTCATGGGGCCCACGCCCCCGGGCACGGGTGTGATGTGGCTGCAGAGCGATGCCACATTGGCGAAGTCGACATCACCACAGAGGCGGAAACCTTTGGGGCGCGTAGCGTCGGGCACGCGAGTGGTACCTACGTCGATCACCACGGCTCCGGGCTTCACCATGTCGGCCGTGAGAAATTCCGGACGGCCGATGGCGGCGATAATGATGTCGGCAGCCAGACACTCTTCGCGCAGGTTGCGGCTGCGGCTGTGGCACACGGTCACGGTGGCATCGCCATACTGTTTTTGCATCATGAGTTGTGCCATGGGCTTGCCCACGATGTTGCTGCGGCCCAGCACCACGCACTTCTTGCCGGAGGTCTCGATGTCGTAGCGACGCAACAGTTCGAGAATGCCCTTGGGGGTGGCAGAGATGTAGCAGGGCAGACCGATGGCCATGCGGCCCACGTTGATGGGATGGAAGCCGTCCACGTCTTTGCGATAGTCGATGGCTTCAATCACCTTTTGCTCGGAGATGTGCTTCGGCAGCGGCAGCTGCACGATGAAGCCGTCCACGTCAGCGTCCTCGTTGAGTTGCTTCACGCAGTCCAGGAGTTCGGCTTCGGTGATGGTGTCCTCGTATCGGATGAGGCTGGAGCGGAAACCGCAAGCCTCACAGGCCAGCACCTTGTTGCGCACATAGGTTTCGCTACCTCCGTCGTGACCCACCAGCACGGCGGCCAGGTGCGGCCGCTTGCCGCCGGCGGCAACGATGCGTTCTACTTCTGCTTTTATCTCGGCCTTGATGGTGGCCGCTGTGGCTTTTCCGTCAATCAGTGTCATGTGTAAGTGTTTGGTGTTGTGATGAAAAGTTGTCCGTGAGGCTGCGCCGTGGGCGAACCTCCTATTTTTCAGCAAAGTTACGGCATTCTGAGAGAATACGCAAGCCGTGCTTGTGCTTACTTTGCCAATTGTTCAAGCCCCTCACTGCTTCGCGGAGCTCGTCTGCCTTAAGGGGAACCGCTGCCGTGCGGTCTGTCCGTGTGCTGCAAACCGTTGCAGGGCATGGCGCATGGTTTCCCTTATCTGTGTCGTCGCGCCAGCTCTTCTTCCAGGTCGTTCAGGCTCACGCCCATCTGCTCGCAGAGCACCAGCAGGTGGTACATCAGGTCGCAGGCCTCGTAGGTGAAGCGTCGGCGGTTGCCGTCCACTGCTTCTACCGTAGCCTCGACAGCCTCTTCGCCCACCTTCTGCGCAATGGCTTTCACTCCCTTGATGAACAGGCGTGTGGTGTACGAACCCTCGGGCATCTCGGCATGACGCCGGTGCACCACGTCGGCCAGTCGGCGCACGAATCCCTCACTCTCGGGCGTGTCGAAACAGGCCGTCGTGCCGCGATGACAGGTGGGACCGATGGGATGGGCCTTGATGAGCAGGGTGTCGGCATCGCAGTCGGCGTGCATGCTCACCACGTTCAGATAGTGTCCGGACGTTTCGCCCTTGGTCCACAGGCATTGGCGCGTGCGGCTGTAGAAGGTGATACGCCCTTCGGCCATGGTGCGGTCGTAAGCCTCGCGGTTCATATAGCCGAGCATGAGCACGCGCAGGGTGGTGGCATCCTGCACCACGACGGGCAGCAGACCGTCGGCGCATTTCGAGAGGTTGAAATCGGAGAAATTCATATTGTTTTCTTGATAAAGAAGTTTTCAGTGGGTTGGTTGATGGTTGGGCAGAGGGGTGGAAATATATGCTCTTCCTTTGCGGCTTTCTTGGTTCGAGATGTTCATACCCCTCACCGCTTCGCGGAGCTCCCCTACCTTAGGGGAGCAGCTGCCATGCGGCGGCAGAGTCAACAGACATTTATTGTCAACGCGATGAAACAGATTTCACAGTTTCTCAATGCGGCTGCATTGAGTCCGGTCAAGCATGTGTAATCGCGTTTAATCTGTTGGTAAAATCATCCGGCCGGCGCTTCGCCCCTAAGGTAGGGGAGATGCCCGTAGGGCAGAGGGGTATAAAAAGTCATATTACTTCCTAAGTTTATGTTTCCCGTTTGTTCATACCCCTCACCGCTTCGCGGAGCTCCCCAACCTTAGGGGAGCAGCTGCCATGCGGCGGCGGAGCCAACAGACATTTATAGTCAACGCGATGAAACAGATTTCACAGTTTCTCAATGCGGCTGCATTGAGTCCGGTCAAGCATGTGTAATCGCGTTTAATCTGTTGATAAAATCATCCGGACGACACTTCGCCCCGGGGTAGAGGGGTGGAAAGGAGGCCCGGTCAGAGCCGCACGGCGATGCCCTGCTCGTGCAGGGTTTGTTTCAGGGCTTGGATGGTGGTCTCGCCGTAGTGGAAAATGCTGGCGGCCAAGGCAGCGTCGGCTTTGCCCATGGTGAGCACTTCGGCAATGTGTTTGGCCGATCCGGCACCGCCGCTGGCAATGATCGGGATGTGCAGGTGTTCGGCCAGACGGGCAAAGGTGTCGCAGGGGTAGCCGGCACGTGTGCCGTCGTGGTTCATCGAGGTGAACAGAATCTCTCCGGCACCGCGTTCCTCGGCCTCGCGTGCCCAGGAGAACAGTTCGCGATCGGTCTCTCGGCTGCCGCCGTGTGTGGTGGCGTGCCACAGGTTGTCCGCCGTGCTAAGGCGGGCATCGATGGCCACCACGACAAACTGGCTGCCGTAGCGTGTGGCGATTTGGTCGATGAGTTCGGGGGTGCGTATGGCGGCGCTGTTGATGCTGATCTTGTCGGCACCGGCGTCCAGCAGGCGTGCCGCATCGTCGATAGTGGTAATGCCGCCGCCCACCGTGAAGGGGATGTTGATGCCGTCGGCAATGCGCTCCACCAGTTGGGTGAAGGTGGCTCTGTCCTCGGCAGTGGCGCTGATGTCGAGGTACACCAGTTCGTCGGCTCCGGCTTGGGCATAATGTTGCCCCAGGCTTACGGCGTCGCCCACGTCGGTCAGATTTTCGAAGTTGATGCCTTTCACCGTGCGACCGTCTTTCACGTCGAGGCAGGGTATGATGCGTTTTGTGAGCATACCATTTTCGATTATTGGGAGATGATGTATGATGCTATGTCCTTGAGGCTGATGCGTCCTTCGTAGATGGCCTTGCCCACGATGACCTTGCGCAAATTCAGGCTGTCGAGTCGGCGAATGTCGTCCATCGAGGA
Organism: Bacteroidaceae bacterium; assembly: GCA_017461605.1. GTDB lineage: Bacteria > Bacteroidota > Bacteroidia > Bacteroidales > Bacteroidaceae > Alloprevotella. The sequence goes on from JAFTXN010000002.1 coordinate 166,085, forward strand.
GATGCCGCCCGACACGGTGAAGTCGATGTCGGGATAGGCCGCCTGAAGGTGGGTGTAGAGGTCGAACGAAGGGCCTTGCAGCATGCCGTCGCGTGAGATGTCGGTGCAAATCACCTGACGCAGTCCGTGTGGACGGAAGAGGTCGATGAGATGCTCGATGCAGAGGTCCAGGTCTTCCATCCAGCCACTGACCGACACTTTGCCCTCACGCACATCTGCGCCGAGCACCATGCGCTCTGCACCGAAGGTCCGAAGCCATGTGCTGAACAGGTCCGGCTGCTTGGCGGCCACACTGCCCACGATGGCGTATGCTGCGCCGGCATCAAACACTTGGCGCACCGATGTTTCGTCCTTCAGTCCGCCGCCCCACTCAATGCTTACGCCCTCCACGCGAGCCATGCGCTCGAGTGTGGCAAGGTTTTTGGGGCGCGCGGCCTTGGCTCCGTCGAGGTCCACGATGTGCACGCGTGTTACGCCACAGTCGGCAAAACGCTGCACCATCTCGGCCGGTTCGGCCTCATAGGTGGTGCGACGGTCGTAGTCGCCTTGCGCGAGGCGCACGCAGCGTCCTCCGATGATGTCGATGGCAGGAATGATTTCGATCATAGTGTGAGAAAATTCTTGAGAATGCGCTCGCCCGTGTCGCCGCTCTTCTCGGGATGAAACTGTGTGCCGTAGAAGTTCTCATACTTCAATGCCCCGCTGAACATCAGGCCGTGGCGCGTCGTGGCAATGGTGTCCTGACACAGCTCGGGATAGTAGGAGTGAACGTAGTACACGTGCTCGCCTCCGTGGATGCCGCTCATGAGCCGGGAGTCCAAGTTGTGGATGCTGTTCCACCCCATGTGGGGCACTTTCTCCGTGGGCGAGGTGGGGAAGCGTCGCACCCGGGTGTCGAAGATGCCCATGCACTCGGCGTCGCCCTCCTCTGAGTGGCGGCACATCACCTGCAGACCGACGCAGATGCCCAACACCGGGCGACGCAGGTTGCAGATGGTCTGCACGAGGTCGGCTTGGCGCAAATGGTGCATGGCCTCGGCGGCATTGCCCACGCCGGGCAGCAGCACGCGGTCGGCGCGGCGGATGGTCTCGGCATCGGCCGTTACGACGAAGTCGGCTCCCAAACGTTTCAGCGCATTCTCCACAGAGCGGAGATTGCCCATCTTATAATCGATAATGGCTATCATAGCAGTCCTTTGCTTGAGGGTAAATCATAGGAAAACACATCGCGGCGAATGGCCATGCGCAGGGCGCGTGCGAATGCCTTGAACAGGCCTTCGGCCAAGTGATGGTTGTTGTCGCCCGTGGCACTGATGTGCAGGTTGCACCGCAGGCCGACGCATAGCGAATGGAAGAAGTGGCGGAACATCTCGGTGGGAGTGTCGCCCACATACTCGCGTGAAAACTCCACCTCCCACTTGAAGTCGATGCGGCCGCCGAGATCCATCAGGACCATGGCACTGCACTCGTCCATGGGCAGCACGAAGCCGTATCGCTCGATGCCGCGCTTGTTGCCCAACGCCTTGAGCAGGGCTTCGCCAAGCACGATGGCGATGTCCTCCATGGTGTGGTGTTCGTCCACTTCGAGGTCGCCTTTGCACACGACGTTGAGCGAAATTCCGGCATGGTGCGGCAGTTGCCATATCATGTGGTCGAGAAATTTCAGTCCGGTGTCGATGTGGCTTTCGCCGTACCCGTCGAGGTCCAGCGTCAGACGGATGTCGGTTTCGGCTGTGGTGCGTACGATGGTGGCCGTGCGCTCCGTGCTGCGGATGTGCTCGGCAACGGTGCTCCAGTGGGGCGTGGCGATGGAGAGGTGCGGCAGCAGGTCGGCCGGCACGTTGTCGGCATTCGGTTGCAGCAAGATGCCCTTTGCCCCCAGGTTTTTGGCCAACTCAAGGTCCGTCAGACGGTCGCCGATGACGAAGCAGGACGACAGGTCGTAGTCGCCCGAAAGGTAGCGGCCCAGCATGCCGATGCCCGGCTTGCGTGTCGGGGCGTTCTCGTGCGGAAAGGTGCGGTCGATGAGCTGTTCGGCAAATTCCACCCCCTCTCCGGCGAGCGTGGTGAGCATCTTGTTGTGTGCCGGATGGAAGGTGTGTTCCGGAAAGCTCGGTGTGCCGAGTCCGTCTTGGTTGCTGACCATCACCAGCTCGTAGTCGAGCGATGCGAGTGAGCGGAGGGCAGAAATGACACCGGGCACGAATTCGAGTTTCTCCAAGGAGTCGATTTGCTCGTCGGCCGGCTCACGGATGATGGTGCCGTCGCGATCGATGAAGAGGGCTTTCTTGCGTTCGGACATAGGGGGGATGAATTATTGATAGTCGTTGAGAAGTTGCAGCAGACGGCGGTTTTCCTCCGGCGTACCGATGGTGAGGCGCAGACAACCTGCGCAGCCGAAGATGCGGTGGCGGTTGCGGACAATCACGCCGTGCTCCGTCAGGTAGGCATACACGCCGTCGGGGTCGTTCACGCGGACGAGGAAGAAGTTGGCATCGGAGGGGAAAACCTGTTGCACACAGGGCACTTGGGGTAGTGCTTCGGCCAACATCGAGCGTTGGGCGCAAATCTCCCGTATGGCACTCTCGGCTCCCATGTCGATGCGGCGCATCACTTCGGCCTGTGTGGGCCCGTTGACGTTGTAGGGATACTTCACCCTGCCAAACAAGGCGGCAATTTCGGGCGCGGCAAAGGCCATGCCGAGGCGCAGGCCGGCCATTCCCCAGGCCTTGGAGAAGGTTTGCAACACAATGAGGTTGGGATGTCGGTGAAGCACGCTGAGCATCGACCCCTTGGGAGAGAAGTCGACATAGGCTTCGTCCACAATCACCATGCCGCCGAAGGCATCGGCCAGCTGTTCGAGTCGGGCAATGTCGAAGGCATTGCCGGTGGGATTGTTGGGCGAGCAGATCCACAGGAGTTTGGTGTGGGCGTCGGCTGCCGCAAGGAGGGCTTCGGCGGGTAGGGCATAGCCTTCGGCCAAGGGCACTTCGCGCAACTCCACATTGTTGGTGGCGGCGGCCACTTGGTAAACGCCGTAACTCGGCGTGATGGCGATGGCATTGTCGATGCCGGGTTCGCAGAAGATGCGGAACACCAGGTCGATGGCCTCGTCGCTTCCGGCTCCGCCCACGAAGATTTGGTCTTCGGCAATGCCTTTCAGCCGACTGATGCGTGCTTTCAGCAGTTTCTGATGCGGGTCGGGATAACGGTTCACACCATTGTCATACGGGCTCTCGTTGGCGTCGAGCCACACGGAGATATTGCCGCCCTCGAATTCGTCGCGAGCAGTGGAGTAGGGGCGGAGCGCCAGAATGTTGGGACGCACGTAGCGAAGCGGTGAGTTCATGGGGAGATGTTGAACGTTAGGGATGAAATATCAAGACTGCCCGATGCGTATCTTGACAGCGGCCGCGTGTGCGTCCAGTCCCTCGGCATCGGCCATCGTGATGATGGCAGGAGCCAGCGCACTGAGTCCGTCGGGGGTCAGCTCCTGATAGGTGATTTTGCGCACATAGCTGTCGATGTTCACACCGCTGTAGGCGCGCGCCCAGCCGCCGGTGGGTAGGGTGTGGTTGGTGCCCGAGGCATAGTCGCCGGCACTCTCGGGCGAGTAGTTGCCGATGAATACGCTTCCGGCTGCCGTGATCTTGTCGGCCACCTCCCAGGGACGTTCCATGGAGATGATGAGGTGTTCGGCGGCATAGGTGTTGGCAAAAGCTGTCATGCTCTCGCGCGAGGGAAGCACGATGATGCGGCTGTGGGAGAGCGATGCTTCCACCGAACTGCCACGGCTCAGGAGTGCGGCTTGTCGATCCACAGCCTGCTGCACCTGTTCGGCAAAATCGGCCGTGTCGCACACGAGGATGGCCTGGCTGTCGGGCCCGTGTTCGGCCTGCGACAGCATGTCGGCAGCCACAAAGTCGGGACGCGCCGAAGCATCGGCCATCACCAGCACCTCGCTGGGGCCGGCCGGCATGTCGATGGCCACGCTGTCGGTGGCCAGTTGCTTGGCTTTGGTCACGTAGCGGTTGCCCGGCCCGAAGATTTTGTCAACGCGCGGAATGCTCTCCGTGCCGTAGGCCATGGCAGCGATGGCTTGCGCTCCGCCTACGCGGAAAATGCGACGGATGCCGCAGATGCCGGCGCTGTAGATGATTTCGGGGGCAATGTGGCCCTCGCTGTTCTGAGGGGTGCAGAGGATAATCTCTTCGCAGCCTGCGATTTTGGCCGGCAGGCCCAGCATCAGCACCGTCGAGAAGAGCGGAGCGCGACCGCCGGGGATGTAGAGGCCCACGCGACGGATGGGCACGGCGCGTTGCAGACAGCGCACGCCGGGCTGTGTGCTCACATCGACGGTGCGCGGTTGCTGAGCCATGTGAAAGGCGGCAATGTTCTTGGCCGCCGTGGCGATGGCTTGCTTCACCTCGGGGGCCACCTTTGCGGCAGCCGCTGCCATTTCGTCCTCGCTGAGGGCCAGTTCGGTGAGCTGTGCCCCGTCGAATCGGAGCGCATAGCGACGCAATGCGGCATCGCCTTCGCGGCGCACGGTCTGCACGATGTCGGCCACGCTCCGGGCGATGGCAGCGTCGTCGGGCGTGTTGCGCTCGGCCAGGGCCTCCCATGTGTCGGGAGAGGGGTTGAGGATGATTTCCATATCAACGTATCATGTTTTCCAAAGCCAGTACCAAAATTCCTTCGGCACCGAGGGCTTTGAGTTGTTCCACTTTTTCCCACAGTTCGTCCTCACGTATCACCACGTGCAGGGAGCACCAGCCTTCGGCCGCCAAGGGCAAAATGGTGGGGCTGCGCATGCCGGGCATCAGGGCCACAGCCGCATCGAGGCGGTCCTGCGGCAGGTTCATCAGGACATATTTCATGCCACGGCTCTCCACGATGGAGCGGAAGCGGAACTTGAGTTTGTCGATGGCGGCCTGCTTCTCGGCGTCCAGACCGGGGTGGGCGATGAGGGCGGCTTCGGAGTGGAACACCTGCTCCACCTCGCGCAGTCCGTTCTGTACCAACGTGCCGCCTGAGGATACGATGTCGAAAATTCCGTCGGCCATGCCTACGGCGGGAGCAATCTCCACCGAACCGGCAATCTCGTGTATCTCGGCCCGGATGCCCAGTTCGGAGAAGTAGCGTTCGAGGATGTGGGGGTAGGAGGTGGCAATGCGTTTTCCGGCAAACCATGCCGGGCCGTCGTAGTGGGCATCGCGCGGAATGGCCAGCGAGATGCGACAACCACCAAAGCCGAGGCGCATCACTTCGAGCACGTGCTGATTTTTCTCAGCCACTTCGTTTAGTCCCACAATACCGACATCGGCCACCCCCATGGCTACGGCCTGCGGAATGTCGTCGTCGCGCAGATATAGCACCTCGATGGGGAAGTCGGAGGCACGCGCCACCAGTTTTCGCTTGCTGGCAGCCACATTGATGCCGGCATCTTTGAGCAACGCCATGCAGTCTTCGTTGAGACGGCCCTTGGCTTGTATGGCAATTCGTAACATATTCGGAATGTTTGATATTGGCTTGCAAAAATAGCAAAATGTATTGTCTGAGGCGGAAAATGGGAGCACAATTTTCAGAGTAGAGCCTATTTTGTTGCTTATTTGCTTCGAGATTTGCGCACTTTGCTTTCAAAAGGGTAGAAATCACTCCGCGAATGTGTGCAATGTGTCAGGAAATTGCCGTGTCGGGAGTGCAAAAATCTGCAGTGCTTGCAGATTTTTCTACAAGCACTGCAGAAAATTCTGCAAGGCGAGCGCAGAAACGCGGAAAGCCTTTGGGCTTTTCACGTTGTGCCGAGCTGCAACCGAATTTGGTACAACAAAATTCTGCAAGCACTGCAGATTTTGCTCCCAAGGCGTGCACCATCGTGAGGCTTGGCGCGGAACGTTGTGGAGGGGGTGAAAAAAAACATCGGGTGGCAACCGCAAGGCCGCCACCCGATGGTGTGTCGTTCGGAATGGGAGAAATCAGAACCAATCCTTGATGAGGAAATTCCAGAAGTCGTTGGAGATGGCATAAATCATGAGGAGGAAGAGCAGCCACATGCCGATGGTCTGTGCGTACTCCATGAAGCGGTCGCTGGGCTTGCGGCGCGTGATGACCTCGTAGAGGAGGAAGAACACGTGGCCGCCGTCCAATGCCGGGATGGGCAGTATGTTCATGAATGCAAGCATGAGGGAGATGAATGCCGTCAGCTCCCAGAAGCGCAGCCAGTCCCATTCGGTGGGGAAAAGACTGCCGATGGCGCCGAAGCTTCCCACGCTGCGTGCTCCGTCGGCCGTGAAGAGATAGCGGAGGTCGGAGACGTAACCGCTCAACACCTCCCAACCGTGGCGGGCTCCTGCGGGGAATGCTTCCCAAAAACCGTACCGGCGCGTAACCGTGGTGTAGGAAGCCAAGGGGTTGTGCCAGAATGTTCCCATCTGGAAGTTGGCGTCCATGCGGAATGCCAGGGTGTCGATGGCAGTGCTTCCGGCGTGCTGCACACACAGGGTGATGTCGCGCAGGCGCTGGCTGTCGGCCGGAACACCGGCGGCAAGAACATCGTCCATGCGGCCGCGGAGATCCATGTATTCGTTCCAGGTGCTGATGGGAGTGCCGTTGAACGCTACGATGCGGTCGCCGGCACGCACACCGGCGCGTTGGGCAGGAGTGCCCGCGCCGACGCTGTCGACGAAGGAGGGCTGCAGCACATTCATGAACGGCGGTTGCTGCTTGATCATCTCGAGCATGCTGAGATCGCCGGGCAGGTTGAGCGTAACCTCCTTGCCTTGGCGCAAAACGGTAACGCTTGTGGCCTGACTGATGCTGCGAAGCATGTTGCCGGCGTTGTACTTCTCGAAGGCTGTGTCATTGGTGCGCAAGGGGATGTCGCCATCGCGGAAACCCAGCTGCTGGGCGCTCTGATTGAACTTGAAGCCGTGCGAAATTTCCTTGACCGGTGTGTAAGTTTCGCCCCAGGCAAACAAAATCATGGCATAGATGAACAGCGCCACGAGAAAGTTCATCAGCACTCCGCCCACCATGATGAGCAAACGCTGCCAAGCCGGCTTGGCGCGAAACTCCCAAGGCTGAATGGTGTCGCCAAGCTCTTTGGCTTTCGTACTCTCGTCGACCATTCCTGCGATAGTGACGTAACCACCCAACGGAAGCCATCCGATGTGATAGTCCGTGCCTTTGAAACTAAACAGCTTGAAGGTTTTCCAAGGGTCGAAGAAGAGGCAGAATTTCTCAACCCGCACGCCAAAAAGTCTGGCAAAGAAGAAGTGACCACCCTCATGCAGGAGGATAAGGATGGAGAAGCAAAGGATGAGCTGCAAAGCTCGAATGAGGAATACTTCCATGGGATGTATAATTTTTTTTAGTGATTACGAATGTGTTGTCTAAGGGTTGTTGTTTTTTTAGCCATCAGCTCGGCAGAAACCGGCCGCGATGCGTCGTGCTTCGGCATCGGTCTCGAAATAGGTGTCGAGCGTGGGCGTGGCTGTGAAAGCACATTGTTGCATAGTACGCTCGATGACCGTTGCGATGTGCTGGAAGTTGATTTCGCCACGACGGAAGGCCGCGTTTGCCACCTCGTTGGCCGCATTCAGGATGCAGGGCATCGTTCCGCCCTGACGGATGGCCTCGTAGGCCAATGCCAGGCAGCGGAATTTCTGTTGGTCGGCCGGGAGGAAATGCAGGCTGCCGAGGCGGAAAAGGTCGAGCCGGTCACCACCCAACGGCAGGCGCGAGGGATAGGAGAGGGCGTACTGAATGGGCAGACGCATGTCGGGCACTCCCAACTGTGCTTTGACAGAACCGTCGGCAAACTGTACGGCCGAGTGGATGATGCTTTCGGGATGTACCACTACCTCGATGGATTCCGGGGATACACCGAACAACCACTTGGCCTCGATCATTTCGAAGCCTTTGTTCATCATAGAAGCCGAATCGATGGTAATCTTGGCACCCATCTTCCAGTTGGGATGACTGAGGGCTTGCTTCGGAGTGACGGCCATCAAGTCGGCATCGTTGTAGTGGAGGAACGGACCTCCCGAAGCGGTAAGCAGGATTTTCTCTATCGCATTGCCCTGTTCGCCGGAGAGGCACTGGAAAATGGCGGAGTGCTCGCTGTCGACCGGCAGAATGGGTACGCGATTTTCCAACGCCAGTCGGGTAATCACCTCACCGGCCACCACAAGCGTCTCCTTGTTGGCCAGCGCAATGGGCTTGCGGGCTTGAAGGGCGCGCACCGTAGGCTCAAGTCCGGCAAAGCCGACCATGGCCGTGAGCACCATATCGACGGAAGGCAGCGTGGCAACGTCGCCGATGGCAGAGGTTCCGGCATACACCTTGATGGGAAGGTCGGCCAGGGATTCGCTGATGTAGGAATACTTGCTCTCGTTGGCGATAACAACAGAGTCGGGCCTGAATTCGCGGGCTTGCTGCACCAACAGTTCGGCATTGCTGCCGGCTGTCAGGGTGTGGGCTTCGAAAAGGTCGGAATGCTGCCGGATAACATCCAGAGCCTGTGTGCCAATGGAGCCGGTGGAACCAAGAATGGCTATCTTCTTTTTCTGATTTTGCAAAGTCATGGTGTGTGCGTCAGAAGGTTAGTCGTTGATTTCAAGAAGCCCCTCCGGAAGTTCGAGATGCAGGGTGCGTTCTTTCAAGTCGTAGGCTGTCACGAAATCTTCGTGTAGTGGTAGCAGCAGTTCCTCGCCGGAAGGCGTGTCGATGTAGAGCAGAATGTTGGCAGAGGAATCGTCGACGGCAGTGATGCTTCCCAAAAGTTGGCCTTGCGATGTGAAAACCCGATAACCGGTGAAAGCCTTGTAGGAAGTGAGTTCGGCACTCTCGGCATCGATGTGGCAATGCGGATAGAACACCTGCGTGCCGACGAAGGGGCGGGCTGCACTGTCGGTGTCGATGCCCTCAAACTTGAAGATGGCTGTGCTGTCGTTCTTGAAGCGATATTCCTCCCAAAAGAAGGGGACGTAGATGCCGTCGAGCTTGAAGACGATGTATTCGGAGTCGCCTCGGTCAAAACAATCGTCGGTGAAAACTATTTCCACCTCGCCGGCCAATCCTCTGAACTTGGAGATGTAGCCTATCTGAAACACTTCTTCTTCGCGTATCATGGGCAGCGGATTTTAGTCTTCGCGATGGATGTGTGCTCCGAGCGAGCGGAGGCGTTCCTCAATGTTTTCGTATCCTCGGTCAATCTGTCCGACGTTGTCGATGCGGCTTGTGCCTTCGGCGCTGAGGGCTGCAATGAGCATGGCGATGCCGGCGCGGATGTCGGGCGATGTCATGCGGCGTGCCTGCAGGCGGATGGCATTGTCGTGACCCACGACCACAGCGCGGTGGGGGTCGCACAGAATGATCTGCGCGCCCATCTCAATCAGCTTGTCCACGAAGAAAAGACGGCTCTCGAACATCTTCTGATGGAAGAGCACCGAGCCCTTGGCTTGGGTTGCGATGACGATGAGTACGCTCAGCAGGTCGGGAGTCAGGCCCGGCCAGGGCGCATCTGCCAATGTCATGAACGAGCCGTCGATGAACGATTCGATTTCGTAGTGGTCCTGGCGCGGAATGTAGAGGTCGTCGCCGCGAAGTTCCATCTTGATGCCGAGACGGCGGAACGCATCGGGGATAATCCCGAGGTCCTTGTAGGAAACGTTCTTTATGGTGAGGCCATCGCCCACCATGGCGGCCATTCCTATGAAACTGCCGATCTCAATCATGTCGGGCAAGATGGTGTGTGTGGTTCCGTGGAGGCTCTCCACGCCCTCGATGGTGAGGAGGTTGGAGGCTATGCCGCTGATGCGAGCTCCCATCCGGTTGAGCTGCAGGCACAATTGCTGTATGTAGGGCTCGCAGGCTGCATTGTAAATGGTGGTTTTGCCTTTTGCCAGAACGGCAGCCATGATGATGTTGGCCGTACCCGTAACCGACGCCTCGTCAAGCAGCATGTCGGCACCTTGGAGGCCGGAAGCGTGGATGCGGAAGAGGCTGTTGGCATTGTCGTAGTGGAATGAAGCCCCCAGCTTCTGAATACCCAGGAAGTGGGTGTCGAGACGCCGACGTCCGATTTTGTCGCCTCCGGGCTTGGAGAGGACGGCTTTGCCAAAGCGTGCCACGAGGGGGCCGATGAGGAGCACACTGCCGCGAAGGCTTGAGCAGCGTTCGAGATACTCTTCGCTCTCCAGGTAGTCGAGGTTGATGTTGGCGGCTCTGAATGTGTAGGTGCCGGGAGCCGAGTGAGAGGTTTCGACGCCCATGTCCTGAAGCAGGTGTATGAGGTTGTTGACATCCGCAATGTCGGGGATGTTTTTTATCGTCACTTCTTCGTGGGTGAGGAGCGTGGCGCAAATCACCTGCAGTGCTTCGTTCTTCGCTCCTTGTGGAACGATTTCTCCGTGTAAGCGGTGTCCGCCTTCTATGATAAAGGATGCCATGTCTTGTTGCGCGTGTTAGTTCTTGAGGGGGCACTTTGCGTATTCTCCCATTGGCTGAGGTCGGGTTGTACAGCCCCTTGTGTGTATTCGGCTATGTCGTTCTCAATGGTGTGATTGTTGTAGCCATCGCCTTTCCAGTCGGCCAGATTTCGCTTCATGCGTGCAATGGCTTTGCTCACCATCTTGTCCTGTTGGGACTTGTCTTCCGTGGTTTCTATGTCATGAAAGAAATTTTCCAACAGCCGTCCGTAATGCTTGTGACGCATCTTTCCACCCGGGTAAGCGAGCCGCTCGGGTTTCTCCTCGCGGGTGATGCGATTGATGGTTACGGGGTAGTCGATGTCGAGCTTGTAGTCGGACATGTAGGCAAGATGATCCCACAACTTGTGCTTGTAGTTGGGAATGTGGCGCATCTGTGGATTGAGACCGGCCATCACGTTGATGATTTGGTTGGCGTAGGCCTGTCGCTGTTCGCGGCTTTCCAGGGTGAGTGCTTTCTCCACCATTTGTTGCACCATCCTTCCGTATTCGGGCAGTAGGAGTTTTTCGCGGGTTGTATTGTATTTCATGAAAATGTATATAGCGTTGAGGAGTTTGGGTATTGTTGCAGTATGACCGAGCAGGGCTTTCGCAGATGCCGGTCGGCCGGCTTATTCGGTGAGCAGGCTTTTGGCCTTTGTGGCCTGAAACTCTTTCAGATAGAAAGGCTCGAAATAGGCGATTTCCGGTACATAGCGGCCGAGCGCCACAGCCTTTTCGGCCAAGGGGAACATGAAGCGGGCTTCGGGGTGAATGTTGGCAATGAAATGCGCATTGGGGTGCGAAATCACTTCGCGGCACTTCTCAGCTCCGTTGCCGAAGAAGTAGATGGGGCATCCCTTGTCCAGCAATTCGGCATAGGTCTGCCCGTCAACGATATCGGCTCCCACGTGACGCACCGGCTGCAGGGCGCGGTCGTAAACCGCTGCGTAAACCTCCATGCGGCGTGCGTCGATCATGGGGCAGAGCAGGGCGTCGTCGGGCAGGTCTTCATAGAGCAGCACGGGTACACACATCACTTGCAGCGTGGGGAGAGCTATCATGGGGATGCCGCGGCCGTAGCAAATACCCTTGGCGATGGAAACACCGATGCGCAGGCCGGTGTACGAACCGGGACCCTCGCTGACGGCTACGGCATCCACGGGGATGGCGTGACTATCGGCAAAGCTCAGGGCTTCCTCCACATAAGGCGCCAACAGCGTGGCTGCTTGCATCCCTTCGCGGTTTTCTTTATGAAAAAGGCTCGTGCCGTCTTGGCTGAGCGCCACGGAGCATATTTCTGTGCTTGTTTCGATATGTAGTATGCAGGCCATATTTTTGTCGAAAAATTTCTGTTGATACGGGCCTTTTGCGAAAGCCCACTTATCCGAGTGCAAAGATAGTGCAAGCCGAGCGGAATACAAAGAAAGGCCGCCGGCTTTTCTTTTATTCCCGAGGCGCCGCCTATGTCGGCATGGACGAAAATCTGCAGTGCTTGTAGAATTTTGTTTTACCAAATTCAGTTGCGTCTCGGCATAACGTGAAAAGCCCAAAGGCTTTCCGCGTTTCTGCGCTCGCCTTGTGGAATTTTCTGCAGTGCTTGCAAAAAAATCTACAAGCACTGCAGATTTTTCAGCAAGCGCATCAGGGGAAACAAAAAAGGTTTCGGCTGTTCGTGAGCCGAAACCTTGAATATGCAGTTCGTGAGAAACAATGTCTGCGGAGGGGGAGTAGATACGGGGAATGCTTTATCGCTTTCCTTTGCCGTATCCGTAACCATATCCATAGCCGTAGCCATATCCGTAACCATAGCGGTAGCTTCCGTACTTGCCGCGCATGTAAGTGCTTCCGTTGAGCAGAATGGCCATGTTGGTATATTTCTCTTCTTTGTAAAGCTCGTTTACTTCCTTGAGCAGGCGGCGGTCCATTACGCCAACGCGTACCACGAAGAGACAAGCGTCTACGTATTTCTTGATAATCGCTGCATCGGCCACCAACTCGATAGGCGGACAGTCGACCAATACGAAGTCGTAGTTGGCGCGAGCATAGTCGAAAATCTCTTGCATCCTGTCCGAATGCAGCAACTCGGTGGGGTTGGGAGGTATGATGCCTACGGGCAACACGTCAACGTTCTTTGCCAAAGCGTCTCGCTTGATGAGAGAAGCAAAGTCGTCTTCCATTCCACTGAGGAAAGCCGATACACCATTCTTCGTCTTACCTACCATATCGGAGAGGGTGGTTTTGCGGATGTCGAAGTCGATGGCCAAAATTCGCTTTCCATTCAGTCCCATCACAGCCGCGAGGTTAGCGGTGATGAAAGTCTTACCCGAACCGGGATTGAACGAGGTCAGCATGATGACGCGAGCATTGTCCTTTCCTGCAAGATAGTAGTCCAACTTCGTACGCAGCAGGCGGAAACTTTCGTTCATCAAGTTGCTGTTGTTCTCCTCGACAAGTACGGCGCGATCCACGCTCTTCTGCTTTTTCTGCCAGAAGCGGCGGTTCTCGGGAGCATAGAGGGGAATTTCGCCCACCAACGGTGTGTCATATTTCTCCAAGTCGCTGCGTCCACGCACGGTGTGGTTGATGGCATCGCGAATGAAGATGAGGGCTGCCGGAACAACGAGGCCGATGACGAATGCGATGAGCATAATCATGCTGCGACGCGGTGCGGCCGGTGCATTACTTCCGGTGGGCGGCTGAATAATTCGGGTGTTGTAGGCAGTGTATGCCTTTGACAGTTCATTCTCTTCTCGTTTTTGCAGCAGGAAAATGTAAAGCGCTTCTTTCACGTTCTGTTGACGGCTCATGGATTTGAGCAAACGCTCGTGCTGCGGATTAGAGGCAATCTGTGCGGTGGTGCTGCTCTCCTTGAGCTGTACGTTGGCAATCTGGCCGCTCAGCTGTACGATGAGGTTGTCGATGGAACGTGTGATGGCCATCTTCTGAGATGCGAGACGGTCGGAGAGATCCTTTACCAGCGAGTTCTGCATGGACGAGTTGGCCAAGAGATCGTCGCGACGCATCAGCATTTCGTTGTAGTTCTGAATCTGTGCTTCGATGCCGCTGTTCGAAATTCCGGTGTTGGCCGGGAGCAATTGGTTCTGCCGGTTGCTGTCGTTGAGATAGCTTCGGATGTATTTTGCCATGCTCAACTGATTGTTCAAGTTCAGCAGGTTTTCTTGCATCTTCGAGCTCTCCGTAAGATAACGGGTTGAAGCGGCTTGCACATCGGGGATGAGATTTCGGCTCTTGAATTCAGAGATGTCCATGTCGACATTTCCCAATTCTTTAGAGATTGTGTCAAGACGATCCGAGATGAACTGGAATGTGCTCTCGGCGATTCGGTTTTTGTCCTTTATCCACTGCTCGTTGTAAACATCGATGAGCGTGAGCAGCACATCGTCGGCGCGTTGCGGAACCTCGTCGGTGAGGGTCAGCTGCATGATGGTAGCATCTTTGTCACTGAGTCCGACAGAGAGACGGCCGGCATACATCTTTCCGATGGATGAGAGCGGATATTTGCGCAAGGTGATTTCGGTGCCGGCTGCCCATTCCTTGAACATAGGGGTGGCTTCGACCTTAATCGGGCCGGCAGGAGTGTTCACCTCTTGTCCCAACTTGGCAGTGATAGGACGGCCATTGTGTTCTTCGCCCATCACGTTGAAATTGGACAGAAGCACGCTGCTGTTGTCCTTCAGTGTGATGACAAAATTCAGGAAGCTTTCTTCCGGAATGCGGTTGGTGAACTTGACCGTGATGGGTGAGTCGTTGTAAAGCGGGTGCTCGTGCAGACTTTCGGGAGTGCTAAGCTCAACATCCAACTGCAGACGTGAGGCCACCTCGTGCATCATTATGGGCGCCGAGATGATGAGCATCTCGTTGTTAATGTTCTTCTGCACACCTATAATTCCCAAGTCCTGGAAGCTCTGTGCCGCGGCGTTCATCTTGGAGTTCTCCTCGTCTTTGATAAGTAGGGAGGTGGAACGCGTATATGTGGGGGTGGTTCGCATGATGTGGAACACCGCAACGCACAACGCAATCAGAACTGAGGCGACAAACCAGTACCATTTTCTCAAGAAAAGGTGCAGATATTCTTCCCAGTTGATGTTTTCTTCTTCTTGCATCTCTTTCTTTAAATTCTCTTCTGCCATGTTTTTATGATTTGGGAATGTAACTTAGGTCGCAAAGGTAGGAATAATTATCTAACAACGTAGATATTTCGTGGTAGAAATTACATACTTACGCAGTGCTTGTCTGTTGTTTTGTGAGGTATACCTATTATTATATAATGTATATAGAGGTTCTGCGCACGTGTTCAGAATTGTCGGAGCGCCCCGAGCAGCAGGCTGTTTTCGTTGGGCAATCCGATGGTGATGCGCAGGCAATTTTCGCAAAGCGGCAGTGTGGAGCAGTCGGCCACGGCGATATTTTTGCTCTGCAGGTAGCGGTATACGGCTTGTGCATCCTTAAACCGAGCCAGGAAGAAGTTGCTCTCGGATGGGAACACCTCTTCACAGTATGCCAGATGGCGGAAGGCAGCCATGACGCGTGTTTTTTCCTCCCGCATGTGTTTCACCCATTTGTCCACATCGAAGTGTCGGCCTATGATGTCGAGCATTTGTACTTGGGCCTCGTAACTTATGTTGTGGGGAGTGCGAGTGCGGTGGAAGTATTCCGTGACGGGTGGAATGGCCAGCACAAAACCGATGCGGCTTCCGGCGCAAGCCTGAGCGTGTGAGAAAGAGTTGAGCACGATGAGGTTGTGATGGCGGGGCAGTTGGGAGCGAATGGAGGTGCTGTTTGAAAAGTCGGCGTACGACTCGTCCACCACCACCATGCCGTCAAAATTGTCCAGCAGGTGTTCCAGTTCCTCTTCTTGCAATAGGTTGCCTGTCGGATTGTTGGGCGAGCAAAGCAGAATGGCTTTGGTGTGTTGGTTGCAAATGCTGAGCAGCTTTTCGGCCTTGATGCTGAATTTCTCCTCCAGCCTGATGCTGCGAAACTCTACGTCGTTGATGTCTGCCCGTGCCTTGTAGATGCTTCGGGTAGGGACGACTGAAACCACATTGTCCTTGCCCGGGGTGCAGAATACGCGATAGACGAGGTCGATGGCTTCTTCAGTACCTGCGGTCATGCAGATGCATTCCGGGCGTAGGCCGGTCAACTTTGCCACGGCATCGCGCATGGCTGTCTGTGCCGGGTCGGGGTAGCGATTGTGGGGCGCGTTGTGCGGGCTCTCGTTGGCGTCGAGCCTGGCTTGTTTGCCGGAGGACGAGAATGCTTTGACGGTTTCTGCAAATGGGGGCAGGGCTTGTATGTTAGGCCTGATGAGTAGTTTCAAGTCTTTCATGGTATTCGTGGTGAGGAGTTATTCTTCCAGCAAGTCGGGGCGCAAGCGTCGGGTGCGCTCCAGTGATTGAGTGATTTCCCACTCTTTGATTTTGGCCTCGTGTCCGGACAACAGCACATCGGGCACGCGCCATCCTTTGTAGTCGGCCGGGCGGGTGTAGACGGGGGCTGCAAGCAGATTGTCTTGGAAACTGTCCGACAGCGCGCTTTGTTCGTCCGACAGCACGCCGGGCACCAGTCGCACAATGGCGTCGGCCATCACCGCGGCAGCCAGTTCGCCACCGGTGAGCACGTAGTCGCCGATCGAGACCTCCTTGGTGATGAGATGCTCGCGGATGCGGTAGTCGATGCCCTTGTAGTGGCCGCACAGGATGATGATGTTTCGTTTCAGCGAAAGCGTGTTGGCCATCGGTTGGTCGAACTGCTCGCCGTCGGGCGTGGTGAAGATGATTTCGTCGTAGTCGCGCTCGGCTTTCAGGGCTGCGATGCAATCGTCGATGGGCTGGCACTGCATCACCATGCCTGCGAATCCGCCAAACGGATAGTCGTCCACGCGGCGATGCTTGTCCTTGGTATAATCGCGGAGATTGTGTACGTGAATTTCCACAAGCCCTTTCTTCTGTGCTCGTCCGAGGATGGATGTGTTGACAAAGCCATCCAGCATTTCGGGGAGCACGGTGATGATGTCAATTCTCATTGCAAAATGTTTTTCTTGCTGCAAAAGTACAAATTTGTAGGGGTTTTGCTTACTTTTGTGCGAAGCAAAATGCCCCTGCGGGCTTTGCAGGAACTTCTTAACCCCATAGTCATGTTTCAGCAACAAGAGAGAGAACGCATACTGTGGCTGCGCGAAGAGCTGCACCGCCACAATTATAATTATTATGTGAAGTCGGCTCCCGAAATCAGCGACCGGGAGTTTGACGAGCTTTTGGCCGAATTGGTACAACTGGAGGCGCTGCATCCCGATATGGCGGACCCGAATTCGCCTACGGTGCGTGTGGGTAGCGACCTGAGTCAGGATTTCCGGCAGGTGGAGCACGCCTATCCCATGCTGTCTCTGGGCAACACCTACAGCCGTGAGGATGTCCGTGCCTTCTATCAGCGCGTGGCCGAGGGCTTGGGCGGACAGCCTTTCAGCATTTGCTGCGAACTGAAATTCGACGGGTTGAGCATCTCCTTGGTGTATGAACATGGGCGCTTGCTTCATGCCGTTACGCGCGGCGACGGTGTGCGTGGCGACGATGTGACGGAGAATATCAAGACCATTCGCAGCATTCCGCTCTGTCTGCCCGGAAAGTCGGGCGATTATCCCGAGCGTTTTGAGATACGTGGCGAAGTGTTGATGCCTTGGGAGAGCTTCGAGCGGTTGAACGTTGAGCGAGAGCGCAGTGGCGAACCGCTGTTTGCCAACCCCCGTAACGCGGCTTCGGGAACGCTGAAGAGCAAGAGCTCGGCCGTGGTGGCAGCGCGCGGACTGGATGCCTATCTCTACTATATGCCGGGCGACGAAACGCCTTGCGACACGCATTACGACAACCTGCAGTGTGCAGCTCGCTGGGGCTTCAAGGTCAGCGAGGCCATGCGCGTGGCGAAGACCCTGGACGAGGTCTACGATTTCATTGACTATTGGGACGAGCATCGGCGCGAGTTGCCGGTGGCTACCGATGGCATCGTGCTCAAGGTGAACTCCTTGGCGCAACAGCAGGAGTTGGGCTATACGGCCAAGAGTCCGCGCTGGGCCATTGCCTACAAGTTTCAGGCAGAGCGGGCCCGCACGCAGTTGCTCGAAGTTACGTTTCAGGTGGGGCGCACTGGCGCGGTGACACCTGTGGCCAATATGGAGCCGGTGCTGCTGGCCGGAACGGTAGTGCGACGGGCTTCGTTGCACAACGAGGACATCATCCGCCAACTTGATTTGCGCCGGGGCGACTTTGTGTATGTGGAGAAGGCCGGCGAAATCATTCCGCAGATTGTCGGGGTGGATGCCGAGGCGCGTACGGATGCCGAGGCACCGCGTGTGGAGTTTGTGAAGACATGTCCCGAGTGTGGTGCCGCGTTGGTGAGATACGAGGGCGAGGTTGCGCACTATTGTCCCAACTACACGGACTGCCCGCCGCAGCTCAAGGCGCGCATCGAGCACTTCGTGAGTCGCGAGGCGATGAACATCGACTCGCTGGGGCCGGAGACGGCAGCGCTGTATTTCGAGCGAGGCCTCATCCGCGATGTGGCCGACCTCTATGCCATTCGCGTGGCCGACATTTGTGGCGCCGACCGCTCGCGTGAGAAGTCTGCGCGTAAGCTGGTGGACGGCATCGCTGCCTCTCTGCAAGTGCCGTTCGACCGTGTGCTCTATGCGCTCGGCATTCGTCTCGTGGGCCGGGTGGTGGCTAAGACTTTGGCCACCCATTTCCGCAACATCGACCGTCTGCGTGCAGCTTCGGCCGGCGAACTTCTGCAGGTGGAGGGTGTGGGCGAGGCGATTGCCACAAGTGTGAAGACTTTCTTCGAAGACGAGCGGAATGTCCGCCTGGTGGAACGCCTGACGCAAGCCGGAGTGCAGATGGAACTGCCCGAGGTGGCGCAGGCCTCCGACCGATTGGCAGGCAAGAGCATCGTGATCAGCGGCACCTTTGAGCACCACAGCCGTGAGGACTACAAGGCCATGATCGAGGCGCATGGAGGTAAAAATGTGGGCAGCATATCCAAGAAAACGAGCTTTGTGTTGGCAGGTGCCAATATGGGACCGTCGAAACTCGAGAAGGCGCAGAAGAATGGTGTGCCTCTGCTCTCGGAGGACGAGTTCCTGCAGATGCTCGACGACTGACGCGCTGCAGCGCGATTGGCTGCGGCACTATGACAATGCCCGATGTTCCGGTGAAGGAGCATCGGGCTTTCTTTTGGTCTCACGTTCCACGCAAAGTTGTCGTGAGGCTCTCCAAACTTCTCTACAGTGCTTGCAAAGTATATCTCATGCCTTGCAATATATATCTCATGCCTTGCAATATATATTTCAAGCCTTGCAATATATATTTCATGTCTTGCAATATACTTTTTGAGCACGGTGGAGAACTTAGAAGGCGTGCCGGAGAAGTTTTGGTGCGCTTCTTGTCTGTTATTCCGGGCTGTTTCTCATGACAAAAAAACACTGCCGCCCCGTGCATGGTGCAGGAGCGGCAGTGTGTATGCGGGTTGTGGCGATTCGGGAGGGCTTATTCCGTGCAGTCCTTCAGACGGTGCGAAATGCGCATGGCGCAGAAGTTGGGTCCGCACATGGTGCAGAATTCTCCGTTCTCGTAGTGTGCTTCTTTGTAATACTTCGTGGCGAGTTCGGGGTCAAGACTGAGATTGAACTGGTCCTTCCAACGGAATTCGTAACGCGCCTTCGAGAGTGCATCGTCGCGCACCTGCGCTCCGGGATGCCCTTTGGCCAGGTCGGCAGCGTGGGCAGCGAGCTTGTAAGTGACGACGCCTGTGCGCACATCCTCTCGGTTGGGCAGCGCAAGGTGTTCCTTGGGCGTTACGTAGCAGAGCATGGCCGTTCCGAGCCATCCTATTTGCGCTGCGCCGATGGCCGAAGTGATGTGGTCGTATCCGGGCGCGATGTCAGTGACTAACGGACCGAGCGTATAGAAGGGGGCGTTGTGGCACATGGTCGTCTGACGCTCCATGTTCTCTCTGATTTTGTGCAGAGGCACATGGCCGGGGCCCTCGATGAAGGCTTGCACATTTTTCTCCCAAGCCCGAAGCACCAACTCGCCCATGGTGTCGAGTTCGGCAAACTGGGCGGCATCGTTGGCATCGTAGATGGAACCCGGGCGTAGGCCGTCGCCCAGCGAGATGGCTACGTCGTATTGCGCACAGATGTCGCAGATGTCGTCGAAGTGCTCGTAGAGGAAACTCTCCTTGTTGTGCTGCATGCACCATTCGCTGATGATGCTTCCGCCTCGGCTCACCATTCCTGTCATTCGGCCCTGCGACAACTGAATGTTCTTGCGACGAATTCCGCAATGGATGGTGAAATAGTCGACTCCTTGTTCGCATTGCTCGATAAGCGTGTCGCGATACAATTCCCAAGTGAGGTCCTTCGCTACTCCCTTGACTTTCTCCATGGCTTGGTACATAGGCACTGTGCCTACGGGTACGGGACAATTGCGTACAATCCATTCGCGCGTCTCGTGGATGTTGGCTCCCGTGGAGAGGTCCATGAGTGTGTCGCCGCCCCATTTGCAACTCCACACGGCCTTTTCCACCTCTTCTTCAATGCTGCTGGTGGTGGCCGAATTGCCTATGTTGGTGTTGATTTTCACTAAGAAATTTCGGCCAATGACCATAGGTTCGGCCTCGGGGTGGTTGATGTTGGCCGGAATGACTGCGCGGCCGGCTGCCACCTCGCTGCGAACGTACTCGGGCGTGATATGCGTCTCTATGCCCAGTTCGGCACAATTCATGTTCTCTCGGATGGCCACATACTCCATTTCCGGTGTGATGATACCCTGTTTGGCCAAAGCCATCTGCGTGATGGCAGCTCCCGGCTTGGCTCTGAGCGGCAGGGGAGCGCATCCGAAACGCAAGTGGTCCAGGCTGCGATCTGCCAAACGCGCACGGCAGTACTCGGAACTGAAGGCCGGCAACTGCTCCACGCCTCCGCGCTGCCGAATCCATGGCTCGCGCAGTCGCGGCAGGCCTTGCTTCAGGTTGATGTCGGCATCCGGATCGCTGTAGGGGCCGCTGGTGTCGTAGACAAACACCGGAGCATTCTCTCGGAAGTGCTTTTGGCCGTCCTTGTCCTTGGTAACCGTGGGCGTAAGGCGCACTTTGCGCATGGCTACGCGCAACTCGGGAAAGAGCGTACCTGGAAGGTAAACTTTCTCACTGCTCGGATATTTTATCTTGATGGAATTATCCATAACGTCCCCTATATATAATATAATGTATGTGGTTTCCTGATTATTTCTGATTGGTCAGCGTCTTTCCCTTCTGCGTCATGTGAGCCGCTACCATGTGGTAAGGAATGGTGCATTCGGGCATACCTTCGGCATAACTGCCTATTTCGTATGCGCCGTATTGAACGAGAATTCCCTTGGATGTCAGCACGGGCATGTTAGCAGGGAGGCTGAGCTCGCTCTTGTTGTACGAAGGTTCGGCCCCCAAGGGTCCGTAATACTGGGCGCGGAGCTGACGATCGATCAGTGTGATGAGCTGCTTCAGTCCGGCCGCTGTGAAAATGTCCTGCCACTTCAGCACCTTGCCGGTGGTGCGCTCGAAGCTGTAGCCATACTTCCAGGGCATTCCGTGTGCTGCTCCGCTGGCATATTCGTAGCCTTCGTAACTATAGCTGACGTAGCGCGAAGTGTTGGCAATGAGCTTGATTTTCTGCTGATAGCTGTCCGAAGGATAGAAGTCGGGGTCTGCGTCCATTTCCTCGGCATAGTCCTTCTCCTTCGTGGTGAAGAATTTCCTTCCCTCCTGACTCAAGAAGGCATCGAGGTCGGTGCCGGCATCCGGTGCTTGCACATCGAGCGCATTGAAGATGCTGACGCGAATGCTGTCAATGAGGGGGCGCGGTCCCAACTCGGGATAATCGAATTTTACCTCGTAGCTCATAGTGCCGCGACCGAGTTTGGTACCGTAGCTCGTGGTTTGAACTTGCTGTCCGTAGCCGGGGACAGACGACTGAGCGGCAACTTCGGTGGCGCATAGAGCCACGGCAAGCAGGGCGATGAGATTGCGTAATTTCTTCATAGCTTTGGTGTGTTTTGATATGATATGTTTGTTGATTGAAATACTTTTTGTGTTTTTGCAGACTTAGTAGCTGTGGATGAAAGCTTGCATTTCGAGCACCGGATTGGCCGAGCGGAGAATGGCTCCGCTCACCGCGATGCCGCGCACACCGGTTCGCATCAGGTCGGGCACATCGTCGCGAGTGATGCCGCCGATGGCACAAACGGGGAGGCTTATCCCGTGTTCGCTCATGCCTTGCATGATGTTGCGGTAGCCTTCCAGACCGAGCAACGGCGCGAGTTGGGCTTTGGTGTCGGTATGTCGAAACGGACCACAGCCGATATAGTCAACTCCGGCGCGGCGTAGCTGAATGATGTCTTCGAGGGTGTTGGCCGTCCCGCCGATGAGATATTCCTCGCCCAAGATGCCGCGAGCCTCGGTGGGATGCATGTCGTTGCGACCAAGGTGTACGCCGTCGGCATGTACCTTCTTGACCAGCTGCACGCGGTCGTCAATGATGAAGGTGGCTTGGTGCTTTCTGCAAGCTTCGAGCAGACGCAGCGCCAGGGGCTCTACCTCTTCGTCAGTGCCTTCTTTGATGCGCAACTGCACCCATTTGCAACCGCCTTCGAGGGCGAGCAATGCACCTTCTTCGTAGCTATAACGTTCGTTGTGGTGTGTGATAAACTGTACGGGTACCATGTGATATTTTCTGTACGTGATAAAAATATGAGAATGGTGTATGCGCTCCCTTCGCCGGCACTACCCGGAGCAGGTCATGAGGGTATATCTCAGCACGCCGAATGGCCGTGCACCCCTTTGCATAGCGCAAAGATAGGGCAAAAGCCTTGGATGGGCAAAGTGCGATGGCGATTTTTGTACGAGCGCTTTCGATTTTTTAGAAAACAAACAAGGACAAAACGCGCCGGTTCTGTCCTTGCTATATATATAATATGTATAATTGTGCTCGGCTTGCGAAACTTATTTTAAGCCACCGGGGAGTTTGGGCATGCCTCCGGGGAATTTGGGGAGTCCGCCCATGCGTCCCATCTTGCTGCCCGTAACCATCTTCATCATTTTGCGAGTTTGCTCGAATTGCTTGATGAGGCGGTTCACTTCTTGTATGTTTGTGCCCGAGCCTTTGGCAATTCTGTTGCGGCGGCTTGTGTTGAGGATTTCGGGATGCTGACGTTCGCGCGGTGTCATGGAGAGGATGATGGCCTCGATGCCCTTGAACGCGTCATCGTCGATGTCGATGTCCTTAATGGCTTTGCCAACGCCGGGAATCATCGAAGCGAGTTCCTTGATGTTTCCCATTTTTTTGATCTGCTGTATCTGCGAAAGAAAGTCGTTGAAGTCGAATTGGTTCTTCTGTATCTTCTTTTGCAGACGGCGTGCTTCTTCTTCGTCATACTGTTCCTGGGCACGCTCTACCAAGCTCACGATGTCGCCCATGCCGAGTATGCGGTCTGCCATACGCTCGGGGTGGAAGACGTCAAGCGCTTCCATCTTTTCGCCGGTACCGACAAACTTTATAGGCTTGTCAACAACGGTTCGGATGGAGAGTGCGGCACCACCGCGTGTGTCGCCATCAAGTTTGGTAAGCACAACACCATCATAGTCGATGCGGTCGTTGAATTCTTTGGCTGTGTTGACAGCATCCTGACCGGTCATGGCATCTACCACGAACAGAGTTTCGTCGGGTTGGCAGGCTTCCTTGATGGCGGCAATCTCCTGCATCAATTCTTCGTCAACGGCCAGACGACCGGCGGTGTCCACGATAACAGTGTCGTAACCCTTGGCTTTGGCTTCCTGAATACCTTCCTGCGCAATCTTTACGGGGTCCTGACTTTCCAGGTTCATATAAACAGGAATGCCAATCTGCTCTCCCAAGACGCGCAACTGCTCGATGGCAGCCGGGCGATACACGTCACAAGCCACGAGGAGGGGACGGCGGTTTTTCTTGTTCTTGAGCAGAAGGCCCAACTTGCCGCTCAAGGTTGTTTTACCGGCACCGTTGAGACCTGCCATCAGGATGACGGCCGGACGGCTCTTGAGGTTCAATTCTGTGGCAGTGCCGCCCATGAGTGCAGCCAGTTCGTCGTGAACTATCTTCACCATGAGCTGTCCCGGCTTCACCGCGTTGAGTACGTTTTGTCCCAATGCCTTTTGTTTTACGCTGTCGGTAAAAGTCTTGGCAACCTTGTAGTTGACGTCGGCGTCCAGCAGGGCGCGGCGCACATCCTTGAGGGTTTCTGCTACGTTGATTTCGGTGATGCGTCCTTCACCTTTCAGTATTTTAAAAGACCGTTCGAGTCTTTCGCTAAGATTTTCAAACATATTCAAATGGTTTTTTGCGGCGCAAAAATACAACTTTTATTGCAATTCTCTGTGTTTGCGAATGCCTAAAGTGCTTCGGGAAGCACAGCGAGGCTGTTTGCATGCGCTCCGGAGGGGATGCCAAATGTGGACACGCGGCGTGGAGAAAAATTAATGGGAACACCGACACTACGGAGTCCCCATTAACCAACACAAAAACTAAACTAGACTTAACTAAACTATTTGGGCGTTATCTCACGACAACTATCTAATTGCAAAAATAGGATAAAAAATATTACAAAACAAACATAGGTGTAAGAAAAAATGCTTTGGGGTGCTTTTTTAACATTTGCGAGATTTTCTTCTATGGTTTTGCAAATCTGTGCGATGGTTGTGGAGATTTACTGCCATTATCCGTGACGAACTTTCTGCAGAGTTTGAAAATCAGATAGTTCTTATTGCTTTATATGGGATGGAAATGGAGGGCTTGGGGTTCTTTCCGGAATTATTGGCGTTCGGAGTGCGAAATTTTAGTTGCGAAATTCATAAGTTGAAATAGAAAGTAGACTTTTCGGAATGGCGGAATAAGAAAAGCACCCCGTTTTTTGATGGTTAACGGAGTGCTTGTGCGAAATGCTAAAAAATATGTAAGAATCTACCCTATGCTTGTGCCTCTTCGGGACAGGCATCAGAGTCTTGGTGCATCGTTCATGAGTGTGGCTCTGTCGATGAGGTAGCTGTCCAGCAGCACCATAGCGGTCATGGCTTCCACGATGGGCACGGCGCGTGGCAGTACGCAGGCATCATGACGTCCTCGGGCTTTCACGCAGGTGCTTTGTCCATGAATGTCAACGGTTTCCTGCTCGCGTAGCAAGGTGGCCACAGGCTTGAATGCGGCTCTGAAATAAATGTCCTGCCCGTTGCTGATGCCTCCCTGTATGCCTCCGCTGTTGTTGGTGCGTGTGCTGATTTTTCCATCTTCGGTGCTGACGAACACATCGTTCTGCCGGCTGCCTCTTTCAGCCACTCCCGAAAATCCGCGACCGTATTCAAAACCCTTTACGGCGTTGATGGACAGAATGGCAGCACCAAGCCGAGCGTGCAACTTGCCAAAAGCCGGTTCGCCAAGCCCCGGCGGACATCCTGTGACGACTCCTGTGATAACTCCTCCGATGGTGTCGCCTTCGGCTTTTACCTCGCGAATGAGGGCTTCCATTTCGGCAGCTTTGGCAGGGTCGGGGCATCTTACGGCATTGGTCTCGGTCAAGCTGAGGTCGTATTGGCGGTAGTCGTTCTCCAGTGCGATGTGTCCTACTTGCGAAGTGTAGGCCTGTACGCGGATGCCGAGTTGTCGGAGAGCGAGTTTTGCAAAAGCTCCTCCCACGCATCGTGCAATGGTCTCGCGAGCGGAGGAACGGCCACCTCCACGATGATCGCGGATGCCGTACTTGCTGAAATAGGTAAAGTCGGCATGTGAGGGGCGAAACAGGTCGCGCAGATTGTCGTAATCGGACGAGTGCTGGTTGGCATTGCGTACCAGGAAACCGATGGGGCATCCGGTGCTTTTACCCTCGAAGATTCCGGAAAGCAGTTCCACCTCATCCGTTTCTTTGCGGGGCGTGGTGAGTTGGCTCTGTCCCGGGCGGCGACGTGCCAGTTCGCTTTGGATAAACGCAAGGTCGATGTCGATGCCGGCCGGGAAGCCATCCAAAACGCCTCCCACGCCCGGACCATGACTCTCGCCGAAGGTGGTGAGTCGCAGTATGTGTCCGAAAGTGTTCATGTGCTTGCTATATATTTATAATGTATGCTGAGCTGATGCTCAAAAGCCATTTGTCACCATGTGTCAGCACCGGCCATCAATGGTGATGTCCGCAGCAGCCGCCACCATTGTGCTTGTGGTCGTGTCCGCCGCATCCGCAACCGCCTTCATGGCCTCCACAGCCGCCTTCATGACCTCCACAGCCACCTTCGTGGCCACCGCATCCACCTTCGTGTCCGCCGCAGCATCCGCAACCGCCTCCGCTGAGCATGTTTAGGTAGCCGGTGATTTCTTCGTCGGTGGCAGGGCGTGCTTCAAGGATTTCGCCTTTGAAGTGAAGCGACTTGCCGGCCCAAGGATGGTTGAAGTCGACGCTTACTTCCTTGTCGCGAACTTCCAGCACGGTGCCCAGCATTTGCAGACCGTCGCTGTTGTTGAAGGGAAGCACTGCACCGGGATATACGTGGGCTTTGTCAAAGCGGCCATCGATGCAGAAGATGTCCTTGGAGAGTTGCAAAACGTGCTCTTCCATGTAAGGGCCATAGCCCTCGTCTACGGAGAGTGTGAAGTCGAACTTTTCGCCTGTCGAAAGGGCTGAGATGTTTTTCTCGAGTGTATCGAGAGCTTGTCCCATGCCGGTAATGATTTGCAGCGGGTGCTCGGCTGTGATTTTCTCCAGCAATTCGTGAATTCCCTTTTCGTTGTCAGCGTATGTTTCGTAAGTGAGGATAATTCTTTGGTGGTTCATGTGATTTCTTTGTTGGTATCTTATGAATGATTGATGATTTCGTGAGATGGGGCACTGCGTGCTAGTTCAGTTCCAGTTTGAGCGCCTCTTTCAGGGTGCGGAGCGCCTCGTTCTTCTGCAACATCTGCTGAAAGAGCTCGCGGCGTGTGAGGATGCGAGGTGCTTCCGTCTGTTCGCGTACTCGGAATAGCAGTGTTACGTTGCCGTTGTCCAGTGTTCGGCGCATGTGTTGCTCGATGGCGTCGTGGTGTTCCTGAATGAAGTTCAGGGCTTGCAGACTGTCCATGACCACTTCCACAATGTCGCCCTGCAGGATGGTGGGTTTTGCTGCCCTCATACGGTTGATGAGTGCGCTTTCCTCCTTCGACAGCGTGCTTGCATATCTGTTCCATGCGTATAGCACGTTGCTCTGGTCGTAGGGACGTGTTCCGTAGGTCTCTGTTGCTCTCTGCGCCTGGGGGGTGGCTTTGCTTTCCTGCTGTGTGCGTCCGCCATGTATTGAGATGGTGTGTCGCGGAGCGCGTGCAGAGGGTGCGTGAGGCGCTGTTGTTGCGGCTGTTGTCGGGAGGGGAGTGCTGTTTGTCGCAGTATTGGTTGCACGCTGTGCGGGTGCAGTCTCGCGTGGTGCTGTTGCATTGTTGCGAGAAGCGGCGGGCGCGTCTGTTGCGCCTGCTGCTTGAAACAGGGGTTTAAGTATCTTCTTAGGGCTACGCCCCGAAGACGGCTCGTCGGGGTCCAGCAATTGCGCCACCTCGATGAGCGTCAGCTCCACCGTGAGGCGCTTGTTGCGACTGGTGCGATAGTCTTGGTCGCAGCGATTGCAGAGTTTCAGGGCGGCATAGATGAACTTGGGCGTGCATCGTGCGGCTTGCTCGCTATAGCGCTGGCGTACGCTGTCGGCCACTTCGAGCAGGGGCAGTGTGATGGCATCGCGGCTCACCAAGAGGTCGCGGAAGTGGGCGGCCAGTCCGCCGATGAAGTGGTTGCCCTCAAATCCCTTGCTCAAGATTTCGTTCAGCAGGAGCAGAGCGGCAGGAATGTCGCGGCGCAGCAGGAGATCGGTGACTTGGAAATAATAATCGTAGTCGAGGACGTTGAGATTTTCAATCACTTTCTGATAAGTGATGTTGCCACCGGTGAAACTGGCTGCTTGGTCGAAAATGCTCAGAGCGTCGCGCATACCTCCGTCGGCCTTGCGGGCGATGACGTTGAGTGCGGCGTCCTCGTACGTATATCCCTCGCCGGCTGCCACGTGTCGCAGGTGGTCGACGATATCCTCCACCTCCATGCGCGCGAAGTCGTAGGTCTGACAACGGCTGAGGATGGTAGGCAAAATCTTATGCTTTTCGGTCGTTGCCAGCACGAAGATGGCGTGTGCAGGGGGTTCTTCCAGCGTTTTCAGAAAGGCGTTGAAAGCTGCGGTGGAAAGCATGTGCACCTCGTCGATGATGAACACCTTGTATCGGCCCACCTGTGGCGGAATGCGCACCTGGTCGATGAGTTGACGTATGTCCTCCACCGAATTATTGGAAGCGGCGTCGAGTTCGTGGATGTTGTAACTGCGCTGCTCGTTGAAGGCCGTGCAACTTTCGCAAGTGTTGCAGGCATCGCCTTCGGGGGTGGGGGTGAGGCAGTTGATGGTTTTGGCAAAAATGCGGGCGCAAGTGGTCTTTCCGACACCGCGCGGGCCGCAAAACAGGTAGGCGTGGGCCAGTTTGCCGGCCGCAATGGCATTCTTCAACGTGGTGGTGAGGGTGTGTTGGCCTACCACGCTGTCGAAAGAGTCGGGCCTGTATTTTCGTGCCGATACAATGTAGTTGCTCATAATCGGAGTCTCTGATTTTTTTGTGGCACAAATGTAGGAATAAAATCCGAACATTGGCGAAGCGCATACAGCTTTTGTGGACGCAGACACATTATATATAATATGTGCGTGCCTGCGCGAGGAGTCACGTAGCGACGGTAACGCCTGTGGTTGCGATGGAAAAAGTGAAGAGAAGTGATGAGGAGAAACGGGGGTGCCGTGTGCGAAAATCTGCAGTGCTTGCAGAATTTTCTGCAGTGCTTGTAGAAAATTCTGCAAGGCGTGTAAATTTTTGCGCGTCCGAGGGCTGTTTTTTCGACAAAGTGTCAGTGTATTGTGGGTGGTGACGCCAAATTCGGACAGCGTGTTTTCGTTTTTATCTGTGGCAATGTGGCGCGTGTTTGGTGCGGAACGGAAATTTTCTTACCTTTGCACCACTTTACATACCCAGTATGAAAATAAAGGAAGTCGCCGCGGCCCTTGAACGATTCGCGCCTCTGCCTCTGCAAGAAGACTATGATAATGCCGGCTTGCAGGTTGGATTAACAGAGACGGAAGCATCAGGGGCATTATTGTGTTTGGACGTAACCGAAGAAACGGTGCGTGAAGCAGTGCGTCGGGGCTGCAATGTGCTGGTGGCACACCATCCGTTGCTGTTCCGAGGCCTGAAGTGTGTGTCGGCCTCTACGGAGGTGGAACGGTGTGTGCGCGAGGCCATTCTGCACGGCATCACCATCTATGCAGCCCACACCAATCTTGACAACGCGCCGGGCGGAGTGAACCATCGCATCGCCGAGAAAATCGGACTGCAGGAGGTGAAGTTTCTGCAACCATTTACGCGAGGCGGCAACGAGGGCGGAAGTGGCGTGATAGGCGTTCTGCCAAGCCCGGAGGCACCCCTCGAATTCCTGCGGCGTGTGGCCGAAATCTTTGGTGTGGAGTGCATGATGCACAATGCCGGACCGGCCGACCGCAAGGTGCAGCGCGTGGCACTGTGTGGCGGAGCCGGTGATTTCCTACTGGGCGAAGCCATACGGCAAGAGGCTGACGTGTTCCTGACGGGCGAGATGGGATATCACCACTACTTCGGACACGAGGCCGAATTGTGGATCGGAGTGCTGGGACACTATCAGAGCGAACGCTTCACCCTCTCGCTGATGCGCGAAGTGCTGGCCGAAGCACTGCCGGAGCTGCCGGTGTACCTCGCATCGCAACCCACCAATCCCATACGCTACATGCTGCTGCCCGAAATGGTGGAGCAAAATCGCAAAGAGCAACAATAATCATCAACATAAAACTCAGAAAAATGGCTACGAAGAAAGAAAATCCCGCCGATATGAGCGTGGAAAAGCGCCTTGAAACGCTCTATCAGCTGCAAACCATGCTGTCGGAGATAGACAAGATCAAGACGCTTCGCGGAGAACTTCCGCTCGAAGTGCAAGACTTGGAGGACGAAATCGAAGGCCTCCAGCATCGTCTGGATAAGTATGGCGAAGAGGTGGCAGCACTCTCGGCTGATATAGCTAAGAAGCGCGAAATCATCAATACCGCCAACGAAGCCATCAGTCGCTACGAGAAGCAGCTCGATGAGGTGCGCAACAATCGTGAATACGACTTGTTGAAGAAAGAAATCGAGTTCCAATCTCTGGAAGTGGAACTGCAGAAAAAGCGCATCGGTCAGGCCACCGTGGCCATCGAAGCCAAGAAAACTGAAATCGCTAACGGCGAAGCTGCACTCAAGGAACGTCGCATCGACTTGGATGTAAAAAAATCGGAATTGGGCGAAATCATCGCCGAGACCAAGGCCGAAGAAGAAAAACTCATGGAGAAAGCAAAGCACTTGGAACTGGCCATCGAGCCGCGCCTTCTCACCGCTTTCAAGCGCATTCGCAAGAGCAGCCGCAATGGTCTCGGAATTGTCTACGTGCAACGCGACGCTTGCGGAGGTTGTTTCAACAAAATCCCGCCCCAGCGCCAACTCGACATCCGTATGCGCAAGAAAATCATCGTGTGCGAGTACTGCGGTCGCATTATGATAGACCCGGAGCTGGCAGGCGTGAAGATAGAGAAGCCTGTGGAGGAGAAACCCAAGCGCCGCATCCGCCGTGCTGCAGCTGCACCGAAGGCAGAGACACCTGCCGTGCCCGAAGCAGAATAAGGCGCTCAAGAAATCTCAATAAGCAGAAACAAGACTGCCCGTGCAATCATCGATTGTGCGGGCAGTCTTTGTTATGTTGCTGCAAGGTATGTGGGAGGCTGGTGAAGGCTTGTGTGCCTCTCTGCCGGCTTATTCCGTGTAGAAGCGCACGAGGCGTGCGATGGCGCGTTGGCAGATGGGGCAGAACGCTTCGCAGGTGTTGGTCTTCATGCGGCAGTCCTGAAAACCGCGATACACACCGCGCGACTGGTAACCGGCTCCTTCGTAAACGCCGATGCGTTCGGGTTTGTCGGCATCGGGAGGCGTGGGTTGCGGAGTGCCGGCAGGCAACATGTCGAGCCATTTGGAGGAAAAGTCGTGCAGGGTGGAAATGTTTTGTTCCCATGGCTCAACATCGGCATGGTAGAAAGGTTCGTACTGATCGTCGTAATAGTATTCGTCAGCCAGTCCGGCAAAACTGTGGCCGAACTCGTGCACTACCACAGGGCGGAACGCTGCGTGTCCGGTGGTTGTGAGAGTGTAGCTATTGTAGATGCCGCCTCCGCCATAGGTGTCTGTGTTGGCCAGAATGATGATGTGTTCGTAGGGAATGCCTGCCAAGATGTCGTGAAGCCTGCGCAGACGTAGCGTGGTGAGGTAGCGTTCGGAATAGAAGGTGTCGAAGTGTGCGCCAAGGGCGGTGTTGCGCCACAGACCTTGATGCGGAACGCTCACGTCGCTTTCGGCAGAAGGCTGTGCCACAGCCACAAAGTTGAAACGTGTCTGCAGCGTGTCGAAAGGAGCATGAGCAAAAATGGCTTCTACCGTTTCGCGAGCTTTGGCATAGAATTCGGACATTTCGGCCTCGGTGTATCCTTCGGCCACAATGGCTACGTCGATGCATGCCTCGGGCTTGCCGCCTCGGTGAATGTATCGGTGCGGGGCAGCCGGTGCTGTGTGACGGCGTATGAGCATGTCGGAAGGGTCTACGCGGTGGGTAAGTGTGGCCATGGGCCGTCGGTGGGTGTCGTCAAGCTCTATGGTGATTTCCACAGGCACGGTGGGCATGGGCAGCAGGAATACATTTTCAAACGTGCGGCTTGTGCGCGTCGCTTCTTCGGTGGTGAGCCATTCCTGAAACAAGGTGGAAAAACTTGTGCGGTATATCACGCTTCCGCCATCGGCTTGGCGCATCGTGATGCGGCCGTTGCCTTGTAGCGGCAGGCTTACCATGTTGCTGCGGCGGCCTGCCCAACCGTTCAGGCTGCTGAGCTCGTCGACGGCGATGTGTTGGGCAGAAGCGTTGCCGGCGAAGGCGTAATCGATGCGCAGTGTGCGGCTGAAGTCGCAAAGGGCTTGTGCTTGTGCGGAGCCTAGACAGCACAAGGCGGAGAGCAGGCAGAAGATGCTGCGTTTCAAGGAGAAATGTGAGGACATGATGTGGATGAATTTGTAAGGGAAATGGTTTTTTCGTTATGCGGATGAGGAAAAAATGGAAGCATGCCGGAGGCTTGTCAGCGCAATTCGGAATAGTCCGGAATGTCCGGAAGGAAACAGCCGGTGCCGGCAGCATAGTCCACGTGGTAACAATAGTGTTGCAACCCGTTGCTCACGATGAGATAGTCGGCACGGAGCACGCTGTTGTAGGCTGCTATCTGATTGAAAACGGCTTGCGTGATTTCCACCGTGGGGGCCTTGTATTCCACGATGACACGCGGACGGCCTCCGTCGCGATGGCACACCACGGTGTCGCATCGGCGCGTGATGCCACCCAGTGTGAGACTTACTTCGTTGGCCATGAGCAGGGCCGGGAAGTGCTTGTGGTCGATGAGAAAGTGCACGAAATGTTGGCGCACCCACTCTTCGGGAGTCAGCGCGACGTATCGGCGACGCAGCCGGTCGTAGATGGACGTGTGTCCCTGCTCTGCGCGGGTTTTGTAGGAGAAGGGTGGGAGATTGAGAGCTTGCATCACATTATTTTTTCTTGCGGTAATAGCGAACGTAGTCCACTTCGAAACGGACGGGCAGTGTTTCCGCATCGATGCGCCCACCGCTGCTTCCCATCGCGAGGTTGAGGAGCAAGTACATGGGTTGCCTGAGCGGATTTGCACCTTCGGGTTGCGAACCGTTGAAGGTGCGCGACAAGTCGATTTCATTGAGTAGCTCATCGTCCAGATAGAGTCGGATGAAATTTGCATCCCAGTCAGCCCGCCACACGTGGAACTTGGTGGCCCACAGGCTGTCTTTAGAAGTGAAGTGAGTGTAGGGAACGACGCCCGAATCCCATGCGCTGCGGCCGCGTGTGCTCCCGCCCCAACAGGCGTTGGCCAGGATGGAACGTACACCGCCACTGGGATAAAACTCCATGATGTCCACTTCACCGCATTCGGGCCAAGGATTGCCGGTGCCCAGCATCCAAATGGCCGGCCACGCCCCCTGCGATGCCGGTATGCGTGCGCGAATTTCCAAACGGCCGTAGTGGAAACTGCGCAGGCCTTTGGTGGTAACGCAGGCCGAAGTCAGCGTGATGTCGCGGCGCTGCCTGCCCCAATGACGTGCGTCGGGCCGGTAGGTGGGGTTGGGGCGCGTTTCGCTGCGTGCGGTGATGACCAGCACCCCGTCGCGACACGTAGCATTCTGAGGCTGGTACCACTGCACTTCGCGGTTGCGCACAAAACCTTCTTCGTAGGTCCACGATGAGGAATCGGGCGCACCGTCTTGGTTGAACTCTTCCGCCCATTCCAGGAGGTAGTCGTCTTGTGCCGTGAGGCGTTCGGGATACGACCAAAGGGAGAGGCAGAGCAGCAAAAGGGTGAACAAAATTCGTATCTTCATAGGAATGAGTATGAGGGTGCGGTGGCACACCTTGGCAAAGGTAATCAATGTCGTACAGACAAGCAAGAAGGGGCTTCGGCAATGTGTCGGGGAATATGTCCTCGCGATGCGTGAAAATCTGCAGTGCTTGCAGAATTTTCTACAAGCACTGCAGAAAATTCTGCAAGCACTGTAAATTTTTGTACACCAAAGGGACATATTTTTGACAAAGTGTAAGGAGAAAGCCCGAGCACAGCGGTTGCGCACTCGTCGCATGTCGGAAAATGTGAGGGCAAGAAACGTCGCGTTGAGATGATTTCACATTTCCCGGCTTCGCAAACGGGATTTTCTTCGTAAGTTTGCACAACTTCCGTTTATGTATTCGGAGCGTCGGAAACCGCTTGCGCGAAGTTATATAATATAGATAGGTGTGTGAGCAGTGCTGACGCCGAAAGGTGGAGCGGAGGAAGAAAAACAACGACGGTATGAAAACAAAAGAAGAAATCGTAGGAAATTGGCTGTGTCGCTACACCAAAATGCCGCTTGAGGATTTCGGAGAGCATATTTTGCTGACCAATTTCAACAACTACGTGGACCTGTTCTGCGAAATGAAGGGCGTGGAGCCGGTAGGCTTCGGAGCAAATATGCGTGCGGCTACGGCCGATGGCGTTACGATGATCAATTTCGGCATCGGCAGTCCCAATGCTGCGCTTATCATGGACCTGCTCAGCGCCGTGAAGCCCAAGGCTTGTCTGTTCTTGGGCAAATGTGGCGGAATATCCGACAAAACACAGCTCGGCGACTACATCCTGCCCCTGGCGGGTATTCGAGGTGAGGGAACGTCGAACGATTATTTCCCCCCCGAAGTTCCGGCGCTGCCGGCCTTTATGTTGCAACGAGCGGTGTCGACAGCGATGCGCGACAGCGGGTTGGACTATTGGACGGGCACCGTCTATACCACCAATCGCCGTGTGTGGGAACATGATGAGCGTTTCAAGAAATATCTGATCGATACGCGCGCCATGGCGGTGGATATGGAGACCGCCACACTCTTCTCCTGCGGTTTTTATAACCACATACCCACGGGCGCACTGCTTCTCGTTTCTGACAACCCCATGATACCGGAAGGCATCAAGACAGAGGAAAGCGACAACAAAGTGACGGCAAATTATGCCGCCGCACACGTACGCATCGGCATCGAGGCCATGCGACTCATTGCCGGCGAACGCAAAACCGTGCGTCACCTGAAATATGATTGGTAAAGCCGTGCGGATTTCCCGTTATCCGTGACCGATTGTTTTAGAAACATTCTTCACAAATATAGACGCATGGAGAATTTTCGTGCCGTGCGGATGCAAAGCCCTGAGCCCGATTTCGATTTTTCAACCATCAACAGACAATTACAAGTGCCCCCTTACACCAATTCAGCTCGCAAGCCGGCCGGTCCCACACACGAGACCATTGTGCGTGATGTGCAAGCCGGAAAAATAGCTCCCGTATATTATTTGATGGGAGAGGAGAGTTATTACATCGACCGTGTGGCCGACTTTATCGTCAATGCGGTGCTGCAACCCGAAGAGCGCGATTTTAATCTCATCACCTTGTTTGGCGCAGACACCGATGCGGAGACCATCATCAACACAGCCAAGGGTTTTCCCATGGGAGCACAGCGCCTTGTCGTGATGGTGCGCGAGGCACAAAATGTGGCAGGTATGGAGAAATTGGAATACTATCTGAAACAACCGCAACCCTCCACCGTGCTGATTATATGCCATAAGAATGGCTCGCTCGACCGTCGCAAAAAACTGGCCGGACAAATCGAAAAAGTCGGAGTGCTTTATGAATCGAAAAAACTCTACGAGAGCCAACTCCCGACCTTTGTGCGCGATTATCTGAAGCGCAAGAAGCTGGCTATAGATCCAGCGGCGGCTTCCATGATGGCCGAGTATGTGGGCGCGGACCTCAACCGCATGGCCGGCGAATTGGACAAACTTTGTCTGGCGTGCCCGCCGGGACTGAAGACCATTACGCCCGAACTCGTGGAACGCAACATCGGCATCAGCAAAGAGTTCAACATCTTTGAACTCCAAGATGCACTGGCGCAAAAAGACATTCTGCGAGTGGCTCGAATTGCTAAGTATTTCGACAAAAACCCCAAGCAAAATCCTATACAGAAGACGCTGCCTTCGCTATTCCGCTTCTTTTCGAACCTGATGCTTGCGTATTACGCTCCACAGCGTACGGAGAAAGGTATAGCCGATTGGCTGGGGCAGAGCGAGTGGCAGGTAAAACGGAACGTGCTTCCGGCGATGCGAAACTACTCCGGCGTGAAAGTGATGCAGATTATAGGCGAAATAAGACGCACTGACGCTCGCTCAAAAGGCGTCGACAATCCTTCCACTTCGTCTGGCGAACTGATGAAAGAGCTTTTGTTCTTTATTCTGCATTGATGCGCGATTTCTGGGACCGCTTTTGAGAGGATGAGAATCTATGTTTGATATTTCAAAAAACTGTATTAAAATTCGCTCGGCATTTCAGATTTCTTGGAAAAGCCGAGCGGATTTCTCTTTTTCCATTCCTGAAAAGTCGGATTCCTTGGATGACTTTTCTGAGAGCTTTTGGGATATTCTTGTTCGGCGTTTTTTGGATTGCTGTTGTGGTTTAAGTCGTCTCCTCATGGAGGCAAGAGAGTGGGGGCACTATCGGAAAAGTCTATATATGGATGTCTGTTTCGATAGATTTGTCGCAGCATTTTTTTTCGAGAATTCTTTAGGTCAAATCAATGTCTGGACGGGTGCTCCGTGATAGAGTAGGAGTTAGCGAGAACAAGTAGGCTACTTCCCTATGGCTTCAGCGAAATTTGTGCAAGATGTTTCATGAGATCAAATAGGGGAGGTGAAAGCTGTTTTCCTGTTGCCGAACTCTCAGCAGTGCGCGATAACTTCTCTATGCCAACTCGCTACCTGCCATCTTCCTTTTTTGTAGCTTCGCTTCCAATTTTCTGCCTCCTCATGCTTACTCCAAAGAACTCTGTTTCTTGTTTTGTTGTCGCTACTCCCGGATCCGAGTCCTTGGTTTTTGCACCCCAAATCCCGACGTCTCTTTCGAATATTCCAGTGCACATTCCTGCGATTTCTTCTACATTCTCGCATTTCTTGTTTCCCTTTTTTCAGTTTCTCTGCGTGTTGCTTCCTCATCATTTTAGGGTGTTTGTTCTCTTAATTCTTCACTTTCGCGTTTTTGTTTCTCGCTCCTGAGAGCTTTCTTTTCCTGTTTTTTTCACTCTCCAGATTGTCTCAAATTCTGTACATCCGGTTTAGAAATGCGAAATTGCCCTCAAAAAACCTCGTTTTTGGGTCTAAAATGGTGAAAAAAGCCCCGAAAACCCTCTAGGATTGGCGTAAAAACGCGAAAATCCTTTGTTTTTCAATTTTTCTGCAATGTCAGAGCTTAGGCGATGGATGCGCGTTTCTCGCTGTGCTTCAAAGAATTATATAAAATCCGGATCTGCGTGGCTGGCGTGTAGCTGCAAACTCCGCCATCCGTTCGCAAATATCGCAGCCACGTGATTTTTGCCACCAAAACGCCCTGCGCGTAATTCTCGTTAAAGTTTGTTTGCATTTAGGATGGTGTTTTCGATTTTCAAAATGCAAAGCGAAAACACAATCATGCAGTATAGGAATTACAAAACGCAAACCCAAACTAAAAGTGAGCACCGTGCAAAAACCTAAACTCGAATCACAATTTTGAAAACACATTTCCGAAACGAATAAAAATGCGCCCAAAATAATATAAAGTAAGTGTTTGAAAACCTGTGTGCTATGTATTTATTTTGTAGTAGCGTTCATGGTTTGTGCAGAATAAAGGTGAGAATATTTAGATGGAGTCTTCAGAAATCTAAAAGCATGCGATTAACTGCTTAAAAGCCAGTTATACGTATTCTTTTGTGCTTGTAGATTATAGGATGGTGTTTTGGTGGATTTACGAATGCGATGCAGGAATTTGTAAATGCGTGTGATTTTAATTTTAAAAGATGGTTTTGTTGTTTACAGAAGCGAATAACAGAAAACTAAATAAGGTTTAGGTTTTTGTTGTGTGCTTTTGAATTTATTTATACCTTTGTAAAGTAATTGAGGCCGGCGTTTAGAGTTGTTTTTATCGCACGGATGGTGTCATAAGCCTGATGAGGAAGCGTGAAAACGCACTTTTGACCGGTCTGAAAGCGTTCTATGATTTTGTGATGTGCGAAACTGTGTTTGAGATTTTGGTGTAGAAAAATTCGGATTGCAAAAGCGGGGTTTCAGACGCGATGCGTATGATTGTAGTTTGCTGCCAAAATTCCCGAAGGGCCTCTTGGGTGATTTCAGCCGGAGTGCCGATCCTTCTTCTGGGTGTTGCAGGGGATTGTTGTCGTAGCGTGTAATATTTATGAATGCTGCTTTTCGGTTCGAGGATGCTGCTCTTCGGTTCGAGGATGTTGCGTATAGTTTTCGGAGTACCCTCTTCGGATGTTCTGCCGGTGTTTCGGAATTCTAGGGCTGAGGCTTCTAGATTGGAAATTGCGTGAGGATCTTCGTGTGGTGGCGATGCGTTTCTGTGAAACGGATGTGCGAGTCTGTACCCTGACGATGTAATACAGCGGAGTGTTTGCGCCATTGTCAGCAACGGACGTTGTGCCTCATGAGGTAGCAGCCGGATTCTTTGGTCGGCTATCCTTACGCTGCGCGAGGTATGCCATGTTTGGCTCTCGGTGCTATCCGTTTCGTTGAATGAACTGCGGATTGTGGTGGAGGCTTTGAGGATGTGCAGGGTATATTATATATATATATATTGTGTATGCTGTGCGAATTTTTGCCGTTGCGATGAGCGAAATCAGGTGCTTGTGGAGCATGCTTGATCGTTGCTCTTGTGGCGTGATGAAATGCGTGCGCATTTGTGTGGTGCTGGTGTGGAAAATCTCAGACTTCGCGCGGAGAAAATAAACTGAAAAGTAGAAAAATTAAAATACAAAATAATGGATTTATGAAAGAAAGAATCAAAAATGTAATGGATTATGCGAAACTTTCACAACAAGACTTTTCGCATAAGCTCGGCGTTTCGCCGGCTTCGCTCTCGAGCATCTTTACCGGGCGTACAAATCCGACAAACAACCACGTGCAGGCCATTCATCGCGTGTTCCCGGAGATAAATGTGAGTTGGTTGCTCTTTGGTGAGGGTGAGATGCTGCTCTCTGAGGGCGCATCGGGTGAAATGTCTGCCGGTGGTGCAGGCAATTCGCTATTGGGTGAACAGGATCATGCCTCGGCTGCTTCGATGGATGGCATAGGCTTTCAGTTTTCGGGGAGTCCGGACGCAGAAAATGCGTCGGCTGCTGTTGTTTCGCCCGTACCGACGGGAGCGGCCGGCAGTGCGACTTCGGCCAAGCGCGAGGCGGCTTATCAACGGCGAGCCGAAGCGCGACAGGCTGAGAGTGCCAAGCAGTTTGACAGAGTGGCCCGTAAGATTAAGGAAATCCGCGTCTTTTTTGATGACGGGACGTATGAGGCTTTTGTGCCTTCGGGTAAGTAGTTTTGCCCATGGGGTGTAAGGCCTCGTGCGCACCTCTCTTCTTCGTTCCGAAGGGGTGTCGGCATCACTGACGGCCGACGTGAAATGTCATGATGCAGTGTTGACCGTTCGAGCGGCAGCGCTGCATTCTTTTTGTGGCTTAGCTTGCGGTCGGGAATGATCGGGAATAGTCTATGCATCGGGGTGCAAGGGCGCCGATTTCTATTGAAAAAATTGTACTCGCTATGCGGAAAAATCTACAAGCACTGCAGAATTTTCTGCAAGCACTGTAGAAATTTCTACAAGCACTGCAGATTTTTCGCCCTTGGGAGGCTGTGCATGAAATTACTTGCTTCACTTCTCGCCTATTCTTTTGCCTTTCGTTATCTTTGCCTTGCGAAGATAGGATGCAGCTCGGCATAGCCTGAAAAGCTCTTCGTGCTTTTCCGCTCTGCACTCGCCTTTCGTTATCTTTGCCTTGCGAAGATAGGATGCGGCTTTACCATCGTCCGTCTTGGTGTGACGAAAAATGAACAAGAAAGATCAAAATACCAGAAGACTATGAACAGACAGCAGTTAGTACAGCAGATTCGTGAGAAACAGTCGTTTCTTTGCGTGGGTTTGGACACAGACATCAAGAAGATGCCGCAGCATCTTTTGGCATGCGACGACCCTATTTTTGAATTCAATAAGGCCATCATCGATGCCACTGCGCCTTATTGCGTGAGCTATAAGCCCAATTTGGCATTCTATGAGTGTTTCGGCCTGAAGGGTTGGCAGGCTTTCGAACGCACTGTGGCGTATCTGAAACAGCATTATCCCAATCACTTCATCATTGCCGATGCCAAGCGCGGCGATATCGGAAATACCTCCGCTATGTATGCGCGTTCGTTCTTCGAGGAAATGGATATCGACTCGCTCACCGTGGCTCCCTACATGGGCGAGGACAGCGTGAAGCCCTTCCTGCAGTATGATGGCAAATGGGTGATTCTGCTTGCCCTTACCAGCAACAAGGGCTCGCACGACTTCCAGCTGACTGCCGATGCCGAGGGCGAACGTCTGTTTGAGAAGGTGCTGCGCGTTTCGCAGGAGTGGGCCACTCCCGAACAGATGATGTATGTGGTCGGTGCCACACAGGGAAAACTCTTCGAGGACATCCGAAAGATTGTGCCGCACCACTTCCTGCTCGTTCCCGGTGTGGGAGCACAAGGCGGATCGCTCGAGGAAGTTTGCCGATATGGTATGAACGATGAGTGCGGGCTCTTGGTAAATTCCTCCCGTGGCATCATCTATGCCGACAGCACGGAGCGTTTTGCAGAAGTGGCGGGCGAAAAGGCCCACGAGCTTCAGCAGGAAATGGCCGAGCAGTTGAAAAGAATTCTCTAAGCGTGGCCATCACGATGTGACGAGGGACGAAATATGCCGGTGCGACAGCGGTAATTGTCCGTAGTCTGCCGCGAAATAATGAGTGTGAGCAGGTAGTCCGAGAGGCTTGGACAGCCTGCTCGCTTTGTTGACCGGAGAGCCTCGATGCGGAGCGCAACAGCGGGAGAATGCTGCCCGATGAAGAAAAATCTTTGGGCAGAAACGAAAAAAACTTGCAGAAATTTTGGAGATAATGAAAAATACTCTACTTTTGCACTCGCAATCGGGCAGAGGCCCGGCGCAAACTTCCGAATGGTGTGGTAGTTCAGCTGGTTAGAATACCTGCCTGTCACGCAGGGGGTCGCGGGTTCGAGTCCCGTCCATACCGCAAAGAGAAAGTATTTCGGAAAGATGAGTCTCGGTAGCACGAAGCTGCCGAGACTTTTTGTTTTTCTCTGTTTCCTATCCGTTTTTTTGCAAAAAGCCTCGGTTTTGTTTTGTCCGCCTTGCGTGTTGCGCTAAATTTGCTACGCAAAAGCATGACTCGTATGAAGAAATTTCTGTTTCAGCGCTTGTGGCTTCTCTGTTGCTTCCTGATTTTCGGGATGTGCTTGGTGCAAGCTGCCGTGCTCGACGACGAAGATGGCATCCGCGTGGGCGACGCCGTGCCGGAGTTTTCGCTGGTTTGTAACCGCGGTCGGACCTGGGACGCCTCCGCTTGTGCGGATCGTCCCATGGTGCTTGTGTTTTTCAACACGCAGTGTCGCGATTGCCGCAAGGAGTTGCCGAAGTTGGAGAAGCTCTACCGTGAAGTCGGCAGCGACATCCCGTTTCTGTGTGTCAGTCGTGCCGAATGCGACAGTTCGGTCTCGGCTTTCTGGAATGCGCACGGACTGACGATGCCCTATTCTGCGCAACCCGACAAGGCCGTCTTCCGTCTCTTTGCCCGTCGCACCATACCTCGGGTATATGTGGTAGGAACGGGCGGAGTGGTTCGCGAAAAGTTTGTGGAGCACGTATCGATGCGTAAGTTGCGTAACGCCATTCGCCGCGTGTGTCACGAAGAATAGAGATGCGCCGCATCCCATATTACATAGGAAATACTAAATTCTAAATACCTTAATCCAATGAAATTTCCTCCTATTCTGAAAACCTCCTTGGGAGGTCGCCTTGTGGCGATGAACTTTCTGCAATTCGCCATTTGGGGCGCGTATCTCACCTCCATGGGTCGCTATCTCGCTGAGGTGGGGCTGGCTGAGAACATCGGGTGGTTCTATGCCGTTCAGGGAATTGTGTCGATCTTCATGCCGGGCTTGATGGGCATCGTGGCCGACAGGTTTGTGCCCGCCCAACGTCTGTTGGGCTTCTGCCATTTGCTGGCCGGCTGCTTCATGGCTGCGGCTGCCGTCTATGGGATGCAGAGCGGCGCCGACGTACAGATGTCGGTGCTCTTCACACTCTACACGCTCAGCGTGGCTTTCTACATGCCTACGCTGGCACTGAGCAATTCTGTGGCCTTCAATGCGCTGACGCAGGAGGGCAAGGATACCGTCAAGGACTTCCCGCCCATTCGTATCTTCGGCACCATCGGTTTTATCTGCACCATGTGGGTGGTCGATCTCTTGGGCTATCAGACCACGAGTGAGCAGTTCCTTGTTTCGGCAGCACTGGGCATTGTGCTGGGCTTGTATGCGCAAACACTGCCGGCTTGTCCCGTCAATCGTAGCGGCGAGAAGAAATCGCTGACCGAGGCTTTGGGACTTGATGCCTTCCGTCTGTTGGGTCAGCGTCGCATGGCCGTGTTCTTCGTATTCTCGATGCTGCTCGGCGTGTCCTTGCAGATCACCAACGGATACGCCAATCCGTTCATCGGATGCTTTGCTGACATTCCCGAATACGCCAATACCTTTGGCGCACAGCATGCCAACATCCTCATCTCCCTTTCGCAGGTGAGCGAAACGTGCTGCATCCTGCTCATCCCCTTCTTCCTGAAACGCTTCGGCATCAAGCGCGTGATGATGATCGCGATGCTGGCGTGGGTGTTCCGCTTCGGCTTGTTCGGGGTCGGCAATCCCGGCAGCGGTGTGTGGATGTTCGTTCTCTCAATGTTGGTCTACGGTGTTGCGTTCGACTTCTTCAACATCTCCGGTGCCCTCTTTGTTGAGCAGGAAGTGCCTACGGGCATCCGTAGCAGTGCGCAGGGATTGTTCATGATCATGACCAACGGCCTTGGCGCGACGATCGGAACGCTCTCCGCCCAAGCTGTGGTCAACCACTTTGTATATGCCGTTCCGGCCGCCGAGCAGCTGGAGGGCTGGCGCACCTGCTGGTACATCTTTGCGGCCTATGCATTGGTGGTGCTGGTGCTTTTTGCCCTGGCTTTCCGCGAGCGCAAGGCTGCATAATGCTTGAGAAAACGGCCCGTCGGTTGGCCGAAAAATGCTCTTCGCCTCCTCTTGCTTCGGCAGGGGAGGCATTTT
Organism: Bacteroidaceae bacterium; assembly: GCA_017461605.1. GTDB lineage: Bacteria > Bacteroidota > Bacteroidia > Bacteroidales > Bacteroidaceae > Alloprevotella. The sequence continues at coordinate 208,606 of JAFTXN010000002.1, forward strand.
TCTTGTGCAGTGCGGACAAAAAATGCAGAAATGTTCAAAAAAAAACTCCCAAGGCATTTTTCTTTGTTTCTCAAACATTTAGGCGAATTTCTGCTTGCCCTGCAGGCCTTGCACGAATGTTTTTTGCGAAAAAAAGCAGTGCTTGGCTTGGTTGGTAAATAGGAAAGCATTACCTTTGCACTCGCAAACGGGAAACCGAGCACGCACTCTTAGCTCAGTTGGTAGAGCAACTGACTCTTAATCAGTGGGTCCAGGGTTCGAGCCCCTGAGAGTGTACCAACAGAAAAGGCATCTGCACAGCTGCGGATGCCTTTTCTGTTTTCTTATGTCTGTTGCAAAATCTCGTGGATATGCTTTGAAATTTCGGGCCGCCCATGGCTGTACGTCCGGAGGAAGCGGAGGGGGCGCGGTGTGCGCTGTGTGCAAGTCCCACCGGTGCGGAGTTGCGTCGGCGTGGTGTGCAGTGGTGTCTATTGTGCTGTGGGCGTTGTCGGCACGAAGTGTCCGTCTTCCCAGCGATAGTGCAGGGGGCGCAGCAGGGCCTCGGCCTTGGTGCGCATCGTGTCGTTGAGCGCTTCGGTGGAGAGGCGCAGGATGAGCGTGCCGGTGCTGTTGTTCCAGTGTGCTTCGGTGAAATGCGTGCTGAGACGTGCCAGGATGTCGGTGCGCTCGTCATGATCGGTGGTGTCACCGGCCGCTACGAAATCGGCCGGGGCGGGTTGGGGCAGTGTGCTTGCTGCGGGCTGCCAGTTCTTGCGAAACATGCGGATGGTGCTGCGTGCTGCCGGTGCGCGGCGCGTGTGTATCACGCAGATGAGAGTGTCCTTGTTTGTGGCGAGCAGCTTCATCTCCCATTCGCTCGCGTTGGTGAGGCTCACGTGCAGATAGTCGGGCGTCTTGTGTGTGAGTCTGGCCGTACCGCCGAAGATATTTTCGGCCTTGGCCTCCATCTTGTAGTTGTAGAGGTCGAGCAGGTCGAGGCGGGTGTTGCCTTCGAGCAGGGGCAGCACATCTTCGGGAGCGCGATGAAACAGCGTGTCGATACTCTCGGCACGTCCTGCCAGGGCTGTGGTAAGGAGGGCGATGAACAGTAGAATTTTTCTCATGATGGTGCAAAAATAGCGCAAGGCCGTTGGCGGACAAAGCCTCGCGGCGCTTTTCTTCGGTCGGAGCTTGCATTCGTGGGGGCAGCGCATGGTTGTTCGTCCCTTTTGGCCTGATGATTTTCTTGCGTCGTGAGGGTATGTTTGCACATGCGTTGCGGAAAAATCTGCAGTGCTTTCTGAAAATTTTGCAAGCACTGCAGAAAATTCTGCAAGCACTGTAAATTTTTGCGCATCAGAGGTCCGTTTTTCTGACAAAAAGAAAGCACTTTGTGCAAGCATCGGCAGAGATAGCCACTAAAGTGGCTGCGCTTCGGAGGTTGGTGGGCAAAATGGGGCGTGGAGAGGGAAATTTTCTTTACTTTTGCGTTCAAAATAAGAACAGCTATGATATATCCCGAAAGTTTTGAGAAAAAAATAGGATTTGAGGACATCCGCACCCTGCTCAAGGGGCGGTGCATGTCTTCGCTCGGCACCGAGTGGGTGGACAGCCGGCTGAAGTTTCTCACCGACCATGCCGAGGTGGTGGAAGCCCTGGAGCAGGCCCGTGAGTACGCCCGCTTCATGCAGGAGGCCGTCGAGGTGGAGGAAAACTACTTCGACGTGCGTCAGGCCCTGATGCGCATTCGTCCCGAGCGCACATACATGGAAGAGCTCGAACTCTTCGACCTCAAGCGCTCGCTGCGCACCGTCATCGACCTGATACACCTCATCACGGCCTGCGAGGAGGAGAGCGAGGAGTGCAAGTATCCGGCCTTGGCCCGTATGTCGGAGGGTGTGAGCACCTTCCCGACCCTGGTGGAACGCATCGATAGCGTTCTCAACAAGTATGGCAAGGTGAAGGACACGGCTTCGGCCGAACTCCTCTCCATACGCCACAACATCGAGGTCACGACGCGTGGCATCTCGCACACACTGCGCACCATCATCATTCAGGCGCAGACCGACGGCTACATCGAGCGCGATGTCAGTCCCACGCTGCGCGACGGCCGCCTGGTGATTCCCGTGGCGCCGGCCCTGAAGAAGAAAATCAAGGGCATCGTTCACGACGAGTCGGCCACGGGCAAAACCGTCTTCATCGAGCCGGCCGGCGTAGTGGAAGCCAACAACCGCATTCGCGAACTCAAGGCTGCCGAAAAGCGAGAGGTGATACGCATTCTGCAAGAGCTTTCGGCCGTCATCCGTCCGCACATACACGACATCCTCGGCTCTCAGCATTTTCTGGCACACATGGACTATCTGCGCGCCCTCACCGTGTTTTCCGAAGGGTTTGGTGCCATTATCCCCCGCGTCGTGGCCGAGCCGCGCATCGACTGGTGGCAAGCCGTGCATCCGCTCTTGCAGCAAAGTCTGTCGCGACACGGAGGCAGCGTGGTGCCCCTCGACATCAGCCTGCGCGATGCACGCATCCTGCTCATCTCGGGCCCGAATGCCGGTGGCAAGTCGGTGTGTCTCAAAACGGTGGGTCTGCTGCAATACATGCTGCAGTGTGGCATGCCCATTCCCGTGGGCGAACGCACGGTGTGCGGCATCTTCTCCGACATCTTCATCGACATCGGCGACGAGCAGAGCCTGGAAAACGACCTCAGCACCTACTCATCTCATCTCCTCAATATGAAACAGATGATGCGCCATGCCACACGTCGCAGCCTGGTGCTCATCGACGAGTTCGGCGGTGGCACCGAGCCCCAAATCGGTGGCGCGTTGGCCGAAGCCATTCTCGATCGTTTTGTGAAGATTGGCACGTTCGGCGTCATCACCACACATTATCAGAACCTTAAGCACTATGCCGACGCAACGCCCTCGGTGAGCAACGGCGCCATGCTCTACGACCGCGCCAAGATGCAGCCGCTCTTCATGCTCCAAGTGGGCAACCCCGGCAGCTCATTCGCCGTGGAGATAGCTCGCAAGATAGGCATCCCCGAAGAGGTGATACGCTACGCCACCGACCTCGTGGGAAAAGACTACGTGATGTCCGACAAATATCTGCAGGACATCGTGCGCGACAAGATGTATTGGGAAAACAAGCGCAAGCACATCCACCAACGCGAGAAGCAGCTCGATGCCACCGTGGAGCGTTACGAAGCCGATATCCGCACCCTGCAGCAGGAGAAGAAGGCCGTGATGACGCAGGCACGCGCCGAGGCCGAACAGCTGCTGCAAGAGAGCAACGCACGCATCGAGAACACCATTCGCGCCATTCGCGAGGCGCAGGCAGAGAAGGAGCAGACGCGCGAAGCACGTCGCAAGCTCTCCGAGTTTAAGGATGCTGTGGAAAACGCAGCCCCCGATGCCGACGACCCCATAGCCCGCAAGATGGCCAAAATCATGCGTCGGCAGGAACGCAAGGCCAAAGGCAAAAATGGCGGAAAGCCGGCAGATGCCACCGCACAAAACCCCTCAGCCCCGACCACGGCACGCGAGGGAGCAACCACCGCACCTGGCGGTAAGATTGAAGCCGGCGGATTTGTGCGCATCAAGGGACAAAACTCCGTGGGACGCATTGCTGACATCACCGACCGCAAGGCCAAAGTACTCTTCGGCGTGATGACAGCTCTGGTGGACGTGGCACGTCTTGAGACTGCAGAGAAGCCGAAAGAGGAAGCCACAGCCTCGCGTGTGTCCACCTTTGTGAGCAAAGAGACCCGCGATGCCATGTATGAGAAAAAACTCCGCTTCAAGCCCGATATCGACCTGCGTGGCATGCGCGGCGATGAGGCACTCACCGCCACGGCCTATTTCATCGACGATGCCATACAGCTGGAGCAGAGCCGCGTGCGCATACTCCATGGTACCGGCACCGGTGTGCTGCGCCAACTCGTGCGCAACTACCTCCGCACCGTGCCCGGCGTGGCCTCGTTCCGCGATGAGCATGTGCAATTCGGCGGAGCCGGCATCACCGTGGTCGAACTCGAATAAGCCCGACGTATGAAGCAACTATGGAAGCGAATAGACGAATACTGGGACTACATCTACTTCCCCGGCTTGCGCCGTCGTATCGCCGGCGTTGCTGCACTTGTCGTGGCCGCCATCGTGGCCGCCGTGTGCCTCTATCGCCCTCCGCTCCCCGATGAGGTGGAGCAGGCCGAACCTCTCATTGCTACGCATCCCGACAGTGCCTATGCATTGTTGACTCGTGTAGAGCCGGAAGTGCAGGACTGTTCGGAGAGCAACCGCATGCGGTTTTATTTGCTCTATGCCGAAGCCGCCAACAAGGCTTTCATGCAACTTCCCTCCGACAGTGTGATGCGCTGCGTGGCTGACTATTACGACAGCCATGGCACCCCCAATGAACAAATGCGTGCTCACTATCTTTTGGGCTGCACCTATCGTGATTTGAACAACAGAAGCAAAGCACAGGAAGAGTATTTTCGGGCTATCTATTCGGCCGACACACTTTCTTCAGAATGTAACTACCTGTTACTTTCTCGTGTCTATGGACAATTGGGTGAACTTTATGTGTTTGATACCGCCCCTCGGATGACATTGGAAATCTTCCGGAAATGTGGTGAATATGCATTGAGGGCAAACGATTCTCTGATGTGGGCAGATGCCTATCGCAAGCAGGCTTTTTGCTATACACAGATGGAAATGCCGGATTCGGCTATATATATATTAAAGTGTGCTCAGAGTGCTTTTGATGCTTTGGGGAGTAAAAAAAATGCAGTGCGCCTTAATCTGTCTTTGTGTGTTGCATACCTAGATAAGAAAGATATGTTCGCAGCTGCCAAGTTCATGGATTTGTATGAGAAGTATTCAGGACTTGTACGTAAGGATAATACTGTTGTTCCGGGGATAGGTTCAGAAACCTACTACACATGTAAAGTTAAAGGGTTCTTACTAACTAATAAGCCGGATTCTGTATTAGTTTATGCTCGACGGATGATAGATTCCGGTAAATCGGGATACGTAAGAGAAGCTTATGGATATATGGCAGAGGCTTATGAAATGTTGGGAAAGAAAGATTCAGTAGTCAAGTATGCCAAGTTATATTCAGAACAGGTAGCTTCAGATTATTATGAAAAAGCTGGATTGCAGTTGCAAGACTTGCAAATGAATTTTGATATAGATAAGGCATATAAGAAAGCCGAGCAGAAAGATGCAGAGGCTAAAAGAAATAGCCTATTCTTGAGAATTGTTTTTCTATCAGTTGTTCTACTTTCTGTTATTGCGCTGTTGGTCTATCGTAGGTATTGGAAGAAAAAAACAGCCGAGATGCATATTCTTCGAGATAGATATCACTATCTCCAACAGCAAGGGATGCAAACAGAGGAACGTATTGCCTTACTTGAAGCAAGTGATACCAATAAGGAAAAGATGCTAACGGAACTGCGTCAACAAGTGCAGATTTATAAAAAGAACCTATCTGCATTGCACATATACCAAGGTAGAGGCGCAGCAGTGGATGTAATAGGAGTCAAAGATGAATTCGTTTCTTTAGGAATGGATATCATAGAACGATTACATGAGTGCGCAAAAAACAATATGTCGTTCGGTATGGATCATGCGGTGTGGTTGGAACTTTTTAATTATATAGACGGAAAATCTTCAAGCTTACTGCAACTCACAACAAATCCGGAAATAAAATTAAATCCCAAGGAACAGCGCGTTTGCTTTTTAGTTTGGGCAGGCTTCACGCCGGTTGAAATGTCTGTTTTGCTCTCTGCATCTAAGCAGAACATGTCTACAATCCGTGCACGACTTCTCAAGAAAATTTTCGGTGTAGATGGAAAACCTGAAGATTTTGACCGAAAAATCCGCGAGCTATAATAAAAAATCGCTGTTTGAGATGCATTTCTAAAGCATTGTTGTTCAATTATATAGAAAATGGGTACTCACTTGGGTACTCATTTTTTTGCTTTTCAACTTGCTGTGCTCATATTTTTGCATCGATTTCAAAATTATTAACTCAAAAGAGATAAACTAATGAAAAGAAAACAAATTATTTTGAGTGTGTCATTTCTTTGCTCACTTTGTTTATTCGCAGTTTCAAAAGCCTCTTTGCCTCATTGGGTGGACAAGGTGAAATTGGAACTCCGAGGTCCGGGTGATAGAATGGAAGATACTGATTTTCCAATTGCAAGAACACCAATTTTATCTCCGGTTTTATTAGGTATAGAAGGTAATACCCTTTATATATCATCTGTTGAAAATATTGAGAGTGTCAATATAAATGTTTACAAAAGCGAAGATGAGATACTCCTTACCAAGACTATAATTATAGATGAAGATTATGAGGTCGTTAGCTTGCCGGAAGAATTCATTGGAGAATACTCCGTAGAAGTGCTCTGTGATGAACAAATTTTTGATGGAGTAATTAATGTAGAAGAAAACGTATGGTAAAAAATCATATGTGTAATGATAAAACATTATTATTAACAAATTAAATTCTAACAACTATGAAAAAGACCTTTGTAATGCTGCTCGCAGTAGCAGTTGTACTTTCCGGAGTCATCGGAAGCATTTCTTGCAGTAACGAAGAGGATATGTCCGTTGCAGAACAGGTTATGCCTAATTCGGAAGCCGCAGCCTTGGCAGCTTTGCGGCAGGAGATTATGCAATTGAGTCAAGTAAGAAATTCAGAAGCCGGTTCACAAAAGCCAGCAAACTTTTTCCAACGCTTTAAGAGGTATCTCAAACGTTTGGTCTTTGCTGATGCCGTTGGTGCGCTTAGAGGTGCTTCACATGCAGGTGATGGCGTTGGAAAACTTGGTGGGGCGCTGATTGGTGGTGTCGCATCATCAGCGTTGGCAGCTATACCTGCTATAAACAGGAGGGTTGTAATAACTCCATTGAGTAGTACGCTGAATCTTTATACTCCGGCTCCGCTGCCCGTCTTCAATGATTCCACAATTTCCCTTGGGGATGGAATTGTATTTGGAGACCCCTCCAGCATTACTCTTAGCGACAGCATTGGTTATTATCACAATGTGGCACTCATTAAACTCAATGAGGAACACCCTGATTGGCTTGAGTTGCCGACTCCCACGATAGTTTCAAATCTGACTTCGCAAGTGGAAGATGTTGTCGGTCTGAGTCATGGTAGATTGCTTTCAGATTCATTGAACAATGACATCGACTTCCAAAATTTCAATAACAATGTGATATCTTTCTATGATGAGACGGAAACTTATGAAGAGTTCGTGGCAATGTTTAAGGAGTATTATCCGAGTATGTCGGATGAGATTGCTGTAATCGAGGAGTTCATCAATGGATTCGATGATATAGACATGGTTGTGGCTGATCAGGTGGTGTTTTCTCGGAAAGTGCTGAACCTCATCAATAATTCCGAGGGGTTGAGCGACGAAACCAAGCATGCATTGCGCAGCGGTGTCTTGGTGGGAAATGCCAGTGCTAAGTTGTGGAACCCCGAGGCTTTCGAGGAATAAGCATAAACGACCTGTATTCCTCGGAATAAAGTGTGAAAATCCCTTAATACCCCCCCCCTAAATCTTTCGGGGTGTGAAAAAGATGCCGGAAAAGTTAATGTTGCTTTCAAAAGTGAAGTTTTAATTTATTGTAACCTATCTTTGGGACACGAAACCTATGGTAAATGCTTACGAAAGGCATTGGCGAGGGTGGGAAAACACAGAAAATGTTTAACCAATCAACTTATAAAGCTATGAAACGATTTTTAGTAGTTCTGCTGTTGGCTCTGCCAATGCTGGGAGCCTCGGCGCAAAATGTGAAACAGGAGAAATCAGATTCCTTCTTGGTCGTTATGCCTCAGTCTTTCTTTGATCGTCTTTCCGCATCGTATAATTTTTCCTTAGGACTTCAGAATAAGAATACCACACCGCTGATGATGGGCGTAGACTTCGGCTACGAAGTGTTGCCGAGGCTTCGCGTGATTTTCAAGATGGACTATGCAATGGCTTTGCGTAGCGTGAAGGGTGTTCGCACTTATGATGATGCTCTGTTGTTGGGCGGTGGCCTTTCGTACAGACTCTTTGGCGGTAAGGGCTACACGCAGCCGGCACAGGCAAAAGATGCTCTGGAACTTCAGTTCACGGCAGGTGGAAGTGTGGGAAAAATGGATTGGAAACAGAATTACTACGACTTCGGACTGCTATATACCACCCGGCATAGGCTTTCCATTTGTACGCCTTTCATGGGGCTGGGGTACAGATATGTCAACTCGCATGCTGCAGGTATGAAGAATTATGGCGGTGTTTACGCAACGATTGGTATGCGATTCTGAAGCGTATAGAGAAATATCAAGAATGTTTTTTTCATAACATACATACTATTAAAAAAGAAGCGCGTGGGCCGTGAGGCTCGCGCGCTTTGTGTTGGTGCGTATGGGGTGGCGGTGTCGTAACAGCCGTGTGCATCATTGATATTTCTGCAGGAAGGGCTGTGCCGTCTCGTCGCCCAGTTCGATGGCTTTGTTCAGGGATTCAGCGGCTTGTGCCTTGTGGCCGAGTTCGCCGTGTGCGATGCCCATGATTTTGTAGCAATCGGGATTTTCGGGCAGCAGGGTGAGCGTGTTTTGGGCTGCCTTGATGGCTTCGTCGAAGAGGCCGGCACGCAGCAAGATGAGGGCTTCTTCGATGCGATAGAGTGCTTCGGCAGGATTGAGGGCGATGGCTGAGCGGATGTCGTCCAAGGCTTGTTGGAACATGTGTGCTTCGAGCTCTGCCTGCTCGCGGAGGTAGAAGAAGCGGTCGCCCATCTTGTCGGCACCGATGGCTCGCTCGTAGTCGTTGTAGTCGAACACGGCACGGCGGAACTCTCCGGCGGCAGCCAGGCGTTGGGCACGCTCGATCAGGAATTGGGCGGTGGCCGGTGTGTAGGGCTTGGCGCAGCGAGCCACGGCACTATCGAGCAGGGCTATCACGCGCAGCGAATCGCCGCCGGCCAGTTCCAGGGAGCGTGCGGCGAAGAAATAGTTTTCGGGAGAGGCTCCACCGCCGCCGTTCAGCGTGTCGTACATCTGGCAAACCTGCTCATAGCGTTGGGCTGCCTGTGCATATTCGCGGCGGGCAAAGAGGCAGTTGCCTTGTTGCAGTGCGTAGAGCGGATTGGCCTGCAGGGCAAAGGCGCGGGCGGCTTCGCTCTCGGCTCGCTCCAGGGTCCAGTCGTTGTAGGTGTTGCCGGGATGTGCCACGGCATGGGCGTAGATGGTTTTGCTTAGGGCATAGCGTGTCTCGGCCTCGGCGTTGGGGCAGGTAAGGGCTTTCTCGTAGTCGGCTTCACACAGGTCGTAGTGGCCGTGGGTAGCATGGAAGTTTCCGCGGTTGATATATCCGTCTGCGTTGTCGGGATAGGCGGCGATGAAGTCGGCGTAGGCTGTCATGGCCAGTGCGGAATCGGCCGTGTTCATCATGTAGAGGAAGGTGAGCGCATCGCTTTCGTTGTTTGGCAAAGCCTTGGGCATGCGGATATCCTTGAGGTCGGACACTGCAAAGCTGAGGCTGCTGATGGTCAACTCGTTGGCGGCGCGTGCATCGAGGGCGTAGGCGGTGGTGGCATCGCGGCCCACATTCTTCTGCACGATGGCCACGGCGCGTCCCTCGGTGTCGATGAGCGGACAGCCGAAGTATTTTTCTTCGTTTGGTGCTGTGATGGTGTAGTAGCTGTATCCTTCGTAGGGCGCGCTGCTGCTGATGGAGGTGGACAGGGGCTGTGCCTTTTTCTCATTGGTGTAGAACACGAGGTTCAGGGCATCGCCGGTGTTGGCGGCTGCTGTGGCGAGGGGCAGGCATTGGGGCTTCTTGGCCGTGGTGTTGAACTTCACGATGTCCAGGGTGCTGTTGGCACCCAGGATGCGGTACACCTGCGATTTCTTCCCCTTGCAATCGATGACATCGGCGCGATGTGCTCCCTTGAAGAGGGCGTAGGGAGCTACGGCAGTGCCGTCTTCGGTGATGTAGAAGCCGTAGCCGTTGCCGAGGATGCTGCCGGCAGCATCGTAAGTGATGATGTTGATGATGGCGCTGCGGGCTTCGTCTGCGGCACGCAGGGGGAGGAGCGTCAGGGTCAGTAACAAGATGATCGAGAGTCGTTTCATGTTTCTTATGTTTACTATCTATTGTGTTTCTTGGTGTGTTTGCGGAGTTGATAACTCCTCACGAGCCATTCAGCGTTGCACTTCCGGCTTCGAGCATGGTGTGTGGAAAATCGCGCATGCCGATGCTGCACATTCTGCAGTGCTTGCAGAAATTTGTTTTACCAAATTCAGTTGCGGCTCGGCATAACGTGAAAAGCCCAAAGGCTTTCCGCATTTCTGCGCACGCCTTGCAGAATTTTCTACAAGCACTGCAGAAAAATCTGCAAGGCGTGTAGATTTTTGCACGTCCAACGGCCGTTTTTCAAGCAAAGTGTCAGCCGTTTTCTTCGTCAGCGTCCGGCGAGCAGCGATTGGGCGTTGCGGATGGCGGCTTCGGTCAGGGTTTCTCCGCTGAGCATGTTGGCTATCTCGCTGACACGCTCTTCGTCCGTGAGGTGCTCCATGAGGCTGGTAGTTCCCTCGGCCGTTTCGAGTTTCCGTACGCGATAGTGCTCGCTGCCCAGGGCGGCGATTTGGGGCAGGTGGGTGATGCACAGCACCTGGCAGTGGGCGGCCATCTGTCGCATGGCGGCGGCCATCTTCTCGGCCATGGTACCCGACACACCCGTATCTATCTCGTCGAAGACGATGGTGGGCAGGCGACGGTGGGCGGCTACCATCCCCTTGAGTGCCAGCATGAGACGTGCAATCTCACCGCCCGAAGCGATGGAGGCCACATTTTGCATGGGTACGCCCTTGTTGGCGCTGAACAGAAAGGCGGCGGCATCGGCACCGGTGGCATCGGGGAGCTCGCGCGGCGTGAGGGGCAGCGAGAGGGTGGCATGCGGCATGCCGAGCGAGCGGACGCTCTTGGTGAGCACGGCTTCGGCCTGCTGTGCAGCGTCACGGCGCGAAGCTGTCAGTGCTTCGGCGGCTTGCAGCAGGGCGGTGTGAAGTTGCTCCACCTGTTGTTCACTGCGCTGCAGGTGCTCGTCTGAGTTGTCGATGCGATCCAGGCGTTGGCGCAGGTTGTCGGCCAATTGCAGCAGTTCGGCCACGGTGCCGACGCGGTGCTTCTTCTGCAGGTCGTATAGGGTGCTGAGGCGGTCGTCGACGTAACTGAGGCGTTCGGGGTCGAACTCCACGCCGTCGAGGGTGCTTTCGGTTTCTTGACAAATGTCTTCCACCTCGATGCGCACAGCTTGCAGACGTTCGGCCAGTGCTTGGGCTGCCGGCAGCACATGGCTGATGCCGTTGAGCGACTGGGTGGCCTGACGCATCAATGCCGGTACGGGATTGCGCTCGTCGGTGAGCAGCCCCAGCGCTTGGTAGAGGGCTTGCTTGATTTCCTCTGCGTGGCTCAGCGTATCGCTTTCCTGCTCCAGTTCCTCCTGCTCGCCATCGGTGAGAGCGGCATCGTCGATTTGCTGCAACTGAAAGCGCAGATAGTCGGTGTCGGTCTGCTCGCGCTCCATCTGCTCGCGCAGTTCCTGCAATGCGCGCTTGGCTTTGGTGTATGCGTCGTAGGCTGTGCGATAGTCACGGCGGATTGCTGCGTTATCGGCCACGCAATCCAGGGTGTCGAGCAGGAAGTTTTCGCTGCCCATCAGCAGATTTTGGTGTTGCGAGTGGATGTCGATGATGTGCGGCGCGAGTTCCTTGAGTTTCGTCAGCGACACGGGGGTGTCGTTGATGAAAGCGCGGCTCTTGCCGGCTTGTGTCAGTTCGCGGCGTATGAGACATTCGGCACCGTCGAAATCGATATCGGCTTCGGTGAAGAAAGCTTCCAGCCCCAAGCCGCTGATGTCGAAAGTGCCTTCCACCACACATTTGGCAGCACCGGGGCGAATGCTCTTGGCATCGGCTCGCTGTCCGAGCAGCAGGCCCAAGGCTCCCAACACGATGCTCTTTCCGGCTCCCGTCTCTCCGGTGATGACCGAAAAGCCTGTGCGGAAATCGATGTCGAGTTCCGAGATGAGAGCGTAGTGGGCGATGTGGAGTTTCTGTAGCATAGGAAAAAATGAGAAATGCGCCTGCAAAGACGGGTAAGGGGCGCGCCTTATTGTTTAATCTTGGCCCAACTCGGGCGTTGCGATGCGTCGATGCTCATCAGCATTTCGTAGAGACTCTCCTTGTCGCGGGGAGTTCCCTTGCCGCTATAGATATTCACCAGCTCGTCGCGCTTGAATTCGGTGAAGAGCTGCGGCAACATGCTCATGGGCTTGTCGGTGTGTGCCTGCCCAAGCAGGGTGAGCGCCTCGCTCACGGCGGCACGTCCGCGCTCGACGTTCTCGGCCATGATGTCCAGTCCGAGACGGTGATACTTGTAGAGCATTTCGCGGAACGGCTTCATGCCTCCGTCGAGCAGGTCGGTGATGATGGCATAACGGTTCTTGCTGTCATCAAAAGCCTTCCAGCCTTTGGTGTTTAGCCCTTGGGCGTTGTTGGCAATGCTCATGGCCGTTTCCAGATACTCGGTGCCGCCTTCCGCAGCCATTGTCTCCATGTCCATACCGATGATGAGATAAGCGTAATAGGCTATGGTGGCCGTTAGATTGTTGTCGATGACATCGGCTCGGAAGTCCAATTCGTCAAACTCCTGATAGGTGAAATTGAAGTCGGGATCCTGTATGGCAAAAACCGTCGTGGTGTAACTTGAGTTGTATACCGGACGTGTGCTCTGCACTGCGAGCATCGCCTCGATGCTGTGGGCAGCTTCGTCGTACTTGTTGATGGTAATGTTGAAGGTGCAACGAATTTTCTCGTTGCGGGCAAACTGCATGTTGGTCCATTGGCGCTCGTTGAGAAACTCTGTGAGCGAAGTTTCGAGTTGCTCAAAGATACTTGTGTTGGTGCCCTGGACTTTCTGATGATTGACCACGACGCGTGCGTCCAGCTCCTGTGCGTGGCCGGTCAGCGTTCCGAACAGTGCGGAAAGCGTGAAGAAAAATATCAGTCGAAGATAGCGCATAGGCGATCGATGATGTCGACGGCCACCTCGCTTTTTGATTTCAGCGGAAAGTCGGTGCAATCGTCGGCAGTGATGATGGAAATTTTGTTGGTGTCGTGGCAAAAACCGGTTCCCTCGTCGCGCAGAGAGTTGAGCACGATGAAATCCAACCGCTTGCTTTCGAGCTTTCGGCGAGCGTTGGCGGCTTCATCCGTTGTCTCAAGCGCAAATCCCACAAGGCGTTGGTGCGATTTCTTGGCGCTTCCCAAGGCTGCGGCAATGTCTTTCGTCGGAACCAGCGTGAGTGTCATGCCGTCCTTGCCGCGCTTTATCTTTTCATCAGCGCATTCGGCCACTGTGAAGTCGGCCACAGCTGCACACAGAATGCCTGCATCACACTGCGGAAACAACTCGGTGGCTGCGGCATGCATTTCGGCTGCACTCACAACGTCTGTGCGACGGATGCCGGGGTGTTGGCACACTCTGTCGACAGGACCGCAAATCAGCTCAACGCTTGCACCGCGTCGGGCACACTCTTCGGCCAAAGCAAAACCCATTTTGCCGGACGAATGGTTACCGATGAAACGCACGGGGTCTATCTTCTCGTGTGTGGGGCCGGCTGTGATGAGAATGCGTCGGCCTTTCAGGTCCTCACTCACAGCATGCCCGGATGTCTCCGTGCCATTCTCTTGTGTGCGGAAGAAGTCTTCAAGTTGGCGTACGATGTTTTCAGGTTCCTCCATGCGGCCCTTTCCCACGAGGTGGCTTGCCAACTCTCCAGCCGTGGGCTCTATGATGATGTTGCCATAGCTACGGAGTTGCTGCAAGTTGTTTTGCGTTGTGGGGTGGGCGTACATGTCAAGGTCCATGGCAGGTGCAACAATCACCGGTGCTTTCATGGAGAGATAAGTGGTGATGAGCATGTTGTCGGCCACACCGTGAGCCATCTTCGCGATACTTGCAGCGGTGGCCGGTGCTATCAGCATGACGTCGGCCCATTGGCCAAGATCCACGTGGCTGTTCCATGTTCCGTCGCGGCCGGAGAAAAATTCGCTCACCACAGGGCGAGAAGTCAGCGCCGAGAGTGTGATTGGCGTGATGAACTCCTTGCCGGCCGGCGTGATGACTATCTGAACCTCTGCGCCGGCTTTGATGAGCAGTCGTGCCAGGGTGCAAGCCTTGTAGGCGGCTATGCTTCCCGTGATGCCGAGCACAATATGTTTTCCTTGAAGCATGATGTTGGGGAGTGTTTCTTGAAAATTCTATCCTCAGATTCCTTCACGCAACTTGATACGCATGAAAGTCTGCTTGGTGTTTTGGGGAAAGTCGCCCTGCATGATCCACGACAGATATCCGGGGTCGCGACGCAGCACCTCGGCGACGGGACGTCCGCGGTACTTTCCGAAATTTATGGTTTCGACCTTCTGATCGTTAAGCACGATGCGGCCGGCCAGGTCCACATTGTTGTTGCGACGTGAATAGTTGGCCAAAAATGCTACGTCGTTGTGCAAGTCGTCGGCATAGCGTTCCAATTGTGCCTGAAGCACTTCGTAGGTGGCACGAGTGTCTGCCAGCGCTGTGTGAGCATCTTTCAGATTTTTCTCGCAGTAGAACTGATAAGCCGCCGTCAGGTCGCGCTTCTCTTTCTTATGGAAGATGGTTTGCACATCCACGAAGCGGCGGTCCGTAAGGTCGAAGTCGACACCTGCGCGCAGGAACTCCTCGACGAGCAAAGGGATGTCAAAATAGTTGGAGTTGAAGCCGGCAAAGTCGCATCCCTCGAAGATTTCTGCCAACTCGGCAGCCTTGTCGCGGAAGTGCGGGCAGTCTTTCACATCCTCGTCGTGAATGCCGTTCACTGCCGTGGCTTCGGCTGAGATGTGCTTCCCGGGATTAAAGCGAAGCGTTTCCGAAATTTCTTGTCCGTCGGGCATCACTTTGATGTAGCACAACTCGACAATGCGGTCGGTGCTTACGCTGAGTCCCGTGGCTTCGATATCGAAGAAAACAAGCGGTCGGGTAAGTTTGAGTTGCATGGGTGTTTTTATAATATGCTTGCGGGAGGTTGCGAAGTCGTTTCCGGCCACCGCAAACCTCCTGCGCAATGATATCTATTGTATGCAAAAATTGTTACTCGCCCAGCAACATCGGCATGATGAGCATGAGCAAATCTTCGTTCTCCATCTTCGTGGCCGGCACTATGATGCAGGCGCGGCTGGCATCGGCCATCTTAATTACAACCTCGTCGGCCTCGGCGTAATTAAGCACTTCGGTGAGGAAGGTTCCATTGAAGCCGATGCTGAGCGGCGTTCCGTTATAGTCGCAAAGCAGTGTTTCCTCAGCCGACATGGAGAAGTCGATATCCTGGCTCGAGATGGTCATCTTGCCCACGCCGAGTTGCAACTTGATGAGGCTGCTGCTGGCATTGGAGAAGATGAGTACGCGACGCAGCGTGCTGAGCATAGCTATGCGGTTCACGGTTACGCAATTGGGGTTGTCCTGTGGAATAACGCTCTCGTAACGCGGATATTTTCCCTCGATGAGGCGGCAATTCATCACGTAGCTTTCGGTTGTGATGAGCGCATTGCGCTGACCGAAGCGAATCACTGCGTCGCCTTGTTCCTTGGAGAGAAAATTTTTCAGGAACGTTGCAGGTTTTTTAGGAAGGATGAAATTGCCTTCTTGCGTTGTAGGCAGGTTTTCGATTTTGCTGCAGGCCATTTTTCTACCATCGGTGGCCACGATGGTAGCATCGGCGCCCTTGAAATCGAAGTAGAGGCCGCCCATCACAGGTCGCAAGGGGTCGTCCACGGTTGCGAAGAGTGTGCGTGTGATGGCCGAGAGCAATTTTTCGGTCGGCAACGAGATGGATGCTGCATCCTCTTCGAGTGCCGGCGGAGTGGGGTATTCGTCTGCCGGAAGTGCCATGAAGCGATATTTACCGTTCATGTATTCCACTGTAACTTCCATGTTGCTGGTGTTCACATAGAGGTTGAGAGGTTGCTCAGGGATTTCCTTGATGGCGTCTTGCACTGTGCGTGCGTTGACAGCGAAGATGATATTTTCGTCACACTCTACGAGATCCATTGACGTGGTAAGTGTGGTTTCGTTGTCCGAGGCTGTGAGTGTGAGACGGTTGTCCTCAATCTTGAAGAGTACGCAATCGAGGATGGGCAGTGTGTTCTTTGACGAAATCACACGGCTGATGGATTGTAAGCGTGCGGAGAGTGCACTGCTGGATACTACGAATTTCATTTATATGTGTTTTTGTTTGTTTCGTTGTTGGTCGGCAAAAGTTTTTCACCCCGAATACAGTTGGCCACAGTCGTGAATGAAAAGGGGAAACGGCTTCTCGCATTTCTTCAACTCAGTCCTTCATTCGGTTTTCAGCCTTTCGCGCAAGCAAAAGTACATAAAAAAAAGAATTTGTTCCCTTGCCCGAAGAGTTTTTTCCATACATTAATAATATATAAGGGATGGATGCTTCTGTGACCGGCTTTCCGGTTTCCTTCTGTGAGGTTTGGGAGCTCCTGCATGTGGGTGGGAATGTGCTGCTCGGGAAGAAAAAAAAGCTGCAAGCCGGCGCGAAAAAGAAAGAAAGTGGTAAATTCGCCGCAAAATCGTTTTAGAATTATGGAAATTACAGGTAAAATTATTGCAGCACTGCCCGCTCGTAGCGGCCAGTCGGCTCGCACCGGCAATGCATGGATGGTGCAAGAGTTTGTCATCGAGACGCACGATCAGTATCCCCGTAAGTGTGTTTTCAATGTGTTCGGCGAGGACAAGCTGAAGGAGTTTAACATTCAGGTGGGCGATGAACTGACTGTCTCGTTTGATATCGACGCGCGTGAATACAATGGACGTTGGTATAACGACATTCGCGCTTGGCGCGTAACGCGTGGCGCAGCTGCCGCTGCAGCTCCTGCACCTGTGCCCGAGGCTGATATTCCGGCTCCGACTGCTCCGGCACCTGCCGCAGATGCTGTGGACGATCTGCCGTTCTGATAACAGACAATAGGGCTTTGGCCTGAATAAGCAAAAAAGGGAGAAAGCGATGCTTAGGTTCGACCTGTCGCTATCTCCCTTGTTTTGTTGATTGTTAGACTGAGTTTTGGAAAGATGAAACTGCTTTACAGAATTGTTCGCTGGGCGGTGCTGCTCTTTTTTGTCGGCACGGTGCTTGCCGTGTTCTACTATAAGTGGATGCCTGTGCACTACACGCCATTGATGGGAATACGCTGCGTGGAGCACGTCAAGGCCGGTGAGAAGCCACGCTTGCACCATCGCTGGGTGCCGCTCGACAGTATGAGCTTCTATATGCCTATTGCAGTGATTGCCTCGGAGGATCAGAATTTCATGAAGCACAGTGGGTTCGACCTGAATGCCATTGAGCAGGCTTACAAGGAGGGTAAGCAAGGGAAGCGTCGCAGGGGCGGAAGCACCATCAGCCAGCAGACGGCCAAAAATGTGTTTTTGTGGCCTGCTTCGTCGTGGGTGCGAAAGGGCTTCGAGGTATATTTCACTTTTCTCATCGAGATGCTGTGGTCGAAAGAGCGCATCATGGAAGTCTACCTCAACAGCATAGAGATGGGCGATGGCATCTATGGCATTGAGAGTGTGGCGCGTGAGCATTTCGGATGTTCGGCGCGTGAGTTACGCCGCTCGGAGTGTGCGCTGGTGGCGGCTACGCTACCCAATCCGCGCCGTTACAGTTCGTTGCACCCCGGTCCCTACATGCGCAAGCGGCAGCGCAAGATTGGTGCAGAGATGAAACACATTTCGACAGAGCCGTGGAGCGAAGCTGCCTACATGCTGTCGTCGTCGAAATGAAGTGGCAGCAAGTGGTAAGTGCTTGCCAACCGATAGATTTCCTTTTCGCCATATAGCAGCACCGTTACGGGTTTTCCGTAGCGGTGTTCTGTTTCTATCAACACCTGTCGGCAAGCGCCGCAGGGGGTGATGGGCAGGGTGGTATATTGCCCGTCGCTCTTTCGGGCAGCAATGGCCAGAATGCTGACCGGTGTGTCGGGATGAGCGGCTCCGGCTTGGAAAATGGCGCAACGCTCGGCGCAAATGCCGGAGGGGAAGGCTGCATTCTCCTGATTGCTGCCGATGACGATGTTCCCATCTGCCAACAAGGCCGCAGCTCCTACGCTGAAACGTGAATAGGGGGCATAACTTCCGTTGGTGGCTTGCTTGGCAGCTTCGATGGTGCGGCGCTCATCGGCATTGAGTTCGGCCGGTGTCAGGCATTCGTAAGCGATGTTCAGTGTCCTCTGTTCCATAATGTATAGTGCTTTTCATGGTTTTGCAGGTTGCAGGTTCGTGTGTCGAAGCCTGAATCCTGTCTTGGCGTAGCAAATGTAAGAAGTTGTTTTGACTTTCTCAAAAAATAGCGAGTGCTTTATTGTCAACACGGCTTGGCAAAGTGGTGGTCAGAATGCGAAAAAAGTGTGAAATCAGTCTTTACGTAACTTTCAGCAAGGGACGGATACGAACGGAATGTGTAATTTTGCAATGCAAAAACAAGATTAGAATCATCGTTCTGCACCGGGCAGAACACAAAGACGAATCAAGATGAAAGAAAATGCAATGACCATTAAGCAGCTATGGTATCGCATTGAGCGATACAAGGCTATGGGTAATGGCGCGATGTGCCAAAGTTTGCATTGTCGGCTCAACCGACTGCAGCAAATGGAAGGCGCGGCGCGTTAATCCAACACGAAACAACAGACATCCCTATACGAAAAAGGCCGGAGGCGTTCTGAACGTTCTCCGGCCTTTGTTGTGTGATAGCCGTGGGAGTGGTGGAAATCAACAAGGCGTTCAGAAGGCTCTGCGATGACTGCAGGATGTTCTGAACGCCTTGTTGCGTATGGATAGTTGCGTTGAGCTATTCTTCCACTTCGATGACGCGCACCACACGTTTCACGGCTCCGACGCTGCGTGCGGCTCCGGTGAATATCTCGTCCTTGCGGTCGATGGTGAAGCGGCGGAACTTTCCTCCCACTCGCGTGAGTTTTGTTTTGCTCTTGTTGAGCGCTTCTTCGTCTGTGATCCACTTTTCAGCAGGATAGGTGGTCTCGATGCCATATTGCTCTGAAGGTTCGTAGAGATAGTGCAGACGTCGCATCTCGATGCTGAACTTGCCATCCTCCGTGCGAACGATGAGTTGATAGAAGAAGCGTGTGAAGTCCGACACCCAGGCTTTACGTTTGAAGTAGAGCGTCTCTTCGATGCTGGCCACGATGAGTCCGGCTGCAGAGTCGAGTTCGGTGATGCGCGATTGCTCCAGGCTGTTTTCGCCCTTCACGATGGTGCTTTGCACATAGCGACGGAGCAGGCTGTAAAGTTCGCCTTGTGTTTTGCCGTCGACGTTATAAGTTTTCTCAAAATACACAAGGCCGTCGCGTGTGGGCACAGCGCCTTCGAGGTAGCGCGACATGTCGTTCTTGTTGCTTTGTGCGCTCATGGCCATGGGCACGATGAGCATCAGAATAAGGAATAAACGTTTCATGAGTGTGTACTATCTTTTCTGGTTTCTGCGACAAAGATAGTGCAAGGCGAGCGGAAAACGTGAAAATGAGGACACGAATTTTCAAAAGTTTTCCCGAGCCGCAGCCTATGTTATCTAAAGATAGTGCAAGGCGAGTGCAGGACAAAACAAAAGCTTGATTTTGTTTTTCATGCCGAGGCGTAGCCTATCTTGGGCGAAGCCAAAGATGCAAAAGGCGAGTGCAGGACAAAACAAAAGCTTGATTTTGTTTTTCATGCCGAGCTGCAGCCTATCTTGTGCGAAGCAAAAGATGCAGCAAGGCGAGTGCAGGACGGAAAAGCGATTCTTCAGATCCGCCCTTGCAACATACGCTTTCGGATATAGTCTTGCACGCTGTCCTTGTAGCTGTCTGAAATAGGCAGATGCTTTTCTCCGATTACGATTTGCCCACGTTCGAGCATTTCCACGTGATTCATGTTTACGATGAATGAACGGTGGATGCGCATGAAGGGATGTTTGGGCAAATGCTCTTCCACTGCGTGCATGGACGAAAGCGATAGCAAAGGTTTGGGAGAGGTCGTGAGATATATCTTGACGTAGTCCTTGAGTCCCTCGATGTAGAGCACTTCGTCGAAGCGCACCCGCACCACCTTGTAGTCGCTTTTCACAAAGAAGGCATCCGCTTGTGTGTCCTTCTCGATGTCGTTCTCTGTAGCCGGAGTGGCTTGTGTGGTTTTCTCAAACCACGACAGTGCTTTCTGTGCGGCTGCAAGAAAGTCGGAATAGCTGATGGGCTTGAGCAGATAGTCGAGCGCATTCACCTTGTAGCCGTCGAGTGCGTATTGGCTGAAGGCAGTGGTGAAGATGAAACGCGTTTTCACGGGGATAACCTTGGAGAACTCGAGGCCGGAAAGCTCGGGCATCTGTATGTCCAGGAATATCAGGTCTACGGGTTGGGTGCTGATGTCGCCCCAGGCTTCGATGGCGCTGGCATAAGAACCTCGGAGGGTGAGAAAAGGCGTTTTGCTGACGTAGCTTTCCAATAATTCGCGTGCCAGAGGCTCGTCGTCGATGATGGCGCAGGTAATGTTCATGGTGGTATAGGCTTGTTAAGAATTCAGGAGTTGTTGCTCGGGACTGAAGATACCACTCCCGTATTTGATGTGGATGGTGGAGGAGTATCGGCTTCCGTCAGGGGATGGCCCGTATTCCCACGTGTGTTTGTCGGGGTAGAACAGGCTGAGGCGGCGACTCACTTGCTGCAAGCCGATGCCGCTTCCGGATTTGTCGTTTCGGCTCTTGGGATGATTGCTGTTGCTGACGCTGAAGGTGAGCAGACCATTGTCGCTATCCACCGTCAGACGGATATGTATGAAGCAGGAGCCGGTGGGGCTGATGCCGTGCTTGAAAGCATTTTCCACCAGCGAGATGAATATCAGCGGTGCCACCTGTGGATCTTCTTCCCGAGGTATATCGACATCGTAACGGATGTCCACGTCGCGGGCCACGCGTAGCTGCATCAGCCCGATGTAAGTGCTGAGAAACTCGGCCTCCTTGCTGAGAGGCACGGTGCTGCTCTGGTTCTCATAGAGCAGGTAGCGAAGCATGCGGCTCAACGACAGGATGGCCTCCTGTGCTTTCTCGCTGTTGATGGCGGTGAGGGCATAAATGTTGTTGAGGGTGTTGAGCAGGAAGTGGGGGCTTATCTGATTCTTCAGGTTTTGCAGCTCGGCAGCCGTGCGCCCCAGCTCTGCCTCCTTGCGCTTCTCCTCTGCTTCTCGCCATTGCACACTGAGACGGACGGCCACGGCAAGTCCGGCCGAGAATACGATGCTGACGCAACTGCGGAATATCATCTTGGGGTTGAAGTGCGGCACATCAAAGTGCGGTGTGTACATTCCGCCGTCCGGCATGTGGAGGTGTGGGATGGGCGGCGGATTGTAGGCCATGTACCATTCGCGACCCATTATGAGCACGATGAAAAGCAGCAAATTGTAGCTCACGAACCACTTGACACGACGACGGGTGATGAGATTGGGCACGAGCCAAAAGTGGTTGGCGTAGAAGATGATACCGGTGCTAAGCGGTAGAGACAAACCGCGGCAGAAGTTTGCCCAGTTGAGCTCTTCGTTGTGGTGCATGAAGAGTAGAGGCGTGGCCAGCACATACAGACATGCCACAACATGGATGGAGATGTTTGCGATTTGCTTGAAGCGGTATTGCGGATGCTGACTGGTCATGACAGGTGCAGTGTGTAGGAGTGGTGATTGCTGTTGCTCCGTCCGAAGAGGGAAGCCTGTTGTTTGCCCTGAGATGCGGCAATGCCGGCAGCCGGCGTGCCGGTTTCGGCATGAGGAAGGACTTTGTTGCGAAGCAAAGATAGCATAAGGTGGGGGCAGAATGAAACGATGTGCAGCACTTTTGTATATTTAATAGACGAAAGCCGCGTTTTCTCCGCCCAAAATATGAATTCTTCAAAGCAATGTTCCGGTGCTTACATTTTGTGCAAAAAATATGCCCCGAGGGTGGCAAAAATCTGCAAGGCGTTTAGAAAATTCTACAAGCACTGCAGAAAATTCTGCAAGCACTGCAGATTTTTGCCGATGGGGTGCTGAAGATGACAGACACGAATGGGCACTTTCGGCTCGGGATAAAAAGTTGAAAACTGTGTTTTCGCTTTGTTCTCCGCTCGCCTTGCACGACTTTCGCTTCGCGCAAGTTAGGCTTCGGCTCGGGATAAAAAGTTGAAAACTGTGTTTTCGCTTTGTTCTCCGCTCGCCTTGCACTAACTTTGTACACACTAACTTAAAAAAAGAAATATGTTTTCAGGAATAGTGGAAAGCATGGCACGAGTGGTGGCCATCGAGAGAGAAAAGGACAATGTGCACTTCACGTTGGAATGTGCCTTTGCCGGAGAATTGAAGATAGACCAGAGCGTGGCGCACAACGGCGTTTGTCTCACCGTGGTAAGCCTTGACGAAAATCAATATGTGGTTACGGCGATGCGCGAAACGCTTGAACGAAGCAACTTGGGGCTGCTGGCAGTGGGCGACATGGTGAATGTGGAGCGCTCCATGCAGATGAACGGCCGTCTGGACGGCCATATCGTTCAGGGCCATGTGGACCTGACGGCCGAATGTGTGAGTGTGGAAGATGCCGCAGGCAGTTTTGTCTACACCTTCAGGCACGATTATTCTCCCGAAATGGCTCGCCGAGGTTACTTCACCGTGGACAAAGGCAGCGTGACGGTGAACGGAGTGAGCCTCACCGTGTGTGAGCCTACGGCCGACACGTTCAAGGTTTGCATCATCCCGTATACCTACGAGCACACCAACTTCCACGCCATTCGCCCCGGCACGCGCGTGAATGTGGAGTTCGACATCCTGGGCAAATACATCGCGCGCTTGCAGCAGGTAGGGGAGTAGCACTTCGCAGGATTGGGACTGCATTTTCTCAAAACGACAGACAAACAGGTTATGCGCAAGAAGGAACTCTTTACAGCCGTTCTTGATTATCTGGCTTCCACCATGGACAGCACAGAGACGGAGTTGCATTTTTCCAACCCCTTCGAACTCTTGGTGGCCGTGGTGCTCTCGGCGCAGTGCACCGACAAGCGAATTAACCAGGTGACCCCCCGACTTTTTCACGACTATCCCACGCCCGAGGCCATGGCTTCGGCCACTCCCGAAGTGCTGCTCGACTATATAGGCAGTGTGAGTTATCCCAACAACAAAGCACGCCACTTGGTGGGGCTGGCACAGGCCTTGGTCGAGCGACATGGAGGAGAAGTGCCTTCATCGCACGAGGCCCTCACGGCATTGCCCGGTGTGGGACGCAAAACGGCCAACGTGGTGCAGGCGGTGGCCTTCGGCAAGGCTGCGCTGGCGGTCGATACGCACGTGTTTCGCGTGAGCCATCGCTTGGGCTTGGTGAACAAGGACTGTCGCACCCCCTACAGCGTGGAGATGGCTTTGCGGAAGTATATCCCCGAGCACTTGGTGGCACCATCGCACTATTGGTTGCTGCTGCATGGGCGATACACCTGCACGGCACGTAAGCCGAAATGTGCCACCTGCGGATTGGCGCATCTGTGTGCCTCGCGAAAACAGTTTGAGAATATGTAGAAATCAGTAACAGCAGCGCCGCAAACACTCCGAAGTGTTTGCGGCGCTGCTGTTACAATATGTGTTTTCTCTCGTCCTTATTTCTTGAGCCCTGCCAAGAATGTGGCGGCAGCTTCAAGAGCTCCGGTTTTTCCTACGTCCAACAGGCTTAATTGCGTCTGCTCATGACAGAACAGCGGTTGCGATGCGCATTTCTCCAAATAGAAATCAATGATGGAGAAAGCCTCCGGCCACGATTGCATGTCGCGGATAAGTTGGGGCGAAAGGATGTGTATGCCTCCAAAGGCACGTTGCAGACAATGCTCAGTCAAGGCTTGGGCTCCGTGGGGGCGCACTTCGTGGGTCTCGAGGTGCATCCATCCACACAGGCGATGGGTGTCGGGGTGCACCAACAGCTGGCGTGTGGAGGTGCGCTCGCTGACCAGCAACGTGGCTTGGGCGTGGTTGTCTTGGTGGGCTTTGAGTAGCGCCGGCAGGTCGGCGTTGGAGAGTATGTCGACATTGTGCACCAACACCGGCTCATCGTTGGCCTCGTCGGCGTCGCACAGCCAACGGGCTGCGTGGCGAATGGCGCCACCGGTGTTGAGCAGGCAATGGCTCTCATCGGAGATGTGAATCGGCAGGTCGTAGTGGTGCGTGGACAGGTAGCGGACAATTTGTTCGGCATGGTGATGCATGTTGACCGTAATGCTTGTGACACCGGCAGCACGCAGGGTGCATATCGTGTGATGCAACAGCGGTTCGCCGGCTACGGGCACAAGGGCTTTGGGCATGTGGTCGGTGAGAGGCCGAAGGCGTGTGCCGAGTCCGGCAGCGAGGATGAGCGCTTTCATGGTGTGTGGTTGTTTTTCAGAAGGGGAAGTTTAGAGGTGTACCGGCCGTGAACACTTGTCAGCTGATGGCGGCAAAATGGGTGTGCTCCTTTTTGATTTTTGCCAACTGTTGGCGGAGCAATGCATAAGCCGGATGATTGTCTTCGGGATCGTTGTTCACCACTTCGGTAGCCGCTTGGCGAGCTTCGGCCATGAGGTCGGCATCACGGGTGATGTTGGCAATGTGCAGGCGGAAGGGAAGACCGCTTTGCTGCGTGCCCTCCAGGTCACCGGGGCCGCGCAACTTGAGGTCTTCCTCGGCGATTTCAAATCCATCGGTGCTCTCTGTCATGATGGCGATGCGGCGGCGTGATGTTTGGCTTAGTTCCATCTTGGTGACGAGCACACAGTAGGAACGCTCGGCTCCACGGCCCACGCGTCCGCGCAGCTGGTGCAATTGTGCCAACCCGAAGCGATGAGCATCCATCACCACCATGACGGTGGCGTTAGGCACGTTGACTCCCACCTCGATCACAGTGGTGCTTATCAGGATGCGGGTGCGACCTTCGTTGAAGGCTTGCATGGCTTCCTCCTTTTCGGTGGGGCGCATCCGGCCGTGTACCTTGCCAATGGCATATTGGGGCAGGGACTTTCGGAAGTGCTCGTATCCGGCTTCCAAGTCCTGCAAATCCGATTTCTCACTCTCTTCGATGAGTGGATAGACGATGTATGCCTGTCTGCCCTGTGCAAGTTGATCGTTCAGACCGTCGATGAGGCGCGGCAGGTCGCGGTGGTAATAGTGGATGGTCTTGATGGGCTTTCGTCCGGGCGGCAATTCGTCGATGACAGATACGTCGAGGTCGCCATACACAGTCATGGCCAAAGTTCGCGGAATGGGTGTAGCTGTCATCACAAGTATGTGTGGAGGTTGCGTGTTCTTACTCCAGAGTTTTGCACGTTGCTTGACGCCAAATCGGTGTTGCTCGTCGATGATGGCCAGGCCCAGGTTACTAAAACGTACAGAGGGTTCAATCAGCGCATGCGTACCGATGAGCAAATCGATTTCGCCTGCTTCGGTGGCGCGGAGTGTCTCGTTGCGTTGGGCCGTGGGAGTGCTCCCGGTGAGGAGTGCCACGCGCAAATTCATATTGCCCAAGAGCGAACGTATGGTGGCATGGTGTTGCTCAGCCAAAATCTCTGTAGGAGCCATGAGACAGGCCTGATAGCGATTGCCGATAGCGATGAGGCAACACATGAGTGCCACCATGGTTTTTCCGGAACCCACGTCGCCTTGCAGCAGTCGGTTCATCTGACGGCCGCTGCCCATGTCTTGACGTATCTCACGGATGACGCGTTTTTGTGCCTCCGTGAGCGAAAAGGGAAGATGGTTATGGTAAAATTCGTGGAATTGCTCGCCGACTTTTACGAAGGGAAGTCCGGCTTGCTTCGTGCGGCGATTGTGTGCGTACCTTAGGATGTCGAGTTGCAGAAAGAAGAGTTCCTCAAACTTGAGTCGTCTGTGGGCGGCCGGCAACTCCTCGGCCGATTTTGGATGATGGATGGCGCGCAGTGCCGTGTCGAGGGGGATGAGTCGGTGGTGCTTGGTGAAATGTTCGGGCAGCGTCTCGGGAACGCCTTGTGCACCGAGCGTTTCGAAAACTCCCTTGACCAATTCGCTCAACAGCTTCGAGGTGAAGCCACTGCGCTTCATCTTCTCCGTAGTGTGATAGTGAGGTTGCATAGGTTGGGAGGGCGTTTGCTCTCCTTTGACCTCTTCGATTTCGGGATGGGCGATGGAAAATTTGCGCCCGAACAAGGTGGGCTTGCCCAGGATGATGTAAGTCTTGTGGAGCTTGTAGCTTTTTTCAATGTACTTGATGGCATTGAACCAAACGAGTTCCAAATATCCTGTGCCGTCTGTGAAAGTCGCTTTCAGCCGACGGCGTCGACCTTCTCCCTCTGTTTCGAAATCTATAATTTGTCCACGCAATTGTACATACGACATATCTTCTTGCAATTGCCGGATGGTGTAGAAGGTCGTGCGGTCTATGTATTTGTAGGGGTAGTGGCGTAACAAGTCGCCCGGTGTGCGGATTTCCAGCTCTTCGGCCAACGTTTTAGCGCGTGCCGGTCCTACACCTTTCAAGTACTTTATGTCTTGATCCAGAATCATGCGTAAAGTGTTTCCCCTCCTTGGCGAACTTTAAGGACGCAATATGTGGTTATGGAAACTGCATGGCCTTTTTTTCGGCTTCGATTCGCTCTTTCGAAAGAAACATGGAGGCAATGGCAAAAGCGAAGTCGAAAGTTGCGGCCGGTCCGACGGCTGTGATAATGTTGTCGTCGCGCACCACAGACTCGTTGACGATGATTGCTCCCTTGAGATAGTCTTCGAAGCCCGGGTAGCAGGTGGCTCTGCGTCCTTCCAGGATGCCGGCGCTTCCCAGCACCATCGGTGCGGCACAGATGGCTGCCATCGGTGTGTGCTGTATGTGATGATGCAGAAGGATTTTCTTGACTGCCTCGTTGCTGTTCAGATTTGCCGCTCCGGGCATTCCGCCGGGCAGAATGAGGCCCTGACTTTGTCGGAGTTCGTTCTTGCGCAACAAACAATCGGTCTTCAGTGTTAAACCATGCGCGCCGCACACTTGGCGTGCACCTTTGATGGACACCGTCTGTACGGGTATCTGCAGGCGTCGCAGGATGTCTAATGTGGCAAGGGCTTCGATTTCTTCAAATCCGTCAGCCAGAAGTATATGTAGCATAATGATGTTTTTGTGTACTATATATAATAATGTATGTATCGACGAAAACTTTTTAGTTTGGGTCTTATGTTTTGTCTCAGGCGTTTTGCAAGCAGTCCAAGTATTGTCGAACAGTCTCCTTCAGTCCCAGGTAAAGCGCATCGCAAATCAGCGCGTGCCCGATGCTGACTTCGCAAAGCCAAGGGATGTTTTGGTGGAAGAAGCGTAGGTTCTCAAGACTCAGGTCGTGCCCGGCGTTAAGTCCTAACCCCAATTCGCGGCAGCTCTGCGCCGTTCTGACAAACGGGGCTATGGCTTGCTGAGGGTCGGAAGCATAGCCGGAGGCGTAAGGTTCGGTGTAGAGTTCCACGCGATCGGTGCCGGTTTCTGCGGCATGATATGCCATTTCTTCCGTTGCATCGATGAAGATCGAGGTGCGTATCCCGTGTTCTTTGAAAAGGGCAACGGTGTCCGTCAGAAAGCTTTTGTGTTCCTGTGTGTCCCATCCATGATTTGATGTGAGCTGTCCGGGAGCGTCGGGAACGAGTGTAACCTGCGCCGGACGCACTTCGCACACCAGTCGACAGAAGTCAGGGGCGGGGTAACCCTCTATGTTGAATTCTGTACTGAGCAGAGGCTTCAGTGCACGCACATCGCTAAAACGGATGTGCCTTTCGTCGGGACGTGGATGCACGGTGATGCCTTGCGCTCCGAATGTCTCGATGTCGAGTGCCACTTGCAGCAAATCGGGGTTGTTTCCCCCACGTGCGTTACGCAGGGTTGCCACTTTGTTGATGTTGACGCTTAACTTTGTCATGGTGGTCGGTATTCTCTGAATGGGTGTGCAAAGATGCGTCCGGGCTGTCGATTGTGGAAAATCCCTTACTCAGGCTTCGGCTCGGGATAAAAAGCTGAAAACGTGGTTTTCGCTTTGTTCTCCACTCGCCTTGCAACTTTGGCTTCGCCCAAGTTAGGCTTCGGCTCGGGATAAAAAGCTGAAAACAAGGTTTTCGCTTTGTTCTCCACTCGCCTTGCACTATCTTTGCACAGGCTCCGAGGGTTTCGGAGGCCCTATAAATCTGTGCAAAAGTAATAAAAACTTTCGGTATGCGCGGAGGCGTGGGTGCAAATACCCTATCAAAAAATATGAAGTTAGGTTCAAAATTCAAAGTTGCCATTTTTGGCCATTTATATCAGTCTGACGAAAATCGTACCGTGTGGACCGTGGTTCGCAAACTCAACGACCTGGGGGCGGAAGTGCTGATGGAAGAAGCTTTCTACCATCACATCAAGGCTTCGATGCCTTCCGATGTAGGGGCCGTGACTCCACAGATAGCTGCCGGCATTGAGGCCGATTGGGCAGTGTCGATGGGCGGCGACGGAACGTTTCTGCGAACTGCTGCAGCCATTGGTGCGAAGGAGATACCCATTTTGGGAGTCAATACGGGGCATCTCGGATTTCTGGCCGATGTCTCGGCAGACAATATACATGCGGAGCTGGAGGCCGTAGTGGCCGGCGAATATGTCATTGAACGCCACAGCGTAATTCAGGCACAGAAGGATGGGAAACCTCTCAGCACCTATCCATACGCGCTCAACGAGGTGGCGTTGCTCAAGCATGACAACTCGTCCATTATTGAGGTGGCTGCAAAAATCAATGGTGAGCTTCTCACCGTCTATCGTGCCGACGGACTGATGGTCTGCACTCCCACAGGTTCCACCGGCTACTCCCTGAGTGTGGGAGGGCCTATCATCGTTCCACAGAGCAACACCTTCTGTCTCTCGCCCGTAGCTTCGCACAGCCTGAGCACTCGCCCGGTGGTGCTCTGCGATGATGCAGAAATCAGCCTGACGGTGCGAAGTCGCAGTCATAACTTCTTGATATCCATAGATGGACGCAGTGATAGTTTTCCCGATGGTACAACTGTGGTGCTGCGACGCGCTCCCTACTGCGTGCGAGTGATGAAAGTGAAGCACAAGAGTTTTTTTACCACCTTGCGCGACAAAATGATGTGGGGTGCGGACGGCCGTTTCTGAGGTGTTTTTGCCGTGATGGCCAAGGGGACTCGCTTCTGCCGAGAGGCTTGAACAAATATCTAAAAACCTTACGATGAAAAATCTTCGCTCTATACGTCAACTTGTGTCCTGGTTGTGGAAAACCTGGCACGGTTATCGAACCCAGGCAGCGCTCAATACCATTGTGGGCTTGCTGCTTGTGTTTTCCGACCTTGCCTTTGTGTGGGCCACCAAGCTATCCATCGATATCGCCACCCATGTCAACCATTCGGTAACGCTCCGTCAGGCCATCTTGTTGCTGTCCGGCATCATTGTCGTGCAGATTTTGCTGGGCATAGCCTCGCGCTGGATTCGTGCCATCTTGGGGGTGAAGGCCAAGAACAGCGAGCAGGCAGCGCTTTTCGCCCGTTTGCTGGGCAGCAAGTGGCAGCAGCTCAAGCAGCATCACAGCGGCCATTTGCTCAATCGCATCGAAATCGACGTAACCGGCATTATCAATTTTCTTACCGAGACTCTGCCATCCTTCGTTTGCACGGTAGTGCAGTTCGTCGGTGCTTTCCTTTTTCTTTTTTGGATGGATCGCACGCTGGCATGCATCATCGTTTGCATCATCCCCGTGTTCATCATTTGCAGCCGACTCTACGTGCGCAAGATGCGCCGTCTGACACACGATGTACGCGACACTGAGAGCCGCATACAGGCCATTCTGCAGGAGAGCCTGCAGCACACGCTTGTCATCAAGACCTTGGAACAGACGTCCGGAGCATTGCGAAAACTTGGCGAGGCACATCGCCGGCTTCGCGGAGAGATTGTGACAAAGACGCGATACTCCACAGTGTCTTCCACGCTGATGAGCACCGGATTTGCCGTGGGCTATATGGTAACTTTCGTATGGGGCGTAGTGAGCCTCGAGGCCGGAGCCATTACCTATGGTGCACTCATCGCTTTCATTCAGTTGGTGGGACAAATTCAGACTCCCGTGCGGTCACTCACGAAGTATATCCCCGTATTTATCAATGCCTTTACGGCTGGTGAACGTCTCATGGAGTTGGAGGATATACCGCAGGAAGACACTGCAGAACGGCATCCCATGGCCACTCCGGTGGGAATACGATTAGAGCAGGTCAGCTTCTCCTATACTCCCGAGAGCCGTGTGATATTGCGCGACTTTACGCATACGTTTCCACCCGGTAGCATCACGGCCATCGTGGGCGAGACGGGTAGCGGCAAAACCACCCTGATACGTCTGCTCCTGGCGTTGGCACATCCCACAGCGGGGCAGGTAAGTCTCTTCTCCGAAGCCGAGAACGGGGTAGCGGAGGCGAACTCCGTGCAGGCCACTCCTGCCACACGTTGCAACTTTGCCTACGTTCCACAAGGCAACACACTGCTCAGCGGAACCATTCGCGAAAATCTGCTCATGGGCAACCCCGAAGCTACAGAGCTTGAGATGACCGAGGCACTGCACACAGCCGCCGCCGATGGCTTTGTGGCTCGATTGCCCAAGGGGCTTGAGACAATGTGCGGCGAGATGGGCGATGGTCTCTCCGAGGGACAGGCGCAGCGCATTGCCATCGCCAGAACCCTGCTCCGCAAGGCCCCCATCTTGTTGCTCGATGAAGCCACCTCTTCGCTCGATTCCGAAACAGAGCGCATCGTTCTGCAACGCATCGTGGAGCGTCAGGCAGGTCGTACACTCATCTTTATCACCCACCGACCCGAAGTGCTGAAATACGCCACGCATACGCTGCGCTTGGAACGCACACCGCGTTGAGTTGTTGAGGCAAAGAGGCGAGGGGGAGGCGTTGTCGGAAAAACGAGATTGTTGTTAGCCGATAGCCTCTCAGAAGTATAGAAATGAACAAGGCGTTTAGGAAAATCTGCAAGCACTGCGGAATTTTCTAAACTCCTTGCTTATTTACACGTGAAGCATCATCAAAACCGAACGTCCCCATTTGCTGCAATTCTGATGGCTCGCTGCAAAACTGGCAGGCCTTGCCAGTATTTTGGCAGTGCTTGCCAGTTTTTTGGCAAGGCCTGCCACTAATCTTGCAGCGTCGGCGGAAATAGAGCGGAAGCACGGCATGAGAATATAAGTGCCGTTCTTGGTCCTTTTTGTCAGCGTTTGTCATGTTCGTATCACGCACCCGTAGGCTTCCGGAAGGCAAAATAGCAAATCTGAAAGCTTTTCTTTTGCTTTTCGCGCACCTTTTCCTATATTTGCGGTGCTTATTCGCATACGCGTAATGCAGACGAAAATTTTCACTCTAAAACTAAAATAAAGTTATGACTATCGACACTTGCAAATTCGCAGGCCAAAAGGCCATTGTTCGCGTGGACTTTAATGTACCCTTGGACGAGAATGGTAAAATCACCGACGACACCCGCATCCGCGGTGCTTTGCCCACCCTGAAAAAGGTGCTCGAAGAAGGAGGAGCACTCATCATTATGAGCCACATGGGTAAGCCCAAAGGTAAAGTCAATGCAAAATTCTCTCTGAGCCAGATTGTGGACGCTGTGAGCGAGAAGCTCGGTGTGCCCGTGCAGTTTGCTCCCGATTGTGCCAAGGCCGGTGAAGCAGCGGCTGCCTTGAAGGCGGGCGAAGTGCTCTTGCTCGAAAACCTGCGCTTCTATCCGGAAGAAGAGGGTAAGCCCGTGGGTATCGATAAGGCCGACCCCGCTTTCGAAGAAGCCAAGAAGGCCATGAAGGAAAGCCAGAAGGAATTCTCGAAGACGCTTGCATCGTATGCCGACATCTATATTAACGATGCCTTCGGTACTGCTCACCGCAAGCACGCTTCCACTGCAGTTATTGCTGACTACTTTGACGCCGATCACAAGATGCTTGGCTATCTCATGGAAAAGGAAGTACAGGCTGTTGACAACGTTCTGAGCAACATCAAGCGCCCCTTCACTGCTATCATGGGCGGTTCGAAGGTTTCTACAAAGATTGGCATCATCGAAAACCTTATGGACAAGGTTGACAACCTCATTCTGTGCGGCGGTATGACCTATACATTCGCCAAGGCTATGGGCGGAAATGTTGGTACATCCATCTGCGAAGAAGACAAGCTCGACCTGGCACTCTCTATCATGGAGAAGGCAAAGGCCAAAGGCGTTAACCTCGTTCTCGGTGTGGACTGCGTAGCTGCCGACAAGTTCAGCAACGACGCCAACACGCAAGTGGTTCCTGCCGGCAACATTCCCGAAGGTTGGGAAGGCCTTGACGCAGGTCCTGAGACCCGTGCTCTCTTTGCCAAGGCCATCGAAGACGCCAAGACTATCCTCTGGAACGGTCCTGCAGGCGTGTTCGAATTCGACAACTTCACAGCCGGTTCACGTGCAGTGGCTGACGCTATTGCCAAGGCAACTGCCAACGGCGCATTCTCCCTCATCGGTGGTGGCGACTCCGTTGCCTGCATCAACAAGTTCGGCATGGCCGATCAGGTGTCCTATATCAGCACCGGTGGCGGTGCTCTGCTCGAAGCCATCGAGGGTAAGGTGCTTCCCGGCATTGCAGCCATCAAGGGATAAGCCCCTTTCAAGATATTCTGTTACAAGCGGACATAGGTCCGTAGCAAATGAAAAGAAATGGGGGCAGGTGCGATGCGCTTGCCCTCGCTCTTTATGTTCTTTACGACCCAAATGAAAATGATGAGAAAAGCTTTCGGAGCATTGGCTTGCGGACTTCTCCTTTTGTGCAGCGTATGTGGAGAAAAGTCCAAAGAAACCCCGAAGCCCCAACCCACCTTGGCCGAACTCAGAGGCGACACTGCGGCGCTTCGCATTGCCCTTCTGCCGGTACTCGATTGCCTTCCGTTCTATTACGCAGAGGCTTCAGGTATTTGTAGAGAGCAAGGACTGAAACGCTCTGAGTTTCTATCGTTTACTGCACAATGGGATGCCGATACGGCGTTGCTGGGCGGAACGGTGGACGGTGCTTTCATGGATATGGTGAGGCTTCACCACTACCGCGGCAAGGGACACAAGTTGATCGGAGTTTGTGCCACGGATGGCCGCTGGGCTTTGATGACAAGCCCCACGCTTCGTGCCAAGAAGGTGGACCAGTTGACCGGTCGCATGGTGGCACATTCGCGTCTCTCGGCTTCGGAGTGGCTTTTGGCAGAGAGCCTGCGGCGTGGCGGTGTTGCCTCAAAGGATGTTTTCTCTCCACAGGTCAACGACTTCTTCCTGCGTCTGTCGATGCTGAGAGCCTCGCAGGTGGATGCAGCCATAATGCCCGAGCCTCAGGCCTCGGCGGCCATGGCTGTCGGGTGTCGCCGATTGCATGTGAAGGGCTTGGACACGCTCTCCACCGGTATGCTTGTGATGAGCGACAAGGCGTTGAAGCGACAAGTGGGTATCGACAATCTGAAGGCCTTGCTGCGCAGTTACAATGCGGCTGTCGATACCATTAACAAATACGGCAAGGACGTGTGTCGTGACCTCTTGGTGACGCGCTATCGCCTTTCGCCCGAAACCATCGACACTCTGAAACTTCCGCGTTACCGCCATGCCACGCTGCCATCGCAGCAGCAGTTGGATGCAGCGCGTTCGTATCTGCAGAAGAGTGGTCGCTTGGGACGCAAGTTCAAGAGTGCCCGTCTGACGGATGCATCTTTCCTTCCTTAGAAATCAATGTAGTGGTGTCTGTGTCGTAATCGGTTGATTGTGAAAGCCGGTTGTGCGCAGACACTTTCTTTTTCAAAACATCATTCTCCCGTGGATAAACAAACCTTAGAGCTTTTGCGCAAAGATGCTCGGCGTGCCGTGACCGAGCACCGGCTTTTGGATGCTTTGGTGGCGGCTGAGGGAATGGCAGCCGGCGTTTCGGATGCTTCGGCAAGCCATCTGCTGTCTGAGGTACGCCAAGGATATGAAATGCTGTTGGCATATATGGAGCGTGGAGCGGCCGACTCAGAGCGGCATAGGCTGTTTGCACAATTCTTGCAATGCACTTCAGAGGCCGTAACAGCTTTGTGGCGTAGCTACAGGCTGACCGCAGATTCCGATCTCTATGGTACTACTTGGCGCGTGCTTGACAAGATGCAGCGCACCGATTGGGGGCAGTTGGCCACCGAGTTGGAGCAAAACGCGCAGGAGCGTCTGATGCTGGAGACGGAGCCTGCCACTCCACGCCGTGAGGAGGCACTTGCTCACTTGCGTGAACGCTATTCGTCCTTGTTTCATAGCTTTTTTGACAGTGTGTGGACATCAGCGGCATGGCGCAGTGGTGATGCTGAGACGGCTGCTGCATGGATGGCTTCGCCTTCGGTCTCATTGTTCGACAAGTGTACATTTGTCAGTGCCGTAGGGCTGGGTGCTTGTGAGGTGTTTGATGTGCGCAAAGTCTCTTTCCTGCTTTCGCTGAGTACATCGAGCGAAGTGCCGGTGCGTGTTCGTGCGCAGGTGGGTGGCACATTGGCTTTTGTAGCCCATGCGGAGGAATGTCGGCTCTATCCCGAGCTGATGGCGCAATGGGCGTTGCTTTCCGACGAGCCTGGGTTTGTACACTCCATGTTGGAGTTGCAAATGCAGCTGTGGCAGTCGCTTGACACGCAGCGTGTGGAGAAAAATCTGCGTGAGGAGATATTTCCCGAAATGATGAAGCGGGCGGGCCGCTTCCGCATGGATCCGACACTCAGTCCCGAGGAGGCCATGGAGAAAGCCATGGAGAGCAGCCTGAACCCGGAGTGGGAGAGTGCGGAGGATATGTCTGTGCTCGAAAAGAAGTTGCACGATTTGGCCGAGTTGCAGCAGAGTGGGGCGGATGTGTTTATGGCATCCTTCCGAATGCTGAAGCAGAAATTCCCGTTCTTTTCGGGGGTTGCCAACTGGTTCTGTCCGTTTTCGCCCACGCATCCCGACTTACCGAATACGTTTGCGGACCATTCGTTCCTGCAATTGTTCTTGTCGCCGGGGCATCTGTGTGATTCGGACAAGTACTCCTTTCTGCTGATGTTGGGCGAGATGCCGGCGGCGCAGCATCGGGCTTTGTCCGAGCAGCTGGCTGCGGCCATGGAGCAGCATGGGGCATCAATGGAGGTCAGGAGAGATGAGCAGATAGGCGCTCTGGAAGAACGACGCATGTATCTGCAAAATCTCTATCGCTTCTTCAAGCTCTATAATCGCCGTTCGGGTCTGTCGGACCCCTTTGCCATGAACTTGCAGCTGCTTGAGTGCGAGCCTATTGGCGCGTTGCTGTCGTCGGCAGCGCATTTGCGTCAGTTGGCCGACTTTGCATTTAAGGAGAAAAACTATGCCTGCGCTCTGTGGTGCTATGAACAAATATCGGAAGCCGACACCGATGCCATCGCGTGGCAGAAGCGCGGTTTCTGCCACCATTCGGCAGGCAACCATGCCGAGGCTGCCCGTGCTTACGAGCGAGCCAACTTGTTGCGTCCCGGCTCGGCATGGACGTTAGGGCGCTTGGCTGTTTGCTTGTGCCGCTTGTCGCGGTATGAGGAGGCATTGCGGTGTTATGAGGAGTTGGAACTCATCACTCCCGACGACATCTCTACTTTGCTGCAGACCGGGCGGTGTTATGCCCACTTCGGGCGCTATGATGAAGCCTTCGAGCGCTTCTTCAAGGCCGACTATCTCGCACCCGACGAGAGCCGTTCGCGCCGTGCCGTGGCTTGGTATTCGCTCATGGCCGGTAAGCCCGAGCAGGCAGAACGCTATTACGTGAAACTGCTGGCCGACCATCCCGATGCCGACGACTATCTGAACGCCGGTCATGCGGCCTGGGTGCTGGGGCAGGTGGCCGAGGCTGTTTCGCGCTACCGCAGAGCCATAGAGCTGTTGCGCTGCGACTTTCCGCCCTCCGACCTGTGGATGCGCGATGCCGACATGCTGGCTCGTTATGGCCTTGCCGAAGATGACTTACGCCTGATGGCAGATTTGGTTGCAAAGAGATAATACGCGGCTGTGGATGCCGCATCTTTCTGCGCCCTCCCGAGATGCTCCGCCGAGCCTTGTGGAGGGCGCTCTTTGTATGTAGCCGAAAGGGGGATGCGATGCAGAAAAATCTGCAGTGCTTGCAGAAATTTTTACAGTGCTTGTAGAAAATTCTGCAGTGCTTGTAAATCTTTGCTCATCCAAAGCCCGAATTTTGTGCAAAGTGTCAGCGTATTCTGCGTCCTCTGATGAGGTCTCTTCAGGGCGTCTCTGCGTTCGTAAATCCGTAGGATTTGTTCTCTTTGTGCGCGAACGATTGAAAAAAGTCCCTCCGGCTTTGCCATTCGCCCCGCAAGCAGTATCTTCGCGCAAATTTGAAGAACTTGGAGGATGGGCCTGCATCGGCGGGCCCGCTCCTTTTAATTACATAGACCCTTGAAACATTTTCTTGCTCTATTATTCTTGCTTCTCAGTCTGCCTCTTGCAGCTCAGCAGGCGCACGAGACGCCTTCCGACACAGCCATTGTCGAATGGCTGAAAAGCACTTTCGATGTTAAGTTTACCGACAACAATCGTGTGATTGTGTTCCGGACGGGACAGGAGAAGTTTGACGATATGTTCGAAACCATTCGGCAGGCTCGCCACTCCGTTCACTTGGAATACTTCAACTTTCGCAATGATTCCATATCGCATCAGCTGTTTCGGCTCTTGGGACAAAAAGTTTCCGAGGGCGTCAAGGTGCGTGCCTTGTTCGACGGATTTGGCAACAGCAGCAACAACAAGCCGCTGCGCAAGCACCATGTGGATTCGCTGCGTGCTGCGGGCATTGAGATCTACGAGTTCGATCCCGTTCGCTTCCCTTATTTCAATCACGCCTTGCGTCGCGACCATCGCAAGATAGTGGTGGTCGATGGCTTGGTGGCTTACACGGGTGGCATGAATGTGGCGGACTATTACATACACGGTAAGCCCGAGTTTGGCGAATGGCGCGACATCCACATGCGTATCGAGGGCGAAGCCGTGGGAACGTTGCAGGGCATCTTCCTGAAGTTTTGGAATCTTGTGAGCGTGCAGGACGTGAAGGGGCCCGAATACTATCCCGGTGGCCGCAGGGCTTCCGAATTTTTCGACTTGCCGGCCGATACCACAATTACGGCGGGCAGGAAGTTGCTTGGCATAGTGAACAAGGGTCCAAGCTCTCCCAAACATATCATCAAGGACGTATTCATCGAGGCCATCGATGGTGCGCAAAAGCAGATACAGATTGTCAACCCCTATTTCACCTTGTCAAATCGGGTGCGTAAGGCGCTTAAACGTGCTGTTCGCAGGGGCGTGGATGTGCAAGTGATGGTGTCGGAGAAGTGCGATATTCCGATGACACCGCGCCTCGTGGAGCGAAATGCCAAGCGCCTCATGGATGTCGGTGCACGCATTTGGTTCTATCAAGGCGGCTTTCATCATAGCAAAATCATGATGGTGGACAGTCTCTACTCCTTTGTGGGGTCGGCCAACCTCAATTCACGAAGTTTGCGCTTCGACTACGAGTGCAACGTGCTCATTGCCGATGTGCCGACGACGCGTCAGCTGCAACACATCTTCGAGACCGACAAGCAGACAAGCTGTTTCCTGCTGACGCCGGAGCGTTACAAGGCGTTCTCGCCCTGGCGTCGTTTCAAGGGATGGTTCTTGCAGATTTTCACCCCGTTTGTCCATCACGAAACAAAGCCGGCCGACGATGGACGAAGCCGTATGGGCGTTGCTGCTCCCTGGGAGGATGGCTCAATCGTGTGGCCGGCCGAACGCAATTACTGCTTGCGTTGATGAGCATGGAGCGAACTTGCTTCTTCGATGCTTGTAGAGTAACAGAAATGTCATTTTGGAGTTTTAATATACGATAATCAATTTATGCGCAACCCTGTTTTTTCAGTAATCAAGGCCCTGGCCATTCTGCTGGTTGTGATGACGCATGCCGGTTGTCCCTCTTGGCTTTCGGTGGCGGCTTATCAGATACACGTACCGGCATTCTTCATCTGTGCCGGCTACTTTTTCCATGCTGCGACAGCGACGGAGGAGTACACCTTCCTGAAGCGTAGGTTTCGGGGGTTGTATAAGCCGTTTGTCTGTTGGAGCGTCGTCTTTTTGCTATTGCACAACCTCTTTTTCGCTCTCGGTGTGATGAACGAGGAATATGGCAATGCGGCCGGTGGAGTGCTGCATCCGTATTCGTGGCACGACTTCTGCCAGCGTTTGTGGAGCATCCTCTTCAATATGTCGGGCTACGATGAATTTATGGCCGGCAGTTTCTGGTTCTTCCGTGCTCTGCTGGTGAGCAGCGTGGCTTGGTTGGTGTTGCAGAAGTTGGTGCGGAAGTGCGAAGGTCTGAATTCGCCCGTGCGTGCCGCTTCGGCCATTGCTGCGATGTCCTTGCTGGCAGCGCTGTGGCTCGTGGTCGAAAATCTGCGTATGACCGGCGTGGCACAGGGAGGTTATCGCGAAATCATGGGTGTGTTTTTCATGGCTGTGGGATACCTGCTGGCCAATCTGAAAGTGGTACCGCGTCACTGGAAAGACCGTGCCGTGGCCGGCGCGTTGAGTCTGGCTGTGGTGGTAATCTTTGCCGTTTATTCTCCGTCGAGCATGGCGTGGCGCCCTTCGTTGGCCGGATTTCTGTCACTGCCTCTGCCGGCCATTGCAGGCTTCGTGTTGCTCTATCTGATGGCAGAAGGAATATGTGCTTTGGGCGGAAAGACACAACAGTGGTTTGTCTATTTGGGCGACCGCACGCTCTGTGTGTTTGCCTTCCATCTGTTGGCCTTCAAGGTGGTGAGTCTGTTCGTGATAGCAGCCTATGCACTTCCGTGGAACCGATTGGGCAGTTATCCCGTCATTCATGGGCTTGAGGGAGCAGCGGCTCCGTTCTTGTTCCTGCTCTACACAATTGTGGGCGTGGGGCTGCCGCTCTATGTCCGGCACGTCTGGCGTGAATATACGGCGCAGCACCCCGTCGAGGTGCGAGTGGTGCTCAACTATATGGTGCGTGGCATCATTGCCATCGCGGTCTTCATCGGTAAGATGCTGTGGAGATGCGTCTGCGGTGTGTGGAAAGGTGTGAAGGATGCCGGCGAAACTGCCAAGGACTTCCTGAAGGCCATGTCGCCACGCGATGAGTAATGATTGTGAAATACTGTAAGGGAGTGCACAGCGCACTTCCTTTTTTTATGACCGGACTTTTACACTTCCTGCAAGGTACGCCGGATGTTCTGCAGGGCGGTACGAAAAAAGAAGAAGCACTCCGCGCGTTTGAGGAGTGCTTCTTTGAAAATGGTTGTTGAGTGTATGTGATTCAGAATGCTTCGCAATGACTCTCTGAGAGCCCTTCCAGCAAATCAGCGACCACGAACGTGCTTCCGCCCACAAAGATGAAATCGTCGGGGTGGGCTTCTGCAAGTGCTGTGCGGTAGGCCTGCATCACGGTGGCGTAAGTCTTGCCTTGCAGTCCCAAGCCCTGTGCTTGTTTGCCGAGTGTCTGTTCATCCAGCGAGCGTTTCACCGAAGCGCGGGTGAAGTAGCAAACGGCTTCTTGGGGGAGACGCGAAAGCACAGCGCTTGTGTCCTTGTCGGCCGCCATACCTATAATGATGCGCATGGTGCGGCAATGTTGCGCTCTCAGTTGTGCACCGATGTGCTCCCAACCGCCGGCATTGTGTCCGGTGTCGCAAACCACGCGCGGAGCAGTTTGCAACGTCTGCCAGCGTCCGGCCAGGCCGGAGAGGCTGCACACGTGGGCAAAACCTTGGCGAATGTGTTCTTCCGTGATGTGGGCGTGGGGCAGGAGAGGAAGCAGCACTTCCAGCGCGCACAGCAGCGTGTTGGCATTGCGAGGTTGACACCGGCCGCCCAACTCTCCGATGATGGTGCCAAAGGAACGGGTTTCGTAAACCCACTTCCCATCTTCTCCCATTGTGCTTGAGATTACCTGCGGAGTGTCCTCGGCAAAATGGATGGGAGCCTGCATCTGCTCCGCTTGGTGTGTGAAGACGGGACGTGTTTCGGCATCGCTCTCGCCAATGATGACCGGAGTTTTGTGCTTGATGATGCCGGCTTTCTCTGCGGCGATGGCAGCTCGGCTCTCGCCCAGGAATTGCGTATGGTCCAAGCTGATGTTTGTAATGATGGAGACAAGCGGATGGATAATGTTTGTACAATCGAGCCGACCGCCCAGGCCGGTTTCTATCACGGCTATGTCAACCTGTTCTTCGGCAAAGTGTTGCAGCGCAAGCGCTGTGGTAAGCTCGAAAAATGAGGGGTGCAACGGCTCAAAGAAGGCACGTTCTTCTTCAACGAATCGCACCACCCGTTCACGCGAAATCATCTCTCCGTTGACGCGGATGCGTTCGCGGAAGTCGGTGAGGTGGGGCGACGTGTAGAGTCCGGTACGTAAGCCGGCAGCTTGCAGAATGGCGGCAATAGTACTGGCACACGAGCCTTTACCATTGGTGCCGGCGATGTGTACCGTGGCAAAACGTCTGTGAGGGTGTCCGAAATGTGCATCCAGCAGACGGGTAGTTTCGAGTCCTTCCTTGTAGGCTCCGGCGCCCACTTGCTGGAACAGCGGAGCGGAGGCGTAGAGATATTCAATGGTCTCTTTGTAAGTCATACGGTATTTCAACTTTTGCGCAAAGCATGCATGTTGCTGCGCTGTGGTACAAAAAAGACGGGCTGACGACTCATGCCGTCAGCCCGTCGTTGTGTCGTGTCAGTCGAAGTATTGACGGAAACTTCGGAAGATGGTATCTTTTGCCTGGCTTGTAGGCTCAAGATTGTCGTTGCCCTTCATGCTCTCGAAAGCACGCTTCTCGTCTTTGTTCAGTGCTTCGGGGATGTAGATGCTCACGTTGATGATGATGTCGCCCTTGCCGTAGCCATATCCCGATACTGCCGGCAAACCTTTGCCTCGCAGGCGGAGACGTGTGCCGGGCTGTGTACCGGGCTTGATATTGATGCGTGCTTTTCCGTCGAGCGTGGGGATTTCCACACTGTCGCCGAGCACGGCTTGAGGTACGGTGAGGAGTAAGTTGTAAATGAGGTCGTTTTCGTCGCGAATGAGTTCGGGATGTTCTTCTTCCTCGATGAGCACTTGTATGTCGCCCGGCACGCCGTTGTGTCGGCCTGCGTTGCCTTTGCCTTGCACCGTAACAACCATGCCTTCCGCTACGCCGGCGGGAATGTTGATTTCCACAATTTCCTCACCGCTTACCACACCTTCGCCACCGCATTTGCTACATTTGTTCTTGATGACAGAGCCTTCGCCTTGGCAGGTGGGACAAACCTCTTGCGATTGCATCATTCCAAAGAAGCTTTGGCTTGTGCGCAGCACGTATCCTGTGCCTTGGCAAGTGCTACAGGTTTCGGGCTGACTGCCTCCGGCGCTTCCGCTGCCGTGGCAGGAATCGCAGCAAACGTTCTTCCGAACTTTGAACTTCTTTGTTACGCCTGTCGCAATCTCGTTCAGCGAAAGCTTCACCTTGAGTCGAAGATCGCTGCCTTGGAAGCGACGTGGACGACCGCCGCGGCCACTTCTGCCGAAGCCTCCGCCAAATCCACCCATGCCGCCAAAGATGTCGCCAAACTGACGGAAAATGTCGTTGAGGTCCATGCCGGCACCGCCAAATCCGCCGGCGCCGCCCATACCGTTGACGCCCTCTTTTCCGAACTGGTCATATCGGGCACGCTTGTCGGGGTCGCGCAAAACGTCATAGGCTTCGGCCGCTTGCTTAAACTTTTCTTCGGCTTCCTTATCCCCCGGATTGCGGTCGGGGTGGTATTTGATGGCCACCTTCTTATAGGCGCGTTTTATTTCTTCGGCACTCGCCGTTTTCTCAACGCCGAGTATCTTGTAATAGTCCATATCTGCCATATCTGTGAGTGCTTTTTAATTAATGAATGAGGGAGGTGCGGCTTTGTGGAATGCTTGGTGCAATCTCCTTGCGCTGTTTGTTATTGTCCCACAACCACTTTGGCGTGGCGGATTACCTTGTCGTTGAGCAGGTATCCGGCTTGCACGCAGTCGATGATGCTGCCCTTTTGTGCGTCCTCGGTGGCAGGAATCAGGGCTACGGCTTCGTGAAAATCAGTGTCGAAGGCAGCTCCTACGGTCTCCATGCGTTTGAGTCCCTGTGCGCTTAAGGTTTTCGTAAGTTTGGAGAGGATGAGTTCCACGCCCTCTTTCAGCGTTTCGACCTCGTTGCTGGCGGCTATGTTCTGCTGTGCGCGTTCGATGTCGTCGAGTACGGGGAGCAGGGCCTCCATCAGCTTTTGTCCGCCACTGAGGATGAGATCTGCTTTCTCCTTCAGCGTGCGTTTGCGATAGTTGTCGAATTCGGCCATCTGCCGTAGCAATTGGTCTTTGAGCATTGCGATTTGTTCCTCAGCTTCTGCCAACTTTTCAGCATCGGTTTTTTCGGTCTCTTCCACGGTTACTTCGTCTGTGGCCACTTCTTCTGTGGTTTCGGTTTCGGCAGCCGTGTTTACGTTCTCTTCGGTTTCGTATTTCTTTTCAGCTTCTGTCATGTTGTGTGTCGTGATTTAATAAATATGCGTTTGTCCTCGGAAATAGCAAAGTTTGTGCCAAAATCCGTTAGTGGCAGACTGATTACAAGCCGGTGCCGGCGTAGAGTCGTTCTTTGAGTTCCTTGACGCGCTCATCGCGGATGTAATCTTCGTAGTTCATGAGCTTGTCGATGGTGCCGTTGGGCGTGAGTTCGATGATGCGGTTAGCAACCGTGTTGATGAACTCGTGGTCGTGCGATGCGAAGAGTATGTTTCCGCGGTAGAGTTTCAGGTTGTTGTTGAAGGCCTGTATGCTTTCCATGTCCAAGTGGTTGGTCGGTGTGTCGAGGATCAGGCAGTTGGCGTTGCGCAGTTGCATTCGTGCAATCATGCAGCGCATTTTCTCACCACCGCTCAGCACATTTACTTTCTTGAGCACGTCTTCTTCCTTGAAGAGCATGCGTCCGAGGAATGACTTGAAATAGACTTCATTGCCTTCGCCATATTGCGACAACCAGTCGAGCATGTTCATGTCGGTGTTGAAGAAGGCGGTGTTGTCGAGTGGGAGATAGGCAGTGGTGATGGTAACTCCCCACTTGAAGTTGCCGGCTACGGGCTTCGCATTGCCGTTGATGATCTCGAAGAGTGCGGTCATGGCGCGTGGGTCGCGGCTGAGGAAAACGATTTTCTCATCTTTCTCCACGGTGAAGTTTAGGTCGTCAAACAGCACGGTGCCGTCTTCGGCCTCGGCGCGCAGTCCTTTCACTTCGAGAATTTGGTTGCCCGGATCGCGTTCCATTTGGAAAATAATGCCAGGATATTTGCGTGTAGAGGGTTTGATTTCGTCCACATTGAGTTTCTCGAGCATCTTCTTGCGACTGGTGGTCTGGCGGCTCTTTGCCACATTGGCGGAGAAGCGACGGATGAATTCCTCCAGTTCCTTCTTCTTCTCCTCAGCCTTTTGCTTCTGGTTCTGAGCCTGACGCAGTGCCAACTGCGAGCTTTCGTACCAGAACGAGTAGTTGCCCGAGAAGAGTGTAACCTTGCCGAAGTCGATGTCAACAGTGTGTGTGCACACTTGGTCGAGGAAGTGACGGTCGTGCGAAACCACCAGCACGGTGTGTTCGAAGTTTCCAAGATAATCTTCCAGCCATTCCACGGTTTCGAGGTCGAGGTCGTTGGTCGGCTCGTCCAGCAGCAGGTTGTCCGGCTCGCCGAAGAGGGCTTGTGCCAGCATGACGCGTACTTTCTCCTTACCCGAGAGTTCGCCCATTCGCTTCTGATGCAGAGGTTCCTTGATGCCGAGTCCGCTCAGCAGGGTGGCTGCATCGTTCTCGGCAGTGTATCCGCCCAGGTTGGCAAACTTCTCCTCGAGTTCGGCCACCAAGAGTCCGTCCTCGTCCGTGAAGTCTTCTTTGGCATAAAGCGCATCGCGTTGGCGTGCCACGTCCCATAGCACGGTGTGTCCCTGCAGCACGGTGTCGAGCACTGTCTCTGCGTCAAACTTGTTGTGGTCCTGCGATAGTACGGAAAGGCGTTCGCTGGGTCCCATTTCCACAGAACCCTTGGTCGGCTCCAGTTCACCGCTGATGGCTCTCAGGAGGGTGGATTTTCCTGCGCCGTTGGCACCGATGATGCCATAGATGTTGCCACTTGTGAACTTCATGTTAACATCCTGATAAAGGACGCGTTTGCCAAATTGAATGGCGAGATTTTGTACTGAAATCATGTTGTATATTGTTTTGTTTTTTACAGGAATATGAGAATTTGGCGGCAGAACCGCTAAATCCGTGCAAAGTTAGTGCAAGGCGAGCGGAGAACAAAGCGAAAACGCAGTTTTCAGCTTTTTCTCCCGAGCCGCCGCCTAACTTGGGCACAGCCAAAGTATGCAAGGCGAGCGGAGAACAATGAATGTGCCATGGAAAGATGGCGTGGTGCATTCCATGTCTGCGTGGAGTGCTTCCGTATGTTTTCTGCAGGCCTTCTGGCAAAACTGGCAGGCCTTGCCAGTTTTTTGGCAGTGCTTGCCAATTTTTTGGCAAGGCCTGCCAGTTTTGCCGAGACCCTATATAGAAAAATGGTAAATCCTGTGGGATATGATGAAATCCGCAAGGACGCAACGAGGGGTGCACTATGCGAAAATGCAGAGGCACGATTGGAAGTTTCGGAGGGTGCCTGTGCGAACGCAATAGGGTGTCGCCATTTCCGACTCC
The DNA here is from genome assembly GCA_017461605.1 of Bacteroidaceae bacterium. Taxonomy (GTDB): domain Bacteria; phylum Bacteroidota; class Bacteroidia; order Bacteroidales; family Bacteroidaceae; genus Alloprevotella. The sequence continues at coordinate 253,505 of JAFTXN010000002.1, forward strand.
ATACATATAATAAATATATACGCGTGCGAAGTGTGTCGGGAGGCTCGGGTGAAGTTTCGTGGCTTTATGTACTTCATTCCACTCGCCTTTCACTACCTTTTAATAAGGTAGGATGCGGCTCGGGAGTGCTTCGCTGAAAATCTTGTGATTTTCGCTCATCACTTCACTCGCCTTTCACTACCTTTGCAAAAAGGACAAAGAACAATCGTTTCATCTAATTCAGATTATGAACATGACTGTTGAAAGTGATGCTCATTATCCCGTGTGTCTCAGCATAGCAGGAAGCGATCCGAGCGGTGGGGCCGGTATTCAAGCCGACCTCAAGGTGTTTTCAGCCCTCGGCTGTTACGGAGCGGCTGCTATCACTGCGCTGACGGTGCAAAACACTTGCGGTGTGAGCGAAAACCAACCGGTGGAGGCCTCGATGGTATATCGGCAGGCGCGGGCCGTGATGGAGGATTTGCGCCCCGATGTGGTGAAAATCGGGATGACGTGTCGAGCCGATACCATTCGCGCTGTGGCCGAACTGCTGTGCGAGTTCCAACCTCGCTTCACTGTGCTCGATCCCGTGATGGTGTCGTCGTCGGGGCATCCGCTGCTGGATGATGAGGGACGGAAGGCTTTGATCGAAATCCTGATGCCCCTCTGCCGGCTCGTTACGCCCAATTTGCAGGAAGCGGCATGCTTCGCACAAGATTTTCCCACCGAATGGGAGGCTCTGAAGAATTCGGAACAGACAGCTCTGTTGCTGAAGGGAGGCCATCTTGAGGGTGCGCCGGAGGATGTGCTCCACGATGGTGGAATGGTGCACCGCTTCCTCGGACATCGCATCGAAAGCTGCAATACGCACGGAACAGGTTGTGCGCTCTCGTCAGCCATTGCGGCTTTCGTGGCACGTGGTTGTGATCTGGCGAAAGCCGTCGAAGAAGCCAAACGATACGTGGAGGAGGCTCTGGCAAGCGGTGCAGGTGTTTGCATAGGGGAGGGCACAGGACCTATGAACCACTTTTTCAACCCGCTACCCATGATAATAAGGAGGAAATAAGTACCTTTGTACCGCTACATGGCACGAACATTATTTCACAAGCGAACAATAAAAACAAGAAAACAATATGAAAGCATTTGTATTCCCGGGACAAGGTTCCCAATTTGTTGGAATGGGTAAGGCTCTCTATGAGAAACATCCCATAGCCAAGGAGCATTTTGAGAAAGCCAATGAGATATTGGGCTTCCGTATCACAGACATCATGTTCGAAGGTACGGACGAAGAGCTGAAACAAACCAAGGTAACTCAGCCAGCCGTTTTCCTGCACAGCGTCATCAGTGCCATGTGTCTGGGGTCGGACTTCTGTCCCGATATGGTGGCCGGACATTCATTGGGTGAGCTCTCAGCGCTTGTCGCAGCAGGAGCTATCAGTTTCGAAGATGGTCTGCGCCTTGTGGCAGCTCGTGCCATGGCCATGCAGAAGGCCTGTGAGGCAGCTCCGGGCACAATGGCTGCCATCATCGCTCTGCCCGACGAACAGGTGGAAGCCATCTGTGCAGAGGTAAGTACCGATGCTGCAGTGGTAGTTCCGGCCAACTATAACTGCCCCGGCCAGTTGGTAATCAGCGGACACAAGGAGGCCATCGATGCTGCCTGTGTGCGTCTGAAGGAAGCCGGTGCCAAGCGTGCGCTGGTGCTTCCGGTGGGTGGTGCTTTCCATAGCCCGCTCATGCAGCCGGCCAAGGAAGAACTCGAGGCCGCAATTGCTGCCACTGAATTCCGCAAGCCCGTTTGTCCCGTGTACCAGAATGTGGACGGGCTTCCCCACACCGATCCTGAGGAAATCAAGGCCAATCTGATTCAGCAACTCACGGCTTCCGTGCTTTGGACCCAGGAAGTAGGCAATATGGTGCAGGCCGGCGCTACCGAGTTTACCGAATGTGGCCCCGGTAAGGCCTTGCAAGGAATGATAGTGAAGATTGCCAAGGGTAACGAGGCCGTAACCGTACGCGGGGTGGCAGACTAACCGCAGCGATATTAAAACACGTCACAATTGTGTGCCAACGTGTCGAAACCTTCAGTCCGGACGGACGGAAAGCGGACACGTTGGCACATAATCATTTGTCAGACACCGATAGTGCGTCCGTGAATGTGTGACGTTCCATAATAATTATATAACAACAAGATGAGCGAAAAGATAACGATATATCAAGTGTTGCCGCGCCTTTATGGCAACACCTGCACCAAGAATGTGCCGCACGGCACTCTGAAGCAAAATGGCTGTGGCAAGATGGCCGATTTTACCGATGCCGAACTGGCGCGTATCCGTGCTTTCGGATTTTCACACATTTGGTACACAGGCTTGCTGGAGCATGCCACGCAGACCGACTATTCGTCTATAGGCATCGCCAAGGACCATCCGGCTGTGGTGAAAGGGCGCGCAGGTTCTCCCTATGCCATCAAGGATTATTACGACATAGACCCCGATTTGGCTATCGACCCCGAGCGTCGCATGAAGGAGTTTGAAGCTTTGGTGCGTCGCACACACAAGGCCGGCCTCAAGATGGTAATCGACTTTGTGCCCAATCATGTGGCGCGCCAATACCACTCTGACGCCAAGCCGGCACGTGTCAAGGATTTGGGCGAGGCCGATGATACCACGATGGGCTTCTCTCCGCAAAACAATTTCTACTATCTGCCTGGACAGCCTCTCAGTACGAAAAACTTTGATCGCACACAAGCGGCTCGTTCGCCCTATAAGGAATATCCGGCACGCGCCACCGGCAACGATGGATTCACGGCCGAACCGGGAGAGTTCGATTGGTACGAAACGGTGAAGCTTAATTATGGTGTGGACTACTGTGGCGGACGCGCTTGTCACTTCTCACCTGTTCCCGATACATGGAAGAAGATGACGGCCATCCTGCTCTTCTGGGCCAAGAAGGGAGTGGACGCTTTCCGCTGCGACATGGCAGAAATGGTGCCGGCAGCCTTCTGGAGCTACGCCATTAGTGAGGTGAAGAAGAAGCATCCCGCGATACTCTTCATCGCAGAGGTCTATAACCCCGGCGAATACCGCAATTACATTCGTAGCGGTTTCGATTATCTGTATGACAAGGTGGGACTTTACGACACACTCCGTGCTGTTGTATGTGGGCACGCTTCGTCTCGGGCCATCACCGGCGCGTGGCAGGCTGTGGACGACATTCGCGAGCATATGCTCTACTTCCTTGAGAACCACGATGAGCAGCGCATCGCTTCGGTGCAGTTTGCCGGCAATCCCATCACCGCTCGTCCGGCTCTCGTGGCTGCAGCCTGCATGGGCACGAATCCACTCATGATCTATGCCGGACAAGAGCTGGGTGAGGCTGCCGCAGATGCCGAGGGCTTCAGTGGAGCTGACGGACGCACCACCATTTTCGACTATTGGGGTGTGCCGTCTCTGCAAAAACTGCAGCAGGGTGAGATGTTCTTCTCGCCGGAAGAAGCAGCCCTCTACAATTATTATCGTCGCGTGCTGACTGCTGCGACCACCGATCCAGCTTTGCGCGAAGGTATGTTCTACGATTTGATGTATGCCAACTATGATGCGCAATGCGGTTTCAATCCTGATCGTCAGTATGCCTTCCTTCGCACTACGGGAGAGGCAAACGTACTGGTGTGCTGTAATTTTACGGATGCAGACACCACAGTTGGCATTCGCATTCCGGCACACGCCTTCACCTTCTTGTCATTGAAGCCCGGTGTGGTGGCATCGTGCGACTTGCTCAGCGGTGAAACGCAGACGCTTAGTCTGAAGCCCGATGCCCATACCATAGTGAGCGTGCCGGCGCATAGCGCAGTGGTGTTGCGTTGGTAATCTTTGTAGATACGATATACACAATGGGGGGCAGTCATCCGGATGGCTGCCCCCCATTGTGTATATCGGTAGATACAAAAAAACGCAACCTGCTATGCAAGTTGCGTTTTTGAGAGCCTCTTGTCGGATTCGAACCAACGACCCCGAGATTACAAATCACGTGCTCTGGCCAACTGAGCTAAAGAGGCGGGGAGGGTAAGCTCACTGCATCGCGCCGCTACAACCAACTACCTTTGCTGCGGTCAAGCCCTGGAGGATTCGAAGGGAGCTGGCCGTACAGCACTTACCCGTGTTGCTTATTTGCGATGCAAAAGTAGGCATTCGGATGGTAACTACCAAGCGTTGCGACGATTTTTTGCATTTTTCTTTGCATTTTTCTGCTTTTTGCGTGCTTTTTGGGCGTTTCTCCGTGCGATGGCGGCGGTTAAACGACGTGTCGGGGAAGATTTGAGTCCTCTGCAGTATTACACTTTCAGGTAGATGCGGTGCCGATGCAGGAAGTAGAGAAACATCCAGCAAACAGCCACATATCCGGCCGCGAGTGCTGTGCCTTGCCATGCTTCGGGCAACCATCCGGCTGCGCCTCCAAAAATCGCGCGTGCGGTGAAACGGAAATCAATGAACTGTTGAGCCAAATAGATGGTGATGGAATTGAGTCCGATGACGCTGAAGAAAAGTGTGCCTTTGCGCCAGCCGCGCAGGTCGATGCAGTAGTGAAAGATGCCGAAGAGCAGCAGAGAAAGGCCTCCGGTGATGCAGACAAACGAGCTTGTCCACAGATTTTTGTTAATGGGAAGTACAAAATTCCACACCCATGCCACAACTATGAGAAGCACTCCGATGGCTGCCAGCCATAAGCAGGTGTGTGTTCCTTTGCCATGGCGAACAGCTTCACCGGCTTCGATACCGATGAGAGCGGTGCACACGGCCGGCAGGGTGCCGAGCAAACCTTCGGGGTCGTGAATACCGTTGTGTAGCGTGCCGGGCAGCAGAATTCGGTCCAGATAGCTGACGATGTTGCCCTCCATGGTGAGCCGTCCGGCTTCTGCATCGGGTGCACCGACCAGGGCGAGCAATGCCCAATATCCCAGCAAGATGCCGCCCATCAGGATATAGCGTGAGCGCCTTTGCAGCAGGGTGCTTATGAGTGCCGCCAACATCCAGGCCAAACCAATTCGTCCCAATACGCTGGCCACGCGTAGGTTTTCAAAGTCGAAGGACAGCAGGCCATTATACACCATGCCGAGTGCTACGAGCGTGAGGCCGCGTCGCATAATGCGAAGTCGGATTTGTGTCAGGCTTTGTCCACGTTCTTGCTGCTTGCTGAAAGAAAAGGGGAACGAGACGCCGGCAATGAAAAGGAACAGGGGAAAGATGAGGTCGTAGGCTGTGAAACCATGCCAGGCCGGATGCCCCAGCTGTGGCGGAATGGCATCCAACCATGTGCCTTGAAATTGCCAACAAAAGTAGAGCAGCAGAGCGTCGCCGCCCATGATGAAAAACATGTCGAAACCGCGAAGTACGTCGAGTGAGTGCAGGCGTCCTTGGAAGGGAGAGTGTGGAGCCATATATGGGTATACAATTATTATATATATAGGTAAAGTGTTCTAAAGTATTTCGGGGCGACATGATGTGCCGCCCCGAAAGTTTCTTATTTGTATATCTTCTTTCCGGTGTTGGTGATGTAGATGCCGTGGCCGGGAGTTATCACTCTGCGACCACTGGTGTCGTAAAGGCGGAGGCCTTCAGCTTCGTTGCCCTCGGCATCAAGATGCGTGATGCCTGTGGTTTCGATATTTGTACGCTCGAAACTCCATGTGGCAGCACCCCAGAAAGGTTTCATCAGCAGGTATCCCCACGCATCAGGATTGATGTACCAGCTGTTCTTGCCGCTTGCGTCGATGATGCAGATGCCGGTTTGTCCGTCGAGTGTGCGTTCTTCGAGTGTCCAACCATAGGGCTTGCCAAGCTTCACTGTTTGGTCGGTGGCGTCGCTCGCGATGTAAGCTCCAGTCTTCGTGGCCTTGTTGAAGAAACTTACGGTTCCGTCATCGTTCTTTCGGATGAACCAAAGTTGGTTGTCGCTTTCCGATTTTACTTTTGGCTCGACGCGTTTGGTTGAAGCATTGCCCGTGGCGTAATAGTTGTTGAACCAAACGTTGCGTATGCGGTAGAAGTATTCCTCACTGAGGACGTCGAGTGCAGAAGTGCGTTCCATGAGTAGGAAAGCATTGTAGCGTTCCACATACTCCTGATAGATGCTTTCGCTCACGTTGCCGGTTTCGATGACGGCTTTCGCAGGTGTCAGCACCTCGTCTTTCAGATAGTCGAGCGCACTCTCGGTGGGCTCGCCCATCTTTCCGGGTTCGGCGGTGAGGAGTATCAGTTCGCACTTGTTGCAGAGACCTTGCAGCTGTGCGGCGAAATCGGTTACTTCCACGAGATACCAAGTGCCGGGATAGCACAAGGCGGCTACGTCCTTGGCATGTACCAGACCGGTTAGTTCGCCGTGCATACGCTTCACGCTGCCTGTAACATTTTCCTTGTAACCCTGAGTGGCCGAAATGGTAATCACACCGGGCAGATAGGTGTATTCGCCGGTGGCGATGGTAGCCTTGTCCACGCGGATGGGGGTGGGATTTTCGTTGACCAGTGTTACGGCATTGTTGATGCTTGGCATTTGCAAAGCCTTGCCTGTGCAGATATTTCGCAACACGTATTCGCCGTTTGTTCCCTCGAATGTCCAAAGTTCTTCAGGCTCCACCTGCGGTGTGTAGTGGAAGCGCACATTTGTGCCGTCAGCATAGACGGTGGAACCGGCATATTGCTGTTTGTAGTAAGTGGAGGCCGAAACTATCTGATAGGTCTTGCCGGGTTGCGGTTGCACGATGGGTGCTTCCTTGTAGCCGGCCAGGGCTTCGGCCAGCACTTTGGCTACGGTTTCGTCGCTTGGGTTAGCTTTGGCTTCCTCCAATGACTTCTGCAGCGCGTCGTAGTATGTACCCTCGGGGTATCCCACACCGCCGCGAGTGCTCAGGCTGAGAATTGTCTCGGCTTCGTCGATATTGGCTTCGAGTGCTGACTTTTCGTCGGGGATGATGTAGTGTTTGGCATAGGTGTAGCCCAATGCATCAAGGATTTCGTCGTGTCGCTGAAGGCGTGCGTAGAAATCATCCCAGTTCTTCTGAGCTGCGGGCAACCATCCTGTTTCCGACAGCGCCAAGAGGCGTGGCAGCAACTGGTATTCCACTTCCTTTATGTCGTTGGTGGTTTCAGTCCACATGTTTCCCTGTACGCCCAGGCAGTATTCCTCCTTGCCCCCAAGTGCTTCCAGCGGATTGAGATTGTAGACTTCTTCGATGGTATTCACGAAGTTGTCTCCCCAACCGCCGTTGTAAGGTTCGTCCACCAAGCGTTGGTTTACGGGCACTTGCATGAAGTCGAGGTAGAGTTGGTTGTAAGGCACGATGATGCTCTTCATACCCTTGTTGGCTGCTTCGCGACTTTTGTCAATGCTGTTCCAAGCCATGACGACGGGCTTCACAGAGTTCTGGCTGCTCCAGTGGGCCAATAGTTCGTCCCACACCACGAGGTCTTTCCCGTATTCGTCCTTGAGATAATTGCCTAGTAGTTCCACAAGCCACGATTGCAGCTCGTTCACTCCGCCGAGGCCTTCTTCCCGCACGCGGCGCAGACAGTCGGCATTGTTGCTCCATTGATCGGTGGGGCATTCGTCGCCACCGATGTGTACGTATTGATAAGGGAAGATGGTGGCTACGTGTCCGAGTACGCACTTCAGGAAGTCAATAACTTCGTCCTTGCCTATGTTGAGCACATCTTTCGAAATTCCTCCATCGATGCGTACTTCATATTCCTTGCTTGGGTCGCAGCTGAACTCGGGGTAGGAGGCCACGGCGGCTACCATGTGGCCGGGCAGGTCTACCTCTGGGATAATCTCTATGTGGCGTTCGGCTGCATAGGCCACGATTTCGCGCAGGTCGTCTTGCGAATACCACATGCCACGGCCGTATTCGGTGTCGTCATAGAATGCGCGTCCGTCGCCCGGGTTGCTGAACGAGCCTTTGCGAATGGCTCCCACCTCGGTGAGGCGTGGATATTCGGGTATCTCGATGCGCCAGCCTTGGTCGTCGGTGAGGTGCCAGTGAAATCGGTTCATCTTGTAGAAAGCCATGATGTCGAGCACGCGTTTCACCTCCTCCTTGTTGAAGAAGTGACGGGCGATGTCAAGCATATAGCCACGGTGTCCGAGGTGTGGGCGGTCGCTGATGGCGACGTAGGGGAGCGTCCATTCCACCTGTTGTACGTTTTCTGCAAAATACTGGTGTGGAAGGAGTTGTTTCAGCGTTTGCAGTGCGTAGAAGAAGCCGGCAGCCTCGGAGGCCGTGATGCGGATGCCATTGTCGGTGACTTGGAGCGTGTAGCCTTCGGCCGGTTGCTGAGCGTCCACACTCAGGTGAATAGAGTTGGCCTCGGGAGCGTCCGGTGTCTCCTTGATGGTGAGCGATTTGCCGGAGGCTTTGGTCCATTGTGTGGCAAAACTCTCGACATGTTTGCGTACCGTGTCGTCAGTGTAAGTGATGGTCGTGAAATTGGCAAAATTGGCTTTGCCATCTTTCGTGATGGAGAGTTGTGAGGGGAAAGGCACAATGGAAATGCTGCCCAGCGATTTGAATTCGGTTTCGCTCTGGAAACGAACAGGGTTGTTGGGGTCGGCAGCGTCCCAGAAACCAACACCGCGATTTTCGGATGGGCCGCCGAATAAGTTCATCGATACGGCAGAATTGCCCACGGGTTGCAACTCGTAGTGGCCGGTGTATGTGTTGTTTCGGGTGGCAACAATCGTGAAGCGGCTTGTGCCTGAGGCATTGGTAGAGGCCTTTACCATAGTGCTCTTGGCCGATGAGGCGGCATGGAGTTGCAGCCCGAGTTTGTTGGTGAAGGTGTAGCCATCGGTATCGTTCCCTTCGACTTTCCACAGTTGGCTGTCTTGTCCTGTGGCTGCCGAGGTGGAGATTTGTGCTCCGCTTGTGGTGGCAGTGAAAGCATTTCCGCCATTCATGAAGCGGATGAGGTAATACACCTCTGCATCAGCCGTACTGATGGTGGGGAAACTCTGTGCGCTGAGCTGCATGAGTGGCATCAGTGTCACGAGGAGCAGAATTCGTAGTAGTGTTTTTCTCATGTTAAGCGTGATTTAAGATTGATTGATTTCCAAGGGCAAAAATACATTTTTTGATACAAGCATTTGGCTTCCGGCATTCGAAAAATGTGTAAGCACTGATGTGTTTTCTGCAGTGCTTGCAGAAATTTCTACAAGCACTGCAGAAAAATCTGCAAGCACTGCAGATTTTCTCCCATCGCTCAGTCTTTTTCCCGGAACGGGAGCAGCATAAAAAAACTCTGCTTTAAGGAAGAGCTTTCCTCAAAGCAGAGATTGAAAAAGTAAGTGATGGTTGTTGCAGAATTATTTTATCACCAGTGTACGCTCTATCTGGTCTGCCAGGGCTGCGTAGTGAGCACGTGTCTCGGCATTTCCTCCAAGGGTAGCGAGGCGTTTTTTCAGGCTGTTAAGCGTGGCAAGTATCGCTGCGTGCGACCGAGAGTTTTGTACTTGACTTGCTACACTGAAGTTTCCGCAGAGTCGACTTACGTAAGCCTTTTGCAAATTGCACACGTAGGGCGTGGGGTTGCTGCCGCGTGCTGTGCCAAACAGCTCCTCGGTGATGTCGTTGAGATATTCGGTCACGGGGTATTCGGGAGTGAGGTTTTCCAACTTGTAGAGGCCAGTCATGGAGGTTATCACAGCACTTCCGAGTGAGGCCGTAAAGTCTTCGGGACGGGGCGTGAGGCGCAGCATATAGTCTTCGCCAATGAGCCAAGTCGGTTCGTCGAAGATGTGGCGTACCAAGAAGCCGAAGGCATCTTTCTGCTTACTGCGTGGAGCATTCGAATAGACGTTGCCGGGTTGGTCCACCGTTTTGTAGTCGGCATAGACACCACCGATGTTGCTTTCCACATGATAGATGTAACGCAGGAACTGCGTGCGTACTTGTCCGAACATGCCGGAGAGGTTTTCGCCGAAGATGTCGTTGCTTTCGTAAGTCCATTCTGGCAGATTCTTGATGACACGTTTCAGATTGAGGATACCATATTCGCTGGCTTTCACGGCATCGTCACCCAGATCTTCGGTTTGGCAGCGGCTGTCGTTGGTGCGGTTGGTTTCGCCATCGCCAAACCAAAGTCGCGGATTGGCCGCCAGACGTTCGGTGACGAGGGGCTCGAGTTCGTAGTGATCGCTTTCGTCATCGTAGGCATTGAACATGGGTTTGTAGCCCCACTCGATAGCCCAAATGTCATAGTCGCCGATGCGTGGGAAGATGCCTTCGCGCGAAATGCCGTCCTCAGGTTGAGCTACGTAGTTGAAGCGGGCGTAGTCCATGATACTGGGGGTGTGGCCGTGGGTCTCGACAAAGCTCTTGCTGCGCAGGCTGTCCACCGGCACAAGGCTGGAACTGCCAAAGTTGTGGCGCAGTCCGAGTGTATGGCCCACTTCGTGTGAAGATACGAAACGGATGAGCTGTCCCATGAGGTCGGTATCGAATTTCATGCGTTGGGCAGCTTCGTCCAGGGTTCCGGCTTGTATCATATACCAGTCGTGTACGAGTTTCATCACGTTGTGATACCAGCAGATGTGGCTCTCGAGGATTTCACCAGAACGTGGGTCGTGAACGTGAGGTCCATAGGCGTTGGGAATGTCGGAAGCGAGGTAGCGTATCACGGAGTAGCGTGCGTCCTCCATCGACATGGTGCTGTCGTTCTCCGGCCATTCTTTGGCCATAATGGCGTTCTTGAAGCCTGCTTTCTCAAAAGCCTTTTGCCAGTCATTGACACCCTGGATGAGATAGGGACGCCACTGCTTGGGAGTTGCCGGGTCGATGTAGTAAACAATCGGCTTCTTGGGTTCAACCAGTTCGCCGCGCTTCATGCGTTCCAGATCGGCACTGTCCTTGGGCTCGAGTCGCCAGCGTGTGATGAAGCGCTTGGACTTGACGCGCTGCTGGTTGTCGGAGAATTCGTCAAAATAGTCGGTGAAATATCCTACGCGCGGATCGAACAGACGGCGCTGCATGGGTACTTCGGGCAGCAGGATGAACGACACGTTCAGGCCTATTGTCACTTTTCCCGTGTAGGCAGCGGCGTGAGTGCGACGCTGTGCAGACATCCATGTCTTCACGGTGCGAATTTCGGTGTTGAGGGGGAAACTCTTGATGCTCTCGATGTACGAAAGCTGGCCGAGCATGGCGCTGAGTCCGAGTGAGGTCTTGATGCTTTGGGGCAGGCCGATGGCGGGATTGTCTTCGTTGAAGAAAGACGAAACCTTGATTTTGTACACTCCGCGTTTGTGGCTTTCCACTTTGAAAGCACCGATGATGGGGTTCTCGTTGCTTACGAGAATGGCCTTGTTGATGGCTTCGCTGCTGTCAGCGGTACTGATGAGCAGCTCGGAGCGCAGCATGAGTTTGTTGTCGGGAGCCACTTGCCAGTACACTGTTTGCTGATTGGCCAATTCGCCTCCATACTTCTCCGTGCCTCCGGGGGTGGAGGTGTAGCGCACGGTGACGAGAAATTTGCGCCCAATCAGGCTGTCGGGGATCTCGAAGAACCAATCTGTGCCGCTCTTTGTGGCGTTAAACAATCCTGCAGCATTGGTTGAAGCTTGCCTTTGGGTAGTTGCAGGTGCAGCTGCTGTTTTCTTCTTTCGAGCTTCTGCCGGTGCGCATAGCAAGACGAGGCAGAGCAAAAGCCAAATGTTCTTTTTCATGTGAGTGTTTATTGATGTATGATTATTTCGTGAGTGAGAAGAGTACTCCTTATTATATATAACACGCGAAGTGGTGATTTGTTACAAGGAAATGCAATTTTTTTTCTGAAAGAGCAGAAGTCTTCACCGTGCGAGTATCTTGCAGAAGTGCTTGTAGTTGCCATCGAGGCGCGAGAGTTCGTAGGTTTCCAGTCGCAGGGAGAATGTACCGGGAAGGTCGTTCAAACCGAAATAGTGGTGTATGATGCAAGCCAGATTGAAGCTGCGATGATCGTTCTTGCGCATCAAGGTGAGGCAGTGCGATCGCAGCAGTTCGGGCTCGCCCTCCAATTTCTTCAGTCGGTTGAACAATATGTAATAGCCGGCTTCTCCGTTGGTCCGCATCAGGGCTGCTACTTCCTGCTTGATGTTGCCATGACAGCAGATGTCGAGCAGCATCTCGATGTCGGCAGTCTGTGTGAGCGAGGGGAGGAGTTGCTCTATGATTTTGCGCAAGTCTATGGCTGTGGCTTGGGAGGAAAAACGTTGCAATGCCTCGCGACCATCGGTAAGTCCGCCTGCCGCAAATTTGTGTATGGCAGCTTTGAGAAATGTGCCCAAGTAAGCCTTGGTGTGGGTGGGCACGATGACCTCGAAGAAGTGCCAGAATTGCTCGGCCTCCAACTCGGGAAGTACCGTTTCGCCCAACATGAAGCCGGCAGTGCGGAAGGCAGAGTTGGAAAGACCGGACAGGCAGTCGCGTAAGCCTTCAGCATCGTTTTGCTGTGCATATCCGCGCAAACGTTGCAGCAATGCGGGGTTGTGGGGACGAACGTTGTACATCAGATTACGAATGAATGAAAGGTTGGAATGGACTGTGGGGATGGGAGAGATACTTTCGGCTTTAATCATCAGGCATCACTGTCTCCGCTCGAGCAGCACCACGTTTTCCACATGGTGTGTGTGGGGGAACATGTCGACCGGCTGCACGGCCACCACGCGATATTGCTCATCGAGCAAGGAGAGGTCACGGGCTTGGGTGGCAGGATTGCAGCTCACGTAAACGATTCGCTTGGGTGCGGCAAAGAGGATGGTTTCCACCACATCGCCGTGCATTCCGGCGCGTGGGGGGTCGGTGATGATGACGTCCGGTCGGCCGTGTTCGGCAATGAAGTCGCGATTGAGAATGTCCTTCATGTCGCCGGCAAAAAACAGTGTACGATCATCGAGTCCGTTGAGCCGTGCGTTGACCTTGGCATCCTCGATGGCCTCAGGCACGTATTCGATACCAACCACCTTGCGTGCCTGTCGGGCCACAAAGTTGGCAATGGTGCCTGTGCCGGTATAGAGGTCGTAGACCAACTCTTCGCCTGTGAGTCCGGCGAATTGGCGCGCCACCTTGTAGAGTTCGTAAGCCTGCAGTGTGTTGGTTTGGTAGAAACTCTTGGGGCCCACCTTGAATCGAAGCCCTTCCATTTCTTCATATATGTAGTCGGTGCCGAAGTGTGTGCTTACCTCAAGGTCGCCAAAGGTGTCGTTGCACTTCCGATTGTTCACATAGAGCAGCGAAGTGATTTCGGGGAAAGCGGCATGCAGGTGGTCCAGCAGCGCAAGGGCGGCTGCTTGTTCCTCGGCTGTTTCGATGCAGAACTGTATGAGCAACATCAGTTCGCCCGTGGCAGAGGTGCGAATCATCATGCCACGCAGCAATCCTTTTTGTTGACGCAAGTCGAAGAAAGACAATCCCTCAGCCAGCGCGTAGCGGCGTATCTCGTTGCGTATGCGGTTGTTGATGTTGTCCATTAGGTGACACTCATCGATGTCCAGTATCTTGTCGAACGCTCCCGGGATGTGAAATCCCACGGCATCCATGCAATCGAATTTTTCGCCCGAGGCCACTTGCTCCGTGGTGAGCCACTTCTTGTTGCTGAAGCCAAACTCCAACTTGTTGCGGTATTCCCGTGTTTCGCGGCTCCCCAGGATGGGTGAGATGGGGGGCAGTTCCACTTTGCCGATGCGTCGCAGATGGTCCTCCACCTGCTGTTGCTTAAATCGCAACTGTTCTTCGTAAGGCAGGCATTGCCACTTGCAACCACCGCACACGCCGAAGTGCTTGCAGAAGGGCTGTGTGCGCAGTTCGGAGAGTTTGTGGAACTTTACAGCATCGGCTTCGGCATAGCTGTGCTTCTTTCGGCGAACTTGCAGGTCGACCACATCGCCCGGCACTACGTAAGGAATAAAAATCACGAGGTCGTTCACACGAGCCAACGCCTTGCCTTCGGCTGCCACGCCCGTGATGGTGATATTCTCAAGGAGGGGTAATGGTTTCTTCTTTCTTGCCATAATAGTCTGAATATGCGGAGCAAAGTTAGTGCAAGGCGAGAGGAATACAAAGAAAGACCGCAGGTTTTTCTTTTATTCCCGAGCCGCCGCCTGACTTGCGCGCAGCGAAAGTGTGCAAGGCGAGAGGAATTGTGGAGAAAGACCGCAGGTTTTTCTTTTATTCCCGAGCTGCCGCCTGACTTGCGCGCCAAAATGTGCCGAACTGATGATGAACAGCCCGGGCCGCACGGACGAGTGGGCGAGGGCAGAGGATAATAATGCTGAGCACCTCCGTGCTTTTTCTGCAAGCATGGTAGGAAAACTGGCAGGCCTTGCCACTTTTTTGGCAGTGCTTGCCAGTTTTTTGGCAAGGCGTGCCAGTTTTTGAGAAACCCTATTTCGTTTTCAGAGAAATCTGCGATGTTTTTTCATCGTTGGCTACATGAAGAAGTGCAGTGGGAGTAAGGATGCCGAAATGCGAGTTGTGGCATTTCGGACGGATACGAAGAGGGCAATCAATGCCTGCCGAAATTGGGGCTACTGATTGCTCTCTGTTGTGTGTGGGAAGGAAGTTTCTCTGTCGACCATCTCAAAGAGGCGTTCCACCAGTCGCGGTATGGCATACTGAGTGCGCAGCTCTTCGCGTACGGCCGTATATCCTTCGATGCTCGTTTCGACAGGTGCATCGACCACATAGAAGTCGGCGTGCAGGTGGCGGTGTGTCAGCTGGTGGGTGATGTTCTGTGCCAAGAGGTGCAGCGGAGAGGCGGCGAGCACGTCGTGCAGCAGCGGATGCCGCCGCAGTTCTTCTTCAGTGGGTGTGTGAGCGTCATACTCTATCACCACAGGCTCGTAAAGGCCCTGCCAAATGTCGCCTTTGCCCCGCCGACGCAGCAGAATGTGCTCTCCGGTTCGGATGTATAGATAGGCAAAATAGCGATGTTGCACGGCGGTTCGCTTTTGCTTGAAGGGAAGTTGTGAAGTGGCATTGTTCGCGTTTGCCCAACAACCATCGGACAACGGGCATGAGGTGCAGCGCGGAGTCATCGGGGTGCATTGCATTGCTCCGAAGTCCATCATGGCTTGGTTGTAGCGGCCGGGGTCGCGTGCATCCAGCAGCGTGGCAGCCAACTCCTTGAATAGTTTCTGCCCCTGCGTGGTGTCAATGGGATTGTGTAAACCGAAATAGCGGGCCAGCACTCGGTAAACATTGCCATCGACAACGGCGTGTGGCAGCCCGAATGCAATGCTGGCAATGGCAGCTGCTGTGTAATCGCCGACGCCCTTCAAACGTCGGATGTCTTCATAGGTGTGTGGGAAACGGCCTTGCTCAGCCATCTGACGAGCTGCGGCGTGCAGATTGCGTGCACGGCTGTAGTAGCCCAGGCCTTGCCAGAGTTTCAGCACTTCTTCCTCGTCGGCCTCGGCCAATGTCCGAACGTCGGGGAAGCGCTCGATGAACCGATGGAAATAGTCGATGCCTTGCGCCACGCGAGTTTGCTGCAAGATAATCTCGGAGATCCAAATGGTGTAAGGGTTGCACGTTTCGCGCCAAGGCAGTTCGCGTCGGTGGCTTTCGTACCATGTGAGCAGCGTGTTGCTCCACCATGATAGCGACGCACCGCCGCAATTCTTAGTCGGAAGGTCGGCTTGCGAAGGGTCTTTCGGGGAGACGGGAGGTCGCGTGTTGCTATCTTCATGCGAATGTGCCATGACTGTTTACTCTCTCTTGATGTGATTAAATGTATTTGGGACGACCGCCGGGCCGTCCCAAAAGAAACTTATCTGTGTGGCAGAGCGTGGCGTGAGGGAACACGGGCTGTCTGCGTTATCTTCAGATTAGTGGAAAGTGCGTATGCGTTGCTCTTCGCTCATCTTGCAAATCAGCAGCACGCCGTCCTTTTCCACGACAATGTATCCGTCGAGTCCTTGTACCACCACCTTCTTCTCTCCGGCGGCATGCACGATGCAGTTGTGCGTGTCGTAGAGGTCGATGTTGGTTCCGACGATGGCGTTACCGTATTTGTCTTGTTCCAGCTCCTGCTGCAACGACGACCAGGAGCCGAGGTCGCTCCAGCCAAAGTCTGCAGGATAAACAAAAATCTCTTCCGCTTTTTCCAGAATGGCGTAGTCGACGGATATGTTCTCACACGAAGGAAACAGACGGTCTATGCTTTCCTGCTCCTTGGGAGTGTCGTAGTAGGGAAGCATGCTCTCGAATACCTGAGAGATTTCCGGTTGATACACACGGAACGCGTTGATGATGGTGCTGACGTTCCAAAGGAATATACCCGAGTTCCAAAGATAGTTGCTCTGTTTGAGATATTCTGTAGCCACTTCCAAGGTGGGCTTCTCCTTGAAGGCATCCACGCGATAGATGTTGTGCTGCAGCGAAGAGGCACAACTGAGGTCCGCCTTGATATATCCGTAACCCGTCTCGGGATGCGTAGGTTTCATGCCCAATGTTACGATGCTGTCGGTCTCGGCTGCGAAGTCGAGCGATTCGGTGATGGCTTTGCGGAAGCTTTTCACGTCTTTCACCTTGTGGTCCGAGGGAGCGACGATGACGTTGGCGCGCGGGTCGCGCTTTTTTATTTTCCAGCTGACGTAGCAGATGCACGGCGCCGTGTTACGCCGACATGGCTCGAGCAGGATGTTGTCCGTGGGGATTTGGGGCAGCTGTTCGCGCACCAAGTCGCTATAATTGGCCGATGTAACCACCCAAATGTTCTCGGTGGGGACAATTCCTTCAAATCTCTCCGTGGTGAGTTGAAGCAGGGTTTTGCCACAACCGGTTACGTCAAGAAACTGCTTGGGACGCTCCTCGCTTGATAGAGGCCAAAAACGACTGCCTGCGCCTCCGGCCATGATGACCAAATGATTGTTTTTCATGATGAAGAAACGTGTGTGGGATTATGGCTACTTATTTCTGAGCATTGTCCATGGTACCTTCGACGTAGATGCGCACCATGGCATTGGTGGCATTCGAACGTATGGTTACCGACTTGCGGAACGGACCGGGAAACTTGCCTTTGCCGTTGTATGTTACGCTGATTTGTCCGGTCTTTCCGGGCATGATGGGCTTCTTGGTATACTCGGGGACGGTGCATCCGCACGACGAGAAAGCCTGCTGAATGACAAGCGGTTTGTCGCCTGTGTTGGTGAAAGTAAATACGTACGTCTGCACGTCGGCCTCCTTGAATGTTCCGAAATTGTGTGATGTCTTGTCAAACTTGATGACGGCTTGCGCCAGAGCCGAACTGCTCATGCCAAAAGCTGCCAAAGCCACGAGAAGAGTAAAAAAACGCTTCATAACTTTCTGAATTAAATGTATGTTAGTTTGCAAAAGTATGAATTTTCTCCGTCTGTTGCTTTCTTTGGTGCTAAAAAGTGTGATATTTTTTATGTAATCTGTATTTTTGTCTTTCCAAAAACACTGTGTATGAAAATAAATGCTGTGCGCAAACCCGAGCCGGCTCTTCGTGATAAGGTGATATTGGGCATAGACCCCGGCACCAACGTGTTGGGATATGGCGTGGTGCGTGTCAGGGGTCGTAAGGTCGTGATGGAGGCTATGGGAGTCATTGATTTGCGAAAGGTCGGTGACGTCTATCTCAAGCTGGGTCGCATCTACGAGCGCATCATCGGTATCATCGACAGCTTCCTGCCCGACGAGATGGCCATCGAGGCCCCCTTCTTTGGCAAGAACGTGCAGAGCATGCTTAAACTCGGTCGTGCGCAAGGTGTAGCTATTGCAGCAGCTATCAGTCGCGACATCCCGATTCACGAATATGCCCCCCTCAAAATCAAGATGGCCATCACCGGTAACGGACAGGCCAGCAAGGAACAAGTGGCAGGCATCCTGCAACGACTGCTAAACATTCCGGACGAGTCGATGTTGCCTTATTATGATGCCACGGATGCATTGGCGGCAGCCTACTGCCACTACCTGCAGGATGGCAAGGAAGAGCACACCGGTGGCGGTGCTCGCTCGTGGAAAGACTTTGTGAAACAAAACGGCTCGCGTGTGAGTGGAATGACGGGGCCGCAACAACAATTGGCAGAAGCCCTATGCAAGAAATCATCAAAATAACACAAGGGGTCACGCGATTGCCCGAGCGCCGCATGGCACAGCCTGTAGACTTCTCCCTATGCGACGGCGAACACATTGCCATCGTGGGGGCAAATGGTAGCGGCAAGTCACGATTGGTGGATATCATTCGTGCAGCTTTTCCCCTGCAAGGAGATACTGCCATATCCTACGATTTCGGGCCCTCGTCTTCGCCTCACGTTTCCGACAATCTGCGCTACGTAGCCTTCAGAGATATCTATGGAGATGGCGAAGCAGCCTATTATCAGCAGCGTTGGAACAAGTGGGACGAAACATCTTCGCCCACTGTGGCAGAAGCGTTGGGAGATGCTGCCCAATGGCCGGAAGAAATCAGTGCATTGATGGTGGGTGATGATGCCTTCTGTTCGCGACAGCTGCATCTGCTTTCGAGTGGCGAACTGCGCAAATTCCATTTGGCCAAAGCACTGCGCGGAAATCCCCGTGTGCTTATCATTGACAATCCCTACATCGGCTTGGATGTCGCAGCGCGTCAAACGCTGACGCAGGTGCTGCAAGCACTCGCCGAAAGGCTTTCCCTCATTCTGGTGGTAAGCGATCGTGCCGACATTCCGGCTTTCATCACCCACGTGGTGCACGTTGAAAATTTGGTGGCTCATGCCCCGCAACCCGTGGCTGATTTCCTGAAAACATCCGAGGCTACTGTCTCCTCTCTCTCCGCGGCGGACAAGGAACTGCTTGAGAGCCTGCTCCGTCGCAATACATTTCCCTCCGCCACCGACATCATCCGCATGAAAGATGTCAGTGTGGTCTATGACGGACGGGCCATTTTGCAACACGTTGATTGGACGGTGAAGCCCGGCGAATGCTGGGCGTTGCAAGGCGGTAACGGTGCCGGAAAATCCACCCTCCTCTCATTGGTGTGTGCCGATAATCCGGCTGCCTATGCCTGCGACATCACGCTTTTCGGCAAGCGGAGGGGGCGTGGAGAAAGCATTTGGGATATCAAGCGGCACATCGGCTACGTGTCGCCCGAGATGGCTCGCACCTATCGTCGCCGTTTGCCAGTTATCGATATCGTTGCGAGCGGACTGCACGACACCGTGGGATTGTATCGCAAGCCCACCGATGCTGAGCGTAAAGATTGCCGCGGCTGGCTGCGCCTATGGGGTGTTGAGGCATGGAGCGAACGTAGCTTTATGCACCTTTCCGATGGAGAGCAACGCTTGGTGCTGCTGATACGTGCCTTTGTGAAAAATCCTGCTCTCTTAGTGCTCGATGAGCCCTTCCATGGGCTCGACTGCCCCACGCGGCATCGCGCCATGCAAATCCTTGAAGCCAGTATGCGGCAGCCCAGCAGAACGCTCATCATGGTGTCGCACTACGCCGACCAACTGCCCCCGTGCATCAACCGCAGGCTTACGCTGGAAAAGGGACGGGTGCAGACTGTCGAATGAAGTTAATCTTCCGGTTTTTCATTGCCGCAAGCATTGTTGGAAATCCTTTGTGATAAAAAACATTCAGCCCCACGGAATAACGATTTTCCGTGGGGCTGAACTTTTGGACGAGAATGTGTGTTTTTATGTGCTTCAAGTTTTCCTAGGAGATTACAAAGCGGACGGGACAAGTGAACCACGCGTTGACGGGTTGGCCGTTTTCTTTTCCGGGTTTGAAGCGTGGAAGTGATTTTATGAGGTCTATGGCCGCCTTGTCGCAATCCGGAGATAGTCCTTTTTGAACAACAACTTTTCCGACGCTACCATCGGATTTCACGACGAAGCGCAACACCACCACACCTTGGATTTCCATCTCTCGGGCAGAGCGTGGGTATTTCAGATTTGTAGCGATATATTTTAAGAGCGCACTTTCGCCACCAGGGAATGTGGGCATAACATCCGTGATTTGATAAACCTTTTCTTCAAGTTCTTCTCCATGATTTTCCGGAGGTGCCGGTGTTGACGGGGCATGTGTTTCCACGATTTCGGTGGGGGCTTCCGGAGTGCTTTCACGCATTCGGTACTCACATCGGTCATCGTGTGTCATCGTTCTGTCCTCTTGCGCTCCCGAACTTGTTCCGCTGATGTTGTAGTCTTCCGACATTTGCATTTCCCGGGACTGATCTCCTAATTGCTCGGTACTTGCAGAAACTTCCGGTATGGTTTTCTTATATTCCAGATAGTAATGAAGCCCGACAAGCACCACAATGCTCAAAAGGGCGGCAAAAAGTAAAAATTTTTTCATCGTTTGTGGTGATGTAAAAGTGAATAGATGGTGATTGCTATTCCTTTGAGGAGGAGTTGGAAAGTCGACATGAAACACTCTATCTACTATTGACGAATTTCATGCTCCCATTCCAGAGAAATCTAAACGCCGAGTAAAATTTTCTACTCGGCGTTTAGAAATTTCTACTCGGCGAGTAAATTTTTGCTCGTCAGAGGCATGTTTTTCTTACAAAGTGTAAGCATTGTCTTCCGTCAAAATGATAGTGAATCGTATAGCATCGGTGCTTATTTGCTTACCTTGCGTGCTGCGTCGCGGATGATGCGCAGTGTGGTGTCATCGGTGTCGAACACGGAATACCAACCTTGTGGTTCGTGAGGTGGGTCGCAGAGGTAGTCCATGCCGGGTTTCCAATCGTTGGCTGTCGGTCTGCCAATGCCGCCCCAGCCCCAGAAATTGCATCCGGCCAAAGCTCCGCGGCGGTTGTGGCTCTGTGTGACGTGGCGCATGATGGTGGAATAGAGTTTGTCGCGTGATTGTGTGCTTTGCTTGGGGTCGTAGGAGTGCCCGTCGCGTGGGTAGCCAAATTCCTCGATGACATAAGGCTTGTTGATGGTGCGTGCCATCTGTTCGTGCAGTCGGATGTATTGCTCTGTGTGGCTAATGGCTTCGCGAATGTCGGTGTCGGTGTGTGTGCGGCGTGCCCAGCCCCAGTTGACAGGCCATATATGTACCGTTAGGTAGTCGATGCCGGAGCCGGCGTGGAGTTTGGTGCAGAACGTTGTGTCTGTTTCGCATCCGTAGAGGCCTTCGCTACCGGTGCTCACGAGATGGTGAGGGTCGTGTTGCTTTATGAGAGCCGCTGTCGTGCTGATCCAAGTTGCAAAACTGCTTTTGCCTTGTTTGGAAAAGGGGCGCGGCTCGTTGCATATCTGCCAGGCCATGATGGTGGGGTCTTGGCTGTAGGGCTTGTCTGTATATGTGTTTTTGCGCGTCACGATGCGCTCTACGTGCTTCAGGTATAGTTGTTGTGCCTGAGCATCATGTGCAAATTGCGAAGCATATTCGACATATGCATTGTAGCCCTCGCCGGATGCGTTAGGCGAGTGGCCGTGTCCGGTTCGATTGAGGTAGTGGCCATAGCCTCCGCTCCAATCCCAGGAGTTGGTAAGATAGATGACAGCTTTCATGTCGCGTCGACCCATCTCCATCAGCAGATAGTCCAGCCCGGCAAGCAGTGTGTCGTTGAGGTTGCCGTGTTCGTCTTGCAGCACCGGCCGCACGGTGTTGGCGTTCTTACTTCCGCTATCGGCTCCTGCCAGGATGCGGAGGTTGCGCACACCGAGCATGCAGAGGATGTCGAGCTCTGCCTGCAGGCGTTGGCGATTGCCGCCGCAGCCCTCGGAGGCCAAGATGGGGGCGTACCACATGTTGGTTCCAATGAAGTAGTAAGGCTTCCCGTTCAGCATAAAGTGTGTGCCGTCGGTAGTAACGAAGCCGTGAGGCACTGTGGCTTTTTTTGTGTGGGTTGGCTGACTTGCAGCACCGAGTGGAATGCAACTTCCCAATGTGCAGATGAGTGCGAAGATGATGTGTTTGAACTTCATAAGCGTGTAACTTTGCGGACAAAGGTAGTGCAAGGCGAGCGGAATACAAAGAAAGACCGCAGGTATTTCTTTTATTCCCGAGCCGCCGCCTACCTTGGGCCTTAGCCAAAGTGTGCAGATTAAAACACGAAGGTCGGAGGCTTCGCACGTGTATATTATATAATATATGTATAAGGAATGTGGATTTTTCCTGACCCATGTTTCCGAATGCTTCTCCGTAAATGCATCTCTTTAAATAAAATAGGAGGCGGCTCGGGAAAGCTTTTGAAAATTCGCAAGCTCACTTTCAAGCTTTTCGCTCGCCTTTCACTATCTTTAGATAAGATAGGATGCGGCTCGGAAAAGTGCGTGCGAAATAACTGCGTTCTTTCACGCCCTTTTCGCTCGCCTTTCACTATCTTTGCTCGCCTTGTATGACATCACACAATAAAAGGTGTAGATGGCCGTTCATAATTAAAGAAATATGAAATCAATACATTCAAATAGAAGGACTCGACGTGCCGTTATGCTGTGGCTGACTGGGCTGTTCTTGTTGTCATCTCTGCCACTTTCGGCGCAAGAGCGTTGCCGTATCTTTGGTTCGGTGAAAGATGAGAAAGGCGACCCTGTGGAACTGGCCAACGTTCGTGTGCAAGGGACTGCGCAGGGAACAGTTACCAACTTGAAGGGCGAGTACTCATTCTATTGTGCTTCGGCTGATACGGTGACGGTGGTATTCTCCATGATAGGATACGAAACGCGTAAACGCACACTGCTGAGTCCAGTAGACTCGGTACGCATTGACGTGATGATACCTGCCTTGGGCGCATTCCTGGGTGAGGCTGTGGTGACGGGTTCGCAAATTCAGACCGGCACAGTGCAGCGTATCAAACCGGTCGACTCGCGCCTGGCTCCTTCGACTACGGGCAACGGGGTGGAGGAGATCATTGCTACACAGGCCGGCGTGTCGACGCACAACGAACTTTCGTCGCAGTATAACGTACGTGGAGGTTCGTTTGACGAGAATTGTGTCTATCTCAACGGAGTGGAAATATATCGTCCGCTATTGGTGCGTTCGGGGCAGCAAGAGGGACTTTCGGTTATCAATTCCGACATGGTGGAAAGCATCGGATTTTCGTCCGGAGGCTTCGAGGCGCGTTATGGCGACCGCATGTCGTCTGTGCTCGACATCACCTACAAGCGACCCGAGGCATTCGAGGCACGTGTGAACGGCTCGCTACTGGGTGCCGGTGCTTATGTGGGATGGGGTAACAAGCGCGTGAGTTTGATGACTTCTGTGCGCTATAAGACAACGCGCTATCTGCTTGGCTCGATGGACACTGACGGAGAATACAAACCCAACTTCCTGGATTATCAGGCGTATTTCTCCTGGCGCCCAAACCAGCGGTGGACGCTCGATGTTATCGGAAATATCAGCGACAACCATTACACTTTCGAGCCGGAGGATAGAGAAACGAAGTTTGGCACGATGAACGATGCCAAATCGTTTAAGGTATATTTTGACGGGCAGGAGAAGGACTACTTTCGCACGATGTTCGGTTCGGTGTCGCTGACCCGACATTTCAACCCCGATACCTATTTGGCTCTGCAGCTTTCGAGTTTCACTACACGCGAACACGAAACTTACGACATCCAAGGCGAGTATTGGCTCAACGAGGCGACAGCGCAGCAAGAGTTAGGCGTGGGCACATATATGGAGCATGCTCGTAACAGACTGCGTGCCGGTGTTTTGGATGCCGGACTGAAATTTCGTACAAAGTTTACCGGTCATACGTTGCAGGCAGGATTTAACTGGCGACGCGAATGGGTGAAAGAGAATTCGCGTGAATGGGAAATGCGCGACTCTATGGGATATTCGCTGCCCCACGACCCCGAACGATTGATGCTGATATACAGCCTGCGTTCGCACAATGAAATAAAGACCAACCGCATTGAGTTTTACGCACAGGATGCCTGGCGCTTTAAGACCGGGGTGGGACTTTTCAATCTGACTTATGGATTGCGCCTGTCGCATTGGGATTGGAACAAAGAAACGCTTGTTTCGCCCCGTGTCTCGTTAGGATTGTTGCCGAGCTTCAGCGACGACTGGACGTTCCGCTTTGCCACCGGCTTCTATTATCAGGCACCATTCTACAAGGAGTTGCGCGACACCACCATTGTCGATGGCATCTCCACGGTGCGGCTCAACAGAGATATTAAGTCGCAGCGCTCCATCCACTTTGTGCTGGGTGGTGATTACACATTCCGCTTGATGGATCGGCCGTTCAAGTTTACGACGGAGGTCTACTATAAAGCACTTTCAAACCTCATTCCCTATACCGTAGACAACGTTCGCGTGGTGTACTATGGCCGTAATATTAGCAGCGGATATGCTGCAGGAATCGACTTTAAGCTTTTTGGAGAATTTGTACCCGGCACTGATTCGTGGCTGACCTTTTCGCTAATGTCTACCAAGGAGAAGATCGGTGGCGTGTGGGTTCCGCGTCCCACAGATCAGCGTTACAATGTGTCGCTCTATTTTACAGATTATTTCCCAAGCACCGATCGTTGGAAGTTAACGCTAAAAGCAGCCTTTGCTGATGGTTTGCCATTTGGCCCGCCCCACACAGACAAAACCCAACACACCTTCCGAGCTCCGGCCTACAAACGTGTGGACGTTGGCATGAGCTATCGACTTATCAACAATGAGGACAAGCACATCTATCGTGGTTTTGGCAAAAATATCAAGAACGCTTGGATCGGACTGGATGCCTTCAATCTGCTTGGCATCAAGAATGTGAACTCTTATTATTGGGTAACCGATATTACGAATACGCAGTATGCCGTGCCCAACTATCTCACCGGTCGACAAATCAATCTGCGCCTGAGCATCGACTTCTGAGGTAGAAAAATGATGTTGCGATGAGGCATTACGGAAGTTGGGTGCTGCTCTTGGGGTGCTTGCTCTCTGTGGTAGCAAAAGCACAGGTGCAGCGTGAGGAATACATGGACTGGGGCGAATTTGTTGCCGCATGTATTGATGAAGCCAATACTGAAGATAACACTTCGCAACTCGAAGCGCAGTTGGAGCAATTGGAGGAGTGGCATGAGCATCCGTTGAATATCAATCGGGTGGTGCGTGAGGACTTATTGCGTTTCCCTTTTCTTACATCTGAACAGGCAGATTCTATATTGTCCTATCGTCAACGCTATCGGTGTTTCCGTACGCTGGGCGAACTAATGTATGTTCGCAACCTTGGTTATGACGATCGTCGTCGCCTTTCGCTGTTCTTATATGTTGGCGATACGGTGCGCATCCTCACTCCGGACAAACGCAGATGGGTTGGTGGACTACATGAAGTGGTGGCTCGGTTGGATGTCCCTATGTATAAGCGAGCCGGAAACAAAGATTATGAAGCATCCGATCTGCTTGAGAATCCCAATCGTGTGTATTTGGGCAATGGCTTGGCTAACACGATGCGCTATCGTTACAGTTGGCAAAGCGATGTGGCTTACGGATTGACGCTGCAGAAGGATGCAGGCGAGCCATTTGGTACTTATAATACTTACCCCTATGACTATGTTTCTGCCTATGCCTATTATCGTCCTCTGTCGCGCCGATGGGAGGTGTGGGCCGGCGACTATCGAGTCCGGATGGGACAGGGGCTGTTGTTGGGAGATGTCTGGCTCTCTTCGTATGCGGTCATGGTCGAGCAGTTACCACGTTCGCAGACACGGGTTCGCAGTCATAAAGGGACGGACGAGAGCCATTTCTTTCGAGGTGCAGCTATGAAATGGCGCCATGGGGCATGGGAACTGACTGCTTTTGCTTCGTATCGTCGGCTCGATGCACGAACAGAGGACGATACGGTGCGCTCTTTCCCAGACAACGGGCTGCATCGCACTCTCAGCGAGTGTAATAATCGGCGTGCCGTAGGAGCTCTTGTGGGAGGTGCTCATGTGAGTTATACTAAACTGCGTGGACATGTAGGCTTCGGTTTTGTTTATTCTCATTTTGACAAGACAGTGTTTCCCGTACCTCGGGACTACAACAGATACTATATGCGAGGAACCGGAACTGCCGGTTTCAGTTTCGACTATGCATGGCATAATCGCCGTTGGAGTGTTCAAGGTGAAGCTGCTATGGATGGTAAAGCACATTTTGCCTCGGTACATTCTGTGAGATGCGAGGTGGACCAGTACTTGTCGTTGATGGCACGCGCTCGAAGCCTGTCCCAACGATTTGTATCGCTGTGGGGAGATGTGTCGCAGGACAACGGGCAAGTGCAGAATGAGCACGGATTGATGCTCGGAGCCAAGTTCTCTCCTCTGGACAAGGTGGAAGCATTGGCTTATGTGGATGGATATTTTCATCCCGGCCCGACTTATCGTGCCGATGAAGCCTCACAAGGATGGGCGAGTGGTCTCGATGTGCGTTATACCCCGTCCGAGAAATGGGCTTTGCGCTTCCGATATAAGTTGAAAGCCGAGCAGCAAAATGTGACGGGGTATGATGGCATGATGGAATATGCCGGAACGCATCGCTGGGGCTTGTATAGTACATATTGTCTACCTTCTCTCACAGCGATGATGGGGGCTGATATGTGTCTATCCACTCGGCAGACGCGAGGCAATTCGGTGGGTTGGATGCTGTCGGCACGTGTGAGATGGCAACCCTCGGAGAAGATTCGGTTGCAAGCCTTTGCTGCATATTTTCATACGGACGATTATGCCTCGCGCTTGTATGGTTACGAACCCCGTTTGCGTTACGATGCCGGTTTCCCGGCTTTTGCCTATCATGGAGTGCGAGGCGTGTTGACCACAGAGTGGCAGGTGTGTGGCTGGTTGTCGCTGGGGTGTCGCTACTCCTTATGGCACTATTTCAATCGCAACAGTATCAGTTCGGGTACGCAGCAGATCGATGCTCCCACGCAAAACGACCTCACGCTGCAAGCGCGTTTCCTCTTCTGACACAAATCTTTTCGTTTCTTCTTGCCCAAGTTGTTAATGCTCTCTTGGATGACAGTTTTGCAAAACTATATGAGCGCATATTCTCGCCATATTTAGAGCACTTGGAGTGCAATCTGAGTCTTTTCAGAAACGTAGAGGTAAACTCAACAGGGAGTTGCGAAACCTATTTGCAGATAGGTGATTTTACCTCAGTTGGAGACCTGAAACTGCTGAAAGCGAGGGAAGATTTATCAAGCTGTTCTTACATTTTTGACGCTGTTCGCTCATTTTTTTGTATTTTTGCACGAAAATTTCAAATCAAACTTAACAATATGCGTAAACATTTACTTATGCTCGTGGTGGCCTTCCTGTCGGTGGTAGCCATGGCGCAAACCCAGCACAAGCCCTCTGCCCAAAGGCTTGCACAGCTGAAGGGAGGAGTGGCCTCATGGGTCGACTTTTCCAAGAAGAATATGGGCGTGCGTGCCCTCGGTGGCCGTCCGCAGTTGATGAATCTCGTGCCAGCAGCAGAGGAAGGTGCTGATCACACCTTGCAAGGTACAACTTGGGGACTCCTCAACACCGAGGATGGACGCACTTGGTATTACACACAGAAGTTTGAGTATGACGCTGACTTGGTGTGGTATTATAGCAAGAGCGAAATCGAAATTTTCGATGAGAATTATGAGAAATTGACCACGCTCACCATCGATGTTCCCAAAGGCTGTAAGGTGAACTCCATTCAGGTGTTTGGAACTGCAACCACCAAGTTCTTTGACCGCGATGCCAAGACTTGGGAAGTCATGGTGTATATGCACGAAGTGGGAAGCAATGGAGAGCAAATCCACACCATTACGGCATACGATAACAAGGGAGTTGCAAAAGCCAGTTACGATGCCTATGGAGCTATCTTCTTCGATGCAAGCGAAGGCTTCAGTAGTTATCAACGCGTAGCCTTGGTGCAGCAGAATACTGTGACCGAGGGAGAAGGCGCAGCTGCCGTAACCAAGGATGTGCATACCATCACCTTGTTGAAGCCCGGTAGTTTTAGCAAACCTGCACCGGCTGTGGAGCAGACTTTCACCGTGGATACGGAGTTGATCTACTATAGCGACGGACCTTTCTTCAATATGTATAAGGTTGACGGAAAGCCTTACTACACGTTGTCCCACTATGCCAAGCCTTACATGAGCGGTTATGACAATGCTACATGGGAACCCATCGTAGCAGAAGACAATAGCTATCTCACCAAGGTGTATGACAAGAATTTCAAGGAGGTAGCTTCGCTCAGCGTTCCCGTAAAGAAAGGCGTTGATGCGCTTTATACCTTCTATGCTTTCGGTATGTTCTCTTACGAGGACCTCACGACAAAATTTACGGACGATGGTAAGTTCAACTTCGTAATCACTCGCTATGACTACATCTCCTCGACCGACGACTACGAATACGCTTTTGATGTCTACGATCAGGATGGTGAAAAGGTAAAGACCCTCTGCGACTTGGTGCAAAATTGGCAGCCATTGTCCAATGTGCCCGGCCAGCCCGAGCAAATGAGCTTCTTGGTACTCGAAAACGATGTTCAAAGAATCCGAATGATTGACATCCCGAGCGGTGAAAGAGTGACAGAGTTTGAAGCCGTGGTCGACGGATATAAGCTCTCCAGCAACTACGACCGTGTGGGTGTGGATAATACATATAAATACGTTATAGGTATCGGTGAAGCAACGATGGACGAACAGGAGAACGTGATTGCTCGCATCGGTTGGTACGACAAGGAAGGTACCCCCGAGCGTTATGTGACGTTCAACCTCGACCCCAATGCCGAACTCTTCACCCCCTATATCGCAGGCGCAACGCTGAATCCTTACCTCTTCAATACCGATGCCAAGCGCGAATACTTCTATATGGCCAAAGTGAAGCCTGAGGGTAGTAACGTCGTTGAGGACGTGCTTTGCTTGGCGGATGAGAATGGAAACACCATCCGCACATTCTCAGCACCATCAGACGGTGCTACATTCTCCAGTGGCGACATCTTTGATGCGACTACCGCCAACCCCAAGTTGGTATTCAGTTATCACAATGCCGATGCCGATATCTACGACATCTGTTTCTATCATCTGCCCTTCAACAAGTGGAGTGCAGGCGGCGATGGCACCGAAGCCAATCCCTATGTCATTACTTCAGCCGGCGACATGATGCAGATCAGTCAGGACCCGGCGGCTCACTATGTGTTGGGAGCGGATATAGATATGGGCGATTATGTTATGGATTGGCAGCCGGTGGAGGCTTTCACCGGAACGCTCGATGGTAAAGGCCATACCATTTCCGGTCTTCGCATTAAGACCGACAAGGAATATGTTGGCCTCTTCCAGACTACCAGCGAAGGCGCTGTGATCAAGAACCTCGTGTTGGTTAATCCTGTGGCAGAAGTACAGAAGTACAATTATTTTTGCTCGTTCATCGCAGCTTATTCGCTCGGCACCAAGTTTGAAAACATACATATATATAATGGTGCAATCAGCGGTGCTGATACCGAAGCCGTAGTGGGAGGTATCTGTGGTGAAGCTTCCATGGAGTGTTCTTTCATTGGTTGCTCGGTACAGGATGTAACTATCAATCTCCCTCTCGCCCAAATGGTGGGTGGTATCGTTGGTGATACACGTACAACCTCTAAGGTGAAAGCTTGCTACGTCAGTGGTTCGATCACTGCCGATGCTTCTTTGGGTGGTATCGTTGGTGTTACAGGCATGAACTCCACCGTGAGCAACTGCCATGCAGACGTTGTGCTGACTGCGCAAAACACTGTGGGCGGTATTGTAGGCCGTTCCGGTCGTGCTCCCATTGACCACTGTTATGTTGCCGGAGAGATTACAGCAACCAAGGGTAACTTCAGCGGTAACTATTGTGCCGGAGGTATTGTCGGTCTGCTTGAGAGCGACTGGGCCGGAGCAACAGCCGCTGTTATCTCGGGTTGTGTGTCAATGGTCGAAATGAAGGATATGCCTGCCGGAGCCAAAGCCGTGCACCGCATCGCCGGTATGACCATTGCCGATGAAGTGTACGAGGAAGGCGAGGAGGTGAAGACTGATGCAGGTCTGTCAGCCAACTATGCCACAACTATTTGGGAAGGTGTCACAGCCGATGTTGCAAAAGCTGATGGCGCAGATGTTGCAGCCGATGCGCTGACCACCGAGTTCTTTACCACATTGGGCTATGCCTATGGTACAGATTCGATAGCTCCATGGAAGGGCAACAATATCCCCGTATTGTATTTCGAAGAAGAAGCACGCAGCATCGCACTCAGTGCCGAAGACGTATTGCTTGCCGAGGGCGAAAGCTTCAGCCTCGTAGCCACCGTATATGGTGTAAACGATGCTTCAGAAGTGGTGTTCAGCAGTTCGAATGAAGAAGTTGCCATTATAGAGAATGTAGTAGTTGAGGGAAACAAGGCTACTGCCACTATCCAATGGAAGGGAGAAGGCTCTGTTGTTATCACAGCTTCGGTGGGTGCCCTTTCTGCTACCTGCCAAGTGCTACTTATCTCCGGTATCGGCGAAGTGCTTACTCCTGAAGATGGGCTTGCTATTCAGAACGAGGCCGGACGAATTCATGTTCCCGGAGCAACCGCGCTCAGTTTGTATGCTGCCGATGGCAAGCGTGTAGTGGCTGTAGCTGGCGAGCAACTCTCGTTGACCGGTATCAGCAATGGTGTTTATGTAGTTGTAGCTACCGACAACGCAGGTCGTCGCACTTCTGCCAAAGTAATGGTAAAGTAAGCACATAAGCACGTACAGTAAATAGTTTGTTAACGAAGTCCGACCGGCGAGTGGCGTAAGCCTCTTGCCGGTCGGCGTCTTTCTGTGAGCATTCCAAGCCTTTTCTCAAAAGGAGTTCGGATAAGAAAGAACCGTCTTGTCCGGTAACACCGGTGATTAAAGCTTTCTTCATGATGTGATATGTTTTTTTGAATGAATAGTCGATTGTGGGTAACGTATTTATGATATTGCAAATGTAGTGAAAAACGAGAGAAACGCATCGGAAAAAGAGAAACAACTTGTGCGTGTTTTTCTATAGGCTTTTAATATAGCGTCAATGGAGGACCTTGTGTTGCAATGTGCCCGTTTGAGTTTTCGTTCTTATGATATCGGGAAAAAGGAATGATGCCGACATATAAATATAACGCGCATGCGCGCGTAGGCCCATGGATTTTTTATCCATATCATCTCTATTTCTTGTCGTAAATCAGTTTTTGTGATGAAATTTGTGGCGAATTGTAGTGTACGCATTCGGCTCTCGTGTTATGATGTCGCATGCCGGAAAATATGCAAGCACTGCAGAATTTTCTACAAGCACTGCAGAAAATCGAGAACGCCTTGCAGAAATGCGCGGGTGGGGGAGTGAGAAAAAGAGGTGCTGTGGTGGCGGTCGGAAACGGTCTTTTTGTGGTGTCGGATGCAAATGCGCAAATTCAAAAAGTTAGGCGTAAGGCTTTGTCAATTCGGCAAGAAGTGGTACTTTTGCACGCCGATTATTATCAAGCGGGCTCTCCGAGCCTGTCTTTCTGTGAGTTAAGCGGAATAGTCTTTGGCCGGACACCGCTCTCCTTGCAGTAAATTTTTTAGTAGTTATACACATTTAAAAACAAACAAGAGTGGACACGTTAAGTTACAAGACCATTTCTGCCAACAAAGCGACCGCTAACAAAGAATGGGTTGTAGTAGATGCTACAGACCAGGTGCTGGGTCGTCTTTGCACGAAAGTTGCCAAATTGCTGCGTGGTAAGTACAAACCCAACTTCACCCCGCACGTTGACTGTGGCGACAATGTTATTATTATCAATGCCGACAAAGTGAAGCTCACCGGCAAAAAGTGGACAGACCGCATCTACTATACTTACAGCGGCTATCCCGGTGGTCAGAAAGAGCACACACCCGAGAGCATCATGGCAAAGCCCAACGGCGCAGAGAAGTTGCTCCGTCGCGTAGTGAAGGGTATGCTTCCCAAGAATCGTCTTGGCGCACATCTCCTCGGAAACCTCTATGTTTACGAAGGTGGCGAACACAAGCACGAAGCACAGAGCCCGAAGGCAATTGATATTAACCTCTATAAATAAGTGCAGCAATGGAAATGATAAATGCATTAGGCCGTCGTAAGAGTGCTATCGCACGTATTTACGTAACAGAGGGAACAGGTAAAATCACCATCAACAAGCGTGACCTTGCCGAGTATTTCCCCTCTTCCATCCTGCAGTTCGTTGTGAAGCAGCCCCTGAATCTGCTCAACGTTGCAGAGAAATATGACATCAAAGTAAACCTCTGCGGTGGTGGTTTCACCGGACAGTCTCAGGCTCTCCGTTTGGCTATTGCCCGTGCTTTGGTGAAAATCAACGCCGACGACAAGAAGGCTCTCCGTGCTGAAGGCTTCATGACTCGCGATCCCCGTGAGGTTGAACGTAAAAAGCCGGGTCGTCCCAAGGCACGTCGTCGCTTCCAGTTCAGCAAACGTTAATCTCGGCATTGCTGCTGGAATACGTTTAGCATCTAAACCGGCGGGACTTCCCCTATGGCGGAACTACCCGGCGGCTGGTTGACAAAAACAAGTCCATTCGTCAATACTCCGGTAGGCAGACGGTGGCAAACAACTCAAAAGAAAGTAAACGAACAAAACAAATCAAAATGGCTAGAACAAATTTTGAAACCCTTTTGCAGGCCGGATGCCACTTCGGCCACCTCAAACGTAAATGGAACCCCGCTATGGCTCCCTACATCTTCATGGAGCGCAACGGCATTCACATCATCGACCTCCACAAGACTGTGGCTAAGATCGACGAAGCTGCTGAAGAACTCAAGAAGATTGCCAAGCAGGGAAAGCGTGTCCTTTTCGTTGCTACTAAAAAGCAGGCAAAGCAAGTAGTTGCTGAGAAAGCAGCTGCAATCAATATGCCTTACGTTGCCGAACGTTGGCCGGGCGGTATGCTCACCAACTTCCCCACAATCCGTAAGGCAGTGAAAAAAATGGCCAACATTGATAAGCTTACCAGCGATGGTACTTTCTCTAACCTCTCAAAGCGCGAAATCCTTCAGATCACTCGTCAGCGTGCCAAGCTCGAGAAGAACCTTGGTTCAATCGCCGACCTGACTCGTCTGCCGGCAGCTCTCTTCGTAGTTGACGTGTGCAAGGAACACATCGCAGTGCGTGAGGCTCAACGTTTGGGCATTCCCGTGTTCGGTATCGTTGATACCAACTCTAACCCCAACGGTATCGACTTCGTAATTCCCGCAAACGACGATGCCAACAACAGTATCGAAGTAATTCTCGATGCTTGCTGTGCAGCGATCGCCGAGGGCGTGGAAGAGCGTAAGGCTGAGAAAGTGGACGCTGAGGCTGCCGGTGAAGCCGGTGAAGAGAAGGCTCCTCGCAAGCGTGCTTCTAAGGCTCGCGTAGAGAAGACTGAAGAAGCCGCTGAGGCTCCCGCAGCTCAGGAAGAAGCTCCCGCTGAAGCTTAAATCGATTTTTCAAACAACCCAATAGTTACTCCCTCGCTCCGCCGCAGGAGCGGCAGAAGCGGGGGAGAACTCTTTTAAAACAGAAAAGAACTATGGCAGTATCAATGGAAGATATCAAGAAACTGCGCGCTATGACCGGCGCAGGTCTTGGAGATTGCAAGAAAGCCTTGGCAGAAGCCGAAGGCGATATCGATGCAGCAATCGAAATCATTCGTAAGAAGGGTCAGGCTGTAGCTGCTAAGCGCTCTGACCGTGAAGCATCCGAAGGTTGTGTGCTCTGTAAGAGCGAAGGTGGCTTTGCAGCTATCATTGCTTTGAAGTGCGAAACCGACTTCGTTGCTAAGAATGCTGATTTCATCAAGCTCGCGCAAGATGTTATCGATGCAGCTGTTGCCAACAAGTGCAAGAGCCTCGACGAAGTGAAAGCCCTTCCCATGGGTGGCGCTACTATCGCTGATGCAGTGGTAGACCGTAGCGGTATCACCGGTGAGAAGATGGAACTCGATGGATACATGTTCATCGAAGGCGAAAACATTGCAACTTACAATCACCAGGGCACTAACACCCTCTGCACCTTGGCTGCATTCAACAAGGCTGCTGATGAGCAAGTGGCCAAGCTGATTGCCATGCAGGTGGCTGCTATGAACCCCATCGCTGTGGATGAGGCCGGTGTTCCTGAGTCAGTGAAGGAAACTGAAATCAACGTGGCTATCGAAAAGACTAAGGCTGAGCAAATTCAGAAGGCTGTTGAAGCAGCTCTGAAGAAGGCCGGTCTTAATCCTGCACACTTCGACAGCGAAGACCACATGCAGAGCAACCAAACCAAGGGTTGGATCACTGCTGAGGACGTTGAGAAGGCGAAGGAAATCATTGCGAAGACTTCAGAAGAGAAGGCCGCAAACCTTCCCGAAGCTATGATTCAGAACATTGCCAAAGGCCGTCTGAACAAGTTCCTCAAGGAAGTATGCTTGCTCAACCAGGAGTTCATCATGGACAGCAAGAAGACAGTGAAAGATATGCTCAAGGAAGCCGATGCCGAACTGCAGGTAGTAGACTTCAAGCGCTTCACTCTCCGCGCAGAATAAGCATTACGCTTACATACAAAGCAAAAGCTCACCGACGCATTGGTTCGGTGAGCTTTTTTATTGTTTCTGCCGGCGTGTGCCTTGCACGCAGAATGACGGGGAATGCTTTTGATGCATCCCGAAGCGTTGCTGGAGGTGCAATGCGGCGGGATGCTTGTGCTCATGCGCAATGTAGTGGGGAGGGAGTAGGGGATAGAATTACAACTTCTTGATTCTCTCAATCAGGATATGGTTGCGTCGTTTGGTATCTTTGATACCGCGTTTTAGTTGTTCGGAACGCTCCACGGCCCATTCGTTGATGCGTTCTGCAAATGAGTTGATAATGTTTGCGGTGCGCACTTTCGCATCGGGGTTTACCACGATGTTGATGCTTTGTGGCACCATTTCCACGTCTATCGTGTTTCCGGTGATGAGCGGTTCGCCGTCGCAGTGCACGGCGCCCTCTTTGGAGCGCGTGATGCGCACTTTTCGAGCACGGAAAGTCTTGACGTGCTTGTTGTCGAGCAGTGTATTGTTGAATAGTTGCAATGCCACTTGTGCAGACTCCAGTGTGGAGAATGGTTCCATCACGATGATGTCCATCAGTCCGTCTTCCATCGAGGCGTGCGGTGCTATGTAGGCATTGTTGCCATATTGTGAGGCATTGGCGCAAGCAATGAGAAAAGCCTTGTAGCGCACCGTGCCGTTTTCGTCCTCGATGATGTAGTTGTCCGGTTGGTAGCTCAGTCCTTCGCGCAGCGTGTTCTCGATGTAGGATAGGGGGCCGCGTTTCCCGCTTTCGGCAAATTTGTGGCTGACAAAGGCGTCAAATCCTACGCCGCAGGTGCAGAAAAACGGCATTCCGTTGATGATGCCATAGTCCAGGCTTCTCACCGCGTCGGCATTGAGGATGCGGATGGCTCCGGCCGTGTCGAGCGGTATCTGCAGGTGTCGCGCCAATCCGTTGCCCGATCCGCAGGGCACTATGCCCAATGCCGCTTGGCTGTGGGTGAGCGAGCGCGCCACTTCGTTCACTGTGCCATCGCCACCTACGGCAGCCACGATGTCGCATCCTGCAGCCGAGGCTTCTTTGGCCAACTCTGCAGCATGTCCGGCGTATTCGGTGAACTTCACTTTGTATTCGAAGCGCTCCCCATCCAGGTTTTCGCGAATGATGCGCCGGATGTTGCGTTTCTTGTCCGTTCCCGATATCGGATTGACGATGAAAAGAATTTTTTTCTTGCTCATAAGAATACACACAGTGCCTTATGTGAGCAAAAATAAGGAATTCTGCGCCATATCCTCTGATTTCCGCACATAAAATCATTAAACGTGTAATTTTCTTTAACAAAAAAGCATATTTCTATAGGAAATGCGTAACTTTGCGCAAATGTTTGGAAAGTGTGCCGAATGCCTTTGCGTGGCTGATAGCGGCACGCATTAAAGAATTTGACGTTTATGGGAATTTTACAAGACAGATTAGCGAAGTACACCATGCCTCAGGAATTTATGGCGCAGGGTGTATATCCTTATTTCCGCGAGATCGACGGAAAGCAAGGCACAGAAGTAAGTATGGGCGGGCACAAGGTATTGATGTTCGGCTCAAATGCATATACGGGACTTGTAGGCGATGAGCGCATCATCAATGCCGCAATTGCAGCTACCCATAAATACGGAACAGGCTGTGCCGGTTCGCGTTTCCTCAACGGAACGCTGGACTTGCACGTGCAGCTCGAAAAGGAGCTGGCCGAGTTTATGGGTAAGGACGAGTCGCTTTGCTTCTCCACCGGTTTTACCGTGAATTCCGGCGTCATAGCCTGCCTTACGGGTCGCAACGACTACATCATCTGCGACGACCGCGACCATGCAAGCATCGTGGACGGCCGCCGCTTGTCCTACTCCACATGCCTCAAGTTCAAGCACAACGACATGGAGGACCTGGAGAAGCAGCTTCAGAAGTGCGCCCCCGATGCCGTGAAGCTCATCGTGGTGGATGGCGTGTTCTCGATGGAAGGCGACCTGGCCAATCTGCCCGAAATCATTCGTCTGAAGCATAAATACAATGCTACTGTGATGGTGGACGAAGCCCACGGCCTAGGCGTGTTCGGCAAGGACGGCCGCGGCGTGTGCGACTATTTCGGACTGACCGATGAGGTGGATCTCATCATGGGTACATTCTCCAAGTCGCTGGCCAGCATCGGCGGTTTCATTGCAGCCGACAGCACCATCATCAACTGGTTGCGCCACAACACACGCACCTACATCTTCTCTGCCTCCAACACGCCGGCAGCCACCGCTGCCGCCATGGAGGCCCTGCACATCTTGCAGCGAGAGCCGGAACGCATTCAGGCACTTTGGGACGTGACAAACTATGCGCTGAAGCGCTTCCGCGATGCCGGCTTCGAGATGGGCGAAACCCAAAGCCCCATCATCCCGCTCTATGTGCGCGATGTGGAAAAAACATTCCTCGTCACCAAGATGGCGTTCGACGAAGGCGTGTTCATCAACCCCGTCATTCCGCCCGCCTGCGCACCGCAGGACACACTGGTGCGTGTAGCCCTGATGGCCACCCACACCAAGGAGCAGGTGGATCTCGCCGTGGAGCGTCTCAGCAAAGTGTTCCGCCAGCTGGATATCATCAAGTAAGAAGTTTCGGAAAACACCGCAAAATAACGAAAGAGCCGGAAGCCATTGTGCTTTCGGCTCTTTTTGAATGTAGGCAGGAGGTGTAGGAAAACAAAAGTACTTTTCGAAGCGTTTCTCAGTAATCCGGTAAATCTCGTGTAATCTGTTGACGACAAATCATCTCCCAACGGCCTGAAAGGCCATCAAGCCCTTAGCTCGGGGCAGCGCCCCGAGTATCCGTAGCGATGCCGAGCGCGCCCTGCAGGGGCAAAAGCAGTATCTCTTGGGTCGTTTGTACCGGCTTTTTCCCTGCAGGGCGCAGGCTGAATATGCGTTCCGTTCTTAGGGCAGCGCCCCGAGCTGATGGCTTCTTCCCCTCTCAGGGGAGCTTCGTGCCCCCGGGTGTTTTATTGAAAGCCACGCACAACATTCCCCCTGCCGATGCCGGAAAATCTGCAGTGCTTGCAGAATTTTCCACAAGCATTGCAGAAAATTCTGCAAGCACTGCGCATTTTGCCCGAAAGCATCCCTCATTTTTCGGCAATGTGAATGCGGCAACGAGAAATGCTCACCGGATTATCGCGCTGTGATGCTGAAAATGCCTAACTTCGGCACGAAAACATAAAAGAAACTTATACATCTCTGAGGATATGGAAGCACAAATAGACGGAAAACACTCCCTGCTGCCTGTGGGCACGCTGCTTTTTCACGGCACTTATCGCGTGGTGCGCCACTTGGCTTCCGGCGGTTTTGGCAACACCTACGAGGCTGTGGACACGCAGTTGGGCGATTCGGTGGCCATCAAGGAGTTCTTCCCTAAGCAACTCTGTGGACGCAACAGCGAGGGCGGCACCGTGACGCTGCTGAGCACCGACTGCGGTGAGCTCTTCACGCAGCTGCGCACCAAGTTCAAGAAGGAGGCCACACGCATCCGCCGGCTCAACCATCCGCACATCGTGCGCGTGCTGGCTTATTTCGAGGAGCAGGGCACGGCCTTCTATGCCATGGACTTTCTCCGGGGCGAGAGCCTCTCGGCGCGCACGAAGCGCACCGGCCGTCCGCTCACCGAGGCTGAGGTGCGGCGTTATCTGCCCCAGGTGCTCAGTGCGCTGAAAGAGATGCACGCCAAGGAGTTGTGGCATCTTGACCTCAAGCCCGGCAACATCATGATCAACGAGCGCGACGAAGCCGTGCTCATCGACTTTGGCGCGAGCAAGCAATTGCGCACCGAGGAGGGCGTCTCTGTTTCCACTTCGCTCAGCTGTGCCTACACACCCGGCTATGCGCCGCTCGAGTTGGTGGATCAACATTTGGAAAAATTCGGTCCGTGGACCGATCTCTATTCCCTCGGTGCCACGCTTTACAATCTCCTCACCGGGGTGCGTCCGCTCTCACCCTCACATCTCATTCAGGGCGAACAACTCGCTTTCCCACCCTCCGTTAGCGCCGCTATGCAGCAACTCATCACTTGGCTGATGCAGCCCGTGATGAGCCAACGGCCGCAGAGCGTTGGGGAAGTGGAGGCGCGGTTGGCGGAAACGAATGGGGCTGTGGCAGATACGCCTCAGGACAATGTTGCACGCATCCCTCAGTCCGAAACCGTGCGCCCCGAGTCCGTCAGCACCGTTTGCGTGGATTTGCCGGATCAGGTAACGGTTGCTAAGGACCGTGGTACGCCCCTTCCGGGCGGCACGCAGGTTGTTGAAAAAGGGGAAGCCAATGCCGGAAAGTCGGTTCCGGCTGCGCCGAAGAAAACTTCTAACACATGGAAGTGGCTGTTAACTATAGCTGTGGCAATTGCTGTGATAACTGGAGTTGCGGTGAATAAATGTAGCGATGCTTCCAGACAGTCGGCAAACAAAGAAGCAATTCTTAATCGTTTGGTAGAAAATATGGTCTATGTCGAGGGCGGCACTTTCACCATGGGTGCCACTTCGGAGCAGGGTGGCGATGCTGACAGCAACGAGAAGCCTACGCACCAAGTAACGCTGAGCAGTTATTATATCGGTAAGTATGAAGTTACGCAGGCAGAATGGCAAGCCGTGATGGGTACGAATCCTTCCTGCTTCAAAGGCGACAATCTGCCCGTTGATTGTGTGAGTTGGGACGATTGCCAGGAGTTTATCCGCAAGCTGAACGAACTGACGGGCAAACAGTTCCGCTTGCCTACGGAAGCCGAGTGGGAATATGCTGCCCGTGGTGGTAAGCGCAGTTATGGCGTGAAATACGCCGGCGGTAGCGACATCGACAATGTGGGGTGGTATTGGAAAAACAGCAACAGCACCACTCACCCCGTGGGTCTGAAGCGTCCCAACGAATTGGGGCTATACGATATGTCGGGCAACGTATATGAATGGTGTCAGGATTGGTATGGCAGTTATAGCAGCAGTCCTCAGACGAACCCCACCGGTCCTGCAACAGGCAACGATCGTGTGTTGCGTGGGGGCAATTGGAACAATACTGCGGGGCGCTGCCGCCTCTCGTACCGCCACGACTTCGTCCCCGACATCAGGGACCGCAATTACGGGCTGCGCCTTGCTCTCCCCAATTTACAATGAAGACCTTCTAAGGAGAAAAAGGCGAACGAAGAACGCCCGAAAACACTCGGCCGGCCGACTATCCGGATGGCGCTTCGCCCCTAAGGTAGGGGAGATGCCCGCAGGGCAGAGGGGTATGAAAAAATCTTTGCTGAAATATTCGCTTTCCGTTTGTTCATACCCCTCACCCGTTCCGGGAGCTCCCCTACCTTAGGGGAGCAGTTGCCGTCCGGCTGCTTGTTGCCCTGCGGTGCGTTTCCCGTGTTCAGACCCTCCGGATGGCACTTCGCCCCTAAGTTAGGGGAGATGCCCGTAGGGCAGAGGGGTATGAAAAAAGCGTATTATATTCTTAGTCAACGTATTCCGTTTGTTCATACCTCCTCCGCTTCGCTCGTCCTTCTACCTTAGGAGGACAGCCCCATCCGGTCTGCCTGCATCCTTCTTGCTGTATTCAGCGTTCGGACAAGCCGGATGGGGCTGCTCCCCTAAGGTAGGGGAGCTCCCGGAACGGGTGAGGGGTATGAATAAAGCTTATGCCCGTTTCAAAAGAAACAGAGGAATAGAAACAAACGCAGAGGAAGTTTTCTTGAAAACGATGTAAAAACTTTCTTACTTGATGCCTCGCTCATTGAGTGCCTGCACATATCTTCGTGCATTGGCCTTGTGCTCTTCGTAAGTGGCGGCAAAATTATGTCGTCCGCTGAAGTCTTCTTTCGCACACATATATATATAATTGTGTTCCGTGTGGTTGAGCACGGCATCGATGCTGGCGATGGACGGCAGGCAGATGGGGCCGGGCGGCAGGCCCGGGCAGACGTAGGTGTTGTATGGGCTGTCGCAGGTGAGGTGCTTGTTGAGGATGCGGCGCAGACCGAAATCCTGCAACGCGAACTTCACCGTGGGGTCGGCCTGCAGTTTCATGCCTTTACGCAGCCGGTTGAGATATAGCCCTGCGATGTCGGGCTTCTCCTCGTTGTTGGCCGTTTCTTTCTCCACGATGGAAGCCAGTGTGATGACCTCCTGCGGTGTCAGTCCGGCCATTTCGGCTTTGTTCTTCCGCGTGGTGGTCCAGAATTTCTCGCTTTCGCGCTTCATGCGTTGTGCCAGCTGGTCCGTGGTGATGTCCCAATAAACTTCGTAGGTATTGGGCAGGAAGAGGCAGGGCAGGGTGGCGGTGTCGCAACCATACTTTTCGCAAAACGCAGGGTCGGTGAAGGCTTCTGCCAATGTGGCGGAATCGACCTCCAGATGCTTGGCAATGCGGCCGGCCAGGTGCTTCATCGTGTGAACGGTGGGCAGCGTGATTCGCACGGGCGACTGCCGGCCGTGCAGCAGGCGTCGCATGAGGGCAAAGGTGCTGAGATGCGGCTCCACTTCGTATCGGCCGGTGTGCAGGTGCTCGGCATAATTGTCGACACGCGCCAGCAAGCGCAGGGCCATCATGGAGTGGGAATGGCCATGGCTGTTCAACTTGTGAAACACCGAGTCGGCTGTGTCGTTGCGGTCGATGTAGAGCACTTCGGTCGTTTCGCTGCGAGAGAAAGGCAGGAAGACGAAACTCAGAAACAGCAACAGGAGACAACCGACAGCAATGCCGATGATGGCGGCTGGGCGTTTGAAAATATCTAACTTCATAGGTGATTTTTGTGGTTTGCGAGCACAAAAATACACTTTCTGTGCAAAAATCTTGATAATTATTGCACAAAACAGCTTGTGGTATGCAAAGTTTTACTACTTTTGCACAAGTTAATAAATAATGTGCCAAAAATAGCCCGGAGGCGAGGCATAAAAATACATAATTGTTATGGAACAAACCTATTCCGATTTCATTGGTTTTATACAGAAGTCTCTCACCGACAACTGGGATCTGGATGCCCTTACCGACTATGAGGGAACCACTCTGCAGTATAAGGACGTGGCTCGAAAGATTGAAAAACTGCATATCCTCTTTGAGAATGCCGGCGTAAAGGAGGGCGACAAGATTGCCCTGTGCGGTCGCAACAGTGCCAACTGGGCGGTGGCATTCTTGGCTACATTGAGCTATGGTGCAGTGGCTGTGCCCATTCTTCATGAGTTCAAGTCCACGCAGGTACACGATATTGTCAATCACTCCGAAGCACGTCTGCTCTTCGTCGGTGACCTCGTTTGGCCCACGCTGAATGCGGACGAAATGCCCCACCTTGAGGGTATCGTTTACATCCCCGACTATTCATTGAAGGTGAGCCGCACCGAGCAGTTGACGCAAGCACGCGAGCACCTCAACGAATACTTCGGTCGCAAATATCCGAAGTATTTCCGCAAGGAGCACGTGCAATACCGAAAGGCCGGCAGCGAGGAACTGGCGCTGATCAACTATACTTCAGGAACCACCAGCAACTCCAAGGGTGTGCTCTTGCCTTACCGCGCTTTGTGGTCGAACTTGGCATTTGCGCAGCAGGAGTTGGGCGACAAGCTTCATCGGGGCGACCATGTCATCTCCATGCTCCCGTTGGCGCACATGTATGGCATGTCTTTCGAGTTCATATTTGAGTTTATGACCGGGTGCCACGTGTTCTATCTGACGCGCGTTCCGTCCCCCAAAATCATCTTTAAGGCTTTCTCCGAAATCAAGCCGCACATTGTCATCTCCGTGCCCTTGATTATTGAGAAGATTATTAAGAAATCCGTACTCCCCAAGCTGCAAACGCCCAGCATGAAGGTGTTGCTCAAGTTGCCCTTCATCAATACGAAGATACGCGAGAAGGTGCGCGAACAGATGGTGGCAGCTTTCGGAGGTCGCTTCTACGAAATCATTGTGGGAGGCGCAGCTTTCAACAGCGAGATCGAAGAATTCCTCCACAAGATAGGTTTCAATTACACCGTAGGTTATGGTGCCACGGAGTGTGCTCCCATCATCAGCTATGCCGACTGGAAAGAATTCAAACCCGGCTCTTGCGGTAAAGCAGCGCCGCGTATGGAAGTGAAGATCAACTCTTCAGATCCTCAGAATGAAGTTGGCGAAATCCTGGTTCGCGGTGCCAATGTGATGCTGGGCTATTTCAAAAATCCGGAAGCCACTGCAGCTGTTCTCGACAAGGACGGATGGTATCACACAGGCGACCTTGGCATCATCGACGAAGATGGTTTCATCTACATCCGAGGCCGTAGCAAAAATATGCTCCTCGGTGCGTCCGGACAAAACATCTATCCGGAAGAAATCGAAGACAAGCTCAGCACTTTGCCCTATGTAAGCGAATGTGTCGTGATACAGAAGTTGGAAAAGCTCTACGGACTCGTGTTCCCCGACTTCGATGAAGCACAAAAGGCCGGGCTTGACGAAGAAGGACTGCGTGCCGTCATGGAGCAGAACCGTAAGGACTTGAATGCCATGGTGGCTTCTTACGAACAGCTGTCCGGCATCCGCATCATGCAGGAAGAATTTGAGAAAACGCCGAAACGCAGTATCAAGCGCTTCCTCTACGAAAACGCAGAAGTGTAAAGCGATATGAACGAAGCGCAAGGCTTGGCCGCTATGGCCGTTGCCGAGTCGATGGTGTTGCGCACCGAAGGCTTGGTGAAGAAATACGGCAAACGAACCGTGGTCAATGGGGTTTCGTTTGACGTAAAGCAAGGAGAAATTGTGGGCTTGCTCGGACCAAATGGTGCGGGCAAGACCACATCTTTTTATATGACAACCGGACTTGTGGTCCCCAATGGCGGACGCATCTTCCTTGATGAACAGGAAATCACTGACTATCCTGTTTACAAGCGGGCCCGTGCCGGCATAGGCTATCTGGCACAGGAGGCTTCTGTGTTCCGCAAGATGAGTGTGGAAGACAACATTGCGTCCGTGCTTGAGATGACCGGCCGGTCCAAGGAATACCGTCGCGAAAAGTTGGAAAGCCTTATCGCAGAATTCAACCTGCAGAAGGTGCGTAAGAACTTGGGTGATCAACTTTCGGGAGGCGAACGGCGACGCACAGAGATAGCACGCTGTTTGGCCATCGACCCCAAGTTCATCATGTTGGACGAACCTTTCGCAGGTGTGGACCCCATTGCGGTGGAAGACATACAGTATGTGGTATGGAAATTGAAGGACCGCAACATCGGTATACTCATCACCGACCACAACGTAGAGGAGACGCTGTGCATCACCGACCGAGCTTATTTGTTGTTCGAGGGACGCATACTTTTCCAGGGCACACCTGAAGAGTTGGCCGCCAATCAGGTGGTGCGCGACAAGTATCTTACCAATAGTTTCAAGCTCAGAAAGAAAGATTTCTCTTCGATGGAGAAGCAGCGTGAAGCCGCTTTGTGACGTTGAGGTCGCACAAGCGGGCATACTCGATGCTGCAAGAAATATGGGAAGCCACCGCAGGGCATCGTGACGCCTATGTCGGTGGCTTCACTCGTTTTTATAAGAAATGCGAACTCGGTATGTGAGTTCTTGATAAGAAGATAGACAATTATGGGAAGAAAGAAATTCTCTCAGCGTGAGATCAACATCATCGGGAAGTTGTTGAGCAGAAAGATGGCAGGCACGCGGTTTCAACAAAAGATGGTGAGGCACACTTTGCGCACCACTTTCGAATTCAATATCTCCGACTTCAATGTACAGGGAAAGGCTTTCGGGCCTGACGATCTCAATGAGTGCGTGCGCCGAGGCATTATTCAGATTTTGGATGATGCCACCATCGAAGCCATGAAGCAGCGCCACCTTGAGAAGCGGCAACACGACGAAGTGCTGCAGCAGGCCGAGGCCATTGCCAATGGCGATGCTGTGGATTGGCAGGAAGTGCAGCGACAGTGGGATGCGTATTACGGAACCCAAAGTGCCGAGCAAGAGAGTCAGGAGGGCAAGTAAGAAACGTAACATCAAATCTATAAGAATCTATGAAGAATTTGTTTATCGCTTTGTTGCTTTGTCTGCCGCTGACAGCCCAAGCAGACACCATCCGTGTGGAGCGTGCATGGAT
Source organism: Bacteroidaceae bacterium (assembly GCA_017461605.1). Taxonomy (GTDB): domain Bacteria; phylum Bacteroidota; class Bacteroidia; order Bacteroidales; family Bacteroidaceae; genus Alloprevotella. Next base: position 298,006 of record JAFTXN010000002.1, read on the forward strand.
GGCCGAACCGATTAAAATTTTCTCCCCCTATCAGGTCGATTCGCTCAGTGGGAAGCGTGCCAAGTTCGACTTGAAGGAGGTTTTGGCCAACAATGCTTCGGCTGCTTTTCTCACCCGTCCGGCCACTGCCGAAGTGCTGCGTGGAGCTGCGCTTCCGGCCCTCGACAGCACCGCCACATTACGCTTGGTTCGTTTTCCCGTGTCGGCATCGCGTTATGTGAAGGCCAAAATTTCGGTGAAGAACCTGGCCTCTTACAAGCTGTATGTCAACGAGAAGGAAGTGAGTGGGGGAGAAGTAAAGTTGCTTCCCGGAACATCCGATGTCGCCATCCTATGTCTGACGCAGCCTACGGCCAAAGACACTTTTAGTGTTTGTGTGGAAGGAAAAAGTTTGAAGGGGCTTTCACTCCCATCGTATGACGAGAAGCGAGCCTATAACATGACTGAGATGTTGGAAGGCGATCGCCCTTACAATGTTTCCGTTTCGCCCGATGGCAAGTATCTCGTGGCTTCCTACTACACCAAGAAGAGCGACGGCTCCAACCAGTTCCGCACGGTGCTTTCCGAAGTCTCCACCGGCCGCGAGCTGTTGCGCCGGAGCGAGTATGTCAATTGGCAGTGGCTGCCCACACGTTCGGTGCTCTACTATACACGGAACGGAGCCAAAGGTACACAACTCGTGCTGCTTGATCCGCAAACGCAGAAGGAGACGGTGTTGGCCGAAGGGCTGCCCACAAGCAGCTTCACCCTGTCGCCCACCGAGGACTATCTCATCTACAGCAAAACGGCTGAGGGAGAGAAAGACAAGGGCGGCTTGCGCCGTCTGCGCGAACCCGACGACAGAATGCCGGGATGGAGAAACAACAGCGAACTCTATCGTTACGATTTGAAAACCGGCCTGACGCAACGTCTGACCTTCGGTGCGACCGGTGTATCTCTGAACGATATTTCTGCGGACGGCAAGCAGTTGCTGCTTTCCTTCAGTCGCATGGACACCCGTCGCGCTCCGTTCCGTCGCACCACGATAGTGTGCATGGATGCATACACCGGCCATGTGGACACACTATTGGCTGATACGGCCTTTGTGAGTCAGGCCAAATTCTCACCCGATGGCAAGCAGTTGCTCATCAAGGCCACACCCGCAGCCTTCGATGGTATCGGTAGCGAGGTGGCTGCGGGACAGACTCCCCAGGGATTCGACTATCGTCTGTTCCTCTACGACATTGCTACGAAGCAAGTCAGCCCGTTGCTGCGCAAGTTCGCGCCTTCTGTGGAGGGCTTCCGTTGGCATGCCGTCGACAACACGATTTACTTCTCTGCCACCGACGGATGCAATGTGAGCATTTTCAGTCTTTCGCCCGTTACGGAAAAGGTGGTGCGCTATCGTCTCCCGGTATCCTATGTGCAGGGTTACAGCATCGCCCGTGGTATGAAGAAACCGCTCATGGTGTTCCACGGACAGACCGGCGAGCGTGCACGCGAGATGTATGCATGCACACTCTCGGCAGAGCAGCCCAAGAGCCGTCGCATTGGTGAGACCAATTTCGACGAGCAGTTTGCCAACGTAGCCATCGGCACTTGCCACGACTGGAGCTTCCTCTCATCGCGTGGCGACAGCATCCGTGGCTTCTACTTCCTGCCCCCCGATTTTGACGCGTCGCAGAAGTATCCTCTCATTGTCTATTATTATGGTGGCTGCACGCCTACGCCGAAAATGCTTGAGTCTCAGTATCCTCTGCAAGTGCTGGTCTCGCAAGGCTATGTGGTATACGTGTGTCAGCCGAGTGGTGCCATAGGCTTCGGTCAGGAGTTTGCCGCTCGCCACGTCAACACTTGGGGACAAGGCTCGGCCGACGACATCATCGAGGGTACCAAGGCCTTCTGTGCCGAGCACCCTTATGTCAATGCTCAAAAGATTGGCTGCATGGGAGCATCGTATGGCGGATTTATGACACAGTATCTGCAGACACGCACCGACATCTTTGCGGCTGCCATCTCGCATGCCGGAATTTCCAACATCGCGAGCTATTGGGGCGGAGGCTACTGGGGATACACCTATGGAGAGGTGGCGCAATATGGCAGCTACCCTTGGAACAATCCCGAACTCTATGTGAAGCAATCGCCCTTGTTCAACGCCGACAAGATAAACACTCCGCTGTTGCTGCTGCACGGAACGGTGGACACCAATGTGCCGACCGACGAGAGCCAGCAACTCTTCACGGCTTTGCGCATACTGGGCAAGCGCGTGAGCTACATACATATCAATGGCGAAAACCACGTCGTGACCAACCACAACAAGCGTTTGGAGTGGCAGAATGCCATCTTCGCCTGGATGGCCTATTGGTTGAAAGACGAACCCGAATGGTGGGAAGAGCTTTATCCCACGGATAAGTTCGGACAGGACGAATAAGAAACTCCACATCGCACACGCAGAGGCGGAGGCTCCATCCCGGGGCTTCCGCCTTGTTGTTTGATGGCTGCAGCGTGCTTTTACAAAGTTTTCCGGTGCTTGCCGGAAAAGTGGCAGGCCTTGCCACTTTTTGCGCAAAGCCTCCGAACAATCACACGCTTGCCTCTGTGCATTGCGCAAGCCTTGTCAAGAATTTTGCTTCGCGCAAGTCAGGCTGCGGCTCGGGAATAAAAGTAAAAGCTTCGCGTTTTACTTTGTATTCCACTCGCCTTGCACTAACTTTGCAAGCATACAGATAAATTAACATTGTATGCTCATGAAGAAATATGCGCTCGATTTGATTGTAGCCGCCGTGGAAACTCCGCGCGAAGGCTATGTGCTGTTGCGCCTCACGCATGAACAGGCTTTGCCTCCGATGCTTCCGGGGCAATTTGTCGAGGTGCAGGTGCGCGGCTCCGAAACCACATTTTTGCGCCGCCCCATCTCCATCAACTACGTAGACCGGGCCAACAACGAACTTTGGTTGCTCGTGCATGTGGTGGGAGAGGGCACACGTGCCATGGCCGCTCTCAAGGTCGGTGATGTGCTCAACTGTGTGTTCCCCTTGGGCAACGGTTTCACTCAGCCCGAGGGTAGCGGTCGAAAGGTGCTCCTCGTGGGTGGCGGCGTGGGAACGGCACCATTGCTCTATCATGGTGAGATGCTCCGAGAGGCCGGCCACGAACCTGTGTTCTTGCTCGGCGGACGCACCGAAGCCGACCTGATGCAGTTGGAGCACTTCCGCCGCTATGGCCGCGTGTTGCTCACCACCGAGGATGGCTCTGCCGGAACCAAGGGCTTCGTAACGCATCATCCCGTTTGGGAGGACGAACAGTTTGACCTCATTGCCACCTGCGGTCCAAAGCCCATGATGGTGGCTGTGGCGCGGATGGCGAAGGCCAAAGGCACGGAGTGCGAAGTGTCATTGGAGAACCTCATGGCTTGCGGCCTCGGAGCCTGCCTCTGCTGCGTGGAGAAAACGCACGAAGGCAATGTGTGTGTATGTAAGGACGGACCCGTATTCAACATAAAGCAACTGACATGGCAAATCTAAGCGTAAACATCGGCGCAATGTCGCTGAAGAATCCGGTAATGACGGCTTCCGGAACTTTCGGATATGGTCTGGAATTTGCCGACTTTATTGACCTGAACGAGCTCGGCGGTTTCATCGTGAAAGGCACAACGCTGCATCCTCGGCAGGGCAACGACTACCCCCGCATGGCCGAGACGGCAGGCGGAATGCTCAACTGTGTGGGGCTGCAAAACAAGGGCGTAGATCATTTCTGCGAGAAGATTTATCCGCAGTTGGAGCATCTTAACACCAATGTGCTGGTGAATGTGTCGGGCAGCACTCCCGAAGACTATGCAGAGTGTGCCGCACGCATCGATGCACTGCCCGGCATCCCGGCTATCGAACTGAACATCTCGTGCCCCAACGTGAAAAACGGCGGAATGGCATTCGGCGTAACCTGTGAGGGAGCGGCAGCCGTGGTGAAGGCAGTGCGACAGGCTTATCACAAGACGCTGATTGTGAAGCTCTCGCCCAACGTGACGAACATCGCGGACATTGCTCGCGCCGTCGAGGCCGAAGGTGCTGACAGTGTTTCGCTCATCAACACCCTCATGGGTATGAGCATCGACATCGAGCGCCGACGCTCACGCCTCAGCATCGGCACCGGCGGCCTCTCGGGCCCGTGCGTCAAGCCCGTAGCCCTGCGCATGGTGTGGCAGGTGGCAAAGGCGGTCAACATACCCGTCGTAGGTTTGGGCGGCATCATGAATGCCACCGATGCCATTGAGTTTCTCATGGCCGGTGCCACCGCCATCGAGATCGGTACGGCCAATTTCATCGACCCTGCCATCACCGTCAAGGTGGTGCGCGGCATCAACGAATGGCTCGATGCGCATGGCTGCAAAGACGTGCACGAAATCATAGGAGCGCTCGAGGTATAATCCCCCTCGGCATCCTATTGTTTTTTACAAGGCGTTTAGAAAATTCTGCAAGCACTGCAGAATTTTCTAAACGCCTTGCAGATTTTCACCCCCTTGGTGAAGACTGTAAGTCCCTTCTGTTTGCACTTCACAAAGTTTAAGTTTCGTAAATGAAGATATACACCCATTTTTTTGCAACTCATTCGGAGAACCCTTATCTTTGCTGCAGTCGGAAGCCTCGGCTTGTCCGAAAATCTTCCGAAGAGAGAACAAAGACATAACAAAAACGCTAAAAAACAAACGAGCTATGACAACGAAATTCTACAAGTGCCAACATTGTGGCAACGTGATAGTGAAAACCATAGACTCCGGTGTGCCGGTGGTATGTTGCGGACAGAAGATGGAAGAACTCATTCCCGGAACCGTGGATGCCAGCGTGGAGAAGCATCTTCCCGTGGTAACACGTCTGGATGAGTGTCGCATCCGTGTGGAAGTGGGTAGCGTGCTTCATCCCATGCAGCCCGAACACCACATCGCTTTCATCTACGTAGAGACAGAGCATGGCGGACAGTTGTATCGGCTTTCGGACCAACCCGTGGCCGAATTTTGCACCGGTGCCGACAAGCCCGTAGCTGTCTACGAATATTGCAATCTGCACGGACTTTGGAAGACAGAACTTCCCGCCGACTTCTAATCTCTGCACCCGGCGAGAGGTAATCACCGAAAACCAACGAAGAACAATTCAATCAGTAAACCCCAAAAACAATACCCAAATGATCAGCGAACAACTCCAAGCCGCCATCAATAAGCAAATCAATGCCGAACTCTGGTCCGCATACCTCTACCTCTCAATGTCGATGGACGCCGAAGCCAAAGGCCACAAGGGCGTAGCCAATTGGTTCTACGTGCAGTTCCGTGAGGAGCAGGATCACGCACGCATCTTCATGAACTATCTCAACTCACGCGATGCACGTGTGTTGCTCGACCCCATTGAGGGAGTTCCCACGCATTGGGACACGGTGCTCGACATGTTTCGTGCCACCTTGGAGCACGAACGCAAAGTGACGGCCATGATCAACGAAATCGGTGCCATCGCACATGCCGACCGCGACCTGGCCTCCATGAACCGCGTGGTGTGGTTCATCGACGAACAAGTGGAAGAGGAGGAGTCTGCTCGCGAAATGATACAGGCTGTCGAAGCCGTCGAGGGCAACAAGTATGGCATGTATATGCTCGACAAGGAACTTGCCGCACGCACATACACCACTCCTTCGCCCTTGGCAGCCGAAGGCGAATAGTCATTGGACAGAGTTTTGAAACCTTAGAAAAAACGAGGCCGGCTACCGAAAAAAGTCGCCGGCCTCGCTGCGTTTGTGTCGCACCTAAAGGCGCGAAAACGAATGCAGCTTTAGTACCCACGGCTGCGCCATAGGCTATTATAGGAGTGGAACATAATGTTTCTTTAATGGCTGTTTAGCACCTTTGCACCCTCTTCCAACCTTTTCAGACAAGGAGTATCGGTGGCGAAGACGGAGTAGAGACCTTGTGGGTCGCAGGGATTGTCGCCGGTGAGCACACCCGCTTGCCACACAAAGTCGTCGGCGCGATTGTCTCCGCTCCAGGCAGAAACGATGATGCCGGACAGCACATCGTCCGAGGCAACGGAGGCCGTGAGTTTGCTCATCACGAATTCGAAGAAGTAGTTGCGATAGAAGGCCGGGCTGTCGGGCGTGAAGAAATGGCGGTCGCGCGGATAGCCAAATCCGGTGAGCACCAACGGGAGTGCGGCGTTTTGCGCGATGCGCCGGTGTTGTTCGTAATAGTCGGTGGCTTTGAGGTATGTGTTCGGCAGGTCTTCGAGTGTGCGGCTCTTGTGCGCCCAGTCCCACCGCAAGGGTTGGAGTTGGAACGAGGCAAAGCTGAATGCTCCGGTGGTGTAGAGCATTTCGTAGAAGCGTTCGTTGTCGGCGCAGTGCTTGATGCCGGCTGTGCCGAGGCTTATCAGATGATTGGAATCGGCCTGCCGAATGATGTGTGCGGTGCTCATGGCCCACTCCATAAAGCCGATGTTCTTTGCTCCGCCGGGGGCTTGTGGCTCGTTACAGAGTTCCCAGGCCATGATGGCAGGGTCATTTCGGTAGGCCTTGCCTGTGATGCTGTTGGTGCGTTGCACGATGGCGAGTGCGGTGTGTTGGTAGAGCTTCACGGCTTCGGCATTACTATAGAATGCAGCTACGCGTGCAGCATAGGCCTCCGGCAGTTCCTCAGCCTGCATGGGGACGATGGTGTCGCCCGTTTCGCGCAGATAGTGTGCCAGTCCGCCGCTCCAGCTGTAGGTGTTGGTGAGGCTGAGCACGGCACGCATGTTTCGCTTGCCAAGTTCGGTGATTACGAAGTCGAGTGCCGTCAGCAGGGTGTCGTTGAGCATTCCGCCGGGTTGCACCATGGCAGGGCGGATGGCGCGAACGTCATCAGGAGCGGGACTTTCGCTAACGGCCAGGATGCGCAGTGTGTTGATGCCGAGTCGCTGCAGACGGTCGAACTCGGCACAAAGGCGCTCCTGACCTCCACGGATGCTATCGGCGGCCATGTGTACGGCATACCACATGTCGGCACCGATGAAGCGGAAGGGCTTTCCGTTTTCGGTAAGGTGGGTTCCGTCTGTGCGGACAAAACTCTGTGATGCTGTCTGAGCGAAACTCATAAGTCCGGACAGCAGGCAGAAGATCAATATCAGGAGGGTGTGTCTCATGGAGAGGTTCAGAAAAGTCGGGGTTTGTTGTTACGCGCTTCGTCAATGGATAGGAGGTTGGGCGCAGGCTTTGCGTGTTGTTCACGCAGGTGCTGATATTCGTTGGCAATGGCTTGGGTGAATGACTGACGCGTCTCTGCATTCATCAGACAGGCTGCCACGCTCACCATCTGCGACGCATCTTTGACATGCACCACCGGGCCGTCGTAGACCGGTGCGATGTGCAGGGCTGTGTGTAGCTTTCCGGTGGTGGCACCTCCCACGATGAGCGGAATTCGGAGGCCGGCCGATTGCATGGCCTCGGCTACGCGAATCATCTCGTCCAGGCTGGGAGTGATAAGGCCGCTCAGACCAACCATGTCGGCCTTGGTGCGGATGGCTTCGGACACAATGCGGTCGGTCGGACACATCACGCCCAAGTCTGTCACCTCGTAGTTGTTGCATCCCATCACCACGGCCACAATGTTTTTGCCGATGTCGTGCACGTCGCCTTTCACTGTGGCGATGACCATGTGCCCGGCTTTGTTTTGGCCGTCGCACTGCTGTGCTTCGATGTGCGGTTGCAGAAAGTCAACGGCCTGCTTCATGGTGCGTGCAGTCTTTACCACTTGTGGCAAAAACATTTTGCCGGCGCCGAAAAGCTCTCCGACATGATTCATGCCCTGCATCAGTGGTCCTTCGATGATGTCGACAGCACGCGCGTGCTGTTGCAGCGCTTCGGTGAGGTCGGTAGTCAGGTGGTCGGGCACTCCCTTGATCAGTGCTTGCGTGATGCGTTCGTTGACAGGGATTTCCGTGCGAGCGGTCTCGGCTGCAGAAGTTCGGTTGGTGCCGGCAGCGGTCTCTCCATTGTTCAGCACGCTTTCGGCCAAGGCGATGAGGCGGTCGGCTGCGGGTCGGCGATTGAGCACGGCGTCTTCCAGAATTTCCAGGTGCTCGGCCGGAATGTCCTCATACATCACCGAGGTGGCCGGATTGACGATGCCCATGTCCATACCGGCTCTGATGGCGTGAAAGAGGAACACAGCGTGCAGGGCCTCGCGGATGTAGTTGTTGCCACGGAAGGAGAACGAGAGGTTGCTCACTCCGCCGCTGATGTGCACGCCGGGCAGGTTGTTGCGAATCCAGCGTGTGGCCTCGATGAAGCTGTGTGCGTAGTCGTCGTGTTCGGCCATGCCGGTGCAGATGGCTAGTATGTTGGGGTCGAAGATGATGTCGCAAGCGGGGAAGCCCACTTCGTCTGTCAGAATGCGGTAGGCGCGGCGGCAGATGTCGATGCGGCGTTCGTAGGTGGTGGCTTGTCCCTCTTCGTCGAAGGCCATGATCACCACGGCAGCTCCCATGCGACGCAACTCGCCGGCTCGTTCCTTGAAAACCGTTTCGCCCTCCTTGAGCGACAGAGAGTTGACGATGCATTTGCCTTGCACGCACTTCAGCGCAGCACGGATGGTCTCCCAGTCGGACGAGTCGATCATGAAGGGGCGGCGTGCCACTTCGGGTTCGGCGGCCAGCAGGTTGAGGAAGTGCACCATCTCTGCACGAGTGTCGAGCAGACCATCGTCCATGTTGATGTCGATGATTTGTGCTCCGTCTTCCACCTGTCGGCGTGCGATGGCCACGGCTTCGTCGTGCTTCTTCTCCTTGATGAGTCGCAGGAACTTGCGCGAACCTGCCACGTTGCAGCGTTCGCCCACATTGATGAAGTTCATGTCGGGCTTCAGCTCGAACATGTCAAGCCCGGCCAACTGCATGCTTTGGGGGCGTGCCACCGGAATGTGGGGTGGGAGAAAGGTGCCGTTCTCGTGGACGATGTCGGGATAACGAGCGATGAATGCGTCTGTGGTGCCGCAGCATCCGCCTATGATGTTGACGAGTCCGCTCTTGACGTAGCTGCGCATCTCTTCGGCCATGGCTTCCGGTGTTTGGTCGTATCCACCGTTGGCATTGGGCAGGCCGGCATTGGGATACACGGAGATGCGATAAGGGGCGCAGCGGGCAAGTTCTTCGACGAAGGGGCGCATCTCAGCAGCACCGAAGGAGCAGTTCAGGCCTACGCTGAAGATGTCGGCATGTGCCACCGAAGCGAGAAACGCTCCCAATGTCTGTCCCGACAGAGTGCGTCCGGCGCGGTCGGCAATGGTCACGGAGAGCATGATGGGCACGCGGCGGCCGGTGGTCTGCATGGCAGTTTCGGCAGCATAGAGTGCGGCTTTGGCATTGAGTGTGTCGAAGATGGTCTCGATGAGCAACGCATCTACGCCCCCCGTGATGAGGGCTTCCATCTGCTCGGTGTAGGCTTCGGCCAAGGCATCAAAGGTGATGGCTCGCAGGGCCGGATCGTTCACGTCGGGACTCATGGAGAGCGTCTTGCCGGTGGGACCCACGCTGCCGGCCACGAGGCGTGGCTTGTCGGGGTTGCGCTGTGTGTATTCGTCGGCCAAACTTCGCGCCAAGGCCACGGCAGCAGCGTTGAGTTCGCGGCAGATGTTCTGGCAGTGGTATTCGGCCATGGAGATGCACTGTGCGCTGAACGTGTTGGTCTCGATGATGTCGGCGCCGGCTTCGAGATATCGTCGGTGTATGTCGGCGATGATGTCGGGACGGGTGAGCGTGAGCAGGTCGTTGTTGCCCAATTGCTGTCCCGGCAGGTGGGCAAAGCGTGTGTCCCGATAGTCGGTTTCGGTGAGGCCGTAGCCTTGTATCATGGTGCCCATGGCTCCATCGAGAATGAGTATGCGTTGATTGGCCAGCGTTTCGAGCATGTGTGTGGTGTGGTTTGGTTGTTAATGATGTTGGTTTTGAGGTCTGTTCATACCCCCTCCGCTTCGCTCGTCCCCCTATCTTAGGGGAGCAGCCCCGTCCGGTGTGTTGGTGCGATGGCTTCTTTTTATTTACCTCTGTGCTCGGGGTGTTCAGAAACTCTTGTTTTTCATCACGCGGTCCACTTCGCGGCGATCGTCCTTGTCGCGTAGGGATGCACGCTTGTCGTACTCTTTTTTACCCCGGCACAGGCCGATGCTGAGTTTGGCGCGTCCGTTCTCGTCGATGAAGAGGCGGAGCGGCACGATGGTGAAGCCGGGTGAGCGCGTGGCGTCCTGCAAGGCCCCGATCTCTTTGCGGTTGAGCAGGAGCTTGCGGTCGCGGCGTGTGGCGTGGTTGTTGTAGGAGCCGAAGCTGTATTCGGCGACGTACATGTTCTTCACCCAGATTTCGCCGTTGTGTATGTAGCAATAGGTATCCACGAGGCCGGCTTTTCCGGCGCGGATGCTTTTCACCTCGGTGCCGGTAAGCACGATGCCGGCGGTATATCGGTCGATGATGAGATAGTCGAACTCGGCACGCCGGTTCTTGATGTTGATGCGTGCGGGCTTTGTTTCTTTCTTTGCCATGTGGCAGGATATTTAAGCGATGGTTGCAAAATTTTCGATATGCTCGTCCACGTAATGGGCGATGGCAGCCTGGATTTCTTCCTCCTGCTCGATGAAGCTGTCGTCCAGTTCGTCGAATTCGGGGAACTGCTCAAACAGGGCCATAAACTCGTCGTCGCTGCACGGTTGTTCGATGCTCTCGCCGTGCAGGTCGTAGAGGCGGCGTGCTTCGTAGAGGAGCTTGGAGAAAGCATGCAGTCCCCAAAGGCGCATGGCCTTGGCAAAAGGATTGCGGAAGAAGAAGGGGCCGTAGCCGTTGTGTATGAGTTGCACGAAACCGCCGTCCATCAGTTCGTCGTGCAGGAGTGTGTATCCCCACAAGGTGATTTGGTCGGCATTGAGGCGCTGCATGGCTTCGGCATCGAGATGGCCGCCGGCGGCCTCGGCTATGGCGTCGGCAAACACTTTGACAAAGGCATCCATGCCCTCGGTGGCGGCTTGGCGGAGGGCACTGTCGGCTATGCAGACTTGCAGGGTTTGATTTTGTTCCATCGTCGGGAGAGTTAATGCTGTGTTAAAATGAATGTACGCAGGGCGTTTATGTGGGCAAAAATACGATTTTATTCCCTTATACGGTCGGTCGGGGAGAGTTTTGGTGGGTTTTCGGCTTTCGGGCGAAGCGAGACACAACTTTGCACGGCCGGTTGTTGCGTCGATAAGGGGTTTGTGTGATATTTTTGCGGCTTTGGCAGATTCTTTTCGGGCCATGAAGTGAAAACTGGCAGGCCTTGCCAAAATTTTGGCAAGGCCTGCCAGTTTTTTGGCAAGGCCTGCCAGTTTTTGCAGAAAGCCTATGCATTTTGTGCTATGCGGCCTGCGAAAACCGAGAGTTGGCACAGAATTTGCAAAAAAGCAAGGTGCCGCTTCCTCGTGCGTATATATAATAATGTATGGAGGAGCGCCAAATTGAAATAATCAACTAAAAACATACAGCTATGCAAAAAGGAAACATCGGGATAACGACCGAAAACATCTTTCCCGTCATTAAGAAATTTCTCTATTCGGACCACGAAATCTTTCTGCGCGAAATCGTGGCCAACGCAGTGGATGCCACACAGAAGCTGAAGACGCTGGCAGCCAAGGGAGAGTGTCCGGGCGAACTGGGCGACCTCACCATCAGCATCAAGCTCGATGCCGAAGCCGGTACACTCACCGTGAGCGACCGCGGTATCGGTATGACGGCCGAGGAGGTGGATAAGTATATCAACCAAATCGCTTTCTCGGGTGCCAACGACTTCCTGGAGAAATACAAGGACGATGCCAACGCCATCATCGGACACTTCGGACTGGGCTTCTACTCCTCCTTCATGGTGGCCAAGCAGGTGGAAATTTTCACCCGTAGCTACAAGGAAGGCGCAGTGGCTGCTCACTGGACTTGCGACGGCAGTCCGGCTTACGAACTCGGCGAGTGCGACAAGGCCGAGCGCGGTACCGACATCGTGTTGCACATCGATGATGAGAACAAGGACTTCCTGGAAAAATCGAAGGTGGAAGGACTGTTGCGTAAATACTGCAGCTTCCTGCCTATCCCCGTGGCTTTGGGCAACAAGACCGAATGGAAGGACGGCAAGCAGGTGGAGACCGACGAGCCGAATGTGATCAACGACACCAACCCCCTGTGGACAAAAACTCCCTCCACACTCAAGGATGAGGACTACAAGAGCTTCTATCGCCAGCTCTATCCCATGAGCGACGAACCGCTGTTCTGGATTCACCTCAACGTGGACTATCCGTTCAACCTCACCGGCGTGCTCTATTTCCCCCGCATCAAGAGCAACATAGAGATACACCGCAACAAGATACAGCTCTACTGCAATCAGGTGTTCGTGACGGATCAGGTGGAGAACATCGTGCCCGAATTCCTCACCCTGCTGCACGGTGTGATCGACTCTCCCGACATCCCGCTCAACGTGAGCCGCAGTTATCTGCAGAGCGACGCCAATGTCAAGAAGATTTCGACCTACATCACCAAGAAGGTGTGCGACCGCCTGCAGGGCATCTTCAAGAACGACCGCGCCGACTTCGAGCAGAAGTGGGACGACCTGAAACTCTTCATCCACTACGGCCTGTTGTCGCAACCCGACTTCTACGACAAGGCAAAGAACTTTGCACTGCTCAAGGACGTTGACGGAAAGAGCTTCACCTATGATGAATATCGCGACCTCATCAAGGCCACTCAGACCGACAAGGAGGGAAATCTCATCTACCTCTACGCCACCGACCGCGAAGCACAGTATAGCTACATCGAGGCTGCTCGTGCCAAGGGCTACAGCGTGTTGCTCATGGACGGACAGCTCGACAGTCCGCTGGTAGGCATGTTGGAACAGAAGTTCGAGAAGTGCCGCTTCTCGCGTGTGGATGGCGACACCATCGACCGCCTCATTCAGAAGGATGACAACAAGGGCGAAGAACTTGCAGCCGACGAGGCTGAACGCCTGACCGGTATCTTCAATGCCGTTCTGCCCAAGCTCGACAAGGTGGAATTCCACGTAGAGACACGTGCCATGGGCGAAGAAACCGCTCCGGTGGTTATCACGCAGAGCGAATACATGCGCCGAATGAAGGAGATGAGTCAGCTGCAAGCCGGCATGAGCTTCTATGGCGAAATGCCCGACATGATGAGCCTCGTGCTCAACTCTGACCATCGCCTGGTGAAGGGCGTGCTCGCGGATGCCGCTTCGATGAACGAGCAGCTCAATCCCGTGGAAGCCGACTTGCGTGGGCTGAATGCGCGCCGTCAGGTGATCGAACAATCGCAGCGCGACAAGAAGTCTGAAGAAATCACGCAGGAAGAACGCGACGAACTCTCCAAAACCAACAACGAAATCAGTGAGAAGCAAAACCAAAAGAAGGAAATCCTGACGGCTTATGCCAAGGGCAGCCAAGTGGTTTCGCAACTCATCGACATCGCATTGCTGCAAAACGGACTGCTGCGTGGCGAAGCCCTCAGCAAGTTCTTGCGTCGCAGCATCGACATGATAAAATAAGCCGGATGCGCACACGTAATTATATAAAGGTGTGCCGCCTCGCTGCCGTGCTGTCGGCCATAGTGTCGGGCATGGTGTGCCAAGCCTCTCCGCAGGGCAGTGCCTCAGGGCATTGCTCTGCGGTTTTCGTGGAGGAAGCAGCCGAAGCGCAGGGCGACTCGTGCACCGACCAATCCTATCTCCGGAAGGTGATCTACACAGCAGCCGATTCTGCCCGGGTGGAGCAACTCTTGCAAGCTGATTGCGGCGAAAACGATGTGCTCTTCTATGCCCGACAATTCCTCGGAACGCCTTATGTGGCGCACACCTTGGAAGTGAGCGACCCGGAACGACTTGTGGTGAATCTGCGGCAGCTCGATTGCACCACACTGGTGGAGACCGTCAATGCCTTGGTCATCACGCGACGCCAAGGGCAGCGACGCTTTGTGGACTTCTGCCGAAACCTGGAGAGCTATCGCTATCGGGGCGGACGGATGGAGGGATACTTGTCGCGCTTGCACTACTTCGACTGGTGGATCAACGATGCCACAGAGCGCGGACTGGTGAGCGAAGTGGCCGACAATGTGCATTTCACAGGTCGAAAGCTAATTGAGAACAGCTACATGTCGCGCCATTACCTGAGGTACAAAATGCTGGCAGCACACCCCGAATGGGCAGACAGCATCCGAGTCATGGAACAAAGTGGCAACGGAGCTGTGGTGAGCTATCTGCCGGCAGCGAAAACCGGATTGTCGCACCGCCAACTCGCTTGCATCAAGAGCGGAGACATTGTAGCCATCGTTACAACCAAAGCCGGACTGGACTATTCGCACTTGGGCTTCGCCGTGTGGGGCAAGGATGGACGGCTGCACCTGCTCAACGCATCGTCGTTGCACAAGAAGGTGGTGGAAGAGCCGATGACGCTGCGCCAATACCTGTCGAAGCATCGCACGTCGGTGGGCATCCGTGTGTTCAGGCTTGTGCCATAAATGGGGTTCCCTTGTCACATTTTCAGCATATTATTTAGAGATATTGCAGTGCTATCTTAGCGTTCAGAACCCCTCCCCGGATTGTCCGAACGCCGAGCGCAAAATGCGAGGAAGAATCATCCGGATGGGGCTGTCCCACTAAGGTAGGGGGACGGGCAAAGCGGAGGGGGTATGAACGAACCGAAAGAATATCAAAAGAAAGACAAAGAATTCTCCCATTATCCTCTATTTTCTTACGCCCCATTCGCTGCACCGAGTGGGGCTTTGCTTTGCTCTTACGTCGGTATGTTGTAACTTTGCGGCGGATTTTGAATTTCGGCAGGGCATACCTCTGCCAAATTCATCAAGAAAAGACATGAACACAATGGATTTCAAAAGAGCTGCATTGTTCGACCTCGATGGCGTGCTGGTAGACACCGAACCGCAATACACTGCGTTTTGGGAAGAAATCGGGCGTGAGTTTTTCCCCACCGATCCCGACTTTGCTGAAAGTCTGAAAGGGCATACACTGACGCACATCTACAACACCCACTTCGCCGATAGTGCAGCGGCGCGTGAACTTGTGCGACAACGCTTGGAGGACTTTGAGGCACAGATGCACTATCCGCTCTTGGCCGGAAGCATGGAGTATGTCAAGGCGCTGCGCGAAAAGGGGTGGGGACTGGCCGTGGTAACAAGTTCGGACCGTGTGAAGATGGAGTGCTTCTATCGCTCGCATCCCGACTTCCCACAGTTGTTTCATCGTATCTTTACGGCGGAAGACGTGAAGCGTTCGAAACCCGCTCCCGACGGCTATGTGGAAGCTGCGCATTTCTTCGGACTCGAACCGCAGGAGTGTGTGGTGTTTGAAGATTCGCTCAACGGACTCAGAGCCGGTAGAGACTCGGGTGCCAAGTTGGTGGGCTTCACCACCTCCTTGCCGGCAGAGGAGATAGCTCCCATGTGCGATGTCGTGGTGAGTGATTACGAAAGTTTGTCTCAATTGAATATAGAAGAACTATGGCAGGATATTTAGTGGACGATGCGCGCAAAGTGACGACGCATCGTCTGAAAGAAATGAAAGAGCAGGGCAAAAAGATAGCCATGCTTACGTCCTATGATTACACAACAGCTAAAATCGTGGACAGTGCCGGTGTGGACATCATCTTGGTGGGAGACAGTGCTTCCAACGTGATGGCAGGCAATCATACCACATTGCCCATCACCATCGATCAGATGATATATCATGCCCGGTCGGTGGTGAGAGGTGTGAAACGCGCCTTGGTGGTATGCGACATGCCTTTCGGAACTTATCAGGTCAATCCCACAGACGGCGTGCGCAATGCCATTCGCATCATGCAGGAAACAGGCTGCGACGCACTGAAGTTGGAAGGTGGTGTGGAGATTATCGACACGGTAAAAAAGATTTTGGAAGCCGGTATCCCCGTGATGGGACACCTGGGACTCATGCCGCAGAGCATCAACAAGTATGGCACCTACACCGTACGTGCCAAGGAAGATGCTGAAGCCGAGAAACTGATTTCGGACGCCCGAGCATTGGCCGAAGTGGGATGCTGCGCCCTGGTGCTGGAGAAGATTCCGGCAGCCCTGACCGCCCGTGTGGTGAACGAAATTCCCATCCCCGTGATTGGCATCGGCGGAGGCCCGGCCGACGGCCAAGTGCTCGTCATCGACGATATGTTGGGCAAAACGCAGGATTTCGCTCCGCGCTTTCTGCGTCGCTATGCCGACCTCAATGCTGTGATGACCGATGCCATCGGACGCTATGTGACCGATGTGAAGAGCGGCGACTTTCCCAACGAAAAGGAGCAGTATTGATAAAATTAGCTCTATAAAAACGTGCCGGCGCAGAGGTGCTCACTCCCTCTGCGCCGGCATTTTATTTAGAAGTCATTTGTGTAAAACTGTATGCAATAACAAACATCCAAACTGGAATTTGGAAATCTTCATAGCCCATATAGAAAACTTTGATTACATTTGCAACGAAACACTGAGTATTAACAAATAATAATTTGCCTATGAAGCATAGCGTATAAGTTGATACGCGCATTTTAAGACATATTGGAAAAGCGTTTTAGCTTTATTCTTTCACTTCGAAAGTTTGGCGACTAAAAAAGGTAGAAAGGAATAACAGTTAGAATGCTCATGCTATAAGCGTGGGCTTTTACTTATTCTTCTACCAAGGTTACGCCAAACACCTCGAAGTGGGAATATACTAAAAAGTTCTGCGCTTTTTTGTGTGCGTATATTCACGATTTGAAGAACTACGGAGTAACCTGAAAAGCCGTAAAGTGAGTAGGGAAAAGAATAAAACAAGACAAAAGATATGAACAAGAATTTATTAAACATTATTGGTATTCTGCTTCTTTCTATGGTAGCTTTTTCCCTTACAGCATGTAGCGAAGATGACGAGGATACTCTTAAAGATTTAGAACCAGAAAAAGTATCTAAACTTGTTGGAGAATGGATATGCGTAGTAGATGGCGAGGTATATATGATCTACAATTTTAAAGAAGATGGTACGGGTATAGCAAAAGAACATCCTTATAGTGAGGAACCGGATATATGGTATTTCCAATATACATACAATGAAGAAACTGGTATTTTGAAAATGTTTTCCGGTTCCGAAGATGATGATCCTGAGGTATCTTGTATAAAGTTTGCCACTGAAGATTCTTTTTGGGAGTATTGGGTAGATGAAAATTATGAAATTGAAGAAGACGATCCTTTGTATTACCAAAGAGTAAAGTAGTTTCTCAGCCCTTATTCCGCACTGTCTGAAAAGATAGTGCGGAAAGGGAGATTTGTAGTAATTCCCAAAGCTATTAAGTGAGTAAGGAAAAGAATGAAACAAAAAAAATCATGAACAAGCTGATTTTAAGACTTTTTAGCGTTACATTAATTTCAATGATAATCTTCTTCGTTTCCTCATGTGAAGAAGACTATGAAGATGGTGGTGGCGGGAGTATTGTAGGAAACACCTATAAGAACCATGATTTCTATCTTGACGAAGATGGGTGGGGATGGGACAATACTGTTACGATAACTTTTAAAACATCATCATCCTGCGAAATAAAAGCGTGGGGATATGATTATACTGATTATGACAAGGAACGTTTCAGCTGGACAGAGACTTGTAGTTACAAAGTCTTAGGTAATACCATAACAGTTATGAACTCTCCTATTTTCTATGATCGTCGTGACCAGAAATTTATCAATCACGGCAGCTATTTAGAGTCAGATGGTGATATTTTTTATAAGCAATAAATATCGCTAATCAGAATCCCATTAAGATAATTACATTTATATAAAGGTGTGCCGCAACGTTTACTTTGGCGACACATCTTTTTCCTTTGCCTCATTCTAAAAGCTGTCCATTTATTCCAAGGTCATATCTCCCAGTTTCGAGAAATAGTATTGGTTTTCTGCAAATCCAGTATGCTTACCACTATTGTGCCAAATCCGTTACTTTTCGTGATATTAAAATCTGACTATTCCTTAAACTTTATCCTAAAGTAGTTCAAGAGGGTTTTGTAATGGTCTTGTGCGGTGAGGCAGGTATCGGTGAGATATCCATCGATGCTTCCCCAATTTTGAAGGCCGCGGTAGTAGAACAAACGGAGGCCTTGTGTGATGATAAAGGGTGTGATGCCTGCTTGAAGGCACTGCCAAAAGAGTAGCAGTCTGCCCACGCGACCATTGCCGTCCTGGAAAGGATGAATACGTTCGAACTTGACGTGAAAATCCAGGATGTCATGAATGGTGGTTTCGGCTATGGCATAGTATGAAGCGAGCAGGGCTTTTACTTCTTTGTGTACATCTTCCGGCAAGGTGGTGTCAACTCCGCCGACCTCATTAGGTAGCCGCTTGTATTCTCCCACGGCAAACCAATCTTTGTAGCTGTCAGATGTTCCCGTCTTCAAAATGAGGTGCAGTTGCTTGATGTGTGCTTCTGTAATTTTGTCGGTGGCGTGATCAATAACGTAATCAACGCACCGAAAGTGGTTCAGCGTTTCCAGAATATCGTCAATGCTTGTATCTTCGGTCGTGATGCCCAAGGTGTTCGTCTCAAAGATGTGTCTGGTTTGCTCCTCAGTCAATCGGCTTCCCTCGATGTGGTTGGAATTATAGGTGAGGTCTATTTGGGTTCGATGGTAAATCCCTCCTTTCATGCGGCATTGCTTTTCTTCACGCAGACGAATGAGCAGCGGAGACAACTTCTTTCTGCTTTTTTGAGGCAAAGTGGCATCTTCAGGAATACACCATGTTTTACCGGTTATAAATGCTCCGGCTATTTTTCCTTGGGCGCAATAGTTGCGAGCGGTACGTTCGCTGATGCTATGCTTTTGGGCAAATTCAGAAATTGACAAGTAAGCCATATTATCGGCAAGTTTTGGTGAAATTCTTTGCAAATATACCTCATTTTTGCCGATATCGGCAAGTTTTCGAAGAAGTAACGGAAAAATACTTTTCTCGGGTTTTATGATTTTGTGAGATGCAAGTGGAAATTTTCATATGCAAAAAAATAGAGGGGACGTCAAAAGTCTAAACTTCTACATCCCCTCTAAAATTATAGAAGATAATTTCAGAAACTTATTGTGCCAATACCAACTCAGGCAGTAGGATGACAGCACCTGCAGCCACGCGGTCGGGATTTTTGAGGTGGTTGTGGCGGATGATGTAGGGAGCATATCCCTTGCTGCCATATTCGTTGAGTGCCAAGGTGCGAAGCGTTTCGCCGGTTTGCAGCGTGTGGCTGCGTTTTGTACCGACAATGCGATATTTTCCGCCGGGCACTTGCGAATATGCCTCAATCGTAGCAGGTTCTTCCTCAGGTGCAGGAGCCGGAGTCGCGGCAGGTTGAGGAGTGGGAACTTCGGGTGCGGGTTTCTTTACGATGGGAGCCGGTGAGGCCACGCGCGGAGATGCCGGAACTGAAGGCTGAGCGCGATCAACCGTGGGCAGGTGGTCGGGCTGGTTGATGGTGTCTGCCGATTGACCGAATGCTGTGCTGTCTTTCTCACTTGCATTCTTGAGTGAGTCGGTGGCCATTGTGTCAACAGCTGCAGTCTCGTTGAAAGACGTGTTGCTGCATGAGCCAAACAAGCGGAAGTATCCGGTGAAATAGCTGATGACCATGAGTAGCGCTACAAGCAATGTGAGAGTTGCCACTTTCCACCAGTTGGTGGCCGAGTGCGGTGTAGCGATGGGAGTATTGTTTTCTTCCATTTCGTTGTCTTCTGTAAAGGTTTCGGTATCGCTTTCCTGAACATCAGAATGCAATGCATCATTATTCTCGCTTTCCTCGGTCGATGTTTCCACGGCGGTGGTGGTTTCGGCTTCGGTAGGTGTATCTTCCATCACAGCCTCCGACGACGTCTCAGTTGTTTGCGACGCCTCTTCCGACTCGGTGGTTGAGAGTGGGGTAGGAGCTTCGCTTTCTTCATTTACCTGTTCTGAAATTTCGGTGGGCGCTTCCACTTCTGCCGGTGCTTCGTGTGGTTCTTCACTGTTGGAGGCCGATTCGTCCGCCGGCATTTCGGTGGGTGCCACTGCAACATTTTCATCGATAGCAACGGGAGTAGATGCTTCGATAGTGCTTGCGGCACTTTCTACGATGGCTTCAGCCTCGTTGTCTTCCACCTCTTCTTGTTGTGTCAAGGCGTCGATTTTATCAAACTCGGCAGTATCGGTTCCCTCGTTCAAGATGACGGTTTGGAAATGTGCGAACGGCTTGTTGATAAGGTCGCGCAGTTCGGTGTCGGGTGTGAAGGATATCTTTGTGTGCCCGCTGATTTGGAATCGCTCTCCGGTGCTCACATTCACACTCTCACGTTCGCTCACGCTGACCAGCTTGAACGTTCCGAATCCCTTGATCTTGACAAATTTGTCCTTGTCCAGTCCGGATTCAATAATCTCAAAGAAGGCTTTGGCAAAGGTTTCAGCCTTTTTCTTGGTGAGCTTTTCGCGAGCCGCGAGCAGTTCGGAAAGCTCTTGCAGAAGTATACGTTTTTCCATAAGTCTTTCCGTTTTATTTAAGTTTGTCTTTGAGTGTGTTGCTCGGCTTGAAGCTGAGTGCCAATTTGGGGGGCACAAGCATGCGCTGCTTGGTGCCGGGTTTCACAACGACACGCTCCATTTTCTTCTTTACTTCGAAGTTGCCAAACCCTTGGACGCTGAGTGTGCGTCCCTCTTCCAGCTTCTCAGCCAAGTGGGTGGTAAAAGCTTGGGCAAGCTGTTGCGTATCCTTGGTGCTGATGCCCAAGCGTGCCGCCAGGGCTGTGATAAATTCTTTGTTGTTCACGTTGAATATCTTTTAAGCACTGATCACTTCGGCATACAAGTCGTATTCGTCTGCTCCGGTGATGCGTGCTTGGTGAAAACTTCCGATGGCGAGCGGAGTGCTTGCCGGAATGAGCACTTCGCAATCCACTTCCGGAGAGTCGTGCTCGGTGCGGCCTATGTAGTATTCGCCTTCTTTTCTGTCGATGATAACTTTGTATTCTCGGCCAACCTTTTCGGCGCAAAGTTCGGCCGAGATTTTTTCCTGCAAGTCCATGAGACGGTCCAGGCGGTTCTGTTTGGTTTCCTCGGGCACGTTGTCCTCGTAGTGTTCGGCCGCGAATGTGCCCTCTTCTTCGCTGTATGCAAAAGCACCCATGCGGTCGAAGCGGATGGTACGTACAAAGTCCATGAGCTCCTCGAAATCCTCCTCCGTTTCACCCGGAAATCCCACCATGAGTGTAGTACGGATGCTGATGCCGGGCACTTCGCGGCGCATGGCTTGCAGCAGTTCGATGGTCTCGCGACCGGTGGTGTGGCGTTGCATTCGCGAAAGCACAGAGTCGCTGATGTGTTGCAAGGCAATGTCTATGTAGTTGCAGACATTGGGACGCTCACGCATCACTCGCAACAGGTCCATCGGGAAATGGTTGGGGTAGGCGTAGTGAAGGCGTATCCATTCCACTCCGGGGATTTCGGACATTTGTTCAATGAGTTGAGGCAACATCTGATGCTTGTACAGATCTATGCCATAGTAGGTAAGCTCCTGCGCAATGATTTGAAATTCTTTTACCCCCTGCTGGACCAGTTGTCGAACTTCGTCCAGAATTTCCTCCATGGGTCGGCTGACGTGTCGACCCGTGATGAGCGGAATGGCGCAGTAGGCGCATTGTCGATCACAGCCTTCTGAAATTTTGATGTAGGCATAGTGGTCGGGAGTGGTCAGTACGCGTTCGTTGGCGAGGCTTTCCGAAAATTCAGAGTTGAGTTCTTGCAGGATGGCCGGCCAATCGAATTTACCATAAAACTTGTCAACGGTCGGAATTTCGGCTTTCAGCTCTTCCTTATAGCGCTCCGAGAGGCAGCCCATCACATAGAGCTGTTTTAATTCGCCTCTTTCCTTTTGGTCGCTCAACTCCAAAATCATGTTGATGCTTTCCTCCTTTGCGTCGCCAATAAATCCGCAAGTGTTCACGATGGCTATGTCGCCATGCGTCGCTTCCGGATTGTGGTGGAGTGTGAAGCCGTATTCCTGAAACTGCCGCATGAGATGTTCCGTGTCGACCAGATTTTTTGAACATCCCATGGTGATAAGGTCGATGGTGCGTTGCTGTTTCATATTTAGAGTTTGGCGTTGTCGAAGAGCGAGTCTACAAATTCCACGCGGTTGAAAGGTTGCAGGTCGGTAACCTTTTCACCCAATCCGATGAACCTTACGGGCACCTTGAGTTGGTTGGATATTCCGATAACCACACCGCCTTTAGCTGTTCCGTCGAGTTTTGTGATGGTCAGAGAGCTTACTTCGGTGGCTTTGATGAACTGCTTGGCTTGCTCGAAGGCGTTCTGACCTGTGGAACCGTCGAGCACGAGCATCACGTCGTGAGGGGCATCGGGCACCACCTTTTGCATCACTTTCTTAATCTTGGTCAGCTCGTTCATCAAGCCGATTTTGTTGTGCAGGCGGCCGGCGGTATCAATCAGCACTACGTCGGCATCATTGGCCTTGGCAGATGAGAGGGTATCGTAGGCTACGCTGGCAGGGTCAGAACCCATCTGCTGTTTGATGACAGGCACGCCAACGCGCTCGCCCCAAATGCAGAGTTGTTCAACGGCTGCTGCGCGGAATGTGTCGGCAGCACCGAGATAAACCTTCTTGCCGGCAGCTTTGTACATGTGTGCCAGCTTGCCGATGGTGGTGGTCTTTCCCACGCCGTTCACTCCCACGACCATGATTACATACGGCTTCTTGTCAGCCGGCAGGTCAAAACCTTCTTCGTCTTTGTTACCGCTGCGAGTGAGCAGAGCCGCAATCTCTTCTTTCAAGATGGTGTGCAGTTCGTTCGTGCCCACATATTTATCACGCGCCACGCGCTGTTCGATATTCTGAATGATTTCGAGCGTCGTTTCCACGCCTACGTCAGATGTGATGAGTGCTTCTTCCAGGTTGTCGAGCACTTCATCGTCTACCCTTGATTTGCCGGCCACAGCTCGGGCAATCTTGGAAAATACGCTGGTCTTGGTCTTTTCAAGGCCGGCATCCAGCACTTCTTTTTTCTCTTTCTTTGAGAAGATGTTGAAAAACGCCATAATGTGTTGTTTCTATTTCTGAATAAAATAGGGAGTGGCTCGTGGAAGTTTCCGACTTCGTCTCAGGCTTATTCTTAAGTCTTTCGAGCTCCTGCCACTATTTTTGCAAAGATAGTGGAAAGTAAGAGGGGCGACAAACAAAACATCTTTTTTTAGTCGGACAAGCCCGTTAGATGTTCTTTGTTGAAATTCCGACTTGCTAAAATGCTTCTATCATCTTGCGAATACCGTCTGAAAATCCGAGAATCGCCGAGGTGCAAACCTTGTTGTCATGCCGGTGGATGTGCAGCGTTTCTTCAAGTAGTGACACCCGATCGCCTCATTGTGGCTCGACGTATAGGTTCTTACAGACGGTGCCTCCGGTTTTTCTCAGGCCCTTTGGCTCAGGCTTAGGGGAAAGACAAAAAACCCTCGTCCTTGCGGAGAGGGTTTTGTATGGTTGTTTTGAATTCGTTCAAATTAGTCTTTGAAGAAATCCTTAACGTCTTCGTTGCGCACCATGCGCTCGTCAAAAACGTAAGCACCGGTCTTGGGGCTCTTCACCATTTTGATAACCTTGGTGTAAGAACGTCCGTCTGTCTTACCGGTTTGGAGAGTAGCGACTGCTTTCTTTGCCATGTCCTAAAGTGTTATTATTTGATTTCTTTGTGGATTGTCATTCTCTTGAGGATGGGGTTGTACTTCTTCAACTCCATACGCTCGGGTGTATTCTTGCGGTTCTTGGTAGTGATGTAGCGAGAAGTTCCGGGCAGACCGCTTTCTTTCATTTCGGTGCACTCCAAGATAACTTGCACTCTATTACCTTTTGCTTTTTTTGCCATGATTCTGAATTTAGCCGATTACTTTAATATCTTTCCAGTCGCAATATCCCTTGGCAACCGCGTTGTTCAACGCAGCGTCAAGTCCCAACTTGTTGATTACGCGCAAGCCGGCAGCACTGATCTTAAGGCTGATCCAGCAGTCTTGCTCTACGTAAAAGAATTTTTTTGTAAACAAGTTCACATTGAAAGTGCGCTTTGTGCGACGCTTAGAGTGCGAAACATTGTTGCCTGTCATGGCTTTTTTTCCTGTAATTTGACAAATCTTAGACATTGCTTTCGCTTGTTTTAATGTTGAGAAAAGTATAAGCGTTTTTCTTCTGCTGACCGGGGCTTGGTGGTTTGTTGTTGCGTAATCTTGGGGTGGTATTCAAGCTAACCGGTTCAGCCTACTTTGCTTACGGGGTGCAAATTTAGTGCATTAAATGTTATTGGACAAGTTTTTGCGGAGTTTTTCCCGAAATTTATTCCTTCGGGCCTTCCAAATTCTCTTCCTTGAGAAAATCGCGCAACATCTGCATGGCAGTTTTGGTGGCCGATGCCAGATTTTTGTCGCGGCCGTTGTCTTCTTCAATCATTTTGGTCACGATTTTTTCGTTCGAACCCACAGCAATCCAGATGGTGCCGACGATAACGCCGCTTTTGCCGTTGTCCGGTCCACCGGGGCCTGCATATCCGCTGATGGCCACTGCATAGTCTGTGCCGAAGAGCTTGTTGGCTCCCACCACCATCTGTCGCACCACTTCTTCGCATACGGGCGATTTCTCTTCGATGATATCAGCGTCCACATCGAGGAGCTGTTCTTTCACTTCGTCTGCGTAGCATATCAGTCCTCCTTTGAAGTAGTTGGAGCTGCCCGGAACCGCAGTTATAACGCTGGCAATGCGTCCGGCGGTGCAGCTCTCGGCCGTACTGAGTGTTTTGTGGTCACGCCACAGCATCTCGTTGATTTCTTTGCTGGCAAGTTTGAGATCTAAATCCATAGTCGGTTGTTTTTATTTTTGTTGTCGGTTTTGTTTCTCCTTATATATAATAATGTATACCTCGTGACGACGTTCGTCAAATGGAAGTGCGCGAATAAGCCGGCTTGTCCAGCGGGCAATACTGCCCGTCGATATATTTATAGTAGCCTGTAATGGCAATCATCGCGGCGTTGTCGGTGGTGTAGCTGAACTTGGGGATATAGATTTCCCATTTCTTGGCTTTTTGTCGTGCCACGAATGCTTCTCGCAGCGCGGTGTTGGCCGATACGCCCCCCGACAGGGCTACGTGTCGGATGCCCGTTTGTTTTACGGCCTTCTCCAGTTTTTTCATGAGGATATCCACCACCGTCTTTTCCAGTGATGCAGCCAAGTCCTCCTTGTGTTTCTCGATGAAGTCGGGATCTTCCTTTATTTGGTCACGCAGGAAGTAGAGGAACGAGGTCTTCAGTCCGCTGAAGCTGTAGTCGAGTCCCGGAATGTTGGGCTTGCTGAACGAGTATGCCTCTGCATTTCCCTGACGTGCCAGTCGGTCGATGATAGGTCCTCCGGGGTAGCCAAGTCCCATCACCTTCGAGCATTTGTCCAGCGCTTCGCCGGCGGCATCATCGATGGTCTGTCCGATGATTTCCTGTTGGTTGTAGGCCGTCACCTTTACGATTTGTGAATTGCCGCCACTCACGAGCAGGCACAGGTAGGGGTAGGGCGGCACCGGATGCTCGCTCCCTTCCTCCTGTATGAAGTGGGCAAGGATGTGTCCCTGCAGGTGGTTGGCTTCGATGAGAGGGATGCCCAGTGAGATGGCCAGTCCTTTAGCGAACGATACCCCCACGAGTAGCGAACCCATCAGACCCGGGCCGAGAGTTACGGCGATGGCCGACAGTTCTTCCTTGCTGACACCGGCTTTCTTCAGTGACTGATCCACCACCGGAACAATGTTCTGCTGGTGTGCTCGCGAGGCCAATTCCGGCACCACGCCCCCATAAGCCTCGTGAACGGCTTGTCCGGCCGTAACATTGCTGAGCAGGATGCCGTTCTTCATCACGGCTGCAGAAGTGTCGTCGCAGGACGATTCGATAGCAAGGATGATGATATCTTTTTCTTGGGTTGAAGCCATATGTCAATGGTTGTTAGGTTCTTAAAGAAGTTTAGTGAGTCAACACTTCCACACCGTTCTCGGTCATTAGGAAGGTGTGTTCCCACTGTGCCGACGGGAGTTCGTCTTCGGTAACTACGGTCCATCCGTCTTCTTCGTCCACGAAGACCTCCCAAGTGCCCATGTTGATCATAGGCTCGATGGTAAACACCATTCCGGGCACGAGCAACATTCCCTTGTGACGCGTGTCGTAGTGTTCCACTTCGGGCTCTTCGTGAAACTCCAGCCCGACGCCATGACCGCAGAGGTCGCGCACCACGCTGAAACCATGTTGATGTGCATGGCGAGCAATGGCCTTACCGATTTCGCCCACGAAGTGCCACGGTTTTGCAGCCTCGGCGCCAATCTCCAGGCACTCCTTTGCCACGCGCACCAGGCGCTCACGGGCAGGGTCGGTCTTACCGATCACGAACATACGCGAAGCGTCGCTATAGTAGCCATCCAGGATGGTCGAGACATCCACATTGATGATATCGCCCTCCTCCAGTATCTCTTCGTCGGAAGGGATGCCGTGGCAAACCACCTCGTTGATGCTTGTGCAAACGCTTTTCGGGAAACCCTCATAGTTCAGTGGTGCCGGAATAGCCCCATGGTCGGTTGTGTAGTCGTACACCAATCGGTCGATTTCTGCCGTACTCATTCCGGCATGTATTTCCTGAGCAATCAGGTCGAGTACACCGGTATTGATTTCCCCCGAGCGGCGTATGCCTTCTATCTGTTCGGGCGTTTTGATGAGTTGGCGTGTCGGGACAAGGAATCCCTGGTTCTGAAAGTCAAGGATGCGTTGGTCGAAAGCCGTAGGCACCGGTCCGGCCGGTATATATCGTTTTTTGATTTTCCGTTTCTGCATTTTCTTGCTCACATATTTGTGGGCAAAGTTAGTGCAAGGCGAGCGCAGAGCAAAAGGAAAACGTGTTTTTCTTTTGTTCTGCCGAGCCGCAGCCTAACTTGGGCGTCAGCCAAAGTGTGCAAGGCGAGCGAAGTGCCAAATTTATTTGGCACTTCGCTCGCCTTGCACTAACTTTGCTACCACATAATAAATCACATACCATGAAACTACGAATTCTTCTCTGCCTTTTTGCCTTCTTCAGCACCTTTGGCGTGTGGGAAGCGAGTGTCAGCGAGTTGTCGGCGCAAAGCGTTATACAGGGCCCGAAACAGAAGCCGAAACCCAAACCAAAACCCAAACCTCGTCCGGCGAAGCCCAACGTTTACCAACAGCTGATGAATGAGGGTAAAGCACAATATAACAGACAAGAGTACCAAGCTGCTTTGACTACTTTTCAAAGTGCTCTTGCCAAGTATCCGGCCAAGCAGTCGGAAGTACAGCCCTGGATAGACAAGTGTAATCTTAGATTGGCTGAGATTGCACAGCGCGAACGTGAAGTTGCAGAGCAGAGAAGAGCACGCGAGGAGGCAGCACGTCGGGAAAGAGAGGAGAGTGAAAAGAAGAGGCAAATTCTCAATCGCTTGGTAGCCAACATGGTCTATGTTGAGGGTGGTACATTTACTATGGGTGCTACGAAGGAGCAGAAGCGTAAGGCAAGAGACGATGAGAAGCCCGCTCACCAAGTAACGCTGAGCAGTTTCTACATTGGTAAGTACGAAGTGACACAAGCCGAATGGGAAGCCGTGATGGGCAGCAATCCATCATGTCTCAAAGGTGCAAATCTGCCTGTGGAGAGTGTGAGCTGGTACGATTGTCAGGAATTCATCCGCAAGCTGAACGAACTGACGGGTAAGCAGTTCCGATTGCCCACCGAAGCCGAATGGGAGTATGCCGCACGTGGCGGGAATAAATCAGGAGGCTATAAGTATGCCGGCGGAAATGATGTTGATAATGTGGCATGGTATTTGGACAACAGCGACTTCGAGACCCACCCCGTCGGAACGAAGCGTGGTAACGAACTCGGGCTTTACGATATGTCGGGTAACGTAAAAGAATGGTGTCAGGAATGGTATGGCAGTTACAGCAGTGATTCTCAGACGAATCCCACCGGTCCTGCAACAGGCAGCCTTCGTGTGTTGCGTGGGGGCAGTTGGCTCGATGATGCGAGGTATTGCCGCCTCTCTTACCGCTCCGACTTCGGCCCCGACCTCAGGTACGTCTGTAACGGGCTGCGCCTTGCTCTCCCCAATTTACAATGAAGACCTTCTAAGGAGAAAAAGGCGAACGAAGAACGCCCGAAAGTACTCGGCCGGCCGACAGAAGAGGGGCGAGAGCCTCAAGCCACGCCCCGACAAGGAGGCCGGCCGCCGGCGAAAATATCAAGAAACGAAATTGCGATGCCACCCCGGCCGGGTGGCATTTTTTATATATGGTGGAGGGTGGTAGGCAGGGCACGTCGAAATCTTGCTTTAGCTCCGCAAGATTTACTCTTTGGCTTGCGGCTGCTTTTCGTGTGGGGCGCGAAAACTTTTTCCTTGGGTGACGATGGTAGCTGCGTGTGCCGAGAAATTTTTCTCGCGGCCCGAGATTCTTCTTTCGTGGGAGAAGAAAGTTGCCGTTGGCTTGCTTTTTCTCTTTTTGCAGCTGTCATCTGTTCATACCTCCTCCGCTTCGCTCGTCCTCCTACTTTAGGAGGACAGCCCCGTCCGGGTGGCTGTCCTCCGGCCTGTTCTCAGCGTTCGGGCTGTCCGGATGGGGCTTCGCCCCTGAGGCTGGGGAGATGCCCGTAGGGCAGAGGGGTATGAAAAGATCGCATTACTTTTTCCGTATTCATTTTCCGTCTGTTCATACCTCCTCCGCTTCGCTCGTCCTCCTACCTTAGGAGGACAGCCCCATCCGGACGGCTGCCCTCCGGCCTGTTCTCAGCGTTCGGACAATCCGGATGGGGCTTCGCCCCTGGAGCAGGGGAGATGCCCGTAGGGCAGAGGGGTAGAATAACAACGTTTCCTAAGTCTGCGTTTTCCGTTTGTTCATACCCCTCACCGCATAGCGGAACTTCCCTACTTTAGAAGGACAGCCCCGTCGGCTGCATACACACTCCGCGCCGGCATCCGGAGATGTCGGCGCGGAGCTTATGAGGTATATGCGTGTTTGGCAGAATGGTTTGTATATACCGCAGAGGATCGGTGCTGCGTATTAGTAACACAGGCGCACGTTGTCCACCCAAAGGGTGTTGCCCTCGCTACCGATGTAGGCACCGCCGTGGCTGGAGTTGAAGGCCAGGACGATGTGTGTGGGTGTTTCGTTGGCTTCGGCCCAACCCACTTCCTGAATCTTCACGAGCTTTCCTTTGCTGTTTCTGGCGTATTTCACGAAGTCGCCGGTGGTGAGGCCCATGTACGACTTGTAGAACGATTGCTTGGTGATGTCGCCGTAGTGAATGGTAAACTTGGCGTTGTTCACCCAGTTGGAGTTGCGATTGAAGCGGTGCACCATGGTGCCCACGCGCTTGGCAAAGATGTTTCCCTTGGCGTCTTCCCAGCGCTTCTGCAGATAGAGCACGCAGTCGGCCATGTCGATGCCGTTCACGGTGGTTACCTTGCTGAAACCTGTCTGCTTCACGCGGTTGGGTTTGCCGGAGAGTTGCACCTTATAGTCGAAGCAGATGGCGTTGGGGCGGCGGCCGAACTTAATGCCGGAGTCCATTTTGCTCATCGGGTTCTTCGTGCCGGTAATCGGCTCCATCATTTTGCCGAGGAAGAGCGAGCCGGCGGCCATCACCTTGATGTTGACCAGTCCCATCACCTTGACCTGCTCCACGTGGGTGAGCAGTTTGGCGCAATATCCGTGTCCGGCGCGTGCCTCACGATAGACGGAAGTGTTGGTCTTGACCACGCCGGCCACTTTGGCCAATACGTTGGAGGTGGCCCAGGGTGAACCACCGGAGCCGTTGTACACGTTGTTGTTGTTCCATGTGGCATTGGGGGCAACGGCATAGAGCGTCTTGGTGTTGCCACCGATGATGGCGCTCTCCTTGATGTTGCGGACGAGCCATTGGTCGAAGTTGCCGAATTTGATATACTCAACGCTGCCATTGGTTTGCTCCGTCTGCAAGTATTCGGGAGCGTAGGGGATGGCATGGAGAGAGGTGCTGCCCAAGGCAATCGCCGTAGCGGCGAGTAAGTAGTGTCTGAGTTTCATTGTTTATTGTTGTTTTTGGTTTTGCTGATGATGTTGTGCTCCGTGGCCCGGTGGACTTGTCGGGGCGAATGCGTCGTGTGGATGCGTGCGCGGCTTTCTCAGAACGACTCGTTCATGTTGAAGATGAGTCCGCCGCCGTCGCGCGTAAATCCGTAGTCGATGCGTAGGTTGATGCGTTTCATGAATTCCCATCGGTAGCCGATGCCCCAGTTGGGGAGGAACTTGCTGTCGCCCCATTTCTTGAATTCGGGGAATACCTTGGCGGTGCCCACCCACACGGCTATGCCGTTGCGCTTCCAGATGTTCTGGCGCAGCTCGAGCTGTGCCTCCATGATGTTGTTGTCGCGGTATCGGCCTTCGTAATAGCCGCGCATGCGATAGGGCGAACCGGCTTCGGCCTTCATGAGCCACGTAGGCGCTCCGTCGTAGTTGAGCTGCGTGTGAAACTCGCCTGCCAGCACAGCCCCTTTCCACAGCTTCTGATAACCGCAGAGGGTGAGTTCGGAGGTGATGAAATTGTCATCGCCATTGCCGAGGAAGCGCGGTGTGAATGTCTGGTCGAACTGCACGAAGCATCCCTTGTAGGCATTGAGGCGGAAGTCGCGGTTGTCGAAGGTGAACGAGAAGCCCACGGTGGTGGCTCTCGCGTCGCGCTGCAGTCCGTCGAACACCTGTGTGCCCTCGGCCTTGATGTTGTGCGCCTTCATGTAGCGGAAGTGTGCGATGGGACCCAGGTAGGTCTTCGGCGCAATGCGGAACAAAAAACGCGCCATGGCTTCCACCTGCAGGTTCTTATAGTTGGGTACGGTGTCGTGTTCCACGGCTCCTTGCTCATATCCCACGCCCCAGAAGTCGGTGGGGCAAAATTCGGTTTTCACCTTGTATTCCAAGCGATACTTCTCCTTCTTGAATACATTGGTGCCGCGGATACCCACATTCACCTTGCCCTTGGTGGTGAAGTCGCCATAGATGTCGACATTGGAGAGCGGCAGGGTGGGGTCGCTCTTGTCCATGCTGTAGGTACCGGTGGCAATGATGCCGATGCCGAACCCGTCGGTCGACGAATAGTGCGGGCCGGGTATCACACCAAAGTTGAACTTGCGATAGTCGGTGCGCTTGTTGGCATTGGCGTAATAATCTATGATTTTCCTGAAGATGTTACGCTTCTTTGTGGTGTCCGGTGCGACATTGGTCACACTGCTGTCGGTGACGGCCGACAGGGCGCTGCGCAGAGAGTCGGCTTCGTTGGTGGAAGCCTCGGCCTGTGCTGGCATGGCGTAGCACGATAGGCCTAACGCCATGGCGCAAATGAGGGATGCAGATTTCAACATACGGCCGCAAAGTTACTTATTTTGTGGGAAAACAACTCGTTTTTGACTTTTCGTTTCGGAGTGCATACTTTTTTGAACGGCAATTGTATCCAAAAGGGATGATTCGGCAAGCGAATGCGAACATTTTTGATTGGTTTTCAATCATCCGATAAATCCTATTGGTGTCCGGTAAGAAAATCATTTGCCAACGGCCTGAAAGGCCATCAAGCCCTCAACTCGGGGCAGCGCCCCGAGTGTCTGCGACGACGCTGAACGCGCCCTGCAGGGGCAAAAGCGGTATATCCGTCTGGTTTACACATGCTTTTGCCCTTACAGGGCGCAGGCTGAATATGCGCTCCGTACTTAGGGCGTTGCCCTAAGCTGGTGGCTTCTTCCCCTTTCAGGGGAGTTGCCGGCGCTTTAGTGTGTCACCAAGAGCTTACTGCTTGCAGATTACAACGTGTCAACATGTAAACTTCAACTTTAGGTTTTGTAGAACACCTTTCGAAAAATCCGTGCGATTCGTGTTCAAAAACCAATCCTACATGTTCAATTCTGTTTAATCTGTTGACAAAAACCATCAGCCCTTTCGAAAAATTCGTGCGATTCGTGTTCAAAAACCAATCCTACATGTTCAATTCTGTTTAATCTGTAGACAAAAACCATCATCCCCTTTCGACAAATTCGTGCGATTCGTGTTCAAAATCAATTCCACATGTTCAATCTCGTGTAATCTGTTGACAAAAAATCAAGCCATTTGCCATCCCCGTTCCATCCGTGTTCAGTCCTCTCCACCGGCAAGCCCGGAAATCTGCAGTGCTTGCAGAATTTTTCGCAAGCACTGCAGAAAATTCTAAACGCCTTGCAGATTTTTGCAGGTTGGGGTGGCGATATTGCACATTATGCCCCGATTATTTCCGTCACCATGCGCGTAAATAATAAAACAATGTGTGTCGGGCGGTGGGCGAACTCGGAGGATAGAGGCCGATTTCCCGACTTTGTGTCCGCTTTCGGTGAAAAAACGTGGAATGTTTTTGTGTTTTCAAATCTTTTAAGCAAATTTGCAAAGACTAACTATCAAAACACGTGAAGCTATGGAAAACAATCAACCGGCCCTCAGTGGCCTGAAACGTGAAGACTTTCAGAAGAAAATCAACGGAAAGGATGTGGACCTCTACTTCCTGCGCAATGCCAATGGCTGTGAAGTGGCTGTGACCAACTACGGCGGTTCGCTTGTGGCCATCATGGTGCCCGACCGCGATGGGAATATGGCCAACGTCATACAGGGACACGACAACATCGACGATTGCGTGAATTCGCCCGAGCCTTTCCTCTCGACGTTGGTGGGACGTTATGGCAACCGCATTTGTCACGGAAAGTTTACCCTCAACGGAAAACAATATAATCTGGCCGTCAACAATGGCCCGAACCACTTGCACGGAGGCCCCACGGGCTTCCATGCTCGCGTTTGGGATGCTGAACAAGTGAACGAACACACACTCGTGCTTCGCTATGTGTCAGCTTATTACGAAGAAGGCTTCCCCGGCGAACTTAGCATGACGGTGATGTACACCTGGACCGATGACAACGAACTGGTCATCGACTATAAGGGTACGACCAACAAGAAGACCATCGTCAACATGACCAGCCACGGTTTCTTCTCTCTGACGGGCATCGCCAACCCCACGCCCTCGCAGGAAGATGTGGTGTGCACCATCAATGCCGACTTCTATGTGCCCATCGATGAAAATTGCATCCCCACAGGCGAAATTCGCAGTGTGAAGGGCACGCCTTTCGACTTCACCGAACCGCACACCGTGGGCGAGCGCATCAATGCCGACGATGAGCAGATCAAGAACGGTGCCGGTTACGACCACTGCTATGTGCTCAACAAGCGCGAACCGGGCGAACTCTCCTTTGCCGCCAAAATCGTGGAGCCCAAGAGCGGTCGTACCATGGAGGTCTATACCACCGAACCCGGCGTGCAGTTCTACAGCGACAACTGGGCCGACGGCTACAAGGGACAGCACGGTGCCACCTTCGGCAAGCGCAGCGGCTTGTGCTTCGAAGCACAGCACTTCCCCGACAGCCCCAACCGCGCACACTTCCCCAGCGTGGTGCTGAAGCCCGGCGAAGTTTACACGCAGAAGACCATCTACAAGTTTGACGTAGAATAAGTCTTAATCATTTGAAAACCAAGTTTCAAATCATTAAATAACAAACAAAAATTACAACAATGAGTAATCAAGCAAAACAATGGGGAGCCATCATCGTGATGATTGCGCTCTTCGCGATGATTGCCTTCGTGACAAACCTCTGCACACCGATGGCAACCATCATCAAGAACCAGGGTGAAATCAGCAACGTGCTCGCCCAAATCGGTAACTATGGTAACTTCGTGGCTTACCTCGTGATGGGTATTCCTGCCGGTATGCTTATCGCCAAGTATGGCTACAAGAAGACTGCCCTCATCGGTTTGGCAGTGGGAGCGCTCGGTATCGCTATCCAGTGGTACAGCGGTCAGCTCAATGCAGAAGAGAACCTCGGTCTCGTGTTCGGCGTTTACCTCGTAGGTGCTTTCATCGCCGGTCTCTGCATGTGTATTCTTAACTGTGTGGTAAACCCCATGCTGAACCTCCTCGGTGGTGGCGGAAACTCCGGTAACCAGCTCATCCAGATCGGTGGTGTGTTCAACTCTACAGCTGCTGTGTGCTGCTACATCCTCATGGGTGCGCTCATCGCTGATGCTACCAAGGCAAAAATCGCTGACGCCACTCCGGCCCTGATGATTGCCCTCGCCATCTTCGTAGTGGCATTCATCGTGATCCTCTTCACCAAGATCGAAGAGCCCGAACAAGCTCCTGTGCGTGTAGACCTCATCAAGGGCGCCATGAGCCACCGTCACTTCGCTCTCGGTGCTTTGGCCATCTTCCTCTACATGGGTATCGAAGTGGGTGTGCCCAACTTCGTTCAGCAGTACCTCATCGCCGATGGCATTCCTGCCGGAACAGTGGGTATGCTCGTGGCTGTTTATTGGTTCATGATGTTGATCGGTCGTTTGGTGGGCGCTTCCATCGGCGGTATGATCAGTGCTCGTGCCATGATTACCACTGTGTCAACTGTTACACTCCTGTTGGTGCTCTTCGGAATGTATGCGCCCACAGACGTATTGGTTGAATTCCCCGGCGTAAACTGGGCAACACTCGAAATGGTTTGGCAGCCCGTTCCCGTAGGTATCTTCGCATTCCTGCTCGTGGGTCTCTGCACTTCGGTGATGTGGGGTGCTATCTTCAACATGGCTGTTGAGGGCCTTGGCAAGTACACCGCCATTGCTTCCGGTATCTTCATGACAATGGTATTCGGTTGCGCTGTGATGATGGCTATCCAGGCTGCTGTGGCCGATGCAACCGACTATATCACCAGCTTCTGGGTGGTTGTTGGCTGTGCTGCTTACCTCTTGTTCTATGCCCTCGTAGGTAGCCGCGTGAGCAAGAAGGCTTGATAGAAAACGAATTTGTAAAACTCTAAAATACTTGAACAACCATGAAATTGACAATTGATGACGTAAGATCACGCTTCGTGAAGCACTTCGATGGTGAAACCGGAAGTGTATATGCTTCTCCCGGTCGTATTAACCTGATCGGTGAGCACACTGACTATAACAATGGCTTCGTATTCCCCGGTGCTGTGGAGCAGGGAATGATTGCTGAAATCAAGCCCAACGGCACTCGCAACGTTCGCGCTTATTCCATCGACCTGAAGGACTACGTAGAGTTTTCGCTCGACGATGAGGCAGGTCCCAAAGCCACTTGGGCACGCTACATCTTCGGTGTGTGCCGCGAAATGATGGCGCTCGGTGTTCCCGTAGAGGGTTTCAACACTGCTTTCGCAGGTGATGTGCCTCTCGGTGCCGGTATGTCTTCTTCTGCAGCCCTTGAGAGCACTTACGCTTACGCGCTCAACGATCTGTGGGGCGACAACAAGATCGAACGTCTGGAGTTGGCTCGCGTAGGTCAGCGCACAGAGCACAAGTATATCGGTGTGAACTGCGGCATCATGGACCAGGCTATCTCTTGCTTGGGTAAGGCCGGAAACCTGATGCGTATGGACTGCCGTTCCGGTGAGATCGCATATTTCCCCTGGAACCCGAAGGGTTATCAGCTTGTGCTCGTAAACAGCTGCGTGAAGCATGAATTGAAGGGTTCTCCCTACAACGAACGCCGTCTGCAGTGTGAGCACGTGGCCGAAGTGATTGCCAAGAATCATCCTGAAGTGAAGTCGCTCCGCGATGCCAACTACGACATGTTGGAAGAAGTGAAGGCAGAAATCACAGCCGACGAATACAAGCGTGCACGCTACGTCATCGGTGAAGTGGTTCGCGTGCTGACTGTCTGCGATGCGCTTGAGAAGGGCGACTACGAGACTGTAGGTCAGATGATGTACGAAACTCACTACGGCCTCAGCAAGGAGTACGAAGTGAGCTGCGAAGAACTCGACTACCTCAACGACATCGCCAAGGAAGAAGGCGTTACCGGTTCACGCATCATGGGTGGCGGTTTCGGTGGTTGCACCATCAACCTCATCGCTGACGAACTCGTTGACAACTTCAAGAAGGTGGTAAGCGAGAAGTTTGAAGCCAAATATGGCAAGAAGCCTGTCATCATCGACGTAGTTATCGGCGATGGTGCACGCAAGCTCTGCTAATTCGCGCGCGTACATTTAATAATATAACGCTACAACTCATGAGAGTCGCCCCGAGCATTGGGGCGACTCTCTTTTTGTTGGGAGAAATAGGGGAGTGGGGCCGAAAAGATGTTCCCTCGCTTTGTCCTTTGCTCGCTTTATGCTATTTTTGTTCTGTCATCCATCAAGTGATATGAAAAACTGCATGCACATTCACGCATTGGTATGCTATTTGCAAATGCATGTATCAACGATTAACCTTAAGAAGTACACAGAATAATATGGAATACCCTTCGATTAATGAATACAAGGACTCTGTCGGCATCCCCGAGTGTTTGGAGCATTCGGCTTTGCAGGGCTTGGAGCCGGTGAAGCAAGGCGGTCAGGTGGTGCTCACCTCCGGCAACTTTGCCGTGGTGTTTAAGATGAAGCGCAAGGAGACGGGTGAGTTTTTCGCCTTGAAGTGCTTCCTGACAGATGAGCCGGACAGAGCGAAGGCCTACCGTGAGATAGAGGCAGAACTGCGTTATGCCGAATCGCCCTACTTCGTGCGTATGCAGTATCTTGAAGATGCCATTTGGGCAGGCCCGGGCGATAAACCTTTCCCCGTGTTGCTGATGCCGTGGGTGGAGGGCGAAACGCTCGACAGCTATGTGGAACGCCTGGTGGAGGAAGACCCTGCACGACTGCCCCTTGTGGCTTACCGCTTCTCGGTGATGGCGTCGTGGTTGGTCAATCAGCCTTTTGCGCATGGCGACATCAAGCCCGACAACATCCTTGTTCGCAAGGACGGCACGATGGTGTTGGTGGACTACGACGGACTCTACGTCCCCTCCATGCAGGGCTGGCCGGCGCGTGAGGCCGGTACATCGGCTTTTCGCCACCCCAAGCGTGATCAGATGCCTTTTGACGAACAGATAGACGACTTCCCCTTGGTATCCATCGCCCTCTCGTTGCTGCTCATTGCGCACAAACCCTCGTTGCTCAGTGATTATGGTGCAAAAGACCGTCTGCTGTTTACGGAGAACGATTACCGAAATCTCGCACAAAGCCGTGTGCTTCCCGAGGTGGTGGCCCTGAGTCATCATGCCGATGTGCAACGCATGTATGGTCTCTTCCTGATAGCCTTGTCTGAGGGCCACTTGCAGCGCTGCGAGAACCGCCTCTTGCTCTTGCCGCCACCGCGGCAGGACTTTGCACAACCCACAAACATCTTCCGCACCCTGCCGCGCGAGTTTTGTGTGAACGGTGTCAGCTTTCGGA
Source organism: Bacteroidaceae bacterium (assembly GCA_017461605.1). Taxonomy (GTDB): domain Bacteria; phylum Bacteroidota; class Bacteroidia; order Bacteroidales; family Bacteroidaceae; genus Alloprevotella. The sequence goes on from JAFTXN010000002.1 coordinate 335,411, forward strand.
TGATTCCCGTTGAGGGAGGCTCGTACATGATGGGGGCAGCGGACGATGACAGCGAGGCACAAGATTGGGAAAAACCGTGCCACAAAGTTACGCTTGATAGCTACTATATGGCAGAAACGCAAGTAACGCAAGCACTTTGGGAAGCAGTGATGGGCTATAATCCATCGAAATTTAAAGGCGCCAATCGTCCTGTAGAATGTGTGACTTGGAATGACTGTCAGAAGTTCCTGATGAAACTGAACGCACTAACGGGCATGCAATTCTGTCTGCCCACGGAAGCGCAATGGGAATATGCCGCACGTGGCGGCAAGCGCTCCAAGGGCTATAAGTATGCCGGAGGAAACAATCTTGACAGCGTTGCGTGGTGGAGTGGAAATTCCAACGATGAAACACACGATGTAAAAAAGAAACAACCCAACGAACTCGGCCTTTACGATATGTCGGGCAATGTGAATGAATGGTGCAATGACCGGTTCGATGAAAACTGTTATGCCAACTCTCCTGAGCACAATCCGCAAGGTCCCGGCTCGGGCTGCAATCGTGTGTTGCGTGGGGGCAGTTGGTACTTTGATGCGAGGGACTGCCGCCTCTCGTGCCGCAACTACGACGCCCCCGACGTCAGGTACTGCAATTGCGGGCTGCGCCTTGCTCTCCCCAATTTACAATGTTAACCTTCTAAGTTAAGTGATTTCGCAGTCTTTATGCAAGTAGGGTTGAACAATGACGAAGATTTTACGTCGCGCGTGCGCATACGTGTACGCGCGTATATTATTATATGTGTGCGACGAGAACCATAAGAGTGCTTTGTGCGGATTGAAAGATGCGGAGAGCGATTATGAAAAAGGCTTGTCGATGCCCTTTTACGCTGTTTTGATTTATTTTCGTCAAAAAAAACGGTTTTGGCTTTGCGGAGAAAATAATTATCACTACTTTTGCATCGCTTTTGAAAGGAAAGGGGCGCTTAGCTCAGCTGGTTCAGAGCGTCTGCCTTACAAGCAGAGGGTCGGCGGTTCGAATCCGTCAGCGCCCACACGAAACTCCGAAATTCCTTTCACAAAGCTTGCTGTTTGGCAAAAGGGCGCTTAGCTCAGCTGGTTCAGAGCGTCTGCCTTACAAGCAGAGGGTCGGCGGTTCGAATCCGTCAGCGCCCACGCTTTTGCCCAACAACGAAAATCCCGAAAGGGGCGCTTAGCTCAGCTGGTTCAGAGCGTCTGCCTTACAAGCAGAGGGTCGGCGGTTCGAATCCGTCAGCGCCCACTCAGACAAAGGAAGTTGCAAATACGTGTTGCAACTTCTCTTTTTTATATATCCCGTGACGGGGATTTGCGGCCGCCCTTTGGGACGGCCCGTGTTTTTTTATAACTTTGCGCAAAAGCCGCACGACGAGCAGAAATGCGTCCGGAGGGTGGCTCAACCAAAACAAACAAATATAAAAAGTATATATATGGCTACAGTTGACGACAAGAAAATCATCTTCTCAATGGTGGGACTCACCAAAACCATCAAGCAAACCAACAAAACCATTCTGAAAAACATCTATCTCTCCTTCTTTTACGGTGCTAAGATCGGTATCATCGGTCTGAACGGTGCCGGTAAGTCTACTCTGATGAAAATCATTGCCGGACTCGACAACGATTATCAGGGAGAGGTGGTGTTTGCCCCCGGATACACCGTGGGGTATCTGCCTCAGGAACCGCATCTCGATGACACCAAGACGGTGAAAGAGATAGTGCAGGAGGGTGTGCAGCATGTGGTAGACGCTTTGGCGGAATACGAAGAAATCAATCAGAAGTTCGGCTTGCCGGAATACTATGAGGACGAGGACAAGATGAACGCGCTCTTTGCACGACAGGGCGAGCTGCAGGACATCCTCGATGCTACCGACGCGTGGAACCTGGACAGCCGTCTTGAACGTGCCATGGCCGCGCTGCGCTGTCCGGACCCCGACCGCACTGCCGAACACCTGTCCGGCGGTGAACGCCGTCGCGTGGCGCTTTGTCGCCTCTTGCTGCAGAAGCCTGATGTCCTCTTGCTCGACGAGCCGACCAACCACCTCGATGCTGAGAGTATCGACTGGCTGGAGCAGCATCTCAACCAGTATGAGGGAACTGTGATCGCCGTGACACACGACCGCTACTTCCTGGACGACGTGGCCGGCTGGATTCTCGAACTCGACCGTGGCGAGGGTATCCCCTGGAAGGGCAATTACTCTTCGTGGCTCGACCAAAAGACGAAGCGCATGGAGATGGAAGAGAAGGTGGCGAGCAAGCGCCGCAAAACCTTGGAACGTGAACTGGAATGGGTGCGCATGGCGCCAAAGGCACGTCAGGCAAAGGGAAAAGCACGTCTGAATTCTTACGACAAACTGCTCGGTGAAGACCAAAAGGAGAAGGAACAGAAGCTTGAGATCTTTATTCCCAACGGACCGCGTCTGGGCAACAAGGTCATCGAGGCACAGCACGTGGCAAAGGCTTTTGGTGATCGTACCCTCTTCTCCGATCTCAACTTCATGCTTCCGCCCAACGGTATCATCGGTGTGATAGGTCCCAATGGTGCCGGAAAAACCACGTTGTTCCGTCTGATTATGCAGCTGGAGCAGGCAGATGCCGGCAGCTTCGAAGTGGGCGAAACCGTAAAGCTTGCCTACGTGGACCAACAGCACAAGGACATCGACCCCAACAAGTCGGTGTATGAAGTAATCAGTGGCGGAAACGAACTGATGCGTATGGGAGGACGCGAAATCAATGCGCGTGCTTACCTGAGCCGTTTCAATTTCTCCGGAGCGGATCAGGAGAAGAAGTGCGGTGTGCTGTCGGGCGGTGAACGCAACCGTTTGCATTTGGCCCTGGCGTTGAAGCAAGAGGGCAATGTGCTCTTGCTGGACGAACCTACCAACGATATCGACGTGAATACGCTCCGTGCATTGGAGGAAGGCTTGGAGGCTTTTGCCGGATGCGCGGTGGTTATCAGCCACGACCGTTGGTTCCTCGACAGAATATGTACGCACATTTTGGCATTCGAGGGCGATGGCAACGTGTTCTTCTTCGAAGGAAGCTACACGGACTATGAGGTCAACAAGGCCAAGCGTCTGGGACTGGAAGAGCCGAAGCGCATCCGCTATCGCAAGTTGGAAGAATAAGAGAGGGCGTTTTCGGTAATGAAGAATACGGAGAACAAGCCGCTAATACTTATATGTTATGCCGTGGAAGGCGAGCGGGTGAATTGGCACCTGCCCGACTTTCGCGTGCAAGCCGTCAGGACGGGCATTGGTAAGGCCGGCGCAGCTTTTCAGTTGACGCGGGCCATCCTGCAAGCACGTCCGGACTTTGTGCTGAACGTCGGCACTTCCGGCACTTTAACGCACAGGATTGGCGATGTGCTGGTGTGTCATCGTTTCGTGGATCGTGATTTCCAAAAGCTAGAACTGCCGGGTGTGGAGTGGGAGATAGAAACTCCGCATTCCTTTCCGCTGCGTCTGCCTTCCGTGCTGGGAGGTGAGGTGGTGGATGCGGATTTTGCCGTCAGCACCGGCGACGATTTTGTAACGGCTGCATCGGGAGCCGTAGGCGATGCAGTGGATATGGAAGCCTTTGCCGAAGCCTTGGTATGCCGCGAAATGGGCATTCCTTTTGCTGCCGTGAAATATATCACGGATGTGGTGGGGCGTAACTCCGTGAAAGAATGGGAGGAACGCCTTGCTGATGCTCGCGAAGAGCTGACTCACTATTTTGAGAACCATGTAAAATTACTGAAATAGCTTATGGCCAACAACGATTGGAAGAGCCGTCTCGGTATGGTGTATTCCACCAATCCCGATTACCATTTTGAAACTTCGGAAGAGCCGGAAGCCGACACGCTGCCGCCTGCCCAGCAACGGTTGCGCGTCCGAATGGAGCGTGCCGGGCGAAAAGGAAAGACCGTGACGCTTGTGGAAGGCTTTGTGGGAACTGAGGACGATATGAAGGACCTTGCCAAAATGTTGAAAACCAAATTGAGCACCGGCGGAAGTGCGAAAGACGGCGAAATCGTCATTCAGGGTGATGTGCGTCAGCGTGTGGCAGAATTGCTGCGTGCTGCCGGATACTCACAAACCAAAGGCTGACTTTCGTCGGTCGTATCCGAACAAATGGCGTTAAAGTGTTGAGGGGTATCATCGGCCCCTCGCTTTCTTTACTCTTGTTTCCCTTTTTTCAATTCTTGTAGTTTATGTCTATGAACCGATGGCAGCGTCTGCCCCGTAGCGACCGGCGAGGTTTGGTCTTTCTTCTGATTGTTGCCGTCGGGGTGGTGGCGGTGGTCTGGTGGCTTCCGCAAAAGCAGCAACAAGGAAGTCTACCTCCGTTGAGCGAAGAGGAAATGCGCGAACTCAGTGCATTTGAACAATCGCTGCGAGAGGATTCTGCCAAACGCGCTGCACGTTATCCACATTACGCTTCCGAAAATCGTACTCCCGAACTCTTTGTCTTCAATCCCAATACGGCCGATTCGGTAACGCTGTTGCGATTGGGGCTGAAGCCTTGGCAGGTGCGCAACATGATGAAGTATCGTCGCAAGGGTGGGCGTTGGCGCTCACCGGACGATTTTGCACGTCTCTATGGCTTGTCGCGGGAGGACTTTCAGCGTTTGCGGCCTTATGTGCAGATTTCGCCTGAAGATGCGTATCCTGTTCGCAAGAACAAGCAGGGCATGGAGCGCCCCGACAGCTTTGTGCGGAAGTATCCCGAGAAGTTTCCTGCCGGCACAGTGCTCGACTTGAACACGGCAGATACCACTCTGCTGAAGCGTATTCCCGGTATCGGAAGTTATTATGCAGGGAAAATTTGTCGTTATCGCGATCGTTTGGGTGGTTTTGTGCGTGTTGAACAAATCAGAGAGGTGGAAGGATTGCCCGAAGGCATTGAAGCCTGGTTTGAAGTGCCGGCTGGTGCGCAGCCCCGGCGGATAGATGTCAATGCTGCCGATTTTCGAACGTTGGTGAGGCACCCCTATCTCTCGTATGAGCAGGTGAAGGTTCTCACTGCGCATCGGCAGAAATATGGTGCCTTGCAGGGGTGGGAGGATGTGCGACTGCACGAGGCTTTTCGGGAGGTGGATTTCACGAAACTGGAACCTTATTTCTCTTTTCGCTAATCTCAGGTCATGAAATGGTATGCTTCTTTTTTGCGCCTGCTGTCTGAAGCGGCTGATATCGTTGTTCCGCGGCGATGCGCACTCTGTGTCAAACGTTTGAAGGCCGGCGAGGAATTCTTATGTCTTTCGTGTCTGACGGAATTGCCTTTTACGCGGTATTTTGGTCGTGAGGGCAATGCTGTGGAAAGAATCTTCTGGGGCAGAATACCCATCTGTCGTGCCAATTCTTACCTGCATTATTTTCCGGAAAGCATGGTCAGCCGTTTGTTCTTGGCCTTGAAATATGGCAATCGCCCTCACTATGGTTGCACACTGGGTGCGATGATGGCTGCAGAGCTTTGCGACACCGGTTTCTTTGATGGGATGGATGCCATCGTGCCTATCCCTTTGGCCCGAAAGCGTCTGAAACAACGTGGGTACAATCAGAGCGAAATGTTGGCGCAAGGTGTTGCGAAGGTTACGCATTTGCCGGTGCTGACGGATGTCGTGGCGCGTGTGGTGGCCAATCCAACACAAACGCACCTCACACGGGCAGAGCGTCAGGAGAATGTACAGAATGTATTCACTTTACTTCGGCCGGCGGATGTAGCCGGCAAGCATCTTCTATTGGTAGACGACATTCTCACTACCGGCAGTACGATGACGGCCTGCGCCGAGGAAGTGGCGAAAGGCGACGATGTGAAAATCAGTGTATTGACATTAGGACTGGCCGGAAGGCATGGGGCAGGGCCGGAACGGCATCCGGAAACAATTAACTTCCGAATCGAAACATCGGAGCAGTAGGCCTTATTCTTTGCATTGCTTGAATGATTCTAATTCCTCTCCTTTCTTATTTGCAACTTTGCTGCTGCTGAATGTTCCTCCTTGTTGGTGGAAATGGTGCAGCGAATTCAGACATTTTGCAGTGCGCTTCCGTGAAATTCTCCTCCCATGCCGGAAAACTGACAAGGCCTGTCAAAAAAGTGGCACGCCTTGCCACTTTTTTGACAGGCCTTGTCAGTTTTCAGAAGACGGCTTCTCATTTTCTCCTAAAGGGGGCGAAAAGCATAAAAAAAGCGAAGGCTGAAATCCGCGTGGGGACTTCGGCCTTCGCCTGTGTTAATGGAAATATGTGTGTCGAAAGGGTGCGTTCCCCAAGGGTTCTTTAAGGTTGCTCGCTGCGGTTCAGTACCATCAGCACTTTGCCACCGGCATCGCAGAGTTGCAGCTGCATTCCCTTCAACTCGATGCGGCGCACCAGTCCGAGGGAGGCCAGCATTTCGGTCTCGAAGCGAGCGTCCGGGCAGAGCATGCGTGTGCTTCCCAATGTGGCGAGCTTGAGCTTCCCTTTTAACGCCTGTGCCGTGTCGAGTGCACCGGTAATTCGGTTGCAGCCGGTGTAACCATACAATTGGCCTTGGGCGGTGTCAAAACCGAGGAAAGGCACTTCTTCGCCCTGTGCCACGGCCTTTCCGTTGAGTTGGGTGATGTTCCATCGGCCATTCAGTATTTGGGCAGTGAGTTGGCGTTCGGCGAGTTCCATCAGCACATTGCCGGCGTTGTCTTTCAGCAATAGCGCATCGCCTTTGCATTCGATGGATTTCACTTTACGAACGTTCTCAAGGAATGCTGTTTCGTAGCGATTGTCCGGGCAAGAACGCATGGTCATGGCGGTGCGTCCGAAGTCCACTTGTCCGGCGTTCAACTCGGCTGCCGAGACGGGCAGACTGAAGGTGTTACATCCCGTGAAGCCATATATCTTTTCTCCATCGTATCCCAAGAAAGGAGTTTCGGCTTCAGGAGTTATGGTGAGGTTTCCCATTTTCACCACATCCCATTCGCCATTCAACTGGTTCGCAATCTTGTGGCTGCAGGAGGTGAAAAGGAGACCGGCTGTGGTGCAAGTCAAAATGAGAGAGGTAAGTTTCATTATTGAAATTGTATAGATGAAAATTCAGGAGTTGATAATTAGAATTTATATCCCAATGTGAGCATCACGTTGTGGCGGTTCAGTTTTACGTCAGCGGCTTGCAGGCGATTTTCTTCGCTATGCATGTCGGGCACGTGGAAGGTGTAGAGTTCGCCCTTTTGGGTCTGATATTGGTAGGCCACATCGGCATAGAAGTGCTTACCACGTATGCCCAAACCTGCGGTAGCTCTGTGTGTGGCACCCAAGTTGACGTAATCGGTGTTGGTGCTATAGAAATAGGACGGGCTGTCTGTGAACAGGTTGAGGTAAGCGTCCTTTTCGAGCGGAGCCGACACGAAGTTGTAACCCACACGACCGAAAACGCCTTTGGCCAGTCTGGCTTCAGCTCCCAAGCGGAGGGTACTCACGGGCTTGAGGAACCGATCGGCTTCGGCATTGAGCGGCTTGTCTTTCACGCTTTGGTCCCAATAGTTGTTCCAGTCGTCATAATAGTCGTTGTAGCTGATGCTGGCTGAACGGTAGTCGGCAAATTCGTATTCGGCACCAAGCGCCAAGAAGTTGCCCACGGTGGTTCCGAGACTCAGGTTAAACTTCCACGGAGTGCGGATGTTGTAGCGGTTGTCCCAAACTTCGGCAGAGGCCTCTGTGAAGTCGCTAATCATTTCTCCCTTGCTGTTGAATTGAGCAAAGGGGCTGTTCATGTAGAGATAGGCATCCTGAGTGAGGCGATAGAATGTGGGAGTGTGCACAGCCAGTCCGATACGGAAGGGCGACTCCTGTATGGGACGCAGAATGAGACCCATCTTGATGTCCCATCCGGTGCCGCTGAGGCGTTCTTCGTTGATCATATAGTAGTCGTGCAAGGCGCCATTTGCGTCGGGCAGCCATTCGGTGTAGTCAGTGGCCGAATGATGATTGACATTGTAGACACCAATCGTCAGACCGGCATACACTTGGTCTTCCCAGTTCATGGCAATGTTGAAGTCGTATTGCTGCGTTCCGCCCCACTGCACACGCTTGTAGTCGTAGCTTTGGGCTTCCACAGGGTTGTATCCATCGATTTTGCCATTGGCATCGTAGATTGGTTCGAGGATCTGCGTGTCGTATCCGAGCTTTGTCAGCGGGGTGGTGAGGTCCCAATCCTCTTCGTAACGGTAGTCCAGCCATCCGTTGACGTAGCTGAGGTCGAGCATCTGCAGCGATTGCGACAATCCGCCGGTGTTGAAATTCTGCACACCGATGAAGTTTTTGATATTGCGACTCTTCTGATAATTGAATCCGAAGTTTACGAATTTCACTCCGCTATCGCCATTGCGTGCAGCCACCATAAAACCGATGTTGTCGAACGAAGCGCGTGTCTTGCCTCTGTCGTAGAAATCCTCGGCATCGGGTTGGATGTTCAGGCTTCCCGACATGGCGATGTCGCTACGACGGAAGAGGGCAGTACCTGCGGGATTGGTACCCATAGTCGAGATGTCTGCCCCCAAAGCTCCCATGGCGCCACCCATACTTACGAAGCGGGCAGTTCCGTTGAGGTCTTTGTTGGTAACTTGTTCCACCTTATATATATCTTGAGCTGATGCGGCCGACGCGATTGCCAGAGCGGCCACAGCCATCCATGTTCTTTGTTTCATTGCGTATGTTTTTTGTAATTACTAAACGTGGTATGTGCGTTTCTCTACAGCTTTATCGGCGTCCGCCTCGGCTTCCGCCACCACCGCCAAACGAGCGTCCGCCGCCCGAACGGCCGGATGAGTAGCTGCCACTGCTGCGTGAACTACCGCTGTTGTAGGAGGGAGTACCGGTTGAGCGTGTGCTGCTTCCGCTGTTGTAACTGCGTGAAGGTGTGCTGCTGCTCGAACGTGAAGAGCGGCTTCCGGAAGTGCTTGTGCCGTAGTTGCGTGAGGGGCGATAGCCTGTGCTGTAGCTTCCTCCGTTGCGGGTGCTGCGGTTACCGCTTCTGTAGCGGCTGCCGGTGCTGCTATGTCCTTGGCGATTGCCTTGGTGCGAATAGCTCACGTATCCACCGGTGGGCCCTCTGTGACCTCCGTTGCCGGCATAGCCCGGATGATGGCCGGGGTGGTGAGGAGGTCTGCCGCCACCGGGGTACCAGTAGGGGTCATACCAAGGATGATACCAAGGGTCGTACCAGCCATACCATCCGTACCATCCGGAGTACCAATAGGGTGAGTATCTGTAGTTCCATCCCCACCAAGGATTGTATGCACCCCAATACCAAGAATTATAGTGCCATGGATCGTACCAATAGAGGTCGTAATAAAAATCGGCATAATAGGGGCTGCTGATGCATATGCCGGGGTCGGGAGAGTGGAAACGGATGATGCGTTCAGTGCAATCGTATCCGGAACCGCTACCATAGAGGCCAAGGCTGTCGGCATACATAGACTGATAGAGGGTGTCGGAGGTCAGAGAGTCGGTATAGGCTCCGCGACGGTTGTAAGCGTCGACATCCCAATGACCATAGCCGCGTCCTTCCGCCCAATTGCTTTCGGCAGGTGTCTCAATGGATTGATAGCTTGACGAAGGTACGCCCGAGGTGTTGGTTACCTTGGTCTTGGCATTGCGAGAAGGCACGAAGTAAACATCGTCTTCCTGTGCAAAACTACCGGTAGCGATAGTGCAAATAGCCATCAAAGTGATAAAAAAACGTTTCATAATGTTAGTTGTTTTGTCTGTTATTTGTTGCAAATGTAAGTTGTTTGCGCTGAAAACCGAAATCTGTTGTAGAGTTTTGTGTGCGCTTTGTGCGTTTTTTTAGAATGATTAACGCTGCATGCATCAAGTGTTAAGGAAAATGCTTAGCGAATGCGCAGATACTGCCCGGCTTGTGGTATGTAGTTGTCCGGCAAATCGTTGTTCTTGTATAGGGTCTTGATGCGTATTCCGTAGAGCTGAGCAATGCGGTGCATGCTTTCACCTACTTTTACGATGTGATATTTCCCTTTCAGGCTGCGGTCGGCTTTGCTTCGCTTTTTTTCGAGATAAACGATGTCGCCTGCTTGCAGTGTATGTCTTTTGCCCACTTCGTTGCGCTTGCGGAGTTTCCTTTCGCTGATGCCCATGGCTTGAGCGATGGAGGCATAGGTGTCGCCATTGCGAGCTATGACGTAATAGTTGTCGTTGCACCGGCCGATGTTCCATTGTGCTGCGGTGTTGACCGGTGTCTGTGCGAGAGTTGCGACATTGTCGTTGTGGTGACGCGAATGCCGGTGGCGTCGATAGGATTGCCCCGGCTTCATGTGGTCAAAGCGTGCCAGGTCATATCTTTCGATGATGTCGATCAGATTGTAGGCATAGCGCGGATTGGTGGCATAGCCGGCCTTCTTCAGCCCATGTGCCCATCCCTTGTAATCGGTGCGTTTCAGGGAGAACAGTGAGGAGTAGCGTCCGCGGGTGGTGAGGAACAGCGAGTGGTCCTCGTAGCTCTCGCGGGCAGAGTTGTATACACGAAATTTCTCATTGCGTTCGTCGTCGTCTTTGAGCATGTATGGCCCGTTCCAGGTGCCTCCACATTTGATACCGAAGTGGTTGTTGGCTTTCACCGCCAACATGCTGCGTCCGGCTCCGCTTTCGAGCAGTCCTTGGGCCAATGTGATGCTGGCAGGAATGCCATGTCGGTGCATCTGCTCGATGGCCATCTCCTTGTAGGTGTCGATGTAAACTTCGTAGTGTGAGTTTTGCGCCGGAAGAATTGTGGTCAGGAATAGCAGTATGGAGGTAAGAATGATGGAGCGTGCTCTCATAGGTTTGGGGGCTGTTTGTTATGTGATGCGCGGACTTTTATGTTTTGCGCGTGTACATTATATAGTAAATATAAGGGCAAAGTTAAGGCTTTTCTCTCATACGCGCAAATGTGTCCTTGCGAGCCATGTGAGGTGAGGCTGGGTGGTTACACTGCTGGATGCCATGCGCTACGTTAGCTTCGCGCAGGTTTGGCTGCTGCTCGGAAATAAAAGAAAAACCTACGGCCTTTCTTTGTGTTCCACTCGCCTTGCACTAACTCTGAATGCGCTTCGCTTATTCCAAGTTAGGCTGCGACTCGGAAAAGCTCAAACAAGTTTGGCTTTTCACTCGCCTTGCACACTTTCGCTTTGCGCAAGTTAGGCTGCGGCTCGGGAATAAAAGTAAAAGCTTCGCGTTTTACTTTGTATTCCACTCGCCTTGCACTAACTCTGAATGCGCTTCGCTTATTCCAAGTTAGGCTGCGGCTCGGAAAAGCTCAAACAAGTTTGGCTTTTCACTCGCCTTGCACTAACTTTGTCGCGCAATGATAGACAGACAGACCATAGATAGGATCCACGCTGCCACTGATATTGTGGATGTTGTCAAGGAGTTCGTGACCCTGCGTAAGGCGGGCGTGAACTTCAAAGGCTTGTGTCCGTTTCACGATGAAAAGACTCCGAGTTTTGTCGTATCGCCCTCGAAGCAGCTCTACAAGTGTTTTAGTTGTGGAAAGGGGGGAGGAGCTGTCCACTTCGTGATGGAGCACGAGCAGATGTCTTATCCCGAAGCGCTGAAGTGGTTGGGAAAAAAATATGGTATCGAGGTGGAAGAGCGCGAACTTTCGGACGAAGAACGCAAGGCCGAGAGTGAGCGCGAGAGTATGTTTGTGCTGAACGAGTGGGCGTGTCAGTATTTCAGTGATACGCTGCACAATCATGTGGATGGCATTGCTGTGGGTATGGCTTATTTTCGTAGTCGTGGTTTCCGCGATGACATAATCCGTAAGTTCGGGCTGGGATTTTCGTTGCCGGCTCGTGATGCCTTGGCACGCACTGCTCGCGAAAAGGGATACAAGGATGAATATCTCGAAAAGACGGGGCTGTGTTATCGCACGGATGACGGGCGTTTGCTCGACCGGTATCATGGACGCGTCATCTTTCCCGTGCATACGGTGTCGGGCAAGGTGGTTGCCTTTGGCGGACGTACGCTTTCCACGGATAAGAAGGTGGCAAAATATGTCAATTCACCGGAGTCTGAAATCTATCATAAAAGTAACGAGCTCTACGGCATCTATTTTGCCAAGCACGCCATGGTGAAGCAAAATCGTTGCTTCCTTGTGGAGGGTTATACCGATGTGATTTCCATGCACCAAAGCGGCATCGAGAATGTAGTGGCATCGTCCGGAACCTCACTCACTACGGGACAGATACGGTTGCTGCATCGCTTCACGCCTAACATCACCGTGCTCTACGATGGCGACAGCGCCGGCATCAAAGCCAGCTTGCGAGGCATCGATATGCTGCTTTCCGAGGGGATGAATATCAAAGTGGTACTCCTGCCCGACGGTGAGGACCCCGATAGTTTCGCTCGCTCCCACAATGCTACAGCTTTCCAGGAATACATCGAGCAGCACCAAGTTGACTTCATACGATTCAAGACCGACTTGCTGATGCGCGACGCGGCCAACGATCCCATTAAGCGCGCCACCTTGGTGCAGGACATCGTGAAGAGCATTGCTGCCATCCCCGATGCCATTGTTCGGCAGATGTATGTGCGTGAGTGCGCCACCATGATGAACGTGGGCGAACCGCTCATCCTGAATGAAATAAGGAAGCTGCGAAAGGGGCAACAGCAGGGGGCACCCACGGCGGCCGAAGAGGAAAAGCCAACGCCTGCCGAACAAGATTCTTCGATGCTTGAGAACCTGAACACATCAAAGGCTGAGCGCGAGGAACGGCTTTTGATAAGCTTGGTGGTGCGTTATGGCGAACGGCCGATGTATGCAGCATCCGAATTGTCTGAGGGGGAGGAAAATATCAGCGTGGTGGAGTTTGTGCATAGCGAACTGCAAAACGATGGATTGCAATTGCGCACACCTCTCTACCGACGGGTGTTGGAAGAGGCCATGGCAGAGGTGCCTAATCCAGATTTTCAGGCACAAAACTACTTTATCAACCATCACGATTCGGAGTTGAGCCGATTGGCTGCCGAGGTGGCTGAGGATAAATATCAGCTCAGTCGCTATCACTTCAAACAGCAAAAAGTGGTGAAGGACGAAGAACGGTTGGCAGAACTGGCACCGCGCTTGGTCAATGACTATAAGTATTTCGTTGTGCGTGAGGAGATGGCTTCCCTGCTGCGCGAATTGGCACGTCCCGAGGTGGCGGCCGACACTGAGCACTACCTGGAACTGATGAATCGCTATCGCGATTTGGCCAATGTGGCCAAGTGCTTTGCGCAGGTGCTGGGCGATCGGGTTGTGTCGCTTGGGTAAATCATTTTGCTTTTCTGTAATTGAAGAAAAGCCAGCAAATTATCATAACCTTGTTGCATAATAACACGAACGGCATCTACCACGCAGTAGATGCCGTTCGTGTTGTTGAATGCGGGGGTAAAAACTTAGAATCGTGCTGTTACCTGAACGTCGATGGTGTTGTAGAATCGGTCACCCTTGGTGGCTCGATCGTCCGTAAAGATGTAGTTGAGCTGGAACACGAAGTTCTTGCTCAGATAGTAGTTGGCTGAGAGTGCCCAGTCGGTCTTCATGGATGACCAAGTCTTGGCGTCGCGATAGCAGTCCCATTTACCATACAGCTTGAAGTTCTTGAAGAGTGGTGCGCCCACAGCAGCATACCATGCGTCGCTCTTGGTGGGCTTGGTGCGGTCGGTTACCACACCGCCTACGGAGTGCATATATTCGCCACGCACGGTCCATTTGTCTTCATACTTCAGACCGGCTCCCCAACGCTTGCGGTCTATCTTTTTTTGCTGCAAGGGATTTGTTGTATCGTATTTCTCGTTCACGTAAGTGCCGTTCCAACCAAATCCACCGATGCATAGGTTCTTGATGGGCGAAATCCAAAGTCCTCCGATGATGTCCTTCGATTTGTCCTTGTCTGTGTGGTTGATGCCTTGGCCGTTGAAAACGCCTACTTGGTAGTGCACCCAGTGGTGGCCGTCCTTCTTCGAGGGGAAGAGGTCACCCTGCAGTTGCAAACCCACATCTCGGCCACCGCTCTTGTGTTCTCCGCAGCGGTCGCTCATGCCGGTGATTTTCGAGGTGGCTTGTGAGTAGCTGCCAAAGCCCACGTCGATGGGGTTGTAGGGGTTTTCGAATCCGTAGGGGCGCTTGAACTGTCCCAATTTCACACGCAGGAAGTCGTACTTCTGCCACTCGATGAATGCATCCACAATGCGCGGTCCTTTGTCATCGCCGGGTGCGCCGTTCACTTCGAGCTGGAAGCGATAGTAGAAGTCCTTGAATGCGTAGCCGTTGGCATACAGACGCAGATAGCGCAGATCGAAGCCGCCGTTGCTCTCTTGTCCGGCTCGGTCGTTCCATGAGTATTTTCCCATGATGTAACCGCCAAATTTGATGCTCGGGTTGAAGGCTTTCATGAAGCGGCTCATCTTGGTGTTCTTGTTGGTAGATGCTGCGGAATCGGCTTCTGCAACGGCTACCGTGCTTGCTTCGGCTATGGGAGCGAGCATCACGCTGTCGGCCTCTGTGGCCTGTGCGCCAAGAGCAGTAGTTCCAATCAGCGCAAGAGTGAGATAAATCTTCTTCATAATTATTTGTAAATGATGAAAAGTTTGTTTCTGTTTTGTTAACGGCTGCAAAATTAAGGATAATTTATTACAAAAATGTTAAGGTAGGGGAAAAACCGGTCTGAGGGCTTTCTCGTGTTGCGCTTGCCTTTCCGAAAAAATCTGCAAGCACTGCAGAATTTTGCGGAAGCACTGCAGAAAATTCTAAACGCCTTGCAGATTTTTGGCTCTCCCAATGCCTTCTGCGGCTCTGCATGAGGCGAAAATCCCTATGGGGCTTTTGCGTGTCGCAGAAAAATGCGTATTTTTGCGCTGTCTGAACTTGTGAATCGGGTGAGTCTGCAGTTGCGGTCAAGGTGCTGCGGCAAACTTGTCACAGGGTTGGAGAATCACAGGAATACATATGACACCAATGAACACGAAAGAGCAGTTTGAGAGCGTGATGCGCTCGTGTCGTGAACTTTTTGTCAAAAAAATGCACGATTATGGTACAGCATGGCGCATCATGCGTCCGGCATCCATCACCGACCAACTGTATATCAAAGCCAACCGCATTCGCACGCTGCAAGTGAAGCAGCAAGCGATGGTGGACGAGGGGATTACTCCGGAGTTTGTGGCCATTGTGAACTATTGCATCATGGGAATGGTGCAGTTGGAGCTTGGCTTCTCCGAGGGCAGCGACTTGAGCGACGAGCAGGCTTTGGCGCTCTACGACAAGCATGCTACGGCTTCGCTGGAGCTGATGCTGAAGAAGAATCACGACTACGATGAGGCCTGGCGTGGCATGCGGGTCAGCTCTTACACCGACCTCATTCTGATGAAGATATTCCGCACCAAGCAAATCGAGGATTTGGGAGGTGATACACTGGTGTCGGAAGGCATTGCCGCCAACTATATGGATATGCTCAACTATGCCGTGTTCGGCTTAATCAAACTTACCCTTGAAGCATAGGCGTATATACACCTCTCTGATACCGGCCATGGTGGCCCGTTGGGTGTTGGCCGTTGTGTTTCTCTTTTCGGGGTTTGTGAAGGCTGCCGACCCTGCCGGCATGGCCATCAAGCTGAATGCTTATCTGCGCTATTGGGGTGTCTCCCTGCCGGATGAGAGTCTTTGGCTGTTGGGAGGAGCCGTGCTGATAGCCACGTGGGAGTTTGTGCTCGGTGTGTATCTGCTGTTGGGCATACGTCGCCGTTTCACGGTGAGATGCACGCTGGTGTTCATGTTGGTGATGACGCTGATCACAGCATGGATATATGCATACAATCCCGTGCCGGACTGCGGTTGCTTCGGCGAAGCCTTAAAGTTGAGTCATGGAGCCACATTGGCAAAAAACGTGGTGCTGCTCTTGCTGGCAGTGTTTCTGCAACATCGGAGATGGTCACCACGTCGCTTCATCTCCCGGCGTCATCAGTGGGTGGTGTCGATGTATTCATTGTGCTACATTGTGGTGTTGGGCATCTATGCCGCTCACAAATTGCCGCCGATCGACTTCACGCCCTACAAGCTCGGTGTCCATATCCCCACTGCCATGCAGGGCGAAATGCGTACCACCTTCGTTTACGAAAGGGCAGGGGAGCAACGCGAGTTTGATGAGGCCAGTTTGCCGGACGAGTCGTGGACATTTGTCGATGCTTACACGGAAGTGCTGAAAGCGCCCGTGCTGGTGGACTTCAGTCTGTCAACGCTTGATCAAGCAGAGGATATGACTGAAGAGGTGTTGGCCGACAGCGGATATACTTTCCTGCTCACACTGCCTTATGCCGAGACAGCCGATGATGGCAACACCGACCGCATCAATGACATTTACGACTATTGTCAGGACACGGGTTGCAAGTTCTATGGTTTGACGGCATCGAGCCGAGAGGCTGTGGAAAACTGGAAGGATCGCACCGGAGCGGTTTATCCTTTCTTGTGTAGTTCGGATGAGACCATCAAGGCGATGGTACGTGCCACCCCGGGGCTGATGCTTCTGCACGGCGGTCGCATCGTGGGCAAATGGAGCCACAATGCTTTGCCCGAAAATCTTGAGCCGGGAGCGCTTGCGCGGCTGGAGCGCGAGCAGTTGAGTGCAGCCGGTATGTCGTCCGGCATGCGTCTGTTGCTCTATTATTGGGTACCCTTGCTCCTCGTGCTGCTGCTCGACGGGCTATGGGTGGGAAGCAAATACTACAAACGATATACCATTAAAAAACATTTAAACCAAAAAGTAATGAGAAAGAAAATTGTAGCAGGAAACTGGAAGATGAACCTGAACCTGCAAGAAGGTGTGGCACTTGCCAAAGAACTGAATGCAGCTCTTACTGCAGACAAGCCCAACTGCGACGTAGTGATTTGCACTCCTTTCATTCACCTTGCCAGCGTAGCCGGTGAGCTGACAGAAGGATTGGTAGGCCTCGGCGCCGAAAACTGTGCCGACAAGGCTTCCGGTGCCTACACCGGTGAAGTGAGCGCAGCCATGGTGAAATCCACCGGAGCGCAGTATGTCATTCTCGGCCACAGCGAGCGTCGTGCTTACTATGGTGAGACAGAAGAAATCCTGAAGGAGAAAATCAACCTGGCACTTGCCAATGGCCTGAAGGTAATCTTCTGCATCGGTGAAGTGCTCGAAGAGCGCGAGAGCGGCAAGCAGAACGAAGTGGTGAAGGCACAGCTCGAAGGCTCACTGTTCGACCTGAGCGTTGAGGAATTCTCCAACATCATCCTGGCTTACGAACCCGTTTGGGCCATCGGTACCGGCAAGACAGCCACAGCCGAGCAAGCCGAAGAGATGCACGCTTTCATCCGTGGTGTCATCGCCGACAAGTTTGGTGCCGAAGCTGCTGAAAACGTGTCCATCCTTTACGGCGGAAGCTGCAAGCCCGGCAATGCCAAGGAAATCTTCTCCAAGGAAAATGTGGATGGTGGTCTCATTGGTGGCGCTGCCCTCAAGGTGGCCGACTTCAAGGGCATCATCGACGCTTGGAAGTAAGCATACCAAATCGCCAATGCCTCACTCCCGAGGCATTGGCACTTTTCTCTTTCCCCTAAAATCCCTTTCTGATTTTTCAATATGCGAAAGTCACTCTTTATTCTGCTGATGGGAATGCTCGCTGTGAGCGGCACCAAGGCGCAAAGCACCTATACGGAACACCTGACCGACTCCACCATAGCCGGTGGCCGTGTGGTCATCGTGCAAGACTCGGTGGTGCACGACCTTGTGAACAACTCCGGAAAATATGCCAACGTCAATGTGGCGACCGGAACGCGTGGCACACGTACACGACGCGGCAGGACGCAGGGCAACAATGCTGCCGGCACGATGGGAACGCGCACCCGACACAAGGAGCAGGGCTATCGCGTGTTGGTCTACACAGGCAGCAACACACGTGAGGGACGACTGGGCGCCGAACGGATGCAGCGTCGGGCGAAAGCCACCTTTGCCGAGCTCTCGGCCTATGTCCAGGTGCGCAACTCGCGATGGGTGTGTCTCATTGGCGATTTCCGAAAGAGAGAGGATGCCGAAAACTATATGCGACGCTCCTTGTCATCGGGCCTGTCGAACGAGGTGCGCATCATTCGAAGCGAGGTGTCAGTGCCCGACTGATGAAGGAAAAATCGAGAAACACATTTTCATCATGGATGCAACGAAAATCGAGCAGCTGGCTGCCCACTACAAGGAGATACTCACCCTGCTGGGGGAAGACGCGTCGCGCGAAGGACTGCTGAAGACCCCCGAGCGAGTTGCCAAAGCCATGTTGACGCTCACACGCGGTTACGACATGGACCCCGTCGCCGTTCTCAATTCGGCCAAATTCAGCGAGCCCTACGATCAGATGGTCATCGTCAAGGACATCAAGTTCTACTCGTTGTGCGAACACCACATGCTGCCCTTCTATGGCAAGGTGCACGTGGCCTACATCCCCAACGGATACATCACCGGCCTCTCCAAGATAGCCCGAGTGGTGGACATCTTCTCCCATCGCCTGCAAGTGCAAGAGCGCATGACGTTGCAAATCAAGGAGAGCATAGAGCAAGCCCTCCAACCGCTCGGCGTGATGGTCGTGGTCGAGGCGCAGCACATGTGCATGCAGATGCGCGGAGTAGAGAAAGACGACTCCGTCACCACCACGAGCGACTTCACCGGCGCCTTCAAGCAAGCCAAAACGCGTGCCGAGTTCCTGCAGCTCATCGGGCGCTGATGTCGTTCAAGCATAGGCCACGCGTCGGCAGACAGAACGAAGAGCGAAAATAACACAATGCGGCAGTAGCTCAGTGGTAGAGCATCGGCTTCCCAAGCCGAGGGTCGCGGGTTCGAGCCCCGTTTGCCGCTCCAACGGAAAACAGAAGACAAATCAGGAAGCGAGACGTCGGTCAGAACGAGTAGGCACTCGCTCCGGCCAATGTTGCGCTTTTTGTTTTTTCAGAAAAGACTTATCAATTTAATCAGGAAAAAGGAGAGAAACAGATGTCTGTGGTAATAGCATCGCTCGTGGTGTTGGGAATCCTCTTCATCGCGACAGAGAATGTGAATCGTATGAACCGGTCGGCCGTGGCCATGTTCATCGGAGTGTTGTGCTGGTTGCTCTACATCATCGACGGGAGTCACCTGCTCGCAGCCGAACATGCCGACAGCCTCGCCGCCTTTCTCGATGGTCGTGACGAGAGCCGCTCCTTGGTGAAAGACTTTATCGCCGATTCGCTCTTCCTGAAGTATATGGCGCGTGCCGCCGAGGTAGCCCTCTTCCTGTTCGGAACGATGACCACCCTCGACGTGCTCACCGGCAACGGCTGTTTCGACTTCCTGCCCGAGTGGCTACGCACTCGCAATCCGCGGCGCTATCTGTGGTGGCTGGCAGGCTTCACCTTCGTGCTATCGGCCAATCTCGACAATCTCATCACCGTCTGCATGATGCTTGCCGTGATGCACACCATGGTGTCCGACCGCCGTTTGCGCATGACCTATGGCGCAGTGATAGTGCTCGCTGCCAATTGCGGCGGAGCTTTCACCGTGATAGGCGATGTGAGCAGCCTGACGCTGTGGATGGAAGGCCTCGTCACCCCCACGCGCTATGCCGCCATGCAAGTCCTGTCGGCCGTTGTGGCCCTTGTGGTGGTGCTGCTGCTCGTGATGCGCGAGCTCCCACGTCGGCTCGACGTGGTGCAGACCGCCCCTCCCTATCGTGGTGACGACACCATCCTGACGCGCTGGCAGCGCCTGCTGATGCTCATCGTCGGCATTGGCGGTTTGTGGTTCGTCCCCACCTTCCACCGCCTCACACATCTGCCGCCTTTCGTCGGTGTGCTCTGTGTGCTCTCCTTCTTGTGGATTGTCGACGAACTGTGCAACCGCTCCCTGCTGGGCAGCGACCGCATGGTGCGCAAGCGCCAGCCCCAAGCACTGCAATACGCCAACATGCAGCACATCCTGTTCTACATCGGTCTCACCTTCGCCTTTGGAGCACTGGCCGAGACCGGTCTGCTCACCCGGCTGCTGGGTTACACCGCCACCTATGCCGACAACCTCTACGGCCACGGCCTGTGTCTCGGCCTCCTGTCCGCCCTGGGCGGCAATCTGTCCGTGGTGCTGGCCGGCGTAGCCCTCTTTGCCGATGCCTCCCTGCCCACCTCGGCCAAGTTGAGCTGCTGCTTCCTGCAAGACGGCGTCTTCTGGCCCCTCCTGAGCTACACCACCGCCTTGGGCGGCACCCTGCTGCCCGGCGGCACCCTGGCCGGCTGTGCCCTGATGCGCATGGAGGACGTCAGCATCAAGTGGTACCTCCGCCATTTCGCCCCCAAGGTGCTCCTCGCCTGGCTGATAGGCCTGGCCCTCTTCTTCCTTTTGGCGAGCTGACCATAAGCACAAGAATATAAACCAACCAACACACACAACAGATATGGGAAAAATCAGATGCATCGGAGTGCTCACCTCCGGCGGCGATGCCCCCGGCATGAATGCCGCCATCCGTTCGGTAACTCGTAGCGCCATCTGCAATGGCTTCAAGGTGAAAGGCATCTACCGAGGCTTTGCCGGCCTCATCGGGGGCGACATCAAGCCCTTCTCCACCGAAGACGTCAGCAACATCATCCAGACCGGCGGCACCATCCTGCGCACAGCCCGTTGCAAGGAGTTTACCACAGCCGAAGGTCGTCGCAAGGCCTACGACACGCTTCGCCGCGAGGGTATTGACGCCCTGGTGGTGATAGGTGGTAACGGTTCGCTCACCGGTGCCATGACACTGGCAGAGGAGTACGACTTCCCCTGCATCGGTCTGCCCGGCACCATCGACAACGACCTCTACGGCACCGACTCCACCATCGGCTACGACACCACCCTCAACACCATCACCCATTGTGTGGACAAGATACGCGACACCGCCAACTCGCACGAACGCATCTTCTTCATCGAAGTGATGGGGCGCGATGCCGGATTTCTGGCACAAAACAGCGCTATCGCCGCCGGCGCCGAAGCCGCCATCATCCCCGAGGACAGCACCGGCAGCGACCAGCTCATCCGCTTCATGGAGCGCGGCATCCGCAAGAGCAAAAAGAGCTGCATCGTCATCATCAGCGAGAGCCCCACGTGTGGCGCCATGCACTATGCCGAGCGCGTGGAGCGCGAATATCCGCAATACGACGTGCGCGTGTCCATCCTCGGCCACCTGCAGCGCGGCGGCAGCCCCTCTGCCCGCGATCGCATTTTGGCTTCGCGCGTGGGCGTGGGAGCCATCGAAGCCCTGATGCAGGGGCAGCGCAATGTGATGGTCGGTGTGCGCAACAACGAGGTGGTCTACGTCCCCTTTGCCGACGCCGTGGGCAAACGCAAAGCCATGGACCTGCAGCTCATCCGCGTGCTGGACGAACTCTCCATATAGCCTTTGCCGACGAACGAAAAAGGGGGCAATTAAGACAGAAGCGGCTGCAACTACCGAATGTTGCAACCGCTTTTTTTTCGTAAACCCACCTCCCAACGCTCCCGTCGACCTCCGGTCGCTGCGTGTGCGGAGAGTGCCGGGTGTGGATGGAGAAAGGTTGAGATAATCAGAACTTCTTGAACGCCAACCAATAGTCGTAGTTGGGCCATTTGTAGTCGGGGCCGTAATAAGTGCTGAGCTGTTTGCTTTGATACATGCCGCCACCATCGTATTTACGCTCCGTGAGCCAAAGCTTGTAGAACTCCTCTTCCAGTTTCTGTACCTCCACCCATTTCTGCACCTGGCGTTTCAGCTGAACGTTCCATTCGTACTGCGCTTCCTTGGTTACGCGGAAGCGATAACTCCACATGTTGGCACAGATGTACATCTTGCCTTTGTCACCTCTGCGAGTGGAGGAGTAAAGGCCGATGGGGTAGAAGTAGGGGAAACCGTTCTGCTTCGAGATTTGGTTGAGAGCTTGCGCCTTGTCCTTGCTGATGGAGATGCTGTTGCAATAATGCCAGATGTCGTTCCATCCGCCCACGAACCAGCCTTCGCCCAAGGATTGCGCCCAGGCAAATTCGGGGAAATACTTCGCCATGTCGATGCCCTTTTCTTGACAATAGCGAACGATGGTCTGTTGGTTCTGTTCGCCAAAGTCGTTGGCCAAGCTGCCAAGGATGGGGAGCACGTAAGCATCCTCCTCCCTCTCTTTCACTTCGGGCAGAGGCATGCCATAGAGACGTCCAAGCTCAAGCATGCGCAATGCATCGTCCGTGTTCTTGCCTCTGAACTTCTTGTCGATGAATTTCTGCGGAGAGTATTTGTCCTTGCCATAGAAGAAGAGCGACGGGCCGGCCGCCAGTCCGTGTTCGCCGGTGCTGTCCACGCGCACCACGACGCAATTGTGGCCGTCGAGGGTGATGATTTGTCCCACCCGGTACTTCTGCGCCGATGCGGCAAGCGTGAGGCAGAGCAGGGAGGTCATTGTGATAAGTCGGTTGATGCTTTTCATAGTGTTAGGAGTGTTTGTTATTAGGGATAGGTTGGTTCGACGGTTTTCCGGCAGGATTATCTGGTGTAGCCGCGTCCGCCACAGCTTCCGCACGTAACATGCGAATGCCCTCTGCTGCTTGGGAAAGTCTGTCCGCATTCGGAACAATACTTCGGGTAGCTTCTCGAACCGGAATACTGCGGGGGATACGAATCATAAACAACGCGTCCCTTGCCGTTACATTTGCGACACACCACCCTGCCGCTCCGCTGCGAACCGCTGTTGTAGTTCGGCTGCGAAGGTGCGGAAGTACCGCCCGTCGATACGGGTACTTGCGAATAAAGAATCAATGACGTATGGGTTTGTCCCCAAAAAGTGAGAGCCAACACCTCTGCAATGTCAAGATTGTTGCTGACAAGATAGTATCTGGCGGGATATTCCTGGCCGTTGGCACCTTGTGAGACATACTTTTTTCCGGTGAAGCCATAAACCGTGGCATCGCCTCTTCGCACGGCTCTTGTACCGTCGGAAAAGTTGTAGGTGGGTGTCGTAAACTTTGAACCCCACCGAACCGGTTGCTCCCGTCTGTGTCCATTGTGCTCCATCGAAAGATAGTCCCGTGTGATAGTAGGTCTTGTTGACAAGGAGCTTTTGCGCTTCGGCCACATGGCTTGCGGCAAACATCAATGCGGCAAGCAGCAGAAGTTTCATGGTTTGTTTCATAATTCTTAGTGCTTAAAGGGGGTTGATAACAGGAGACAAGTGCCACAGCAAGCGATATCTAAAGCGCTACTTTGTATGTGCGGCTGCCTACCTTTATTATATATATGCCGGATTGGGGCACCGCGAATGTGCCGGTGGAGGCAGATTGATGCAACAGGTTGCCCGACAAATCGTAAATCCCGATGCTTTCGTTGTGAGCAACGATGGAAATGGTTTGGTTCGTGATTGAGATTTCGGCTTCCTCTGTCAGTGTCCGGGTGGCGGATGTGCCTTTCTTCTCAAAGACGATGGCAACGGATTGGTCTGTCGTGATGTTATTCAGAGGGAGACGGGCATTTTGCACCTGCGCTGTCATGTCCACATTGTTCACATATACGGATTTGATCACCCATCCGGCTTCCGGCTCGATGCTCAGCTCAATGTTTCCTCCCGAGGCTATGGGGAATGCCACGGCACCTCCGTCTGCGCAGATGAGGCGTATCATGCAATTGGGGGTGGAGAACTTCACTTCAATCTTCAAGTTTTCTTCCACGCCGTCCAAGTAGAGCGTGTTGTTCTCCAAGTCTCCGATTCTTTCTGCGCCGTTGACAAGCACACTGCTTACCTCTTTGCCTCGTGCCGGTTGGATGGTCACTTCAAGGTCGGTGCCTTTCTCGAAAATCAACTCGCCATTGTAGAGCGTCTTGTTCACATAGACACTTCCCAACTCTGCGTCATAGTCCACGTTCACCTTGACGGAGTTTTCTTCGATGGCCGTCAGTTTCACGAATTTGCTCCAGTTCCTTGCAGAGCGATAGGTCTCCAACGCTTCCGCCGGCACTTTCACATTGAGCGTGATGTAGAGCAAATCTTCGAAAGTGGTGTCTGTGATTTTGGGAGGCGTCAGCGCATGGATGGTCAGCTCCTTCAGGTTCTTATGCCCGGTATATTCAAGGTGCGAAATGTCCGTTACATATTTTCCCACTTCGATCTTTTCAAGTGTTTCCACACCGTAGAAAGGTTCAAAATGATGATAGTATTCCGAATAAGGGATGAAATCCAAGTCTCTTCCCAAATATAAGTTTCTGCATTGCGTTGTACCGAATTGTCCTAAGTATAAATTATCAATGTTATTAAGGGCAGTGCAATCCAGCACTTCAGGTGAGTCGGATATGATGATGGTTCCAATTCCATCCCAGTCATTATAAAATGCACTCTCATTTAGAAGTTTAATGGAAGGTGGGATGGTTACGCTTTTTATGTCCCATGTGTCAAATGCAAATACATCCACTCGGATAACAGAAAAGTTTACTCCTTCGAATTCGATGTTTTCGGGTATTACATAAATGCCGTCTTCGTTGTTTTCAACGTATGCAACACTGACAGTTCTGTCTGTAACAGATATGATACGGTAGTCGAAATCACCCACGGCGAAGTCATAATATTTTTGAGCATAAATGGAAAAAGGAATAATGCTCAGAAAGAGTGAAAAGAGGAACTTTCTCATAACATCATTGTATTTAAGGATTAGACATAAGGGCTTGGCGTACGGGAACAAAAAAGCGCGGAGAGCTAACCACCACGTCCTAATCCGGTATCGGCAAACACCGGAGAGAAACGGGAATGGAAACAATAACCCCACGCTGTTGCATATACCGGAAAGCCACACAGATGTTGTGGCACTATATATACAAACAGAATGAGCGTTTTCTTATTCCATCTTTCTCTATGTTGAAATTTTGCCGATTTCGATGAGGAGATGAAAAGCCTAACGCCTTCTTTCTTACCTCATGGGCACTCCCATGACACTGCAAAGATAGTGCAAGGCGAGTGGAATACAAAGAAAGACCGCAGGTTTTTCTTTTATTCCCGAGCCGCCGCCTATCTTGCGCGCAGCGAAAGTAGTGCAAGGCGAGAGGAATTTGGGAGAAAGACCGCAGGTTTTTCAGCGAAAAAATAGTGGCTTCAACCTCTCCATCCTTCGCCCCGATAGCGGAGCGGAGTGTGTCCGGTGTGCTGCTTGAAGAACTGACAGAAATGTGAGGGCGAGGGGAAGTGGAATTGGTAGGCCAACTCTTTGACGGAGTGGGGGGTGTGGTGGAGCGACAGTTTGATGTGGGTGATGAGGTAGGAGTCGATGAGCGCTTTGGCCGAACTGCCGGTGATGTGGCGGCAGACGCTGCTGAGGTGCTTGGGCGTGACGGAGAGCTGCCGGGCGTAAAAGACTACGGCGTGATGGTGGCGATGATGGGTTTCAAGGAGCGTCATGAAGTGGTTGAACAAGCGCCCGCCGCGGTCGATGCCTGCACCGCTCCAACCTTGAAAATGGCGACGCCCGCTGCTCAGTTGGCCGTAGAAACCAAGGAAGTAGCCCTTCAGTTGCAAAGCCGCTTGGCGGTTGAGGCTGTCGGGAGCTTGCCGGGCGTAGGCTTGGAGCAGGGAGAGCATGCAATGCGTGATGTGGAAAACGTCGGGCTGTGACGTGTAGCCGTCGGCATGGAGCGCCTCGTAGATGGCTGTCTCTATTTGCATACAGGCTTCGCGCAGCGTCTCCGCAGGGTAGGTGAGCATCTGCAGTTGGCAGTCTGTGGGCTCTTCTTCCAAGGCTACAATGTCGTGCGGGAAGAGCACCGCCACCATACCTTGGCACAGCGTGAGGCTGCGGAAGTTGACACGCAGCGTGGCCGTACCTTTGTGGATGCAAAGCACAGCGCCGTGGTCAAGTACGCAGGTCTCTGAAGCCCATTCCGCAGGGAAAGTATCAAATAGTTGGCAGGAATTGTTCATCCGTAAATGATATCTATTATGTAAGGGCATCGGCGTTTCAGCGTCGGTGTCTTTTTTCTTTATTTCGATACAAAAATATAAAGAAACGGCGGCGCAAATGCTTGGTAGGTTCGATTTTCTATATTTAGTGCGTCTTTTCCGAAATGCCAGACCGAAATGTAAGGTGTAATTTTGCATCCCGAAAGGAAAATCTTATGCCTCGCCCAGCAGGGTGAGGTTTTTCTGAACAAAGGGGCTTACAATAAAGATACATATATGTTGAAAGGAAACAGAAGAGAGAAGGGCCGTAGCCAAAGATGGGTGTCGGCCATGGTGGGACTGAGTCTCGCCCTCATGGCGCAGGCACAGACGGTGCAGCTGAACACACAGATGGAGACGCTCTTCCGCGTAGCAGAGGAACACAATGCCGACATTCGCAGCTATCGCACAGCCGTAGAAGAAGCGCAGGCCGCACATCGGGCCGCAGAAACACAACGCTTGCCCGATGTGGAAGCCCAAGTGTCGTTTTCATATTTAGGCGATGGCCGCTTGTGGAATCGGCACTTTGGCGAGGGGATGAAAATCCCGATGCCGCATTGGGGCAACGATTATGTGTTGCGGGCACAGCAGGTGATTTATGCCGGCGGGGCTATCAATAGCAGTATCCGCTTGAGCGAGTTGGCCGCAGAGATGGCCACGCTTTCGGCAGAGGAGAACAGGCAGCGCGTGCGTATGTTGTTGGTGGGGCTGTATCTGCAGTTGCACAGCCTGGAGCATCGCACCGAAGTGCTCAATAACAACCTGGCCCTGGCCGATACGCTGATAGCCCACATGGAGCATCGGCGCGCACAGGGTGTGGTGCTGCAGAATGACATCACACGCAGCGAGTTGCAACGCGAGCAGTTCATGCTGAACAAGATACGGGTGACCGACGAGCGCAGCATCGCACAGCGGCAATTGGCTACGGCCATCGGCACAGACACGTTGCTGAGTTTGTTGCCCAAGGCCGTTTTTGACGATGCCGCCTGGGTCTTGAACGGCGAAGCTTATTGGCAACAGGCATCGGTGGCTCATGCCGGTCTGAAACAAGCCGCGCTGAGTATTGATATGCGTAGGCAGGAAGAGCGCATTGAGCGCGCCGCGCGCCGCCCAAAGGTGGCATTAGTGGCCGAGGACCATCTCACCGGACCGGTTACGATAGAAGTGCCCACGCTCAATAAGAATTTCAACTATTGGTTTGTGGGAGTGGGCGTGTCGTACAATTTTTCTTCGCTCTATAAAAGCAACCGCAAGGTGCACCGCGCACAAGTGGCCACTCGCCACGCCATGGACCGCCACGAGGCTGCCCGTCAGAAAGTGAGCGACGGTATTCATGCCGCTTATGTGGCCTGTCAGACAGCGCAGAGCGAACTGCAGACACATCACAAGCGCGTGCAACTGGCGGTGCAAAACTACGATGTGGTACGCCGTCGATATGAAAACGGATTGGCGCTCATCACCGACATGACAGATGCTGCCAACATGAAACTCGATGCCGAACTGGCTTTGGCCAATGCGCAAATCAATTTGGCTTACCATTACTACGCCCTGCGCTTTGCCGCCGGTGTGCTATAAAAGAAAAGCGGGAATGTGAATACACATATAATATATATAATAACCACGTAAGAAAAATATATGGACAAGAAGAAAGCTTTGCGAATAGCTTACAACCTTATCATCGTGGCGCTTCTCTTGAGCGGCGCTTATCTTGTGATAGACAACTTTGTGCATTTTGGCCAAGTGGAGCACACCGACAATGCCCACGTGCGCCAACACATCACACCTGTTAACACGCGTGTGCAAGGATTTATTAAGGAAATCTGTTTCAAGGAGTTCCAGCCGGTAAAGAAGGGCGACACGCTTGTTGTTATTGAAGATACCGAGTTTCGCCTGCGCTTGGCGCAAGCCGAGGCCGACTTGGTGCGTGCCGAAGCCGGAAGCCGTGCCACAACTTCGGGTATGACCACCACGCAGACCCATATCGGAGTGACAGAAGCCGGCATTGAAGAAGCCCGTGTGCGGATGGAGAATGCCCGCCGCGAGGAGGAACGCTATGCTCGCTTGTTGCAAGAAGATGCTGTGACGCCGCAGCAATACGACCAGGTGCATACGGCCTATTTGGCTGCTCAGGCTCGCCACGAGCAGATGCAGCGTCAGCGCCAGTCGCTCAGTTCGGTCAAGACAGAGCAGGGACACCACTTGAGCCAAAACGCAGCTGCTGTGCAAGTGGCGCGGGCTGCCGTAGATTTGGCGCGCCTCCAACTCTCATATACCGTCATCGTCGCTACCGCCGATGGCGTAGTGGGCCGCAAGGAGATACACGAAGGACAATTGGTGCAGCCGGGACAGACGATGGTGGACATTGTTGACTCGTCGGACCTTTGGGTCGTGGCCAACTACCGCGAAACACAGATGCAGCACATCGCTGTCGGCTCCAAGGTGAAGGTGACGGTCGATGCCATTCCCGGTGTAGAGTTTGAAGGTATAGTGGAGAGCATCAGCGAGGCCACAGGTTCGGCATTCTCTATTATTCCGCAAGACAATGCCACCGGCAATTTTGTCAAGGTTGAGCAGCGCTTGCCTGTTCGCATCCGCTTGACAGACCATGAAGCTCTGCCCCGCCTGCGTGCCGGAATGAATGCAGAGTGTGAAGTGGCCTACTAAGAAATGTCCGAAACAGACATCGCACTTTTGTAATCACTTAAAGAGAGAGAAGAAATGTCTCATACACACGCTGCGCCGCCGCCCTTTGCCATGCCCATGTTTCGGTCTTTTGTGCCGGAGAAACTACGCCCATGGATATACGTGCTGCAAGCTTTCTGCTTTCAGTTTTCCGGCGGTGTCTATCTGGGAGCTATGAGTGAGCGAGTGGGCGAGCACGCCTTGATGCGCGAGGATATTCAGATGTGTCTCTACTCCACGTTGGCAGGCATGGCGCTCTATTTCCCGCTGCTCTTCCGTATGAAGTTCCGCTTCACCAACAAGCAGTTGCTCGTGGCATCCGCCTTGGTGATTCTCGGGGGAAACATTCTCACCGTTTTCTCCCTGCCGTTGCCGCTGCTGTGGCTGATTTGTTTTGTATGCGGAATGGCGAAGATACAAGGCACTTTTGAAAATATGTCCAACATCCAGTTGTGGATGACGCCGCGCCGTGACTTCGCTGTGTTCTTTCCCCTGCTGCACATCATCCTGCTTACCTCCATTGAAGTCAGCGGCTATTTGGCAGCCGCCTTCGCCTTTTATGCTCATTGGGAACTGATGCATTGGCTGGTGTGCGGCCTGATGTTGTTCGTGCTGTTGGTGCAAACAACTTTGTGCCGTCCCTTTCGTCCGATGCCCAACATCGTGCCGCTACGCGGTATTGACTGGACAGGCGCTTTGCTTTGGGCGTTGATGAGCTTGCAAGTGGTGGGATTACTATGCTATGGCAACTGGCTCGATTGGTGGAACTCGCCCATCACGCGCCTGCTCTCCGGTACGTCGCTCATTACGCTGGCCGTCTGTTTGCATCGTATGTTCACCCATCCACAGCCTTACATCGAACCCCGTATGTGGACCTATCGCTATGCTGTGGCCATCATTTTGCTTATCGGCGTGGTGGAGGCCATTATCTCGGTGGAGAATGTACTCGAAACTACCTACTGTCACGGGGTGATGCACTATGATGACCTGCGCTACGAAGCGCTGTGCCAATGGTCTTTGCTCGGAGTGTGGGCCGGCTGTTTGTTCTCCTTGGGCTGGCTTAAGTTGATGCGCTGGAACGCCTACAAACTCATCGCCGTCGGACTATTGGCCTTGGCCGTCTATCAAATCGGTTTCTACCATCTCATGGCTTCGCACATCAACATCGAGCTGCTTCGCCTGCCCATCGCCATGCGCGGATTTGGTTGTGCATTGCTCTCCATCGCCCTTATGTGGTGTCTGCACGAAGTGATGTCGTTTGAACACTTCTTCCAGTCGCTCGCCATCTTCAACATCCTGCACATGTATGTTGGCGGCGCTTTGGGCGGTGCTCTTTTGGCGCACGGCATAGACCATTATATGGCCGATGGCGTGGCTCGCACGGCGGGCTACTTCACGCACGCCGCAACTTCGGCTATGCCATTTTCGCCGGCCGAAACCTTGGGTGCATGGAGCGAGGCTTTGCTTGCTCAGAGTTTGAAGACCCTGTATGGATGGATTATCTATATCACCCTCTTCTTTGCCCTCTTGATGTTACTATGGGATATCCCCGTGGTGCGCCGTCGCGTGAAGCATATTCCCACTTGGCCTTTGGTGGGACTGCGTCAGGCGCGTAAAGCCCATCGCTGGCAAAAGTTGCAGCGCATCATGCGCATGCGTCGGCGCGTAGCCCGCGCACTCACATGAGGTGATGGTGTACACATATTTATTACACACAGACACCGCTTGCAGACGTTATCATTGTGCTGCAGGGGGTGTTTTTTCGTGTTATGCCCCGGGTTCGGAATGAGCGGGGTGCTCCCCCGTGGTGGTGGGAGGACCCTTTTCGTGAGGTCACGAAAATGGGTATCACGCTGCACGCGGGGGCGGGGTGCCTGCGCGTGGTGGGAGCAAAATTATGGGCTGTGTGCCCTGCGGGATGAAAAAGTTTGTTACCTTTGTGCCCAAATCTAAAACAAAAAAGCACTTTTATTGAACAATGGAAGCTAAAAACCTAATGGCAGGACGCATTTCGCAGATCATCGGCCCGGTGGTGGATGTCTGTTTCGAGGTCGGCTCGGCAAAGGCCGACGAGGTGCTCCCCAAAATTCACGAGGCACTGGAGATTACGCACCCCGATGGACGCACCATCGTGGTGGAGGTGCAACAGCATATTGGCGAAGACACCGTGCGAACGGTGGCCATGGACAACACCGACGGGCTGAAGCGCGGACTGCCGGTGCGTGCCTTGGGCGCTCCCATCTCCATGCCTACGGGCGTGCAGATCAAGGGGCGCATGATGAACGTGACGGGTGAGTGTATCGACGGTCTGAAGGAGCTGAGCAAGGCGGAGGGGGCTTATCCCATTCATCGCGAGGCGCCGAAGTTTGAAGAACTGAAGACGAGCCGTGAAGTGCTCTACACGGGCATCAAGGTGATCGACCTGTTGGAACCCTACATGAAGGGTGGCAAGATTGGTCTGTTTGGCGGTGCCGGTGTGGGCAAGACGGTGCTCATCATGGAGCTGATCAACAACATTGCCAAGGGGCACGACGGGTTCTCCGTGTTTGCCGGTGTGGGTGAGCGTACGCGTGAGGGTAACGACTTGCTGCGCGAAATGATTGAGAGCGGCGTTGTGAAATATGGCGATGCTTTCGTTGAGGCGATGGAGCGTGGCGAGTGGGACCTCTCGAAGGTGGATTATGCCGAGATGGAGAAGAGCCAGGCTACGCTGGTGTACGGACAGATGAACGAACCTCCCGGAGCGCGCGCCTCGGTGGCGCTGTCGGGCCTCTCGATTGCCGAAGCGTTCCGCGACAGCGGAGCTGCCGAGGGCAAGCAGACGGACATTCTTTTCTTTATTGACAACATTTTCCGCTTCACGCAGGCGGGTTCGGAGGTGTCGGCGCTCTTGGGGCGTATGCCTTCGGCCGTGGGTTATCAGCCCACGTTGGCCAGCGAGATGGGGGCCATGCAGGAGCGCATCACTTCGACCAAGAATGGCTCTATCACGTCGGTGCAGGCTGTGTATGTGCCGGCGGACGACTTGACCGACCCGGCTCCGGCTACCACCTTCACGCACCTGGATGCCACCACGGTGTTGAGCCGCAAGATTACGGAGCTGGGCATCTATCCGGCGGTGGATCCGTTGGACTCCACTTCGCGTATCCTGGATCCCAATGTGATTGGGCGCGAGCACTATGATTGCGCACAGCGTGTGAAGCAGATTCTGCAGAAGTACAAGGAATTGCAGGACATCATTGCCATCCTTGGTATGGACGAGCTCTCGGACGAAGACCGCCTCACGGTGAACCGTGCGCGCAGGGTGCAGCGCTTCTTGAGTCAGCCTTTCACCGTGGCCGAAACTTTCACCGGTGTGCCGGGTGTGATGGTGCCTATCGAAGAGTGTATCCGTGGCTTCAATATGATTTTGGACGGCGAGGTGGATCACCTGCCCGAGCAGGCTTTCCTGAATGTGGGTACCATTGACGATGCCATCGCTAAGGGTGAAAAACTCTTGGCGGCAGCGCAGGCCTAAGTCGGAGGGAGGAAAGATGGCATGAAAGTAGTAATAGTGAGTCCCGAACGTACGCTCTATGCCGCCGATGCCCGACGTGTCGTGGTGCCGGGTGCCAAGGGGCGATTTGAGGTGTTGCGTCACCATGCTCCCATTGTGTCTTCTCTGACGGAGGGGGTGGTGAAGGTGGGCGGCGATATGCCTGCGGAATTTTCCATCAAGGGTGGATTTGTGGAGGTGTCGGCCGACTGCGTAAACATCTGTGTGGAGGAAAAAAGTCCTGAGTGAGTGATGAAGTGGAAACCTGTGCTTCTGTTGGCGCTGATGTATGTGGTGCTCGGTCCGCTGCTCTTTTTTGTGGAGTCGCAGTGGGTCTCGGGGCTTCCGGTGCGGAGCGTCGTGTGTGGCATCTGGGGGATGGCGGTAGCCTTTTTCGTCTTTTCGTGTGCTGAAATGGCGCTGACAGAACGCTATCGCCGTACGCAGCCGGGTGCGTTGACAGGGCTCTATGTGGCTTGCAAGGGGCTACGCTTCCTGCTCTCTGTGTCGGCTGTCGTGGCCTATGGCTTATTGGGCGCTGACGGAATGCTATTATTCAGTGTTAATATCATGATGTTCTATCTTGCTACGATGCTTTTTATGACCGTGTATACGGTGCGTGGTGAGAAGAAACAATAAGAAGGATAAGTAGGTTTATGAAAAAATCATTACTTCGCACGCTGTGCATGGCTTTTTTTGTGCTGCTGGCCGGGATGCCGGTGAGGGCTGCTCATTCATCGGGCGATGGCAGTGTGGACGTGGAAGAGATTGTGCTCGGTCACATGGCTGATGCTTACGAGTGGCACATTACCACTTGGGAGGGCAAGCATATCAGCATCCCTCTGCCCATCATTGTACGTAGCGAACGCACCGGCGAATGGAGCATGTTCAGCAGTGCCGAGATGGTGGAGGCGCTTCATCATGGAGCGACCGATTACAAGGGCTTCTATTTCAACGAGGAGCGCAATGGCAAGATTTATGAGCGTTTGGCCGATGGTACATCGGTGCGCCCGTGGGACTTGAGCTTCACGAAGAGCGTAGCTCAGATTTGGATTGTGGTGTTGGTGCTCTTGGTTGTTTTCTTGAGTTGTGCGCATTGGTATCGCAAGCATGACGTGCGCAAGGAGTCGCCTCGCGGCTTCGTTTGCCTGATGGAGATGTTGGTGATGACCATCCACGACGATCTGATTAAGGACTCCATCGGTGAGAAGCATTACCGTCCGTATGCGCCTTATCTTCTGACGGTATTCTTCTTTATTTTTGTTACCAACCTTTTGGGGCTGTTGCCGGTATTCCCGGGCGGTGCCAATGTGACCGGAAATATCAACATCACTTTCTTCCTGGCGCTTTGCACCATGTTGGCCATCAATTTGTTTGGTAATAAGGAGTACTGGAAAGAAATCTTTTGGCCCGATGTGCCTATCTTCCTCAAGGCCTATCCCTTGCCCATCATGCCCATCATCGAGTTGTTTGGTATTATCACCAAGCCCTTTGCCTTGATGGTCCGTCTTTTTGCCAACATGATGGCCGGACATGCCATCATATTGTCGTTTGCCAGCATCATCTTCATCACATGGCAGGTGAATGCTTACATCGGTAGCGGTCTGACGGTGTTGAGCTTTGTCATGATGCTCTTCATGAACTGTCTGGAAGTGCTGGTGGCCTTTGTTCAGGCTTATGTATTCACGATGCTTTCGGCTGTGTTCATCGGTTTGGCACATCCGGAGCACGAATCACATCATAAAGCATAGGAAAAATAATCATCAAAAAAAATTAATAACAACTTAAACACATTATCATTATGATTTTATTAGCTCTTCTCGAAGCAGCAGGTCTTGCTAAGTTTGGTGCCGGTCTCGGTGCAGGTATTGCAGCTATTGGTGCCGGTCTCGGTATCGGTCGTATCGGTGGTAGCGCCATGGAAGCTATCGCACGTCAGCCTGAAGCTACAGGTGACATCCGTACCAACATGATTCTGACTGCCGCCTTTGTTGAGGGTGTGGCCCTCTTCGCAGTTGTGGTGTGCGCTCTCTGCGTGTTTATGTAATCTGGAGGGTCTCAGCCCCTCTCTCTTAAGGAAATCAAAAGCCTTCCCTCAATTGTTTGGGGGTAGGCGATTTACACCCATTCAACTCCCAACAAAATGGAAAGTTTAAATCTTCCGGCATTCTTGACACCGGATTTCGGCCTCTTCTTTTGGATGATGCTCGCTTTTCTCACGGTGTTTTTCGTATTGGCAAAGTTCGCCTTTCCCATGATCACCAAGATGGTGGACACGCGTAGCAACTTTATCAACGAAAGTCTGCAGAATGCCCACGAAGCCAATCAGAAGTTGGCCAGCATTCGCTCTGAGGGCGAAAAGATTCTGCGCGAAGCACGCGAGAAGCAAGCCGACATTTTGAAGGAGGCAATGGCAACAAGAGACAGCATCATTCGTGAAGCACAAACCAAAGCTTTGGCCGAAGGCAGCAAGTTGCTCGAAGAGGCCAAGCTGCAGATTGAAGCCGAAAAGCAGAAGGCACTGCGCGACATCCGTTCGCAGGTAACTGAAATTTCGGTGCAGATTGCGGAAAAAGTGCTTTTGCAACAACTCAAGGACGAAGCCGAGCAGCAGAGATTCATTGATCGCATTCTTGACGAAACGGTAAAATAATCGGAGAGAATAGTTATGGATTACGGAATCATTGCAGTGCGTTATGCCAAAGCACTTCTGAAATTTGCCGTAGAAAATGGTGAACAGGAGGTGGTGTATGCCGAAATGCAACAACTCTCGACCCATCTTCTGAAAGTCCCGGCATTGGCAGAAGCTTTGCACAACCCAACACTCAAAGCCGAAACGCTGAAAGAGTTGTTGTGTGCAGCTGTCGTGTCGAAAAGCAAATCTGCGGTGAGCCAAACGATTGACCGCTTTTTCAGTCTGTTGTTGGAAAACAAACGGAGCAATCTGATGCTTTTCATTGCCAAAGCATACCAAACCATCTATCGCAAGCAAAACCAAATCACCGGTGCACGTCTGATTACAACCGTCCGCCCCTCCGACAATACAGTGGCCCGTATGCAGCAGCTTGTGGGTGAAAACACCGGAGGGCAGGTGGATTTCGAAGTGGAAGTTGATCCTTCATTGCAGGGCGGCTTCATCTTGGAATATGATACCTATCGCATGGACGCTTCTGTCAAAGGACGTTTAGCACAACTGAAGAGGGCTTTGCTCTGAGTTTAAAACAATCACACATTTAAGAAAGACAATGGCAAACAACATAAAACCCGGCGAAGTGTCGGATGTGCTCTTGCAAAAACTTCAAAACCTCAACGTCGAAGCACAGTTTGAGGAAGTGGGCACCGTGCTGACTGTCGGCGACGGCGTGGCACACGTTTATGGATTGACCAACGTAACAGAAAACGAGCTGATTGAGTTTGAAAACGGGGTAATGGCAGTAGCCATGAACCTCGAAGAGGACAACGTCGGTGCAGTGTTGCTCGGTTCGAGCGAAGGTATCAAGGAGGGCCAAACGGTGAAACGCACCGGACGCGTGGCATCCATCATGGTCAGTGAGCAGATGCTCGGCCGTGTAATCAATCCCTTGGGGCAGCCCCTTGATGGTAACGGAGAAATCGGTGGGGAGAAATTCCTCATGCCGCTCGACCGTAAGGCTCCCGGTGTAATCTATCGTCAGCCCGTTAATCAGCCTCTGCAGACAGGTCTCAAGAGTGTTGACTCCATGATTCCCATCGGACGCGGCCAGCGTGAGCTGATCATCGGTGACCGCCAAACCGGTAAGACGGCCATCGCCATTGATACTATCATCAATCAGCGCTCCAATTATGAGAATGGCGATCCCGTTTACTGTATTTATGTAGCGATAGGTCAGAAGGCATCCACGGTGGCCAACATTGTGAATACGCTTAAGGAAGCCGGTGCTATGGACTACACCATCGTGGTGAGTGCTACAGCTGCCGAATCGGCCGCATTGCAGTACTTTGCCCCCATGGCCGGTGCAGCCATCGGAGAGTATTTCCGTGACCGAGGCATGCATGCTCTTGTGGTCTACGATGACCTCTCCAAGCAAGCCGTGGCTTATCGTGAAGTATCACTCATCCTGCGTCGTCCCTCCGGACGTGAGGCCTATCCCGGTGATGTGTTCTATCTGCATTCACGTTTGTTGGAACGCGCTGCCAAGATTAATAATCAGCAAGAAGTGGCCTGCCGCATGAACGACCTCCCCGAGAGCCTCAAGGAACATGTCAAGGGTGGTGGTTCGCTTACCGCTTTGCCCATCATTGAGACGCAAGCCGGCGACGTTTCTGCCTATATCCCCACCAACGTTATCTCCATCACCGATGGTCAGATATATCTTGACACCAATCTCTTCAACCAAGGTTTCCGCCCCGCCATCGACGTGGGTATCTCAGTGAGCCGTGTGGGAGGTGCAGCGCAAATCAAGAGTATGAAGAAGGTGGCCGGAACCTTGAAGATCGACCAGGCACAATATCGTGAATTGGAGTCGTTCGCCAAGTTCTCAAGCGACATGGATGCCGTTACGGCCATGACCATCGACCGTGGACGCAAGAACAATCAGCTGCTCATTCAGGCGCAATATAGCCCCATGCCCGTGGCCGAACAGGTAGCCATACTCTATTGTGGCACACGCGGATTGCTCAAGGATGTGCCTCTTGACAAAGTGCGCGAATTCCAAGACAATTTCCTGCAAATCATACGTGCCAACCATGCAGACGATGTGCTCGGCGAATTGCAGAAAGGCAACCTCTCGGAAGAAGTCATCCGTATCATTGAGACCACAGCTGCCGATGTGGCGAGCCGCTACGCATAAGGCGCAGCCGGTATCACCCATCCGATTGGCAACAATGAATAAAAAACAAGAGACACCCCAATGGCATCACTTAAGGAAGTAAAAAACCGCATATCCTCCGTCAAAAACACTCGTAAGATAACGAGTGCCATGAAGATGGTGGCTTCCTCCAAATTGCACCATGCTCGACAGTCCATTGAGCGAATGCGTCCCTACGAAACACGTCTCAAGGGCATTATGGCTGCTTTCGTCGGTCATCTCGACGAAGACATACATTCGCCTTATGCTGAGACACGTGAGGTAAAGCGAGTGGCCATCGTAGTCATCTCGTCAAACTCCGGACTCTGTGGAGGCTTCAATGGCAATGTCATCAAGCAATTGCGTGCCGCCATCGAGCACCATCGCAAGGCCGGTACAGAGATTGTGCGTGTCGTGCCCATCGGCCGTAAAGCAACCGAAGCCACAGCCAAGCTCGGGTTTTCTACCCAAGCCGAAGCTTCTGCTTTGCTCGATCATCCGCGCTACGATGGTTGTGTGGAAGTGGCCGAAGACCTGATGCAGATGTACGAGGCCGGTGAGGTGGACAAGGTGGAACTCATCTACCACCACTACAAAAGCGCCTCCACGCAGGAGTTGTTGCACGAGGACTTTCTTCCCGTCAATCTCTCTGCCGAACACCGCAACGAGTCGGCGCAAGCACTCAACTATATTGTTGAGCCTTCAGCTGCCGAATTGCTTACTCGTCTTGTACCCAAGGCTTTGCATTTACAGCTCTTCACTGCACTGCTCGACAGCTTGGCCAGCGAACACGCTGCACGCGTCATAGCTATGCAGGTAGCCACCGACAATGCCGACGAACTCTTGGCTGACCTCACTTTAATGTACAACAAGACACGTCAGCAAGCCATTACAGCCGAACTGCTCGACATCGTGGGCGGATCGCTGCAATAGGGAGTAAGAAAGACACTAATTATAATTTTACAAAGAGAGGTGAGGAAGTTATGCTCCTTGCCTCTTTTTGTTTCCGGAGGTTTTAACACAGCCTCTCTCCGAGTCATTCAATTTACACACACAAGCTTTATACGAACGAAATATGACGCAATCAGAATTTATGCACCTGCAGCATCAGCATGAGGAAGTCCTTGAGAAAATTCGGCTCTTTGCGCACCAATTGCACGAGGACGTAAACCAAACTTATGATAAGGTATATCCCTATGGTTATCATCTTGATAAGGTGGCTGATGCCGTGCGAAAGTATGGTCATGACGTGTGTGCCGAAGATGCCGACATGCTTCCGCTTTTCTTTGGTGCCTACTTTCACGACAGCATTGAGGACGCTCGGTTATCATACAACGATGTGACAAAAATTGCCCGAACGTTTATGGATGAGCAGCAAGCCTATAAGGCAGCCGAAATCGTTTATGCCTTGACCAACGACAAAGGGCGCACCCGTGCTGAGCGTGCCGGTGAAAAATACTATCAAGGAATTCGTGAAACACCCTACGCTCCGTTCTGCAAATTGGCCGACCGCTTGGCAAACATCACCCATTCTTTCCAAGCGCTTAACGACGACAACCGGCACATGAAGGCGGTGTATCACGACGAACTCCCTCATTTCCTGGATTCCTTACGTGTTTCCACTGCAGACATCCGTTTCCTCCTTCCGCAGGCGATGATTGAGGAAATCCATAGTTTGGTTGGCGAAGAGTAGTGAAACAAATACAATTGGTGCAATCAGCTGGCCGAGCCATATAGTGCCTAATAAATTTGGCCGGAGTCGTAATACTAATACAAATTTTACTTACTTTTGTATTTGCAGTATTGACAATAAATAAGAAGTTCATATTTAATACAAAATCATCTATGAAAACGAAAGGATTTTTGCAGATGGCATCTTTGGCCGTAGCCTTCTTTTTAGGTTTGCCGGCAGGTGCTCAGAGCGAGAGTGTGGTTACCTTGTCGGGTAATGCGTATATCACCTCAGGGCATGCATCGATTGATGAAGGACGTTGCGCCGTGCGAGGTTGGGATGACAAGGAAAGCGTAATCAGTTTCTACTTCAAAACCAAACAGAGTGGAAAAATGAACATTGCTTTGCAGGCAAAGGGAAATTCCCGTATCGAAGTCTCTTTGTTGGGCAAGAAGAAAAAGGTTACACTCAATAGTGATGCTCTGTCGCGTGTTGAGGTAGGAACATTCAAGGTGAAGAAGCCCGGATACATCAAGGTAGATGTTCGTGGCTTGAAAATTAATAGAGGTTCAGACTTCGGCTCAATCGCCTCCGTTGTTGTGGGTGGGGATGTGTGTCCTGTTGTTTGTGTGGCTCCCGACTTCAGCACGCATTTCGGTCGCCGTGGTCCTTCTGTGCATTTGGGCTATAGTCTGCCGAAGGAGAATGTGGAATGGTTCTACAACGAAGTGGTGGTTCCCGAGGAAGGCGACATTCCCAGCAGCTACTATATGGCCTGCGGATTCGGAGAGGGCTATTTCGGCATGCAAAACAACAGCCCGCACAAGCGGAGAGTGCTCTTCTCGGTGTGGAGTCCCTATGTGACTGACAATCCGGCTGAAATTCCCGACTCGCTGCGTGTGAAGTTGGTAAAGAAGGGTGAGAATACGAAGATTGGTGAGTTCGGCAACGAGGGTTCCGGTGGCCAGAGCTATATTTTTTACGACTGGAAGGCCGGTGAACGTTGTCGCTTCCTGATGGGTGTGAAGCCTGATGGCAAAGGCAATACCGTATACACTGCTTACTTCTTTGACAACCACAAGGGTAAGTGGTCGCTGGTGGCCTCCTTCCGTCGTCCGAAAATCACGACTTGGTACACCAATGCACATTCTTTCTTGGAGAACTTCAACCCCGTGATGGGGTACATCAACCGAAAGGCATACTATGGCAACCAGTGGGCACGTACCGCCGATGGTCGATGGATTCCGGTGACGAAGGCACGTTTCACTTGTGATGCTACGGGTAGTCAGGAAATGCGTCTCGACTATACCGGTGGTGTGGAGGGCGAAAATTTCTTCCTCTCTATGGGTGGCTTCTTCGATGATTTCATGACAGCCGGAAAGTTCTTTGACCGTACAGGCAATACGACAGCAGCCCCTGATATCGATTTCTCAACACTCGAATAACAATCGAAAGATTTGGAACAACATCAACAGCCCGCCATCTGACCACTTCGGTCGGATGGCGGGCTGCTTTTCGTCTGCTCTACTAATTTTTGTTTCCTGTTTTTGTTGTCCTGCTGCCATTTTGATGCATAAGCGTATTTGTGTCAACGCTTTGGCTTATGGCAACAAGCATGGCAGAAAGTTTTTTTGCTGCCATGCTTGCCGTGGAACGTGGCTTTCGGGAATAGTCTTGAGCGGCTTTGAATAGTCTACTTGAGGTGGACGATGGGCTATCAGATGCAGACAGGGCTATTCAAGGCTTCTCAATAAGTGCAACATGTCCTCAAAGGACATTCGCAGCTTTTGCTTTTTTATGCCGAGGCTGCTCGAAGCGTCTTCTCAATACGTGCACTTGATGAACTGCTCGTAGTTCTTTCGTTTGGCTGCATCGTAAACGAAGAATAGGTCGATGAACCACCAAATGCCGCAGCCACCGCCCGTGAGTAGTTTTCCGATACCTTGGCCGATGTCGCCCAAATAGAAGCGGTCCACACCAAGGGAGCCGGTGAAGATGGAGAGCAGCAGGGCCACGAGAGGGTCTTTCAGTGAGAGGTAAGCCAAGGCATCGCATTGGTCGTCGTCCATGGCTTCGATACGGGCACGGATGGCCGGCAAGCAGTGTGTCGGAAACTTATCGGCATTGAGGGTGATAAATTGGTTGACGGCTTGTGGGTTCATAGTCTTTTCCGGTTTATGGCTTTATGTGTGTAAGTATCAGTTCCCGATATTTTGCTATTGATTCAGTCTGCCGCAGTGAGGGCATCTCCCTTTGTGCTTCATGGGGCCTGCACAGTGTCCGCACAGATAGCGTGCCGCACCTTGTCGCCGGTGTGTGCGAATGGCAAACCACCAGTAAGCAATGAGCAGGGGATAACCTATGTAGATGTGCACGGTGAGTGTGAAAACGAGGTAGAGCACGGCGCACACACCTGCCAGTCCTGCCAGATAGGCCAAGCCACTGCCCACGTCGGGCTGATGGCGTACATCGTCCACCACGGCAAGTCCCACAATGATAATGAGCCACACCGAGGCCACAAACAGGGCCAGGATGAGCGGAAGCTCAAAGGGGTTGAGTGTAGGATGATAGTAGAACTCAACCCACGTTTCGGGCACAAAGTGCTGCACACTGCCGTAGAGTGTGGCTGCCCCCGACACGATGAGGCAGAGCAGGGTGGGATAGAAGCTGCGAATGTCGTTGAAATGCACCAGTGGGAAGCTGCGGTGGCGAGCCGTCTGGATGAGCAGGAACAGGATGAGCAGTCCGATGCATCCCAACACAAAGAGGGTGGTGCTTTGACTGAAGTGGTGGATAAAGAGACTGATGGGGTCGTCGGGCACTGCCGCTTTCAGTAGATGCTTCTCGCGCACCCATCCTTGTGTGAACTGGTCGCGTGCCACTTTTACCCAAATGCTGTCGGTGCTGTCGGTCGGCACTTTGGCAATATCGGCTACCACTAAGTGGTCGTCGTGCTTCACGGGTACAGAGTCGCGTGCGGCGCTCCAGCTGTCATCGCCCGGACGTTGGGAAAGCAGCATTACCGAGTCGGCCACCACGCAGAAGTTGAAGTTGCGCCAATAGTGGTGGGTGCTGCGGAATTGCACCGAGTCCAAGGTCTCGATATTCTGTACATTCCATCCGTCGTTGCGGTCGGGGGTGGGATAATAGCAGGCCGCGAACAACCACAAGGATATGAACCATAGCCATCCGTGGAAGTGCCCGGTGTGCAGTTTCCGACCTTTCGCGTTTCTTCGGTTGAGGTTCAAGGTTTTCATGTTGTGGTTTTAGGAGTGTAACTATGCACCTCCATGATGCAATGTTTGCAGTCGAAGCGGAGGGGGAAGCTTCGCCCGTCGGGCAGGCGCAGCGACAGCGGTTCGCGCCAGGGCAATGGTTGGCGTTGTTGCTTGCTGCAGTGTCCCAGTGCGAAACGCAGACAGTGCCGGCAGCGCATCAGCACACTGCCTGCAGCAGGTGTTTGCAACTCAAAGGCCGGTGCGATGTCGGAGGCTCCGTGTGCCGTATAGAAATCTTTTGCCCGTACATTGGCCACATTGTCCATATACGTGAGCTTTGTTCTTGGGAAAAGGGCCTCCCTCTGCTCGTAGCCTCGCATCTCACGTCGGTAGTTGATGCGGTGCACGGCCAGCAGACGGTCGGCACATTGCCGACGCCATTCGGCCAATACCGATGCCGGAATGAAATGCTCTTTGTTGCCGTCGGGCAATGAACGCAGGCATATCTCGACGCTGTCGGCATCAACGGCAAAGGGAGTGTCGCCCATTCGTGTCAGCTGTCGACAGATGTTGTCGCGCTGCGCTGTGCGTGCCGGTTGTTTCTCGTGGTCAAAGCCCAGGGTGACGTGTAGACCGCTCTCGTCGCGCAGGGTGAGCGCATAGCCCCATGGTGTGTCGCTCAGCAGGAAGGAGGCTCGCAGTCGGCGAGTGGCCGAAGGGCGTGCCAATATCTTTTCAAAGTGGTGGTCGGTGTTGCGGTAGAGGCGCAGTCCACGTGTCAGGCGAGGCATTTCCGAGGGGTAGAGTCTGTGACCTTCAGCGCGGTTGATGCGAAAACCTTGCAGCTTGCCGTCGGCATCAATATAGCACAAGCCATCTCCACCGGCAAAGGTGCTATGGCTCTCAGTGATGTCGAAATCGTGTCGTCCCACACGCGCTACGCGTCCCACGTATTCACCGATGGCCTTGGGCGTATCGAAGCAATGGATGTCGTTGGTGCGTCCATGCAGAAAGTAGTCCGTAAATCCTCGGTTGAAACTCTTTTCGGGGGCAGGGCAGAACGACAGTTGTGTCTCTCCGTGCGATGCTCTCACATACTGCTCGGGGCGTCGCGCCAACACTTCGTCGATGCGTTGGCGGTAGTAGGCCGTTACATTTTTCACATACGAGACATCCTTGAGCCTTCCCTCAATCTTGAAAGAGCAGATGCCGGCGTCCATCATCTCCTCCAGCGAGTGCGAGCGGTTCATGTCGCGTAGTGAAAGCAGATGCTTGTCGTGTGCAAGCACTTTGCCGTCGGCATCCACCAGGTCGAACGCCAGTCGGCAGAACTGGGCGCATTCGCCACGGTTGGCAGAGCGACCGAAGCAGAACTGTGAGGCATAGCAGTGGCCGCTGTAGCTCACGCAGAGCGCTCCGTGCACAAAGGCTTCCAAGGGTACGGTGGTTGAGCGGCGGATACACTTTATCTCGTCGAGACTCAGTTCGCGCGCCAGCACCAGCTGGGTGAAGCCGGCTTGTTCCAGAAAACGGGCTTTCTCGGAGGTGCTCAGTTCGGTCTGTGTGGATGCGTGCAGTGCGATGGGCGGTAGATGTAGTCGCAAGATGCCCATGTCCTGCACGATGAGGGCATCCACTCCGACGGCATACAGGTCGTGGATGATGCGTTCTGCCTCCGGCAACTCGGCATCGGTGAGCAGGGTGTTGAGGGTTACATACACCTTGGCACCATAGATGTGTGCGAAGTGGCACAGCTCGGCAATGTCGTCGATGCTGTTGCCGGCGGCAGCGCGTGCACCGAATGCCGGGCCGCCTATGTAGACAGCATCGGCTCCGTGCCGTATGGCCTCCATACCGCACTCCGGATTGCGGGCCGGTGATAGCAGTTCGATGCGTGTTCTGTTGTCTTTCATGCGTAGTGTGCTACGATTCTTGTCAAAACTATTTTTGTTTGCCACGTGCCTGTTTCAGCAGATTGTAGGCACGATGTAAACCGGCTTCACCGGCCTTGCT
Organism: Bacteroidaceae bacterium; assembly: GCA_017461605.1. Lineage (GTDB taxonomy): Bacteria > Bacteroidota > Bacteroidia > Bacteroidales > Bacteroidaceae > Alloprevotella. The sequence continues at coordinate 379,303 of JAFTXN010000002.1, forward strand.
GAGGTCGGGGATGGCTTTGGCATTCTCGCCTTGCAGCAGGTAGATGATGGCGCGGTTGTAATAAGCCTCTGCCAGTCGTGGGTCCAGTCGGATGGCTTGGGTGAAGTCGGTCAAAGCAGCCTCTCTGTTGTTGCGTTGCAGGTAGGCGCATCCTCGGTTGTAGTGGACAAAAGCATTGTCGGGCTGTAAGCGAACGGCAATTTCAGCTTCACGTAGGGCGTTGGCCGCAAGTGCGGCAGTGGAGAGGCCATCAGCGGCTTCTTCGCGCTGTGTGGCGCATTGACGTAGCAACATGGCAGTGCACTGCAGGCGTGCCGGCAGATTGGTGCTGTCGGCTTGCACTGCGGCTTGGGCATCGTGTAGGGCTGCCTCGTAATTGTAAGTCGAAGCATGCAGTGCAGAGCGTTGCAACCACAGGGTCGAGGTGGCTCCTTTTGCTATTTGTTTGCTGAGTCGGTCAATCGGTGTGTCAAAATCGTGTTGCGATGTCTCTGCTGACCCACCTTGTCCGGCGGAGAGCACGAAGCGTTCTTTCGTGCTGCGATCGGTGTTGAGCTTTTCCACTTCCGGCAGAAACGCTGTGCTATGGCCGTGATCATCCTGCGATGTCTCCACTGTCAGGGCAAAAGCCGGAATGGGGTGTCGCTCCACCTTGCGATTTTGCACCTTGCCGAGCAATTCGCGAACGTAGGTGCCGGCAGTGTCGGTATCCTCGGTGATGAGCTGCTCGTATTGGTCAAGACTGTGGTCGCTGCGCAGGCGTACCTTCTTTATGTTGCGCTTTCGTCTGCCTCCTTCGAACATCAGGTCGAGTTCGGCTCGATAGACGCGCGTCTCGTCGTTGATGGCACCCCGTGTGTCCCCATATTTGCGGCGGCAGCGAGCGCGGGCGGCATATCCGTAGATGAAGTTGGGATAGTCCTTGATGATGCGTGTGTAGTCATCGGCAGCACCTCGATAGTTGCCGGTCTGTTCGCGTAGCAGGGCGCGGTTGTAGAGGGCCAGCGTGTTGTCGGGTTCAACGCTGAGAACGAAATCAAAATCTTCGATGGCACGATTGTCGTCGCCCACTCGCGCTCTCAGCAGTCCGCGGTTGTAGTGCGCCACAAAGTGTTGGGGCACCATCTCGATCACTTTGTCATAGTCGGCCAAGGCACCGCTGAAACGATTAATGCCGTTGCGAGCGATGGCGCGTGCCAGATAATTGTCAAAATTGTCGGGCTGAAGTCGGATGGCGCGTGTCAGAAAAGAGTCGGCCTGTGTGTAGTTCTCCTTTTGCACGGCGTAGCGTCCCTTGAAGGACCAGGCGGAGGCTTCGTTGGGGTTGAGCGCCAACAGTGTGTCCACCATCTGCATGCCGGCCAGCGTATCTTTTTTTTCGAGACGCACCTGCGCCTTCACTATGTAGGCCCTATAGTGGCGCGGCGATTGTTTCAGAATTTCGGTCAGGTCGTTGTCGGCTTCGTCATACTGCTTCAGCTCCATTCGACAGAGGGCACGGTTGTAGCGTGCCCCTTGGTCCGAGGGTTCGTCGCGCAGCACGCGGCTGTAGTCGTCGATGGCACCTTGGATGTTGGAGTTGTGGATGCGGCACAAGCCTCGCAGACTGTAGATCTCCGTGATGTAGGGATGCAGCTCGATGGCTCGTGTGCAGTCGGCTTCTGCTCCGGGATAGTCCTCCAATGTGAACTTGGCGTAAGCGCGATAGAAATAGGGTTTATATTGGTATGGCTTCGCTTCGATGGCTTGGTTGAAATAGCGTATGGCTGCCAGATAGTCGTCGAAGTAGAGCGCATTGCGCCCCATGAGGATGATGTTCTCGGTGTTCACCTGTGCCGTGGTGGGCAGTGTCATCAGGAGGAGAAGCGCAAGGATGCAAAACTCCCACACTGCCTTGGGGCGAGGCAACGATGCGTATGGCCTGCTTGGGGTTGTGTGGGAGTGTTTCATGTGTGCAAAGTGATTTTTGCCGCTACTTCTGCAGAACATCAGCAGGGAGATCGGGCGATAAGAGGGGGCTGAAGCTGTTATTTAGCGGGCTTCACCTTGTATCCGCATTGCACTTTTCCTTTGCTCATGGCGGCCAATTTGCTGCGCACCATCTGTCGGCGGAGCGGAGAAATGCGATCGGTGAACACGTGACCATCGAGGTGATCGAACTCGTGTTGCATCACGCGAGCCAGGAAGCCTTCCACCCACTCGTCGTGTTCCACAAAGTTCTCGTCCATATACTTCACGTGAATGCGCTTAGCGCGGCGAACGGGTTCGTGGATGCCGGGCAAGCTGAGGCATCCTTCGTCCATCACCTCGGTCTCGTCGCCGGTCTCCAGGATGTGCGGATTGATGTAGGCGCGGTTGAAGTCCTTGTATTCGGGCAGGTCTTCAGACAGAGGGTCAAGGGTAATGACGGCCACGCGGATGGCTTTGCCGATTTGCGGTGCGGCCAAGCCCACTCCTTCGGCGCGGTTCATGGTTTCAAACATGTCGGCCAGGAGTTCTTGCAGTCCGGGATAGTCGGGGGTGATGTCCTCGGCTTCCTTGCGGAGCACGGGTTGGCCGTATGTGTAGATGGGAAGAATCATGGTTGTATTGTTTTGTTGTTTTCTGTTAGTGCTTGTGCGAATGGTGGGTTCACAACATCATGCGTTTACTCTCCATGTACGACTGCAGGATAATGGTGGCGGAGATTTCGTCCACCAGGGCCTTGTCCTGTCGGCGCTTTCGTCCGATACCGCTGTCGATCATGGTCTTGTGTGCCAGTACGGAGGTGTAGCGTTCGTCGTGATAGGCGATGGGGATGTGCGGCAGTGCTTTTTCGAGACGCGCAGCAAATTGTCGCACGCGCTGCTGGTTTTCCGAGGCTTGCCCGTTGGTCTGTGTGGGCAGCCCAAGAATGAATTGTTCCACCTGTTCGTGTTGGCAGTAGTCGCACAGGAAGTTCAGCAACTCGTGGGTCGGCACGGTGGTCAGGCCGTTGGCAATGATTTGCAGGGGGTCGCTGACGGCCAGTCCGGTGCGCTTGCGTCCGTAGTCGATGGCTAAGAGGCGTGCCATGCGTCAACGGATGATGTCGCAGCCCATGTAGGGTTGCAGAGCCTTGGGGATGCGGATGCCGTCGGGTGTCTGGTTGTTTTCGAGCAGGGCTGCCAATATGCGGGGCAGGGCGAGGGCCGAGCCGTTGAGCGTGTGGCAGAGGTTGATCTTCTTGTCTTCATCGCGGCGATAACGGCACTGGAGTCGGTTGGCCTGATAGCTGTCGAAATTAGACACGGACGAAACTTCCAACCAGCGCTTTTGTGCTTCGCTATACACTTCGAAGTCGTAGCAAAGGGCGGCAGTGAAACTCATGTCGCCACCACACAGGCGCAGGATGCGATAGGGGAGTTCGAGCTTCACGAGCAGACTCTCGACGTGTGCCAGCATCTCTTGGTGTGACTCGTCGGAGTGTTCGGGGGTGTCGATGCGCACAATCTCGATCTTGGAGAATTCGTGCAAGCGGTTGAGTCCGCGCACGTCCTTGCCGTAGCTGCCGGCTTCGCGACGGAAGCACTGTGTGTAGGCGCAGTTCTTGATGGGCAGTTCCTTCTCGTTGAGAATTACGTCGCGGTAGATGTTCGTCACGGGAACTTCGGCCGTGGGGATGAGATAGAGGTCGTCGGCTGTGCAGTGATACATCTGGCCCTCCTTGTCGGGCAGCTGACCTGTGCCATAGCCGGAGGCAGCGTTCACCACGGTAGGTGGCATGATTTCCGTATAACCGGCAGCACGGGCTTCGTCCAGGAAGAAGTTGATGAGGGCGCGTTGGAGGCGTGCTCCCTGACCGATATAGACGGGGAAGCCGGCGCCCGAAATTTTCACGCCGAGATCGAAATCGATGAGGTTGTACTTCTTGGCCAACTCCCAGTGGGGCAGCGCGTCAGCAGGCAGTTCGGTGTTTTCTCCGCCGGTCTTCACCACCACATTGTCCTCGGCCGAAACGCCTTCGGGCACAATGTCGTAGGGCACATTGGGGATGGTGTAGAGCATCTGCTTGCGGTCTTCTTCGGCCTGCTTCATGGCTTCCTCCAAACTCTTGGTTTGCTCCTTGATGGCAGCCACTTGTGTTTTGGCCTGCTCGGCCTCGTCGCGTCGGCCTTCTTTCATCAGTCCGCCGATGCTTTTTGAGAGATTTTTCACTTGGGCCAGCAGGTTGTCCAGTTCGGCCTGTGTGCTTTTGCGCTTATTGTCGATGGCGAGCACCTGCTCCACAGCTTCGCGTGCTCCCTTGAAATTCTTTTTCTCAAGGCCGGCAATGACGGCTTCTTTGTTTTCGGTGAGTTGTTTGATGGTCAGCATAATTCTTGTATGTGCTTGTTTGTTTCGTGCAAAAGTACATATTTATTTCCGAATCGCGCGTGTACATTATATATAGTTGCAGTGAAAAGTGCTTGTGGCTTTGCAGAATTACCGGCAAGGCCTGCCACTTTTTTGGCAGGCCTTGCCAAAAAAGTGGCAGGCCTTGCCAGTTTTTGCAGAATGCGGTGGCGGTGATGCAGGTGGCTTCTGTCGTTTCGGTCGTTCTTTGGCTACAAAACTGAAGTATTTCGGGCAAAAGCCGGTGTGCCGTGCCAAAATGTAAGGGTCGATTTGGGAATATCCGGATACTTGCCTTAATTTTGCCGCTCCAAATCATGATTTCTGCTCATGCAACACAATCAACACATCGTCAATGACCCAGTTTACGGCTTCATAAGCATACCGCGCGGATTGCTGCTCGAAATCATCGCGCACCCCTATTTCCAACGTTTGGACCGCGTGCGGCAGCTCGGCATGTCGTCGGTGGTATATCCCGGTGCACAGCACACGCGCAAGCAGCACTCGCTCGGAGCTTACCACCTCATGACACAGGCTTTGCAGACGCTGGCGGGCAAGGGGGAGTTCATCTTCGATTCCGAAGCAGAGGCAGCACAGGCTGCCATCCTCATGCACGACTTGGGGCATGCACCTTTCTCGCACGTCCTGGAGGAAACGCTGACGCGCGGCATTGGGCACGAGGAGATTTCGCTGCTCATGATGGAAAGCATCAATCAGGACCTGCGTGGCGAACTGGCACTGGCCATCAGCATCTTCCGCGATCAGCATCCCAAGAAGTTCCTGCACGAACTCATCTGCAGCCAGCTCGACATGGACCGCTTGGACTATCTGTGTCGCGACAGCTTCTACACCGGCGTGCGTGAAGGTAACATCGGGGCTGCACGCATCATCAAGATGCTCAATGTGGCCGACGGACATTTGGTGGTCGATGCCAAGGGTATTTATTCGGTGGAGAACTATCTGATGGCGCGACGTCTGATGTACTGGCAGGTGTATCTGCACAAGACGGCTGTGGCGGCCGAATGTATGCTCCGCCACGCGCTGCTTCGCGCCAAGGAGTTGGCCATGGGCGGAGCCGACTTGTTTTGCTCGCCGGCCCTGCGCTATTTTCTGTATAACGACGTAACATCCAGTCATTTCTACACAGAAATTGAAGAAAGCCTCAAGCACTATTCCGCCCTCGACGATAGCGACATCATCAGTGCGCTCAAGGTGTGGAGCGAGTGCGATGATAAGGTGCTGTCGCGCCTTTGTGCCGACTTTATCGGCCGCCGTCTGTTCCGCGCCGAAGTGTTCGAGGGCGAAGTGCCCGAGGAGGTGGTGGCGGAACGCCGCCGAAAGGTGGCCGAAGCTTTGGGCATACGGCCGGATGAAGCTCGCAATTTCGTGGAAGTGAAGCGTGTGGCCAAGGAGATGTATTCGGCTACGACAGAGGGCATTCGCCTGCTCTATCCCGACGGAGGTGTGCACGATGTGGCTGCAGCTTCACACATTGTCAGTGCCGACACACCGGTGGCCACCGATTGCAAGCACTATCTGTTGTCCTTGCGTTTGGACGAATGAGCTGAGGGTATTTTTCTCCTCTCGATTTAGCATAAAACAAAACGTGCTTGCACCGCGGTGCAAGCACGTTTCGTTTGTGGTATTTGTTGGAGAAAATGGCTTAGAGCACCACCTTCTTCACTACAACGTCATTGCCGTTTTCGACGCGCACGATGTAAGAACCCTTGGCCACGTTGAGAGTAGCGGCACCGTTCACAGCGGTCTTGGCAACCAGTTTGCCGTCGGTGGCATACACAGCGGCTGTGCCTTGAGCAGCCTTCACGCTGATGGCATTGCCTTCTACTGAAATTTCAGCAGCGAGTGTGCCATTGTTCATGCTTTCGATGCCGGTGGTAGCTTCGTTCAGCTTTTCCTTAACGGCATTGATGATTTCGCCGGAGTAGTTGTCGATGAGCAATGCCACAACCGAGCAATTGTCCTGGTTGAGGATGTTTTCGGGCATGGGCACTGTGATCTTGTGGCAATAAGTCTCACCATTGAGGATGTGGGTGGGCAGACTGCCCTCGATGCCCCAGCAGTTGTAGATGCCGCGAGCCACGTCGTTGAGTGTAGTGCGGTAGGGCGAACCTTTGGTTGCAAGATCCTGAAGCTCAGCCGGCTCTCCACTCATGTCTTGTTGGTAATAATAGTTGGTCTGTCCGGCTCCGACAGCATCTTCCAGAATAACGTAAGCCACGCTGTAGCTACCGTTGTTGTCGTCCACGCTGAAGGTGGCGTGTGCTGCCAATTCCACAGAAGCACCATCGGCGCTCACTGTGCTGCTGACGCCAAGTTTACCTTCGGCGGGGAGACCGTTGATGGACTTCACGATATCGGGAGCACCAAAGCCGCCGTTGCCATAACCGTAGAAGGGGTCTGCGTCAAAGGCGCGGCTGAACAATGCATAGGGAGCAGAACCGATGGAATTGGCCAGGGTGGCATAGCCTTCGGTCGCAAAATTATCCTGCCAGTGTACGGCGATACCGATGAAGTCGTCAGGATATTGTTCCTTGAGTAACTCCATGGCTACGTGGCCACGCGGACACCAGCCACACCATGTACCGGTGATTTGTTCCATCACAGCTTTGCGAGGATAGGGGTTTGCGATGCTGATGATGAATCCGTAAGCTGTGTTAGCGGCATTCTGAGTGTAAGCGTCAGCATGGCTGCCGTTCAGCAAGTTGGGTTGCAGGGCGATAGGATAACGGCCGGCAGTGGCAGGAGCCGTTTCGGGGAATTCGAATTCGTAGTAGTCGAGGAAAAGCAGGGTGTCGGGTTGTCCGTTGGCATCAACGATATCTACATCCACGGTCTTCTCTTCGCCATTGAGCATGTACTTGAGTTGAACCTGCGTGAGCGGCATGGCACCCATGTTGGTGAAACCTGCGGGGAGGCTCATCTCGGTTTCGGGAGCTACGCGAGCAACTGTTGCATAGTCCATATTGATGTCAAAATCGGACAAACCGTTTTCGCCCTCGGTTTCGAACCAGAAGTAAAGCGTTCCATTGCTACTGAAGTCGTACCAGCTGTTTCCGAAGTCCACCAGGAACGAACCGTTGCTGCGACTGTTCTCATGGAAGAATGTGTAGTGCTTCTTTGAGATGGCAAGCTTCTCCACGGTCATACCGAAGAAGAAACCGTTGGGGTTGATGGCGTATTCGCAGGGAACGGTGACGGGCTCTCCGTAAGAACCGGAGGTGACGTCCAATTCGGAGGTGAGTTCCCAGACATTCTTGTCGGAATACAAGTCCTCTTTAATCCAGAACGTAACTTGCATAGCGCCCTCGGGGTAATAGGTGTAGATGTTCTTGAGCGTGTTGCCGGCGAAACGAGCAGCCACTTCCGGATTTACGTATTGGGCGTAGCTGATTTCGTTGGGTACGCTGATTTGGCTCTGAGTGAGGACCATTGCGAAGTCGAGGACGTAGGTAGGTGTCAAATAGTCTACGAACGTAAACTCAAGGGGATTCAAAGCTAACTCTTCCAATGCTACGCGAGCAGACTTGGTTGCGTTGTCTTTGAAAAGGGTGGGAGACAACTTGGCAGTGGGCATGCTCTTTGTTCCTTCGATGAGGCGAGGAGCTTGCTGGCTGCGCTGTGCCTGAGCCAATTGAGCATTGGCTGTGCACACAAAGGCCACGAGGGCCATGCAGAGAAGTAAAAATTTCTTCATGCGGTTTTGATGTTTAGTTTGTAAATAGAGATATTTCTGAATAAATATCCGGCAAAAATATAGTCTTCGCTCGTAATATGCAAGCAAAATGTAAAAAATACGTCCTTGATGGCAACGTTTGCATATGGTTTGGAGCGTTTTCTGCTTACTTTGTGAATTTTTGTGCAGAAATGGCGTGGAAAACTGCGAGCACGGGGAGAAAGACAGGGTGTGTTTTCATGATTTTGCGCTCGCCTTGCAGAAGAAAAATGCAAGCACTGCAGAAAAATCTACAAGCACGGCGGAAAATTTTGCAAGCACTGCAGATTTTTGTTCGGTGTATGGGTAGATTTTTGACAAAGTGTCAGCAGAAGGAACGGTGTATGTACGCATGGAGAGGAGGGGAATATGCGTTGCTACACTTGTTGTGAAACTTTGCAGATGCGAGGCCGGGGATTATAAAACAAAAAAAATTGATTGTCTCACGACAACCAATCTTCACTAACCTTAAATCTAATACCATGAAAAACGATGCAAAAGTATGGCTTTCGAAGCAAGCGAGCAAGCAAAAGGTGAAGAAATTTCTTCGGGAAGCGTGTTTTTGTTCGTTTTTTCTGCTTTTGTAAGGCAATTTGCTATGTGGAGATGTCACAATTGTGGTGGGGTGATGGCGTAAAGCATCCATGTGGAGCGAGTTTACCTTCGGAGCAAATACATAAACGGCGCAAGTGTTGCTTCGTGCTGTGTCTGAATACTTCATCTGAAGGCACAAACTCATGTAGGTGCCATCATTTTACCTATAATTATTATACGTGCGCGAGGAATGCTTTCTTGTTTTTGCCTTATGTAAAAATAAATGGTTATTTTTGCTTCGTAAAAGCACGACTTGCGTGCGGTCGATTTCTGACGCTTCGGCTGAATGTGAGATAAGTGCTTTGGTTAACAGAAACGAACTTCGGCTTTATCAGACGCCTTAAGTACATAATGCGCGTGGTGGTGGGACTCCTGTTGGGGCTCTACCTGCTTTTGTTGTTTGGTCTCAATGCTCCTCCGGTGCAACGATGGATGGGGCAGATGGTGGCTTCGGCGTTGCAGAAACAATTGCAGACTGCGGTCAGTGTGGGGCGAATGGAAGTGGGGCTTCTCAATCGTGTAACGTTGCGGGATGTGGAAATTGACGACCGTAACGGAAAATCCTTGCTTGATGCCCGTTTGTTGTCGGTCAAAATTGAAATTTTGCCTTTGCTTCACAGTGAAGTGTCGCTACGCATGGTGTCGCTGCTGGATGGAAAAATAAATCTCTACAAGGATGCTCCGAAGAGCGATCCCAACTTCCAATTTATCCTTGATGCTTTCAAGACGAAGGATGACAGCAAGCCATCTTCGCTCAACCTGCGCATCAACTCTGTGGTGCTACGTCGCTGTGATGTGGCCTACGACGAGCATTTCCGTCCAGCTACGCCCGGAGCGCTCAATTTGGCTCACTTGCATGTGCAGGGGTTGGATGCCAATGTGAGTTTGAAGCGGCTCACACCGGACAGCATCAATCTGCGTGTGCGGAGCTTCAAGATGGCCGAGCAGAGCGGTTTGGCCATAGACAAAATGGCTTTTCGATTGGCCGGAAACCGCAAGGAGATGGCTGTGAGCGGATTTGAGCTCTCGATGCCGCACGGCACCCTCTTGGCACAGGAAAATCTGCAAGCCGCTTACGACATGGATGCTCCAGGCGGCTTGTGGCAAACTCTGCGCCTCTCCGGCAGTTTGAAGCAAGCCCATGTGGCAACTGATGATGTGGCTTTTGTCTTTCCCAAACTTCGTTCGCTCAATCGAATCGTGAATGTGTCGACTTCGTTCACCATTCGTCCGCAGCACATCGCGCTGAACGAAATTCGTTTGAGTGATTCAGGCAACGACCTTTCTATGGTCGGAAACGTGCTGATGCAGCGTGAGGCCGGCAAGGTGGTGACTATGAAAGCTCAAGTAGCAGATTTGCACTTGGAGAACGACTTGCTGCAATCGGTTGTCTCAATGTTCACTCCACGTACCCCGGCTATCTTAGCTCGGGTTGGAGATGTGGATTTCAAGGGTGACATCAGTTATTACAAACAAAGTGAGAGTGAAGTCGAAGGTTTGCTTTCCACTGCAGCCGGTACGCTGGATGTGCGTGTCGGATGGTTGGGCGAGAAGTTGGAAGCCCGGGTGAAATCCTCAGACCTCAATCCGTCTGTTCTTGTTGAGGCCAAAGGCGTTCCGCACTTGTTGGACTTCAGCATCGAGGGCAAAGGAAATGTGGCGCGACATAATCCGACGTTGCAGTTCAGCAGTCGTATCAATCAGATAGCTTTGCCGGAATATACATATAAGGAGATAGACCTTTCCGGAGAGTGGCGCAATCGAAAATTCACAGCTCGGGTGCAATCGGCCGACCCGAATGCAAAGGTGCAAGCCGAGGTGGGGGGACATTTCGATGGTAAAACCTTCTCGGCGCTTGCGCTGTCGGCAGATGTGGAGAGCTTCCGTCCGCACGTGTTGGGCTTGACGAAGAAGTATGCCGGTGTGCAGTTTGCTTCACGACTTGAAGCACAGATGGCTGCCATCGACCTGCGCAAGCCTAATCTGTCGGTGCATGTTTCAGATTTCGCGATGCTCTCTCCCAAGAAGCCGTACTATCTCGACAATCTCGATTTGGAAATTCGTCCCGTGTCGGCCTGCTCGCACATGACGATGAGGAGCGACTTTGCAAACATTGAGGCCGAAGGACCACTCTCGTTGGAAAATGTTAAGGCTTGTGCTCACCAACTCTTGTCGGAGAGTATGCCTTCGTTGGCCGATGTGCTGAAGGCCGGAAAGCCCTCCGGCGATTTGCGCGTTTCGGCTCGCATTTTCAACACCGACTTCCTGCCCGCCCTGCTCGATGTTCCGCTTACGTTGCACGGAACAGCCACAGTGGAGTGTGCGCTCCGCACCGACAGTACGCGCTCCACGCTGTCGGTCTATGCTCCTGCCATTACTTATGGCACCACGCGAGTGGACGACATCAGTCTCTATATGCGTGGAGAGGATGGCAGAATTGCCATGTTGGCACAGGCTGAAACCGAAATCAAGGGTGCCGACATGGAGTTGGTGCTCGACGCTACAGCACAGCAGGACGAATTGCTCGCCTCGCTCGATTGGGACGACAGCGGTCGGCATCGTTATCGAGGAGCGCTCAGCGCCATGACCAAGATTGCATGGCAAGAAACGGAAAAGCATATCCAAACCACCTTGATACCCACCACGATATCCATCAACGACACTGTGTGGAATGTGGCTTCGGGGCAATTTGCGTGGAATGGGGATGCCATGAGCATCGACCGCTTCAGTCTGAACCACGAAACCTCTGCCCTTACCATCGACGGCCGTTTGGCAAAAGAGACCGGCGACTCCATCATTGCCGACCTGAAGAACATCGATGTTTCATACATCCTTGACCTTGTCAACTTCCGTGCCGTGGAATTCAGTGGCCATGCCACGGGACGCGCCACCCTCTCTTCATCGTTGAAAAATCCGAAGGTAGACGCGCATCTGCGTGTGCCCGATTTCCACTTCAATGGTGCCTATTTGGGGGATGCCGACATACGCGGCGGCTGGAACAACCGAGAAAAGCAGATAGAGTTTGACGCCAAGATGACAGAGGCTGATATGGGTTGGACCACGGTCAATGGTTATGTGTCGCCACCTCGTAAGTGTCTGGACTTGCACATTGGCAGCCTCAATACCAATCTGGCATTTCTCCGTCGGTACGTCACAGGCATCTTCGGCGACCTGGAGGGACGCGTTTCGGGTCACACACGTCTGCACGGACCTTTCAAGGAACTCGATTTCGAAGGTGAAGAGCAAGGACGCGTCAGTGCAAAGGTGCTTGCCACCGGCGTGACTTACTATCTGAGCGGCGGAAGTATAGACTTGTCGGCAGGGCGTTTTGCCTTCAACAATATGGATGTGGAGGACGGGCTTGGCGGTCGCGGCCGCATCACGGGATACCTGGGTCACAAGCACCTGAAGGAAATGACCTACCAGTTTCATCTGGATGCCGACAATATGCTTGTTTACGACAAGCCCAAATCTGTGGATATGCCTTTCTATGCCACCGTTTATGGGACGGGAGGCGTAGACCTGAAGGGTGAACCCGGACACTTCAATGCCGATATCAACTTGCGCCCGGATAAAAACACCACTTTCGTCTATACCATTGATACCCCCGAGGCTTTGGGTGATGTTCAGTTCCTGAGCTTTGGCAATCGTGCAGTCGGAGCAGACAGTACGGGTGATGAGAGTGACGAAGCACTTGCCGCAGCTACCTCAGGCACGGATATACGTCTGAACTTCTTGCTTGATATGAATGAAAATGCTGCGATGAAAATCATCATGGATGAGAAAGCCGGCGACAACATCTCCGTGACCGGCAACGGCATCATGAGAGCTTCCTTCCACAATAAGGGCGACTTCCAGATGTATGGCACTTACACTGTGAAGGAGGGTAAATATCGCCTGAGCATTCAGGACTTCATTCGAAAGGATCTTGAGATGGCCGAAAACAGTCGACTCACCTTTGCCGGCAATCCGCAACGAGGTACGCTCGACCTCAAAGCCGTCTACGTGGTCAATTCTGCCTCGCTCAGCGATCTGAACATCGGCAGCAGCCTCAGCGAAAGCTCCACCCGCGTCAACTGTATTCTCAATATCAAGGGCGAAGTGCAAAATCCAGAAGTGAGCTTCGACCTCGAACTGCCCTCCGTCAGCGCCGACGAAATGCAGATGGTGCGAAGCCTCATCAGCACGGAGGAAGACATGAACATGCAAATTCTCTACCTGCTTGGTGTAGGCCGGTTCTACACTTACGATTACGGTAGCACCGAGACAGCTGCGCGGCAGTCGCAGTCGTCGGTCGCCATGAAGTCTTTCCTTTCGAGCACACTCAGTTCGCAACTCAACGAAATCATAGGCAACGCCATAGGTAGCTCCAATTGGACTTTCGGAACCAACCTCAGTACCGGTAGCATGGGGTGGAGCGATATGGAGGTGGAAGGCATTCTCTCCGGACGCATGCTCAACAATCGCTTGTTGTTCAACGGAAACTTCGGATACCGTGATCGACCTGTATACAACAATTCCAATTTTGTTGGCGACTTTGACATCCAATACCTGCTCACACCCGGTGGCGGCGTAAGCCTCAAGGCATACAGCGAGACCAATGACCGATACTTCACCAAGTCGTCGCTCACCACACAGGGCGTTGGTGTGATGCTCAAGCGCGACTTCTACAACCTCCGCGACCTGTTTACACCCAATAAGCGCAAGAAGAAAGCAAAACCCCAAGCACAACCATGATGTTGGCATCGGTTGCCAAGAAGGGGCTGTCGGGGAAGTCTCTGTGTGATAGTATTTTCAGCTTTTTGCATACAGCGCACGGAGTGTTCCGTATGGCTTCGGTGTATTTTTGTAATCTTGACTTAACTTTTTGTGTGCGAAAAACAACAAAAAGTGATGTTTTTGGCGCAAAATGAGCACATTATGTAAATTTTTCCGCCCATTGACTTATCTTTGCACCCGATTTCAGAGCTGTGAAAATAGCTTAGCAAACACTTTAACTATAAATAATATACAATCTTATGTTACAAGCAAAGGCTGGCGAATTCGCCGGAAAAATTTGGACCGCGCTGAGCGAAAATGGTGAAATGGTTGGTAAGGACCTGAAGAAGGCTGCCAAGCTGAAGAGCGACAAGGAACTCTATCTTGGCCTCGGTTGGTTGCTCCGCGAAGACAAGGTAGAAACTGCCGAAGTTGAAAAAGACATCAAGGTGGCCCTGAAGTAATTTTGGGATAGCACTTTTAAACAATCTATAAGGAGGGCGCATAGTTGTATTAGCTATGCGCCCTCTTTGTGGAAGTAGGCAAAAAGATTCGTACAGAACAAAAATAACGGCGGAACTCCGTGTGGAGTCCGCCGTTGTGCTTTTGTGAAATCGGGAATACCTCTCTCGATTTCGTCGTGTGTTTTAATAATTTTCAGCGTGCAGTTGGAAGTAGCTCTGTCCGTGGTCACAAACAGGGCAAATCACAGGCGCAGCCTTGCCGATAACGATGTGGCCGCAGTTGGAGCACTGCCAAACACAGTCGCCGTCGCGTGAGAAGACCACCTTGTCGTCGATGTTCTTCAGGAGCTTGCGATAGCGTTCTTCGTGATGCTTCTCGATGGCTGCCACCATCTCAAATTTTGCTGCAATCTCGTCGAAGCCTTCTTCGTGAGCCTCTTGGGCCATTCGGGCATACATGTCGGTCCATTCGTAATACTCACCGGCAGCTGCATCAGCTAGGTTGACAGTGGTAGGCTGGATGCCGCCATGCAGGTACTTGAACCATATTTTTGCATGCTCCTTCTCGTTGTTGGCTGTCTCTTCGAAGATAGCAGCCATCTGTACGTAGCCGTCTTTCTTTGCCTTGGAGGCATAGTAGGAGTACTTGTTGCGAGCCATTGATTCACCGGCAAAAGCTTCTTGCAGGTTCTTCTCAGTCTTTGTTCCTTTGAGTTCTTTCATGATTTAGTGTTTTAAGTGATGAAATACCGCCCAAAGGTATGTAATCTTTTTGAAAAGAAACTGGACAAGGAATTTTTTTTCAAAAAAAGGACTTTGGGTGCAAAAAAGGGGGAGTAACGTTTGTGTGGTCGCGTGTTTCTTTCTATTTTTACACACGATAAACCCTCGGGAGGCGCTCTGTGTTGTGGCTACAGCAGCAAGAAACGATCAAGACGCGTCTGCCCACGCTAAAAAAGGATAAGAAAATGGCGGAAAGTTTAGTTACCATTGCCACTCTGACGCGCGAGAAAATTGACTACTTGCTGGAGATGGCACAAGAGTTTGAAAAACATCCCAACCGCAAACTACTTGATGGTAGGGTGGTGGCAACGCTCTTCTTCGAGCCCTCCACACGTACGCGCTTGTCGTTCGAAACGGCAGCCAGTCGACTCGGAGCACGTGTCATCGGGTTCACCGACCCCAAGGTGACCAGTTCCACCAAGGGCGAAACGCTGAAAGATACCATCATGATGGTGGGTAATTATGCCGACATCATTGTGATGCGTCATTATCTGGAGGGAGCGGCTCGTTATGCCGCCGAGGTGTCGCCTGTGCCGGTGGTCAATGCCGGAGATGGGGCTAACCAACATCCCACGCAGACAATGCTCGACCTATATTCCATCAAGAAAACGCAGGGCACGTTGGAGAACCTTAATATATATATGGTAGGTGATTTGAAGTACGGCCGGACGGTACACTCGTTGCTTCAAGCCATGCGTCACTACAATCCGACGTTCCACTTCATCGCTCCGCGCGAATTGGCAATGCCCGAGGAATATAAGCTCTACTGCGATGCGCGTGGCATAAAGTATGTGGAGCATGAGGACTTCAATGAGGACGTAATCAGCGGTGCCGACATCCTTTATATGACTCGCGTGCAGCGAGAGCGTTTCACCGACTTGATGGAATATGAACGGGTGAAGGACGTCTACATTTTGCGAGAGAGCATGCTTGGCAAGGCCAAGGAAAATATGCGCATCCTGCATCCGCTGCCGCGCGTCAATGAGATAGCATACGATGTCGATGCCTCGCCGCACGCCTACTACTTCGAACAAGCGCGCAACGGACTCTATGCACGCGAAGCCATCCTCTGCAATGCGCTGGGCATTACGCTCGAAGAGGTGCGTGCCGACCAAACAATCATTCTCTAAACTCCAAAGAACTCCCCATGAAGCGTGAAGAACTAATGGTGGCCGCCATCAAAAACGGCACTGTGATCGACCATATTCCCTGCGGCAAACTCTTTGAGGTGGTAAGCCTCTTGAGACTTGCGGAAGTGCAGACGGGATCTATCATGATAGGTTGCAATCTAGCCAGTAGCAAGATGGGCAGCAAGAGTATCATTAAGATAGCTGACAAATTCTTTTCGGATGCCGAGCTGAACCAGTTGTCGGTGGTGGCGCCCAATGTGACGCTCTGCATCATCCGCGACTACGAAGTGGTAGAGAAGCGTCGTGTTTCGTTGCCTCAAGCATTGAAAGGCATCGTGCGTTGCGGCAATCCGAAATGCATCACCAACAATGAGCCGATGGACACGCACTTCCATGTGGTTGATGTCGATAAGGGTGTCATTAGCTGTCATTATTGCAATAAGGAGCAATCGCTCGACAGCGTGAAGTTGGTGTAATTTTCTGATATTCTCTGAATGACACAAAAGCCTATGAAAATAAGCTGGAAGCCCGGCACCATGATTTATCCACTGCCGGCATTACTCATCTCTTGTGGCAGCACCCCCGAGGAACATAATCTGTTTACCGCCTCTTGGGCCGGTACTATCTGCTCCGACCCTGCGATGTGCTACGTCTCAATTCGCCCCGAGCGTCACTCTTATGAGATTATTCGTCGCAACATGGAGTTTGTAATCAACCTCACTACGGAGGAATTAGCTCGCGCTACAGATTGGTGCGGCGTGCGCTCAGGACGCGATTACAACAAGTTTGAAGAGATGAAGCTTACGCCCGGTCCTTCCGAGAAAGTAAGTGCGCCCATCGTGATGGAGGCACCGCTCAGTATCGAGTGCCGTGTGAAAGAGATAGTGCCTTTGGGCACACATGACATGTTCATCGCCGAAGTGGTGAATGTACAGGCCGACAGCAAATATCTCAACGAGGAAACCGGTAAATGGAACTTGGACGAGAGCCTGCCGTTGGTCTATGTGCATGGCGGCTACTACAAGTTAGGCGAAAAGATCGGGCATTTTGGCTGGAGCGTCAAGAAGAAGTGAGAAAACATTGGTGAAAAATTAGAAACTCTATAATACAATACAACAATGGAACAAGACAAACAGATTTTCCAACTTATCGAAGCCGAACACCAGCGCCAAATGCGTGGTATCGAACTGATCGCTTCTGAAAACTTTGTGAGCGATAACGTGATGCGTGCCATGGGTTCCTGGCTTACCAATAAATATGCTGAGGGCTATCCCGGCAAGCGCTACTACGGTGGTTGCGGTGTGGTGGACCAAGTGGAGAATGTCGCCATAGAGCGCATCTGTCGCCTCTTTGGTGCCGAATATGCCAACGTGCAGCCTCACAGCGGCGCGCAAGCCAATGCAGCCGTGTTCCTGGCAGTGCTGAAGCCCGGCGATACGTTCATGGGATTGAACCTTGACCATGGAGGACACCTCTCGCATGGCTCGAAAGTGAACACATCGGGTATCCTTTACAATCCCGTGGGTTACAACCTCGACCAAGCCACCGGCCGTGTGGATTATGACGAAATGGAACGCTTGGCTTTGGAGCACAAGCCCAAACTCCTCATCGGTGGAGGCTCGGCTTATAGTCGCGAATGGGACTACGCTCGGATGCGGGCCATTGCTGACAAGGTGGGAGCCATCTTCATGGTAGACATGGCGCATCCCGCCGGACTCATCGCAGCCGGCGAGCTTGATAACCCTGTGAAATATGCGCACATCGTAACCTCTACCACGCACAAGACATTGCGCGGCCCGCGTGGAGGTATCATCTTGATGGGAAAGGATTTTGAAAACCCGTGGGGACTCACCACGCCCAAGGGGGTAGTGAAGATGATGAGCCAATTGCTCAATTCTGCTGTCTTCCCCGGAACACAGGGTGGCCCGTTGGAGCATGTCATCGCAGCCAAGGCAGTTGCTTTCGGCGAAGCGCTGCAACCCGAGTTCAAGGAATATGCCAAGCAGGTGAAGAAGAATGCTGCCGTTTTGGCAGCTGAACTCACCAAGCGCGGTTTCACCATTGTCAGCGGTGGTACGGACAATCACAGCATGCTTGTGGATCTTCGCAGCAAGTATCCCGATCTCACCGGAAAGGTTGCCGAAAATGCACTCGTTGCAGCGGATATCACGGTCAACAAGAATATGGTGCCGTTCGATAGTCGTTCGGCATTCCAAACTTCGGGTATTCGTTTGGGAACACCGGCCATTACCACACGTGGTGCCAAAGAAGATCTCATGGTGGAAATCGCCGAGATGATTGAGACTGTGCTCAATTCTCCGGAAGATGAGGCTGTTATCGCAAAGATGCGAGAACGTGTCAACCGAACCATGGAGAAATATCCGCTCTTCGCTTATTGATAAGCAGCCTTTAGTATTGATTTTTCTTGCAGGCAACTCATTAATTGGTGGGTTGCCTGCCTTTTTTTGTGCAGTGTGAGAATGCTTACCTGCAATCCTTCTGCATTCTCCGAAGGTGTGTACAAAAAAATCTCAAGCCTTGTATCATTTGTTTTCAAGGCTTGAGACAGGTTGTTGAAACAGTGTTGAGTATCTGTTGCGCTTCTTTGAGAAACCGAGGGGCTTATTCCGATTTTGTTACCCCTTCGGGCAGACTGCGCAGATTGATGTCGCACTGCGGGAAAGGTATCTCGATGTTGTTGGCATTGAGTACGTTGTAAATTATTTCGCGTGCTCGGTTTTTGAAACCGGCCTTTTCGTTTACCAGCACCCATGCCACAACTTTCAGGTCCACGCTGCTGTCACCGAAATCATCGATGGCTACGCTGATGTCGTGGTTGGGACTGACGATGTCGATGCCCATCGAATTTTTTTCACGCAGCGGAGCCAAAGCTTCGATGATGAGGTTGCGTGTCGTGTCCACGTCCGTGCCATAAGCCACCCCGATGTTGATTTTCACCAGTTCGTAGCTATGGTTGCGTGTGAGGTTCTTGAAACTCTTGTTGAAGAGGGCTGTGTTGAGAAAGGCGATGACACTTCCGTCGAGGGTAGTGATTTGTGTGCTCTGGTAAGTGATGCTTTCCACCTTGCCTTGTATGCCATCGCACTCGATGAAGTCGCCCACACGCACACGCCCTGTCATGAGAGAGATGCCGTAGAAGAAGTTCTCCAGCAAGTCCTTCATGGCAAAACCCATACCGGTGGCAAGTCCGGCAGTAACAATGGAGATACCGCTGGCGGGAACTTGTAGCAGCACGAGGCAGTAGACGAAGTATGCTCCCCAGGTCAGAATGGCTATGATATTGTCGGCCAAGGTGAAGTTGATGTTCTCGCCCGGATAGCTGCGGCGTATGCGATAGCGGTGATAAAGGGAACGTGCTATGTAATTGATGTAGCGGAACACAAAGAAACAGGCCACAACCATACATAGTTTGTTGATAGACAGGCTGACGATGCCTTCTTTCTCTATAAAGTTGGTATAGAAAGCCTCTCGGCAAATGGCCGTCAGGTCAAACATATCAGCAGCCATCCAGATGCTCATCAGAACAGACGCTACCCCCATGATAGGTACAATGGCACGTCCCACGAGGTCGAATGCCCATGTGGTGCTGATGTAATCTCCTCGTTTCAAGGCTGTGGACAGTTCGGTGGGAGAAATGTCGGCCGTTTCAGGATTTTCGCGTCTGATTTTCTTTATCACGCGGTGCGTTTCGTATTTTTCAAGCAGGAAGTAGAGACATGTGATGGTCTGTATCGCTGCCAACTGGTACATCCACCAAACCATGATCTCAACGGCCAACAACACGTAGCCGGTCCACGAAACGATGCAAGCCATCACCATGGCAACTACCGACACGATGGAATAAATCATGTCGCTCTCGGGCAATCCTTTTCGGTTTTGAGTGAATGTGTGCACTTGCCACCAAGTGAAGAGAAGCAGCAGGGGAGGATATATCAGATTGACAAGGGTGTTCGGCACAAGCAGGATGCGAAATACCACTACGAAGAAGGCCACACATAGGAAGGGGAGATAGAGCATCACACCGCGCTTCAGCTGCTGACCGGTCAGACGGATGAGCAGCGACACCAAAAGGGCTTCGGCGAGCCAAGCCATGTTGATGAGCAGCGAAGCTGCCATGCGGATGAAGTTGCGATCGATGAGACCGCGCACGAACATCAGAACTATGGCAAAGAGCAGCACGCCCACCGCCGTGATAAGCACGCTACGCTTCTCGTGGAAGCGAATGGTGCGGAAGCGTTTTGGGACAAGGTATCGCAGGATGATGTTGCTCAGCAATATGGCAATGAGCACGTAGAACAGTACGAACACGGTGGTGCCGAGCACAATGGGACCACGCCATTCAGAGGCGCTACTCTCGTCATCGCCCAACGGAATATACTTATCACTGATATCGCGGTGCGCCGTCTGAAAGAGGGTGGGCAGATTGGCAAGTGTAGTGAAATAGTTGTCGCTACCATTGACAAAGATGCTTTGCTGCAGTGCGCTGTAACGCTCCAAAGCGTAGTTGTTGAGTGACTCCATTTTTTGTGAAACGAGATCGTAGTATCGGCTGTCGGCCAGTAGCGTATTCATCAATCGAACCAAGTTGTTGCGGATAGCTTTGGCAAATACGAGACACTGCTCGCGATCCTGCTGCTCAGCCTCGGAGAGTACATAGGGATTTACTAACAAACTGTCGGGCTCTTCGCCGGTGAGTTCAAGCAGGAGTGAGTCGGTGGGCACCGATTTCTTTTCTCCCACTGCCGGTGGTAGCGTTTGTAGCGATGTGATCAGGCTGTCGTATCGTGCCACCTCTCCATGCAGACGGGTGCGGATGCGTTCGTAGGGCATATTGGTGGTATGCAACTCTGCATAAAGGTCTGTGGCCTGCTGACATGCATATGCCACGTCCAAGGTAAAATCAGTTTTCTGTGAGTAGAGCATCAGTCCCACCTGCTCGCTGCGTTGCATATAGTTGACAAGCTGCATGTGTTGTTGTTGGCTGATGCGCTCATAGCGAGCCATGAATTGTTTTTGCGAGAGATAAGATTTCTCGAGTTCTGCACGCAGCACTCCCAAGGTGCGTGCCAAATCCTTTTCTTTCAACACAGCACCGGCTGTGAGGGCTGTGAAAAGACACAGGATGAGTGTGATTAATTTCTTCATGTTTGATATTTTGTTGCAGAGGCATTTCCAAGTAGTTGGAAATGCGGAGGCAAAAATAGTGAAAGGTGAGCGTAAAGTTTGAAAGTGAGTTTGCGAATTTTCAAAAACTTTCCCGAACCGCGTCCTATCTTATTAAAAAATACAAATAAGTTGCGCATTTTCCGAAGTGCATGCCTGCGGTGTGGTCGCATCAGATGGCGCATACCACCATCACAATGAGCGCCAAGGCGTAGAGCACTTTCAGACCCGTGGTCTGCAGGAAGGCCAATAGTGAGAGCGAGGCCACTTTCAGAGCTTTGCGCAGGGGTGATTTGGCCATCAACTCGCCGATGAGAGCACCCGCGAATGGACCGAGCAAGATGCCCCACGGACCGAAGAACAGTCCCACAACAAGACCCACCATGGCTCCGCGTTCGGCCAATTTGGAGCCTCCGCCTTTTTTCGTAAGCCATATGGGAGCCATATAGTCGGCCACAAGCAACACCACCATCACTATTCCAGTGATCCATAGTGCTGTGGCTGATACTTCAGCCGGGTCGCGCCACCACATCAGCCACAATGCGGCATAACTCAGCGGTGGTCCGGGAAGCACCGGAAGCACTGCGCCTAAGAGGCCTACAACTGCACAGACAATGGCCAATGCCAATAAGAGATATTCCATACAAAGTGTAAATGTGTTTTATGAAGTTGTGGGTTCTTGAATGAAGGCTTCATACTTCTCCAAAAGGAAATCGCAAACGGGCAATGGAGGCCTGTTTGCGATGTTCCCTCGTGCTCGAAGCGGGACTCGAACCCGCACAGCCGATACTGGCCAAGGGATTTTAAGTCCCTCGTGTCTACCATTCCACCATTCGAGCAGCGGTAGTTTTGTGGCGCAAAGATATGGATATTTGGTGGGGCAGCCAAATTTTGCAGGCCTTTTGTGCTTTTTGTCATCCTTTGTCAATTGTCGGTGAGCACTTTTAGTTTTGTACCACCAACACATTCTGCCCCGGTGAATAGCTGATGCGATAACGGAAAAGGCGAGCTGCCGGATCAATGTTTGAAGCGATACCTCCGTTGTTGAGGTTGTAATCGCGTAGACAGCGTGTACACGACACTTGTGTATGTCCCGTGAAGGTCAGGCTGCGTGTGATGTAGTCGGGGAGGTAGCATGCCGGACACGCAAGGTCATAAGCCACGAGTTCAAAGTTGCCATTCAGATTGGGGATGGCCGGTGTGCCGATGATAAATCCCGCAACCGCTTCCGGTTCCCCTCCATAGCTCTCCAGGGCAGTGCGGGCTATAGTCGAACTCTTGCCGTCGGCATCACTGAATACATAGTGCGTGGGTGTGAATGTTACACGGCAAAACATGCCCGGGTTGTTGGCAGCCGTATGTAGCTGTGGGGCTGCCGTTACCGGACTGACACGTAAGAAAGCTCGCCACCGGGCATAGATGCCGTCGATGTCGGATGAGCACGAAACCATATATAATAATATGAGGAGTGCTACGGAAGTGTGGAGAGTTTTCTTCATTTTACAATAAGCAGGATTAGCAACCCAGCAGGGCTTTTTCAGCTTCGGCCACGCGTTCGAAACCAAAGCGCTCAAAGATGTCGTTCATCAACTTGCGCACCTCGTCATTGCAGAGGTTTCCGATGCTTCCCTCGTGTGTGTGGGCAATGTGCTTGTCGGGACGGAAGCGTCCGGCCTCGATGTCCAGACCCACCTGCTTGTAGGCATCGCGGAAGGGAACACCGTTGGCAGCCAGGCGGTTCACTTCCTCCACAGAGAACATGGCGTCATAGCGTGCGTCGTCCAGGATGTGCTCGTTCACACTCATACGGCGGATGATGTAAGTCGCCATTTCGAGACACGAGAGCAGCCTGTCGAAAGCCGGCAGGAAGGCCTCCTTGATTTCCTGCAGGTCGCGGAAATATCCGCAGGGCAGGTTGTTCATGATGAGCACAATCTGTTGCGGCAGCGCCTGCAAGGCGTTGCACCGGGCACGTATTAGTTCGAAGACGTCAGGGTTCTTCTTGTGTGGCATGATGCTGGAGCCGGTGGTGCACTCGTCGGGCAGTTTCACAAACCCGAAGTTTTGTGAGTTGAACATGCAGGCATCAAAGGCTAATTTGGCCACGGTCCCTGCGATACTTGCCAGAGCGAAAGCCACGTTGCGTTCTGTCTTTCCGCGCCCCATTTGTGCATACACCACATTGTAGTTCATCGAGTCGAAACCCAACAGACGAGTGGTAAGACTGCGATTCAGCGGAAACGAAGAGCCATAACCGGCTGCCGAACCCAATGGGTTGCGGTTGGTAATGCGATAGGCAGCCTCGAGCATTTGCATGTCGTCGGTCAGACTCTCGGCGTAGGCGCCAAACCACAGGCCGAAACTGCTCGGCATGGCCACTTGCAGATGCGTATATCCGGGCATCAGCACGTGGGCGTACTTTTCGCTCTGTTCCTGCAGGGCATTGAAGAGCTCACGCACTGCTTCGGCCACCTGACGCAGCTTGTCGCGTGTGTAGAGCTTGAGGTCCACCAGCACCTGGTCATTGCGTGAGCGTCCGCTGTGTATCTTTTTGCCCACATCGCCGAGTCGGCGGGTCAGCATCAGCTCCACTTGAGAGTGTACATCCTCGATACCGTCTTCGATAACGAACTCACCGCGTTGGGCTTGCGCGTAGATGTCTTTCAGCTCGGCCAACAGCAAGTCCAGCTCGCTCTTTTCGAGCAGACCGATGCTTTCGAGCATCGTGATGTGTGCCATCGAACCCATGACGTCGTAGGGCGCCAGATAGAGGTCCAACTCTCGATCGTTGCCCACGGTGAAGCGGTCGATTTCTTCAGTTACTTGTACATTCTTTTCCCAAAGTTTCATATCTGTAGGCGGGGATAAATGTTTCGGATGAGGATACTTGAAAATGGAGGTGCTTCGTAGACTTATCGCACCATGGCGAGCATAGAGGCTATTTGGTCTGCAGCCTGTTGCAAAGGCTTGGCTACCATTGCTTTCATGAACATGTTGACTTCTGCGCCTACCGTAACGCGCATTTTGCAGCCCTCGGTGTGTGGCAGGAGTTGAATCCAAAGGTTCAGCAGGATGGGGGCACCTTCGCTCTCGAACTTGATGCATTTCGGTTCGTCGCGTTCGATGATGCGCAGGCATACTTGTCCGAGCGGAGAATTGATGCTGACGCTGTCACGGTCGAACTCCATGCTCTCCAATTGCTTCTTGGCTTCCTCCAGTTTGTCGGCCGGCACTTGGCTTCCCATGGCTTCGATGGTGGCGGGGTCATTCAGTTTTTCTCGCAGCGATTCCAGATTTCGCATGTCGGAGAAACGTTCGTAGGCCTGCTCCACGGAGATGGCCATATACTTCACTTCGCTTTCGTATTTGCTTACACTCATGTGATACTTTGTTTTATAATTTTCTTTTAGGCGACAAAGATAGTGCAAGGCGAGAGCAGAGCAAAGCAAAAACGCAGTTTTTAGCTTTGTCTGCCGAGCCGCCGCCTATCTTGCGCGCAGCGAAAGTATGCAAGGCGAGAGCAGAGCAAAGCAAAAACGCAGTTTTTAGCTTTGTCTGCCGAGTAGTTGCTGCCTATCTTGCGCATTGACGAGAATGTGTGAGGAGAGAGAAAAACTTGAATATGGGCTTGCGTAACTTCGAACACATTGCCGAGGTGGCATCCTTCTGTGTATACATATATTTATATATAGTGCAGAGAGGTTCGCCGCGAGTAAAAAAACACCCACGGCACTGATCGAGTGACAGGTTGTGCCGTGGGGGATAGTGTTCTGCAGATCGGTGTCCGCTCCATGTGGGAGCGTCAGCCTGCATTATTTGGCAAGGTAAGCCGATACGTTGCGTTCGATGCGAGCAGCGAGGTCTTCATCGGCCTCCTTGTTGAATGTTTCGCCGGTGATGTGTTCGTAGAGTTCGATGTAGCGTGCAGAGATGCCTTCCACAATTTCGTCGGTCATCTCGGGCACTTGCTGTCCTTCCTGCCCTTGGAAACCATTGCTCATCAGCCACTCGCGCACAAACTCCTTGCTGAGTTGTTTTTGTGGTTCACCTGCTTCGAAGCGCTCGGCATAGCCTTCAGAATAGAAGTAGCGGCTGGAGTCGGGGGTGTGGATTTCGTCCATGAGATAGATCTCGCCGTTGTGCTTTCCAAACTCGTATTTTGTGTCAACGAGAATCAGACCGCGCTCTGCAGCCATCTGTGTGCCGCGCTCGAAGAGGGCCAGTGTGTATTTCTCCAACAGGGCATATTCTTCGGGAGTGGCCAGTCCTTGCGCCAAAATCTCTTCTTTTGAAATGTCGGCGTCGTGTTCGCCAATTTCGGCCTTGGTGGTAGGAGTAATGATGGGGGTGGGGAACTTCTCGTTCTCGCGCATGCCATCGGGCAGACGCACGCCACAAATTTCGCGCACACCGCTCTTGTAAGCACGCCATGCCGAGCCACAAAGATAACCACGTACAATCATTTCCACAGCGAAGCCTTCACACTTCACACCGACGGTAACCATGGGGTCGGGAGTGGCGAGTTTCCAGTTGGGGCAGATGTCTTGTGTGGCGTCCAAGAACTTGGCTGCAATCTGATTGAGCATTTGTCCTTTGAAAGGAATGCCTTTGGGCAACACCACGTCGAAAGCAGAAATTCGGTCGGTGGCTACCATCACAAGTTTGTCCTCTACGAAATAAACGTCACGCACTTTGCCGTGATACACTCCGGTCTGTCCGGGGAAGTTGAAATTGGTTGCGGTCAATGCACTCATCGCTTTGCTAAGTTTTTGCTATGTGTATATGAAATTGTTTGTTCTTTTTCGAAGTGAGCACAGAAGTGCTCCGCTCGATGGCAGGGTGCGTAAGGAGACTTGCTCTGCCAAGATGTGGCAAAGTTAACACTTTCCCACGAACTGACGCAGGCTGTCTTATTTCTTTAACATAGGAGGGGTAAAAAAGCGAAGTGCTTTTGGTGAAAATCTGCAAGGCGTTTTCGATTTTCTGGAAGCACTGCAGAAAATCGAAAACGCCTTGCAGATTTTTTCGCAAAGGGGTGATGGTTTATGGGGTAGGGCGGTGTGTGGCTTCTGATGTAAGCTCCGCCTTTCGGCGTGCACTCTCACGCTCATAGGCTTCCACCACTTTGGTGACGAGTTTGTGGCGCACAATGTCCTTTTTGTCCATCTCAATGAAAGCGATGCCTTGCACATCGCGCAATATGCGCATCGATTCCACCAAGCCGCTCTTGGCTGTCGGCGGCAGGTCTATCTGTGTTCGGTCGCCGGTCACAATCATCTTGGTGTTCCAGCCCATGCGCGTCAGGAACATCTTGATTTGTGCAGAAGTGGTGTTCTGTGCTTCGTCCAGGATGACGACGGCATCGTTGAGTGTTCGGCCGCGCATGAAGGCCAATGGAGCAATCTGTATCACGTTGGTCGCCATGTATTCCTGCAGTTTGGCCGGTGGAATCATCTCTTCCAGCGCATCGTAGAGAGGCTGCAGATACGGGTCGATCTTGTCCTTCATGTCACCCGGCAGAAAGCCGAGTTTCTCACCGGCTTCCACCGCCGGACGCGACAAGATGATTTTTTTGATCTCCTTGTTTTTGAGTGCCCGCACGGCCAGTGCAATGGCCGTGTAGGTTTTGCCCGAGCCTGCCGGACCAACGGCAAACAGCATGTCGCATTGGGAGTATGCCTCCACCAGTCGGCGCTGGTTCTCAGAGCGTGGCGCGATGGGCTTCCCCGTTGTGCTATAGACGATGACATCGCTCTGTGCATCCTTTGATGCCGAGCGGTGTTTCACGATGTCGAGCAAATCCTCCTCCGTCAGGCGGTTGAATTTGGAACAATGCTTCTCAAGCAAACCAAATGTTTCTTCAAACTCTGCCATATCCTCTTCGCTGCCCATCACCTTGATGACATTGTCGCGCCCCACGATGCGGAGTTTCGGACATAGGGCACGCAGCATGCGCAAATTGGCGTTGTTGGTGCCAAAAAAGGTCTGCGGGTCGGCTTCTTCGAGAATAAAATGTTTTTCTATCATGCGCTACTTTCTTATGAGCTTGCAAAGGTAGTGAAAGGCGAGAGAATAGCTTGAAAATGAGCCTGAGAATTTTCAGGAGCTTTTCCGAATGCCTCCTAACTTGTATAGAGTGAGAGTATGCAAGGCATGCGGAATACAACACGAGGAACATTAAAAAAGTAAGGCACAAGGTTTCGGTATCCGAAACTTACGTGTATATTTGCAAACATGAATAAAAGGCTTCGTTAGCAGCCTGCGTTCAATCAACGAACAGATTATACATTAACTTAAAACGGAATAACATCCTTATGATCGACGTAAAAGAATGCCTCGCTGCGTGTGAGGAAAAAATGGAACTCAGTGTGATGCACCTCGACGAAACTCTGTCGCACATCCGTGCCGGCAAGGCCAATGTACACATCCTCGACGACATTCGCGTAAACTCTTACGGTTCTATGGTGCCCCTCAACAATGTGGCAGCCATCACGACCCCTGATGCGCGTACCATTGCCATCAAGCCGTGGGACAAGTCCATGTTCCGCCCCATCGAGAAAGCCATCATCGACTCGGAGGTGGGTATCATGCCTGAGAACAATGGTGAAGTGATTCGCCTCGGCATTCCGCCCCTCACTGAGGAGCGTCGTCGCGCGCTGACCAAGCAGTGCAGCAAGGAAGCCGAAGAAAGCAAGGTTGCCATTCGCAATGCTCGCCGTGACGGTATCGACCGCCTGAAGAAGGCCATCAAGGACGGACTCTCCGAGGATGTCGAGAAGGATGCTGAGGCCGATCTTCAGAAGATTCACGACAAGATGGTGAAGCGCATCGACGAACTGCTCGCAGCGAAGAGCAAGGAAATTATGACCGTATAAGGAGAATCTGCAAGCACAATGCACGGACGCGTCATCAGAAATACCGGTAGCTGGTATGAGGTGCGCACCGACGACGGGCGTACGGTTCGTTGTAAGGTGAAAGGCAACTTCCGTTTGCGCGGCATACGTAGCACCAACCCCGTTGCTGTGGGCGATGGAGTCACGTTGCGCGAAGGCGAGACGGGCGATGCCTTTATCACCGAGATTGACGAGCGACGCAACTACATCATTCGCAAAGCCTCCAATCTGTCGAAGCAGAGCCACATCCTGGCGGCCAATCTCGACTTGGCCGTGTTGATGGTCACGGTGGCGAAGCCGGAAACGAGTACCACATTTATCGACCGCTTCTTGGCCTCTGCCGAAGCCTACCGCGTTCCTGTGATTTTGGCTTTCAACAAAACCGACATCCTCACACCCGAGGAGCAGGAGCAGGCTCGCTATCTGCGGTGGCTCTACGGCGATATCGGATACGAAACCTTTGCTCTCTCCGCCCTCCATGGCGAGGGAGTGGAGGCACTTCGTGAGGCTCTCCGTGGAAAAACCACCCTGCTGGCCGGACATTCCGGGGTGGGGAAGTCGACCCTGCTCAACACGCTCATTCCTACGGCACAGGTGCGCACGGCTGCTATTTCCGAAGCCCACGGCACAGGGATGCATACCACCACTTTCAGCGAACTCTTTGAGTTGCCCGATGGTGGTTCGTTGATAGACATTCCGGGTATTAAGGGGTTTGGCACGTTCGATATGGAACGCGAAGAAGTGGCGCACTACTTTCGTGAGATATTTGCGACATCGGAGGCTTGCCGTTTCAACAATTGCACCCATACGCACGAACCCGGATGTGCTGTGCTCGAAGCTATTGAGCAACATCGCATAGCCCCGTCGCGTTATGCCTCCTACCTGTCGATGCTCGACGATAAGGAGGAGGGGAAATATCGTGCGGCATTCTGACGATTTACCATTATATCCGTATTTTTCATTAAAAAACTTTTATCACCATGTCTGCAACTCTTATCATTGTTCTCTTAGTGGCAGCTGCACTGATACTCTTTGCTGTCGAAGCCTTTGTAACTCCCGGTTTCGGCGTGTCGGGTATAGTGGCTACGGCTTGTGTTGTCGGGGCCGAAATCATGCTTTATCGTGAATATGGCGGCCTTGCTGCACTCATTGGTGCTGCGGTGGTCATCATCTGTGCGGTACTCTTCTTTTGGTGGTTGAGCCGTTCGAAGTCGTTGGAGAGCGTATCTCTCAATGCAACAGTCGAGGGAACATTTGCCACTACCGACCAACTGTCGGTGAAGGTGGGCGACGAAGGCCGCGCCTTGACGCGTCTGGCCCTGATTGGTAATGCCGAAATCGAAGGTAAGATGGTGGAAGTGAAGAGTGCCGGTGACTTCATCGACGAAGGCACCCCCATTGTGGTAACATCAGTGAACGAAGCGTTGATTTTGGTAAAGAAGAAATAAGTAAACTTCAACCATCTTTTCACAAGAAGGTAATGATATGCATTATGGCAGAAGTGGCAGTAACGAGCCGCTTCTGCCATATTTGTTGCCATATTGCAAAGATTTGAAAATCATTTTCTTGAGATGAAAAAATGGCAGTAGGGCAAGAAAAACGGGATCTGAAAAATTTATGTAGAGAGGAACGTTTATGCAAAAGAAGTTCCGGCTGACGGGGGCATCAACCGGAACTTCGGAATAGGAGCGGATAGTTCTCAAATGGCTGTTTGTGCAAAACGAAAAAGCTTTTGAAAATCTTCAGAAGATTACCGCTTTTTGGGGCGCAGCGTGATGAGGGGCACCACCATCTCTTCCAACGAAACACCACCGTGCTGGAACGTATCCTTATAGTATTGCACGTAGTGGTTGTAGTTGTTGGGATAAGCAAAGAAGCGTGCGCCTGTGGCAAAGATGTAAGCGGTTGACAGATTGGGAGCCGGCAGCATGAAGCGCTTGGGCTCGCGACATTCGAAAACTTCTTTGGTGTTATAGCCGAGATTCTTCCCGAGTTTGTAGCGCAGATTGGTGTTCACATTACGATCGCCCACCACCTTGGTCGGTGTGTCCACACGGATACTGCCATGGTCGGTCGTGATAATGATGTCGTGGTCGAGCGAAGCCAGTGCGCGAAACAAATTCTTGATGGCAGAATGGCGGAACCACGACTGGGTGATGCTGCGATAGGCGGCCTCGTTGGCAGCCAGCTCACGCACCATACGACTTTCGGTGCGGGCATGCGATAGCATATCGATGAAGTTGATTACAAGCACATTCAGCGACGATTGTTCAAGCGTTGATATCTGCGAAAGCAAGCGCTCTGCCGCCATGCTGTCGTTCACTTTGTGGTAGGTGAAACTCTCTTTTCGGCGATAGCGCTCCAAGTGTCTGCGGATGAGCATTTCTTCATTGAGATTCTTACCCTCATCCTCGTCTTCGTCCACCCACAGTTCCGGATACATCTCACGGATTTTCGATGGCATCAGTCCGGCGAAGATAGCATTACGTGCGTATTGCGTGGCTGTGGGTAGGATGGAGAAGTACAGATCTTCATCATAATCGAAGTCGTCAGCCAGCTCGGCACTGATGGCACGCCATTGGTCATATCGGAAGTTGTCGAGCACCAACAAGAACACCTTGCGGCCGGCTGACAGACGGGGAAACACCTGTCGCTTGAACACATCAGGACTCATCATAGGCCTATTGTCTGCAGTCAGCCAATGTTCATAATTCTTGCGAACGAATTTAGCAAAAGCGGCATTAGCCTCTTCCTTTTGCATCTGCAACATCTCACTCATGGCCCCTTCGGTCTCGCTCAGTTCGAGTTCCCACCGCACGAGCCGCTTGTAGAGTTCCACCCATTCTTCGGCATTCAGGTTTTCAGAAATCTGCATGCCGATGCGTGAGAAGTCCTGTCGATACCCCGTCTGTGTTACCTCCGCCCGTATCTCGCGTTCGTGAATGTTCTTCTTCAGTACCAGCAGAATCTGGCTGGGGCGTACCGGTTTGATGAGGTAGTCTGCAATTTTCGACCCGATGGCTTGGTCCATGATGTCTTCTTCCTCGTTCTTCGTTACCATCACGACCGGCACATGGGGCTGTATCTCCTTGATGCCCGAAAGGGTTTCCAGTCCGCTAAGTCCCGGCATATTTTCGTCGAGCAATATCAGGTCAAAACGCTGTGTGCGACACAAGTCCAAGGCATCGTTGCCATTGGATGCCGTCGTAACAGCATAATCTTTTTTCTCAAGAAAGAGAATATGCGCTTTGAGCAGGTCGATTTCGTCATCCACCCAGAGAAGTCTTCCGTTGGTCATGGTTTTCCTATTGCTTTGCGGAACAAAAATAAATGTTTTCCCACTGTTATACCAATCTTGAGACATGAAAAGTGTATTTCTCCCGAAATTTCAAACTCGGCATGGCGACTTCATTAAATGCATTCTGTAGTACTATATAATGCACAAAGCCATTTCCGGGGACAATTTCGCGGTTAACGATTCTCAGGTCAGATGTAAACGAAAAGCAGTTAAGAAATTCTACATATGAGTGTAGAAACTGTAGGCAGAGGTGGACAAAGTTTTTTGGGAAAGTAATGCCAAACTTGTGCAGAATAGAATCAAACCATCAAAGAACAACAATATGTACCAAACATCTTCTCTTCTACATCGTTTTGTTATGGAGGGAAATAGGTCTCATAAAACGCTCAGAGTGAACGTCATAGTTGGTGTACTTGAGTTCTAAGTGATGGCATGTACTAAACTATTCCATTTGAATTATGCGTACCTAAGAGCATGCTGAAAAGAACCTGATTTAACAGTCAGGGCGCGCGAAATAATAAGAATAGGTGGCTTCATTCAGAGCAACATGCAATGAAAACAAGAAGAGTTCTGAATGTGGATGAGTAAACCTATAGTCTCAAATTCACAACGAAGAATACCCATTGTTAATCAATGGATTGTTCTTCGTTGAGTTCTTGTTTCTTGATTCGTAGAATCAGATAACTGATGGATTTCGGTGCTTTAGAACGGCATTCCTTCAACAGAACATCAAAGTTTTCTTCTGATAGGTCTGAGTTGAAGGCTTCTATCAGCTCACTTTCTTTTGGAGAATCAAGCATGACATTATGACGCTTCATCAACAAACGTAACGCATGTATGCCTTTATCGTACTTTGGTCGTGCCTCCACCAGCTTACGCATGAGGTCGAGGCCGGGATCTCCAATGTGCATCTCATTGAGCATGGCAATCATGAAAAGGACCTTTGCGTCAGGTGTTGCCATCTCGAACACATTCGCCAACTGACAGTTCGTTTCGTCAGCTTCTGTGTAGCGTTCAAGCTTTGCCAATGCACGTGACTTGATGTACAGAGCCTCTGCACATTGATGTCCTTCCAACACCTCACCAATGAGAGCCAAAGCCTCCTCATACTTCTGAGCGTAGAGACTCAGCAAGGCTGCAATGAACTTCGGAGCCCAATGGCTTGAACGGTGAAGACTTTCTGGCACATCCTCTATGGCTCCATAAAGGTGTTCGTCACACACCAATATGTCCAGAAATCGCTTTGCTTGCTGCATCGCCTCCTTGAAGTCGCCATCCTCAGCCTTCTTTGCTACAAGCATTAGGTACTGTTTGGCTGCCTCGTCATAGTCGTTCTGCTGAATCGCACCATAAACAGCCTTTCCACTCTCGATCTCGTTTCCGATTTGCTGCTCGTTGTTGTACTCGCTTGCATAAGTGAGCACTTCTCGGCTGGTATGGGCATACTGAGGGATGACGTTCTTTGAAAGGTATAGACCTTCCAACGTACGCACACGGCTGAGTGCCACATAGAGTTGCCCCGCAGCAAACATGCCTCGGCTCAGGTCGAGCGAGAGTTTGTCGAAGGTCATGCCCTGGCTTTTGTGTACAGTTATCGCCCATGCCAACTTCAGAGGGTACTGCGTGAAGGTGCCTGTCAGTTCCTTCTTCATCTTGCGCTCCTCCTTGTTGTAGTCGTAGCTGTACGATTCCCATGAGCAGCAAGGCACAACGTAGGTCTCACCATTGTTGAGTGTGACGCTTATTTCGTCCTTGGTGAGCTTGGTCACCTTTCCGAGCGTACCATTTGCCCAACGCTTTTGCAGGTCGTTGCGAGTGAACATCACCTGAGCACCGACTTTCAGACGAAGCTTCAACTCCACGGGGAAACGCTTCTCCTCAAAGTTGCCGTCCACTGTACCTTCGTACACGAACTCCTCTGCTTCAATCTCTTCCAGTCGCTGAATGTTGATCTCGTCGGCAGTCTTGTTGATGGATGCCAGTGTGATGACCGCACCATCCGCTTCGCCTGGAGTTTGTACACGACCATTTAGGTGCATGATATCCTCTGGGGTCACCTTGTTCATGCGCACGTTCTCTAGGATGTGAAGGAAGTGCTCATCATCCTGACGGTACACCTTCTGAAACTCAATCTTCACGAGTCGCATGCGCTTGATGACATCCGACTTGTAGAAGAAGAAATCGTCCGTGTGGTACAAGTCCTTCAGCAGGTCTTTCTCCGGTCCTTGTTTCACCACAGGAGGCAACTGGAACATATCGCCAACAAAGATCATCTGCTTGCCTCCGAATGGCATGTTATTCCTGAGAGCCTTGCGCATGGTGTAGTCGATGGCATCCATCACATCACATCTTACCATCGACACCTCATCGATGATGATGGTGTCTGCATGGAGAAGGGTGAGGATTCTTGCCTCGTTCATCTTTCCACAGGTTCCAGGAGTGCAAACCTCCATCGGAAGACCGAAGAAAGAGTGGATTGTGTCACCATCGGCAAGGATGGCAGCCACACCTGTTGGTGCAAGGGTGATGAACTGCTTCCCTACCAACTTCTGCACGTTGTGGAGGAAGGTTGTCTTACCGGTACCAGCACGTCCTGTGAGGAAGAAGCTGGAGTTTGTGTTGGCAACAAGCTCGTATGCAAGCTGCTGCTCGTGGTTCTGTGGGTCTATCTGTGTGTTCTGCATGTCCTACTTCTGTTCGATTTGTGGGAGGATTTGGGTGAGACGTGCGTTGAAGTCGCTATCAAGGAAGCTCTTGTAGCAACCTTCAACGATACCTTTGGCTTGTGCTTCAAGTTGTTCCTGTGGCATAGATGACCGCTGTGCCTTCAGAACCCCCTCGAAGTAGTTGCGTACCATGGTTTCCGTCTCATGACGGATGAACTCTTCGTTGCGGAATGTCTTGTCGTAGTCGCGCTTCTGTACGAGCTCCAGCCTTTTACCGTTGAAGGCATAGACTTCGATGCCGTCGATGTAGGTCCAGGTGTGGTAGAGCCCCACCTTTTCCACTATGACGATGCGGTCGCAGAATCGTACGCCTTTGTAGTATCGGTGTCCGTTGCCACTTTCGTATTCTTCACAGAGGAACATCTTCTGACCTTCGTCCCACACAGGAACGTGAACTCTTGGATTGCCAAACGTTGGAAGAATCTTGTCGAACAAGTCTTTGTTGATTGCTTTTGTAAGTGATGCCATATTTTGTCTGTTTTTGGGTTTGTAGCTTTGGCTAATTGTTCTCGTGCATTTTCGGATTATCGAAGCAACCTCTGCTGGGTTTCCTCGATCATGTTTCTGGAGAAGGCGAGCAGCTGGCTGTCAGCTATGACGCTTCCCATTGCCTTTGCCTGTCCTGCGAGGAAGTCCTTCAGCATGATGATGCTCTCTTCCTTGGCTGTGCGCTCGTTGAAGCATCTCCAGTTGCAGCCGCCCCAGAACTTCTGTGCGATGATGTTCGCCTTCTGACCGTTCCATGCGAAGAGCGTGATGCCGTTCAGGAAGGTGTGAGCGTAGCCTTCACCTATGTGGTAGTACACGGCAAGTCGGTCAGAGAGGCGTATCGCCTTGTAGTAGGTATTGCCAGCTGCGCTGGTGTAACCAAGGGTGAGATACACGTTCTTCTCCGGATTGTAGGTGAGAGAACTGCCCGAGAGGGCTGGGAGTGCCTTTGAGGCAACGAGTGCGAGTGTTGTGCTCATAGTCGTTTGATTTTGTTTTTCTGTTCAGCGGAATAGGCCGCCACCTCTTTGTGATAAATAATAATGTATATACAAGACCAACTCTCTCGGAATTGTGATGCAAAGTTACAGACCTTTTATCGTCCTTCTTGAGCATTTCCCAAGTGTATTGGTTCCTCTATATTTGGAACCAACATACAAGAAGTTTACATTATTTTCTTCTAGCGAAGTAGGCTGTGATTGCAGTACCAATTGCAGAGCAAATTGCAGCAGCCAATATCCAACGGTCTTTTTCAGTCATAGTCTTTTCAGTTCTCATCGTTTTCATTTGTTCCTTGTTTTCGTATCCCGCCAACGACTTGCAGCGCCAGACTTCGTGGTAGTTTCGATGTCTGACGCTGCAAAGGTATGCACTTTTCTATGTGCGATAAAGGTTTGTAATTAATACATTGGTTCCTTCCTATTTGGAACCATTCCGCTATTTTTTCTTAGGGTATATATCGGATAGTTTGTGTACTCGGTGGGCCATTTTATCACGAACACAATCGGGTGAAACGACCTCCAATCCTGCCCCCATCTGTAGTATGCGACCATAAAACTCGTTGTTCGGTTCCACATCAACAGAGAACTCTGCATACTCGCCATCTTCATATTGTGCGAATGGTTTAATAACGGCGTAACTCTGATGAAGAGGTTTCGTGTCCATTAACTTATAAATATATAATGAACTCGCGCGTATAACGATATGCTCTTTCTTGGCATCCTTTACGTGACTTACGCCAACTATATCTTTAAATAACTCATCATAAAAGTGCTTCGGTGATGGCACATATTCAACTTTTGAACGCTCGCGAGGTTTTGATTGTATTCTGTCAAGAGCAATGTTATAACCGTATTCTGGTTCTTTCCCTTCCGCATGGCCGAACAAGTGCCATCTGCCATTATATTCCTTCAGGTAGTGAGGATGGAACATCAACGTGACCTCTTCCTCATCAAAAGGCTTATAGTCAATCTCCAGCACCGTTTTGTTCGTGATGGCTTCATACAATGATGGCAAGTACTCTATGTTAGTCAGAATGCGATCAAGACTTGCACTTATCACCTGTTCTCCCTTCTGTCGTTTATCCCTCATATCCAACAGGTCCTGACAATCCTTGAAGAAGTACTCCAACCATGATTTTGGGAAAAATCCAGCAGAATCCTGACAGAACTTCCAATATTGGCGAAGATTATTGATTGCTTTAGCGTTACGCATGTCTGCGAGAGGATCATTGTCCTGTCCTATATAACGAAACTTCTTGTTCTTATTATTGCCCTCCTCTTCAATGCAATCATTACCAACCTTCTCGAGAATAGCTTTCTTTACTATACCAACAGTTTTCTTTAATTCGCCATAACCTTCACAATTGGATAAGTTAGCTGGTAGCTCTTCAATAGAACATCCCAGCCTCTCTGCCATAATATCAGCATTAGTAACCCATCGGCGGCTCATCAGCAACCGATAGGTTATTATAGCAAATTCTGCTTTATAGCTCTCGCCATCAAAGAGATTCTTGCGTTGCATTAATCTGAGATTCTTACATTTATCGCTTTCTTATATCTAGGGTTGTTAAGTTCCTCTTCTAGTTCAAATACGACATCTGCACCATCGTACAAATCTTCCAACTTGTTTTTTATTACATAGTGGAATCCGTTTTCCATTAGAATCTCGTTTTTCTTTTTTTATATACACCTTTTAATAAAGTGTTGCCTATGCCATCTATATTAGAGCTCTGAATAATTGGATTGCTCGTCTTTTTGTTTGCAGATAGCAACGACAACCTGTTTGTATCTCGTTCCGATAATTCTATTTTATCTCCAAGTTTATATTTATCAGTGGTTTTAGAGCCAGAGGTTTCATCGTCGTTATCTACTGTTGCACCTTTACCAGTGAGATTCATCTGTTTCTTTTCTGAACTATGTATATCTGCGTTGAATTCTTCTTTATAACGATCACGCTCGTCATACAACCCAATGCCTTCGTATCTGAAACCCAATTGCCAATAATCTGTATCTCCTATGTTTTGGCGTGTTTTCTTACCTGCACCAAATGACGCCTCTAATCCACAAGGGAGAACTATTGCAACACCACTTCTTTGTTTTATGTCAGAAATCTGACATTCTACTTTTCTTCGTGAATCACTATTGTCACGAGCGGATATCAGAATTCTTGCATCCTCATTATTTCCAAGATAATAATATGCAGTAATTGTTCCACGCTTGTTATACTTGTGAGCAGAATTTATTGCTTTTTCGCGATATTCAAAATACTGACGTTTATCATTGTCGTCAAGCCCATCTTCTTTGATGGCTGCTACTATGTATTTTGCAGCATAGTAGGACTCTAACATGTAATATGCATTCATCAAAGTAAATGACAAATCCACTCGATCTTGACGTTCGCATTTCTCAACACAAAGCTTCCAATGTAGAATTGCTTCTTCAATGGAATAATCAACATCACTATAGAGTCGAAGTTCGTGTAGTTGTTTAAATGCCGGAATGCAGTCGTCTTGAATTGCATGTAGCAATACTTTCTCCATGCAATTATAATCTTCTCCTCTAATTAAAGAAAGGGTGTCGGAAAGTTTATTGTCTTTCGACATATTCTGTTGTACATAGTATATGGTTGACCAATAATATAGTTGAGAAAATCTTACACGATCGGCTTTCGTTTTGGAATGACTCAATGCTTTTTGGAAATATATTTTACATTGTTCTTTGTCTGCTCCAATGAGTTTAACATGGAAGTTACATAAACGACGATACATCTCTTCATTGCCTTGGTTGTTATCAGAAGATTTTATCAATTCCGACAACTGCAATATAGTCTTATTGAATCTGTTAACATATTCTGTCCAGGGTTCCTTGTCACAAAAAAGATACTTGGGGTCATCAAGGCATATTGCTAAAGCTTCAATACCTTGTTGAATAGTTTGCCCTTCAGTCATGTATCCATATGGGTTCAATGGCGAGTAAAGTTCGCTGGAAGAAAAAGCTTTAATTGCTTCATCCATCCAACGCTTTACACTAGTTGCCGATTGTTTAGAATCTTCAACATTCTTATCGGCATTTCGCCTGAATACACGTATCATTCGATTATAAAGAGTGCCCTGCATATGGTAAACCTTATCACTCTTTTCATTGCATCTAGTTGCTTTGTCAATAAGTTCTTGAGCTTTTATAAATGCTGTATCATTTTCATTTACATTTTTTTGATTTGAAGTGTATTCGTATAGATACCTTGAATAGTGTGCAAGAAAATAAGGGTTGTCAGGATAGATCTTTATGAGATCATTCATTAATTCATTAATCATTCCATAATCCCTAATATCTTGAATAATAAGTGGAAAAGATTTCAGGTAATCTGTAGAGTCATCGAATCTACGGAAATCCTCCTCTGTTTTTTCCGTAAACAATCTCTGTAATATTTGTTCGTCTTCCGTATTGATTTCGCAAGTAAAAGAAGAACATGTATTAATCAATTTCTTTGAAAGCTGATAAAGATTAGAAGGAGTTATCCATTTCTGGTCATCTGTGTTGAAATGCGAAGCAAGGATACACTCCCCAAGAACTCTATATCTTGGTCGCCATGAGTTAGTTGGATGTCCGTTTTCATCTACTTCCACTAAAAGTCGCTTTACCGCTTTTTGCACTTCTGAAGGCCACTTGGATAAAGAGTCCTTGCCGCTCAATGTTGTCTTTAGAAGAGAAAGAGACACACTTTTTCCTGTGTACTTGTATACAAAGGATATTAACAAACAGGTGTCTTTCCATTCTTCTGGAAGTCGTTCAATCATCTTGTACGCAAAATGTATCATTGCGTACGAATCCTCATTTTTAGAATCTCTTGCCAGTAAAGGATAATCGATTGCAGTGACTTGGTTGAGGTTGTTCAGATACTCTATCTGGCTGTTAGTTAGAAATCCTTGTTGATAGAACAATTGGTTAAATTCAACTCTTTCTTCTATTCGTAATTTATTCGAAAGAATTGATTGTGAAGGAATATTTGTTGTTGGAGTAATTCTGATAAAATAGACTCTATGCTTTTCCTGCTTTTTTAATTCATCACATAAATTTTCATAAGACTCTTCAGACAAAACATGACACTCAAATATGACAAGTAATGCACCGTCATAGATAGAAGTAAGTTTTGTCAAAGAATCTAGTAAAAGAGCGGGCTCATGTCTTTTAATAAAGATAGGCAAACATTGAAAATTTGAGCTACTTTTACTGTAAACATCAATATCATAAGCTATTTGCCTTAAGAATGTTGTAGCGCCACTTCCAGGATAGTAATTGAACTGATCTTTGTAGATAGAACGATTACTATTGATTTTTTGTTTCAAACTCTCTAAATAAATACTATAGCCATGTCTCTTGATTGCTTTACCTTCTTGTATTTCCTTCCATGTGATTTCTGCACCATCATAAAAATCCCAATCATTTTTCCCTCTTATTGAAGTTACATCAACAAATTCTATTCCAGATTCGTAGAATTTACACATTTCTGAATCTTGAACCTCTGTATGCCTGTTGTTAGAATATAATGTAAATCTCTTTTCTGTACTATTAGCTAAAGGTGAAATTTCGGAAGCGCATGACAATAAATCTATGGTCTTAATATCTAGGACATGAATTGTTACACCATAATCTTTTTCTTCTTGTGCTAATTTCCAGACTTCTTGTTGGTCACTGTTTTCTGTTAGTATGTAGAAGTGAAATTTTGTTTCAAAATTATCTATGTATGCACTATCATTGTAGAGCATTTCGATTAGTTTTGAGATTTTTTCGAAATCGGGATAAACCAAAATGAACGCAAAGTCACTTGCATTGTACTCTTCCGTCTTTTTTATACAATTTGTAATTTTTGAGTTTCTTCTTCGCAACTCGCTATTAGTCCTATTTACAATAATTGTTGAGTAATTATTGTTATTACCCTCTGCAAAAAGCCAACTATGTCTATATTTCCCATCTGCAATGTATAAATCGTTGTCAGAACTCTGCAACATTACTTCTGGAAAAAATGCTTTTTCCTCATTTGAGAAAGTTGCATACATGCCATCTGCCGTGTTTTTGTTATAATCAACAATTAAAGACCATGGTATGTTAAAGAATTGTCTAAAGTCTTTAGCTGCAAATGAGTGATAATTATCAGGAAGAACCAAAACCCCCTTTAACACATTTTCTTTAATATCTGAAAAGATTTCAGTCATTCTATTTTTCTCTTTTGTAGGAAATGTATCTAATTCTGCTATTGATTCCAAAGTTCTTGTTTCTGGCAACCCTAAATCGTTATTGTCCGAAAAACTTTCATACAGTTTCTCTGTTTCTAGTGAAATAAAAGGATATCCATGGAGCCTGTCAAATAATTGTACAATTTGACGATAGGCACTTAGAGTTGTATTTTCAAGATCCAAGGCGTTTAAATTACCATGCGGAGTATAAGAAGTGTCACTATAATATACAGAAAGGTTGTCATAAGTTTTTGTAATACTTTCAATATCTTTTTGTATACTCTGATGAGTTGCTTGCTGAGTTTGAATAATCGGATATAATGTGTGATACAATATGGGTATTGTCTTCTTAATTTTCGCAGTACCAGATATTGGTAAATGTGTGGTTTTTGTATAAATCCATTTATATTTACCATTCAGGTCCTTTCCCCATTCTTTTCTGCCCTCTAACACCTCCAATGCGTCATTTGGCACCATATCGAACAACAATATAGGGGAGATGTTTTCTATTGCACCACGCAAGTCTCCACCAAGAGCATCTTTATAGTTCTTGGATATAATGTTTTGGCGTACTTTAGACATGTATTCTCTGAATTTTGCATATCTTTCAGTACATTCCTCTTGTATTGATCTTGTTCTTGCCATATTGATTTACCAATTATTTCTATCTACCAATAGTACTCTAATATTAATCTTTAGCAGCTCCAAATCTTTGCCAACGTCTGCAAATCGGGTTGTGTGGTGTTTGTATAATACTTGGAAACCGTTGCGAATATCTTGCCTAATTGACCGGCTAGCCAAACGCCTGTTTTTGCCAGCATCAGCCAATGTTCCTTAATTCGATTCAGATTTTCCATACATATTTCTTAATGTTTGATGCAAAGATACAAAAATACATGGAAATACTACCGCGAACAAAATGTGCAGAGTCAACCAGCAATTGCAACATTACGAAATCATTATTTCTTTATCTCAATGATGTGTAATTTAGTAGCCTATTTTAAAGTTTCAAGATAAAAGCGGCAATATATTAAAGTAATAATGGATTCTATGACTAAAAATTAACATTAGGTTCCTCAATCATATTTGAAATGTTTTTCTCCGAACAATTATTCTATTGGAGTATTCCGTGTAGAAGATGGAAGATGCTTTGAACACTCGCCAATAAAAGGACAAGCTAAAAAAGAATGGTTTTATGATAGAGATAACGAAATCGAAAATTCTTTTTCTGAAATAGAGGGTCTATTTGCTCAAAACAGACAATCTATTGCCAAGTATCCAAAAGCCAAACTTTCACAAGACCAATGGGAGATTCTATATCAGGATATGGTGGTACAGCTAATGAGGACTCCTCATATGGCTAATAAGGTCAATCCTATAATAAACGCTGAAGCCCATCGAATATGGGAGCACGATAGTAATTTGACAATGAGAGAGCTAGCTGATTCTTTTATTGCTAAAAAGCCAAATGTTATTATTGATGTAATGCATATTGTATGTAAGCACCCTTATATTCTCCTTAATCTTAAATGGCGACTTCTTATTAATAATACTAATCTTCCATTTATAATCTCAGACAATCCCGTGTGTCTGTACAATCAATTTGCAGAGAAACGTCATTGTAGCTTATGTGGGCTTGCATTATCAGGTTTGCAAGTTTTTTACCCATTGACACCTCATTTGGGAATGTTTTATTTTGATGGGGACATTTATAAATGTAGATCAGTAAAAAGACATTTTGTTGAGATTAGCTAGGAAGATGTATTCCATTTAAACAAACTAACAGCTCTTTAATGCTACAGCTAATATATTTTACAATACGCAAATTACCGATTTAAAAACCATCCAAAACATTGTGGCAACTACTAAAAGTTATCGTACAAGCACATATATGGATACTGAAATACCAATAGCGCCAAACTCTAGTTATGTAATAATACAACATATCATGCCCTTGTGTAAACTACGCCTCTCTTTTATCAAGGAGTTGGATAAGGCCAAAATAGTATCCACCATAGGTTATCGGAAGAATGTTATATTTGATAATGATTGATATTACATCGTATACACCATTCTCCTAAGAGTTTTTGGTCGTATTATCTGTCACTCTGTCACTTTTATGCCGTAAGCAAAAATAAATCAAGGGGTTGTGAGGTGACAGATGTGGTGACAGATGGGTGGTACATCTGTCACTCTATTTTTTATCAGTGGTGTAGGGCTTATGTTTTTTTGAGTTCCAAAAGTCAAGATATTCTTTGGCTACTTTGATATGGTCGTGGTGACGCTCTACGTATTGTCGGCTTTCGGCGGAAAGGCGTGCGAGATTTTCCGGATGCATCACGAGTTTTTCCAATTGCATATAAACATCGTCCTCGTTGGGAAGTACGTTGATGATGGGGCGCAGCTCGGATTCGCCCAAAATGTCATAGTTCTCGGGTTCGCCACCTCCCACGACTATCAGCCCTTGTGCCATGGCTTGAAGGGCATTCATGGCCGGGGTGTATGAATAGAGCTGATCCAAGATGACGTGGCTGGAGTCCATCATTTGGCAATAGGTGGCAAAGGGTACGGACTCGGCTTTCTCTATCAATACGCGGTCGGGGTAGTGTGCTTGCAGGCGTAGCAATGCTCGCAACATGATGTCGGTACCCTTGTATTCGTTGCGATGCTTCTGTATGCCGATAAAGAATCTCACCCGTCCGTCGTTGCAGCTTCGCACTTGTCCGGGAATGGAGCGCACATCAATGGGGAAGGGGATGAATTTTGTCTTCTCGGGATATACCGGACGGTAGCAGGCATCGTATTCGTAGAGACCGCTCACGATGCCGTCACAATCATTGGCGATGTGCAGGTTGAGTTTCCCCTTGGGGCCATTCAGCCAGTCGGCTATTTCGCGGTCGTTGTCTGCATTGTGGCGGATCTGATGGCCGATGTTGAAATCTGAATATCGAAAGGTCTGTCCGTCGAGTCCGCATTTCACCCAATAGTAGTCCATGCCAAATGCTCCCATGAACACTTTACCGTTGTGTCGTCGCAGGTAGTGATAGATGGGCCACAGTCGCTCAGCTTTCAGACGCAGAAAGACGGGATTGATGATTTGCACCACGTCAAATCCGCGCAGCCGAGGCAAGGCTCGCAACAGGCGGAGCAGGAATGCGGCGGTGTCTTTGGCACACGACGAAGTGCGGTGTAAGGAAATGTCGCGGGGATAGTTTTTCCAACCATCTCCGTCGGATGCCACCACCACTTCATGACCGTGGTGTCGCAAGCCCTCGGCCAGTGTCCAGTGCACGTTGCTGTATTCGCCCAATAGGAGTATTCTCATATCAAGGAACAAAGGTACGAAAAAACCGCCTTCCTGAGAAATGGAAAGGCGGTTTGTTAGGATGTGTGTCAGATCCTGATAAATCGGTACTTATCAGCGAACAATGACTTTGCGTGTCAGATTTCCGGCAGTGGTCTTGATGTTGATGAGGTAGATGCCGGGGGTATAGTTGTTGAGGTTGAGAACTTCCTCCTGACCGCGGCGGGGATTCTCGATGTTTTGATTGTAGACCTGTGTGCCGTTGGTGGTGTAGAGGGAGATGCTGGCGTGGCTCTCATCGTTGTTGAAGAGGATGCGCCAAGTGTCTATACCCTTTGAGAGTGTGACGGGGCTTTCGCTGTTGAGCATTGCATTGATGCCTGTGCCATTGGCGAGGTTCAGCACTTCCTTGATACCGGCATAGGCATCGATTTTTCCATATCCCCACACTTCGTTCCACTCGTCATCTCCGGTGTACTTGTCGCGAATGGACGTTTTCCTAAAGACCTCTTCGATTTGTTCGCGTGTCAGGTCGGGGTTGGCTTGCAACCAGCAAGCAATAATACCTGTTACTGCAGGTGTCGACATTGATGTTCCCATCATAATGCCATAATAGTACTTCGAACTTTTCAATCCTGCAGTGCGTGTTACGCAATTCACAAGCATTGAGGAATTTGCGTCAAAGTTTTCGCTATAGCTCGAGAGAGCGCTCTTGATGCACGCTCCGGGACCGGTGATTGTGGGACGTGGATGCTCAGGGTCAAGCGATGGGCCGATGTTGCTAAAATCACATATTGCACCTTGAGTGCGGTAGTTGGTAATCCAGCGCATATTTCCGTTAAGGTCGTTCCAAGATGTGCCGGCAGTGTATGCTCCAACGGTAATGGCACTCTTGGTGCATCCACCATTGGTGAGGCAGTATTGGTTGTCCCCTTTCAATATGGCCGATGTTCCTAAACCGGTGGCAGTGGCAAAACTGCCTTGGTCGGTGTTAATCCATGCGTGGAAGGTTTGTCCAGCCTCGCCTGTTATCTTCAAGCAGAATTGATGGTTACTGCTCGTGTAGTTCTGAAGAATGTTGGCCATAACACCATATTGGTAGTGTTCCTTTTGGTTCTCGGAGTCGATTTCGTTGATGATGAAGTCTGTTACGCTATTCCAGAACGTGGCATCTTGTGGGTCTAATTTGGCATTCATGTTGCCTACTCCTGCTCTGTTGAATGTGTAGGGCTCAACCTTGAGGTGCTTTTGTCCGTCTGCAGCTTGTCCCCAAATGTCTACTACAATTGTGTTGTCGCTTGAGGGATTGAAGAGCAAGTACTTCACTTCGCCATCCTGTGTAAAAGTGTGGCTGGTATGCAAGTTCTCATTTCCGTCATTGCCGCTTGATATCACGAAGAAACCGCCATCTTTGCATAATTCATCGAGTGTTTGATTGTAAAGAGCTGTTCCGTCATGTGGTC
Organism: Bacteroidaceae bacterium; assembly: GCA_017461605.1. Classification (GTDB taxonomy): domain Bacteria; phylum Bacteroidota; class Bacteroidia; order Bacteroidales; family Bacteroidaceae; genus Alloprevotella. Next base: position 424,209 of record JAFTXN010000002.1, read on the forward strand.
CTACCAAACTGCCGAAACTCATGTTGGTTACCCAAGGCTTTCCTTGTTGCAGGGCAAAGTCGCGGATGTGTTTGGCTTCGTCGAGCACATTGGAGAGCGAAAGGCGTGAAGATATCATCACGAGGTCGGCATCATAGGCAAAGCCGTAGTATTCGTTTTCAGGAATTTTGCTACCTGCTGCAATATTCATTACGTGTGAGCCGTGTCCGTTTGAGAGGCCGTCGCCACCATTGGGCACAGTTGTCGTGGGCTTACTGGTGCTGTTCTTGTGGTTCCAGAAACTCTTTACGCGACTTGTGCCGTCCTCGTTGAGGAATGCGATGTGCTTGTACTCGAAACCTTGGTCGATGACACCGACAATCACGCCTTTACCGGTGAATGGTGTTTCGAGGCCTTCGCCTGTGTGCACTTGGTCTGCATTGGTCAGCATGCGCGACTCGGTGAGGTGGGGGCGTTGCTCGGTGGACTTGCGTATGCTTTGTACTTCTTCCATTTCGGCCAGTGATGTAACATATTGCAAGGGCACTTCTGCCGTTACTGTTCGGCTTGTTACTGCATTGGCGTGAAATCCTGCATCCGCGATAGCCTGGGCCACGGTGGCGGCATCGGAACATTTCACCATAATCTCTACAAGGGCAGTCTGCGTTCCTGCTTGTGCTCCTGCGCCGGCTGCTTTTGTCTTGGCGCGTTGGAGCATAGAGCTTAGCATGCCGTCCCATTTGGGCTGCGGTGTTGAGGTGGATACTGTCTGTGCAGAAATTCCGAGGCTCATCATCAGAGCCAATGCACCGGTGAGTAGAGTCTTTTTGTTCATTCTGATGTTTTTATTGATTTTGTGTTAGTCCTTATGGTTGGGGCAGCAAATATAGCGAAAGGTAAGCAAAACACAAGAATATATGTCTGAAAGATAGTGAAAAGCGAGCAGAAAGTTTGGAAATGTGCTTGTGTAAATTCCAAAAACCTGCCCGAGTCGCATCTTGTCTTATCTGAAGATTGCTTTTTGCTGCGTGAAAGTTTTTATTTGCTTGTCATGATATCGAGCACACGTTTGTCGGTCTCGTTCATCGAGTCGGCACCGATGCTGATCAGGTTGCGGATGCTCTTGTCGACATCCTCATCGATGATGCCTTCGACCGACGAAACACAATTGCCTTGCATGGCGAGCATGGCCGAGAGCACGGCTGTGCTCACGCCGCTTGTGAGTTTGAGAGCACAACTAGGCTTTGCTCCATCGCAAATCATACCGGTGAGGTTGGCAATCATGTTCTTCACGGCATAGGTGGCTTCTTCGTAACCGCCGCCCATCAGATAGGTGATGCCGCAGCTCGAACCGGTGGCTGCCACCACGCATCCGCACAGAGCCGAGAGGGTGCCGAGGTTCAGCTTGATGTAGATGGCCGTGAGATGGCTGAGCATCAGGGCGCGTGTCATCTCTTCGGCTGTGTTGTGATTTTCTTCGGCAAACACCACGACGGGATTGGTGGCGCAGATGCCCTGGTTTCCGCTTCCCGAGTTGCTCATCACCGGAATCATTGCACCGGCCATGCGAGCATCACAGGCACAACTGGTGCTCGACAATATGTGTGAGAAGATGCTCTCGCCCATAATTCCGCGTCCCAGTGGACGGGTCAATGCTTTGCCCAACTGATGTCCGTAGTTGCCTTCCAGCGACCGACGGGCGGCATCTTGGTTCAGGCGGCGTGCTTCGTTGATGAATTCGATTTCCTCCAGTGGGGTTGTCGTGGCATATTCGTAAACGGTGCGAAGGTTCAGGCTGAGCCGGGGATGCTCGTCAGTACCGGCTTCTGCCGTGAGCGGCTTGTCAAGCAGCACTTGGTCGTTGTGAGCCACATATATATAATGTGTGTGCTCACGAGCTATGATTGTGGTGGCGGTGTTGCCATCGGTGTCGTGGCACACCACTTCCACATAGAGCTTTTCAGCGGTATCCTCTTTCAGGGATATATGAATACACTCTTTGTCTATATATTTCTTGCCTTGCTCCACTGCTTCGGGAGTACAGTCTTTCAGCACTTCCAGCCCGTACTCGGATTTTCCGATGAGTGCTCCCAGTGCAATGGCGATGGGCAGTCCCACCATGCCGGTGCCCGGTATGCCCACGCCCATGGCGTTTTTCAGGATGTTGGCACTGAGCCGGGCTTCGATTTTGGCGGGGCATGTGCCCAGCACTTCGGTGGCGCGACTCACGGCAAGTGCTACGCAGATGGGTTCGGTGCAACCCATGGCCGGCACCACCCAGTGGCGAACCAGGGCGGTGATTTTTTGTCTTTCTTCAAAGGGTATCATGGTGTCTTGATTTTGTTGCAGGGTTTTTACGACTTCGATGCCGATGTTTGTGCGTCACTCGTTGCTGCCCGATATTGCTTGGGGGTGCAATGGTAGGCACGTCCGAAAGCTGTGTAGAAGCTTTGACGGGAGTTGAAACCGGCCAACAGTCCTATTTCCTCAAGGGTGTATTTGCTATATCGCGGTTGGCGAATCATGCGTTGGGCATCGCGCAACCGATAGCTGTTGACCAGGGCGTTGAAGTTGTCGCCGAAATGTGTGGCTACGGCTTCGGATATGTCGCGTGGGTGGATGGACAGCTCTTGTGCTATCCGGCCGGCGGTGAAATTGGTGTCGCGATATCTTCGGCCGCTCTCCAACATTTTGCATATCTGTGCATACAGCGGCCGGGTGCGTGCTTGTCGCTTGCCGGAGGCCTGTCGGGCGGTATGTTCACTCTTCGGTGTCATGGTGTCGGTTTACGCTTTCGTGGCAAAGGTACGAAAAGAAGATGGAAAACACTCTGCCGCAATGCGTTTTCGTGGTGGAAAATCTCTCCGGCTTTGTCAAAACTTTTTCGGTGCTCTGTCAGAAACATTCTTGCTTTCCCTCAAAAGTGGCAGGCCTTGCCACTTTTCGAGAGAGGGTTTGTCGGAAACGGGGGTGTGCTTACAAAAAACAACTCCCGCAAGGTTGGTTTGCGGGAGTTGGGTGGGGGAGGCACCGGAGTGCTTCCCGTAGGGTGCGAAATGCGTTATCTGACGAGATATTTGCGTCCGTCGATGATGTAGACACCGGCCGGCAGTGCGATGTGTGCGTTGCCGTTGATCACTTCGCTATGTATCAGTGCACCGGCAATGCTGTAGACGTTTACGCACTGCGGAGCGACGGTCGTAACATTGAGACCGTGGTTTGCACTCACGATGACCATTTGTCCATGCTCACCCTGTTGGAGTGCTTCGTCGATGCCGGTCCATGAGAAGTCGTCGTTGCTGAGTTTCTTCTCAAGGAAGAAGCGACGGATTTGCATGACGAGCGAACCGCGAGTGTTGAACTGCATGCCGAGGCTCACTTCGGTTTCTTCCGTAAGGGTGAATTCCACTTCCATTTGGTCCATGGTGGCGTAGGCAAGGCTTTTCTTCTTGATGTCAAAGACGCTCGGCAGTCCTTTGCCCTTATTCACTACGATATACGATTCTTTGTCGAGTTCTCCATTGGCACTCTCGAATCCGAAGACGTAATGTCCGGCCGGCAAGGTTAGTGTCTGGTAGAGTTTGTGATTGTTTACGCCAGCGTCAAATCCGTATTCTTTTGTTATGAGTGAGAGCAGACTGTTCTCCTTCGTGTCAACGTGTACACCGGTGATGATTGTACCATTGCTCCTTGTGCCTTCCACAACCCAAGCCGACTCCTCTGTGCCCTGCAGCAACTCCATGAAGCGGCCACTCTCCGAACTGTTGATGTCTGTCCCGCTATGTGCAAACGGGGCTTGGTAGTTGGTGAGGTGGGTGGCCGATACGTCGTTGCGTTCAGCTTCACTCAGGCAGAACACTCCCAGCGAACTGTTCCATGCATCGCCTTCAGGACCAAATCCGGAGCGTGTGCCGTGATTGGCATTGGATGTGGCATCCTTCACATCGCCGCTGTTCTGATTGAAGTTGTAGTAGAGCATCAGTTTGTGTGCACTTTCGGCTGTAGCAACATCCTCAATGGGAGAATTGGCATAGCTCTTCAGTACAGACTGGTCAAGTGCACTATTCCATATACGGAATTCATCGAAAATGGCATTGGCTGCACCATTGCTGCCACCAATTTGGAATGTGGCAGGCATTGCAGGATAGCTTCCCATAAAGCGTGTGTAGAATTTCTCAAGAAGCATGCAGTCGCGATACACAAAGACATCGCCAAAATTGAAGACGATGGCGTAGTGATGCCATTCGCCCGGGATGAAAAAGCCCGGGGCAGAGGTGTATATAGATGAGCCCATGCAGAATTGCAGCGTGCCGTCAGACAACGAGCGCACAAAGAAGTCCTTGTCTGAACCGCCGATGGACTGGGAGAAAGTTCGGTTCTCCTTTACGTTCATCCACCACTCAATGGTGAAACCATGAGTCTCGGACAGTGCAAAGGGACAGTCGAATGTTAGTGTGCGGCTGCTTTCGCCGTTAAAGGTGAGACCGGTCTGAGCATCGGCATTGCACACCGTGAAAGCCTTGGCCTTTTCAGCAAAACTGCTGCCTACGGAATTGCCGGCTTCCAGTGATACATCATATTTTCCTGGGTTGTCAAACGTCAGCTCGCAGTTGGCAGTTTCGTAAACATAGTGATGAGCACTGTTCTTAACGGTCCAATGCCAGAAAGAGGGAGAGTATAGACTCTTGTCCTCCAACTTGACAATATCGCCTTTCACTACGACATCGGGCGAAACAGCGAATGCTGCTTCAGGGAATATGTCTGTGACAACAATATCTTTGGACACCGAACTGCTGCCTGTGCTGTTGGTTACGGTCAGGGTAACAGTATGAACTCCCGGAGTGGTGTAAGAAGTTGTCGTATTGGTGGTGTTGGCCTTTTCCATCTGAGCACCCGGCATCTCCCACTGGTAGGTACATCCCGCTGTGTTGGTGCTGCTGTTGGAGAAACTGATCGGTTCATATGCCGGAACGGAGTCGGGGCAAGTGAAAGCGGCTACCGGGAGAGGCTGAGCTTCCACCATGATGTTCTTATGGCATTGCACCGTGTCGCCGACCCCATTGTAGGCTGTCAGGATGATAGTTTTCTCACCGGCTTCGTCGAATACGAAAGTCGGATTTTCCGTGGTGTAATTTTTTCCATCGACATTCCACTCCCACTTGATGGTGTTGAGCGAAGACTTATTTACGATGTTGATTTCTGTTCCGGCATAGCACACCTCATCTGCAGTGCTGAAGTCGGCTATGAGTTTCCGCTTGTCTTTGAGCAAGGAGGCATTGGAGAGCTGGCTCTGTGTGCCTTCGAAAACTCTGGCAACGTATCTGTTCGTGGCCTCAAACAATGTGCCATCGCCATTGTCGTCCATGCGAACTTCTGCCAGCAATCCCGGAGTGTTTTGTGGGTCAGCCACTTCTGCATACATCATGCTCTGAATTTCGCGCTGGCTGCGAGCCACACTCCATATGCGGAGTTCGTCCATTGTTCCGTTGATGCCGGCATTGGTACCAGCTGTTCCGATGGGCAGCGAACCAAATCCGCCGATGCCCTTGTTGGTCGTGAGGATTTCGCCGATGGGAGAACCGTTGATGTAGGCGGTCATTTTGCCGCCTTCCACAACAATAGCAACATGAGCCCATGCATTGGCACGTAATGTGTTGGCCTTGCTTGTGATGCATTGTTGCGCGTTCCAACCTACGACAAACTGTCCGCTCTTTGTGGCATGTGCCATGAAACCATTTTCCCATCCCGGACCGATCTGCTGGTTGTCATAGTTGAGCAATGCAGGACAAATCCAGTATTCGATAGTGGCTGCTTCAAGTTTTTCCGGCAGGAGGTCCTTGATTTCAAATCCGGATTTGGTGAATTTGCGTATATAGTTGGATTCGGGAGACTTTCCGTAATAATTAATGGTGCTCAACTGTACGCGCTTCGATTCGGCTTCGGCATCTCCACATTGATAGACGGCAGCTATCTCGATGCGGCCGGAAAGTGCGGAAGCATCATACGACAGGGTTGCAGCATCAGTCTGTGCTACAGATGTGCCATTACAATAGATGTTATATCCTTTCAGCGTTTGTGTGCAGGGGGCGGGAGCTTCCCATTGGAGTGTGCTTCCATCCAGGGATAAGTTGCGAGGAGCATTCATCTCTTCTCCATACACAATCACTGAGATGATGGTTCTGCCACCTTTGTTCTGAATGTTTACTCCTTCTGTCGGGATGTTGAAGAGGGTCTCTATGCCTTTCTTGTAGAACTCATAGTCGATGATGGAGCAGTTGTAGATGGTACCTGTTCCGCTGGCACTTGTCTTAGTATCGATGATGAAGAAATACTTCAAGGGTTTGCGTGTGTCAAAACCGGCAGAGAGGTCGGTCAGGTCGTATCCAAATTCCATCGGCTCGTAGTGCATACCGTCGGCCCAGCGTCCCAGCATGGGGGTCTGTGCATCAACACCGTCGCCATTGCCGTCGCCGGCATATTTGAAGTGTTCGAAGAGGGTTGTAACCTCGGGCTTTGTGGCTGATGTGTCTGATGAAATTCCTGCGGAAAGCTGCAGTTCGCTTCGCTTGCTGAAGTCCATCTTAATCTTGATGGTACGCAGCGGACGATAGTTCTTGCGGATGTAATAAATTTCCGGCATGTAGTAATCTGTAGTACCATCGCGCGTAACAGCGTTCTTGTAGGGGCAATATATGAATCCGTCGTTACACCAGGATGCACCCCATGAGTTGGCTATAATCCAAGCACCCACCTCGTCCTTGTCGGCTTCACCGGCCACACCGTTGCCGTCAAGGTCGAACTCGATGCGGTCATCGTAGCCAACGATGGTGAGAGCGTGGTCCACCTGCCGGCCCCATTGCTTTACGAAATACTTTCCGGAAACACCGGCTGCATTATTGACCGTGGTGCGTGGGATGTTGTCCCATACACCACCACTGGCCACGCCGATACCGCATACTCCTCCGGCTGCAAAGTCACTGTCGCCGGAGTGGTTCCACAACCATTGTTTCACGGCCTCGCGTCCCTCTTCCGTAGCAACGGATATGGGGAAGTTGGCTGTACGTTCCAATCGATTGAACATGGCAGAATACCAGTTGTCGTAGCCTTGCATCCATCCGAAGTCGGCATCCGAACAATCTTGGTAGCCCATCAGTCTTGAGTAAGTGGCTCCTCCGTATGTCGTCATGTTGGGTATGCCATTGGCGATGGCCATGCCGTCTTTTCCGGAATTGGAGTTGGTGAGCAGCCATGTGAAGTGGGTGGGGTAGCGGTTCTCGTTCAGAAGTCCCGAAACATTGCGAAGTGCATTGATTTCGTATGCAAACATATAGGCAATACGTGAAGCACTTCCGCAGGAGCCTCCGTCCTGTGTGATGATGGGGGGGAAGTGGATGGTTTCCGCATTGTTTACCCTCTCAGGGCGTTGTCCGCTTCGCCAATTGTTGTTGAGCAATCTCTTGTCGGCTTTGATGACCCGACTGTAGTCCGGATATTTTTTATAATCCACCGACTCCTGTGCTGCCAGCGGCAAGCAGGTCGATGCCAAAAACATTCCGGATAGTGCGCATAGCACCAAGCGATTTTTGTTTTTCATGTTATATGTATTTATAATGTGTTTTTCGGGCTGCTTCTCCAAGGGGTAAATCCCTGATTACCGAGAAAGCGGGCGAAAGGTAGAGAATTTTTATTATAAATGATTTGTGCATATTTCAAAAAAGCATCAATAGGAGCCGAATGTCATTGAAAATGCATTTTTTTGCACCCGAAACGCTCTTTTGGAGCATTCGGTGAATTTCGGAAAGGCATTTCCTGAAAATCTGCGAGCACTGCAAAAAAATCTACAAGCACTGCAGAATTTTCTGCGAGCACTGTAAATTTTTGCGCGTTGGAAGTGCGTTTTTCTTGCAAAGTGTAAGTTGTTTTCGGAGGCGGTGGGGATACCCTCAGACGTTTTGTTACACATTTCGCAAGCAGTCCGTATGGTTCTGCACAGTGATTTCTTGGTTGTGGCGTGTGAGGTGGGGGAATGGATGTGCATTCGACAACGTGCGTGGTGCATTCGTCAGAATGGAGGCACATTTGTAGGGCTTTTACTTGCATTCAGTGAAAAAAAACACTACCTTTGCCCTTGTTGGAAGCCCTTGACCGATGATCGTGTGAGGCAATGAACTCCCATCTCGGCGCGCATGGAAACGCGTGTATGGCTTTCGTCCTCTCGGAAAAGCTTCATGACAGCCTTCCGAAGGAATTACTAACCTTAAACATCCTGTCTATGAAAGGTATCGTTTTAGCCGGTGGAAGCGGAACGCGCCTCTATCCCATTACCAAAGGCATAAGCAAGCAGCTTATACCCATTTTCGACAAACCGATGGTGTATTATCCCATCTCCGTCCTTATGTTGGCGGGCATCCGCGACATTCTGATTATTTCCACGCCCCAAGACCTTCCGGGTTTTCAACGCCTTTTGGGCGATGGTTCCGACTATGGCGTAAACTTCAGCTACGCAGAGCAGCCTTCGCCCGATGGGTTGGCACAGGCCTTCATCATTGGTGAAGAATTCATTGGCGACGATTGCGCTTGTCTCGTGTTGGGCGACAATATCTTCCATGGTAGCGGTCTGCGCAGAATGTTCACCGAAGCCGTTCGTAAAGCCGAGGAAGAGGGCAAGGCCACGGTGTTTGGCTATCGCGTCAACGACCCCGAGCGATATGGTGTCGTGGAGTTCGACAAAGAGGGACGCTGCATGAGCATCGAAGAAAAGCCTGCGCAACCCAAGTCAAACTATGCCGTAGTCGGCCTGTACTTTTACCCAAATCGCGTAGTGGACATAGCCAAGCACATCAAGCCTTCGGCGCGTGGCGAGTTGGAGATTACCACGGTCAATCAGCACTTCCTGGAAGATGGCGACTTGACGGTACAAACGCTGGGTCGCGGTTTCGCGTGGCTGGACACGGGGACGCACGACAGCATGAGCGAGGCGAGCACCTTCATCGAAGTGATCGAGAAGCGAACCGGCTTGAAGGTGGGCTGCCTTGAGGGTATCGCATTCAAGCAGGGCTGGATCGATGCTGACAAACTGCGTGAACTCGCGCAGCCGATGATTAAGAATCAATATGGCCAGTATCTTGCAAAGATGGCAGACGAAGCAGTGAAATAGCCGATGGCTTGCGCAAAATCTCATAACGTGAAGAGGTGGACAATCTGTGCGGTTGTCTGCCTCTTTGCGCTTTTTACGATGATGCGGCCGGCTTTTGCAGAAGACGGAGCAGAGGTTTACTTTCCAGTTTATGATGTTGAAAATCTGCGAGATGCACTCCCTTGCTTGATAGGCGCTATAGGCGAAGATGACCGTGTGGCGCTGATGACATCCGGTGTGCGCAACAAGAAGCAGTTATGGGCAGTTGAGGGTGCGTGGAATGCGCAAGGAGCTATAGACGTCCCCTCTGCAAATTCTGTATGGCAACTGCAAATCCATGAAGACGGCACTTACAGCATCCTTACTTCTGAGGGAAAATACCTGAATACGGCAGATGGTGCTGCTTTGTCGCTGGATACGAAAAGCAAAAGCCGTTGGAACATCGCCCCCTCGGACATGGGTTTTGTGATATCGGCTGTAGCGACGCCTGATCGCTCGCTGGGACTTTACGCATGGCAGAAAGAACTGTTTTTTGCCAACTATAAGCATTCAGCAAACGCTACTCCAACGCTTCAAATCTTCGTCCCGAAGACGGCCCTTCCCGGTGCGGAAATCGTTTGGCCCGAGCCGGACAGTGAAGTGCTGCTGTCGGTGGGTGAACTGTCGGCGTCGGTTGCTTCGGAAGGCCTGTCTGTTGTTGCGGCTGCCGGCTGTCGGCTCTCGGATGGCTCGATGATTGTTCCGCAGGGAGCTTCGACTTTTGTGTGCCGGTATGTGGGCGACAGCGTGTTCGTGCTGCAAAACGACGAAGGCTATTTCAGTCATTCGCTTGCCTATGCCGAAACACCGGAATACTGGTCTGTCGATGCTGTAGGCCTGAAGGCTTGCGATGCAACGGGTGTGGAGATTTCAGAACCTTATCTTGTTTATAATAAGACGATTTCCGAGTTTTGTTTAATCCCTGCATCAGAGGTGTGGCGTGCTTCTTATGTCCCTGCAGTGCTGTCGGGATGTGCTCCCGAAGCGACGGAAGAACTCTCAGAAGAAGGGGTGAAAACGCTTCGTGGCGGATGGAGCACCGAGGCCCTGTCGGCGGTCAGCTGGCAAGGTGTGTCTGCGCTTGACCTTCGGGCGTTGGCTTTGCCGATAGCGACACAGTCGTTTGCGCATCGCCCGGCGCAGTGCAACAGTCCCATATTGGTCAATGCAGAGGCTTCGATGCATCTTGTGAAGGATTGGCCGTTTGTGTTGCAGTGCGATGGCGAAGATGCACAATTGCTGTCGCCTTTCACGCTCTCGGACGGCGTGCCGTTGAAGTGGGGTGGCCGTTTCAAGGCTCCTCGGGGCACACTTTCCTATTCACGGCAGATGTATGCGGATGGCGGTTGGGAAACCCTCTGTGTGCCTTTTGCAACTATGGTGCCCGATGGCTTTGAAGTTCGGGTGCCGGGTGAAATCTCGGAGAATGAAATCACGTTTCTGAAAGTAGAGCGCTTGGAGGCCAATCAGGCTGCCATCGTTCGCTATGTGGGAGCTGTGGAGACCGGAAGTGCGCTGCTGCATCTCAACAACGATGCCGAGACGGTGCAGCCGGCATCCTCGGATTTCCTCCTGCGAGGTTTGTACGACACTCTCAGGGTGGAGGGAAATGAGTCCGGCATCTATCTGCTCAACACATCGGGGCAGGCTTTCGTGCGAGCCGCTTCGGGCAGTTGGGTTGCCCCTTTCAGGGCTTGGTTGTGCCCGGGGCAGGATGCAGATGTCCAGACAGCCTACGCACTCCGCTTGCCTGAAGATGAAACATCGGGTTGCGCAATGCCGGTGTGCGATGCCAATCGTTGGCAAGGTGCTTGCTATGATTTGCAGGGGCGTTGTGTGTTGCTCCATACCGATGCGGTATCTTTTGCTGCGCTACCGGCAGGAGTCTACATTGTGAATGGAAAAATGATCATCAAACAATAAAAAACGAAACATGTATATAGCAGTTGATTTTGACGGAACGATAGTTTCCGATCGCTATCCCGAAATAGGTAAAGAGCTTCCGTTTGCCACCGCAACGCTTCGCCAATTGATGGAGGACGGACACAAACTCATCCTCTGGACCGTGCGCGAAGGCGAACTCCTGCAGGAGGCAGTTGATTGGTGCGAGAAGAAAGGCGTACGCTTCTATGCCGTCAACAAGGACTACGACGAGGAAGCCACGCAAGGCAAGCACTATAGTCGCAAACTCAAGGCGGATATTTTCATCGACGACAGAGGCATCGCCGGACTGCCTGATTGGGGAACCATCTACGAGCTTATCAAGCGGCGCATCAATTGGGAGGAATTCCTGATACGTCGTGGAGAAATAGCTGCTCCGGCCAAGAAAAAGTGGTGGCAGTTCTGAGCAATCGGCCATGCCGTGCCGCGCTCGAAAACGCCTTTTGAAAAGATATATCTTGAGTTAAATGAATAAATGAGTACCTTTGTGAAATGAAGATACTGAGTGCTCAACAAATGCAAACGCTTGACGCATTCACCGTGCGCCAAGAGAACATCACGTCCGCCCAACTGATGGAACGGGCGGCGCAGGCTCTGAAGACCGAGATTGTTGCGAGATGGAACAAGTCGGTGCGCATGATGATTTTTGCCGGCCCGGGAAATAATGGCGGCGATGCCTTGGCTTTGGCGCGTCTGTTGCACGAAGACGGATATGCCGTGGAGAGTTATCTCATCAACCCGAAGGATTCGCTCAGTGCCGATTGCGATCTCAACAAGTCGCGTCTCGAAACTCTGGGAGCACCCTTGGTGGAGGTGAAGTCGCAGTTTGAACCTCCGCAGCTCACTCCCGAAACGCTGGTCATCGATGGCCTGTTTGGTACGGGGCTTAACAAGCCGCTTACCGGCGGTTTTGCTACGTTGGTGAAGCTCATCAACAATTCGCCGGCGCAAGTGGTGTCTATCGATATCCCCTCCGGATTGATGTGTGAGGACAATGCGCTCAATGTGCGCAGCAACATCATTTGTGCGGACCTCACGCTCACTTTTCATCGTCCCAAGTTGGCGATGCTCCTTCCCGACAATCAGTCGCATGTGGGCGAAGTGAAAGTCTTGGATATCGGTTTGTCCGAAGAGCAAACGGCTCTCGTCGAAACTCCCTACCAAATCACAGAGAAGCCGGAAGTGCTGGCCATGTTGCGCCATCGTGCTCCGTTTGGTCACAAAGGCACTTTCGGACATGCACTCCTCATAGCCGGAAGCTACGGAATGGCCGGAGCTGCCATCTTGGCGGCCAAGGCGTGTCTGCGTAGTGGGGTGGGAAAGGTTACGGTGTGTACGCCGCTTCGCAACAACGACATTTTGCAGGTAGCAGTGCCCGAGGCGGTACTTCTGCACGACAAGCACGCCGAACACTTCGCACATCCCGTAGATGCCGCTCCCTTTGACGCATTGGCCATCGGCCCCGGCATCGGTACGGCAAGCGACACAGCGTTGGCTTTCATCGAACAGGTACGCCACACAAGCACTCCGTTGGTAATAGATGCTGATGGTATCAACATCCTGGGAGGGCACAAGGGATGGATACAGCAAGTGCCGAAAAATGCCATCCTGACGCCGCATCCTGCGGAGTTCCGACGGATTGGCAATAAGGGCACTGACGATTATTCCATGTTGCTCGAAGCGCAACAGATGGCACTTTCGCATAAATTCTACATTATAGTAAAAGGACACCGCACAGCCATCTGCATGCCTGAGGGCCAAGTGTATTTCAATCCGACCGGCAATTCGGGAATGGCAACTGCCGGGAGTGGGGACGTGCTTACCGGTTTGATTACAGCGCTTTTGGCACAGGGCTATCCGGAGGCAGATGCTTGCCGCTTGGGCGTGTATCTGCATGGATTGGCAGGCGATATGGCTGCTGCCGAATTGGGTGAAGAGAGCGTAACGGCCAATGACCTGTTGCACTATCTCGCTCAGGCATTTCGCAACCTTTGGGCAGAAAGACGCAGAATAGGTCGGCGCGTGAAGCCTGTGATAATGGAAGATTCAGACAACACACATAATAACAACTAAACCCTTTATGAAAATGAAAAAGATGCTTATGGCTGCTCTCGCAATGCTTTCGATGACGGCCGGTGCGCAAACCGAAGTTTCAAACTACGTTCCCGGACTGACGGAGAACGGTATCACATATTTCCTACCCAAGACGCGACTACACATCACGCTTACGGCTACTCGCAAGTCGTATGCACCGGGAGAGTTCTGCCATTATGCCGAACGCTTCCTGCATCTCAAGAATGTGCCGACCGCAGCCTACGACGAGTGGACGCTCGACCAGATTTCCATCACACCGTTTGGAGTGGTCAACAAGGGACAGGCATACACCATCAAGCTGAAGCAAAAGACGGCTGCGCCTTTGGTGGGATTGGCCCCCGATGGCCGTTTGCTCTCCGTCAACTGTGAAGCGCAGCCCATCGAGCCTCTGCCGCAGCCCTATGTGGTCCGCGACAGCGTGAGCCGCTTGAATCCCGAAGATTATAAGACGGAGGAAATTCTCTCTGCCGGCAACACGCAGAAGATGGCCGAGTTGACAGCCGGCGAGATATACGACATTCGTGAGAACCGCGCGTTGCTGGCCAAGGGACAGGCAGATTTTATGCCTACAGACGGTGAACAATTGCGCCTGATGCTTGCCAGTCTGGCTACGCAGGAAGAGGCCTTGTTGCAACTCTTCCGCGGTACTTGCACCACCGAGAAGCACGTTTTCACCCTCGAGTTCGAACCGCAGGCAGAGACTGCGCAAGTATTGTTGTTCCGTTTTTCCAAATTCTTGGGGCTTGTGGAAAACGACAACCTGGCCGGCGAACCCTACTACATAAGTGTGAAGGATCTCAAGACGCTTCCCGATCCGGCACCGGTCGATCCGCGTGCAGCCAAGAAGCCGGTGGAGGATCTGCGATACATCGTGCCGAGTTCGGTGCAGGTCAAGATTTTTGATGCGAAGCGTGAATGGATTTCCGGAAGCTTCCCCATGGCGCAATTCGGCCGTGTGGAGCATCTCGGTGGCGAGTTGTTCAACAAGCGGTTTACCACGAAGGTGACGCTCTCTCCCACAACCGGAGGTCTGCTGCGCCTTGACGCAGAGCAGCCCTGATGGTAGGAAATAGTGAGAACAATATCCAGACATATACGACAAACTCATAAAAACGAAATAGCAATGAAGAAATTTTCGATATTGATCCTGGCCATCCTGATGTGCTTGCCGGCTTTCTCGCGGAAGCTGACCATTAATTTGGCAGACTATGGCGTGGTGCCCGGTGCGTCTCAGCTGAGTTCGAAACTGGATGCAGCATTGACCAAGATACAGCAGCAGGTCGCGCCGACCGACAAGGTGGTGCTCCGCTTGGAGAAGGGGGAATATCACTTCCATAGTGAAGATGCCTCTGTGGTGCGATGTTACATCTCCAACCACGATCAGGAGGACAGCAAACGCGTGGCAATTCGCTTCGTGGGCTGGAACAACCTGACCCTCGATGGTAAAGGTGCGGAGTTGGTGTTTCACGGACGCCTCGTGCCGGTGATGATTTCGGAGTGTGCCAACACCACGCTTCGCAACTTCTCCGTCGACTTTGCCAACCCACAGATTGCTCAGGTGGAGATTGTTGAGAATTTGGGCGATGGCGGTATGAAGTTCCGCGTAGCCCCTTGGGTGAATTATCGCATCGGTCAGAACGGACGATTCGAGACTTTCGGAGAAGGATGGACAGCACAGCAGAGTGCTGGCATCGCTTTCGAAAACGATACACGGCACATCGTGTATCAGACAAGCGACATCGGCATCAACACACAAGGCGTGCAGCACATCGAGTCCGACGATCGTCTGATGCTGGCTCCCCACTGGAAGGATGGGCGCCTCATTCCCGGCACTGTGGTAGCCATGCGCACATGGTTCCGACCCACCCCAGGCATCTTCATGAACGAAAGCAAAAACACCACCCTGCGAAACGTGCGTGTGCACTATGCCGAGGGAATGGGCCTGCTGGCACAGCGATGCACGGATGTTACGCTGGACAAATTCGGCGTGTGCCTCAAGGGCGACAGCGATCCGCGTTATTTCACCACACAAGCCGATGCCACACATTTCTCACAGTGTCGGGGGCTCATCAAGTCGTGCGGCGGACTCTACGAAGGCATGATGGACGATGCTATCAACATTCACGGAGTGTATCTTCGCGTTCGCGAACGCATCGATGACCACACGCTGCGTCTCCGCTACGAGCACGGACAAGCATGGGGCTTCGGCTGGGGCGACGTGGGCGACACCGTAACCTTCGTACGCTCTGCCGAGATGGAAGACTTGGGCTTCCGGACCACCATCAAAGCCATTTCGCCCGACAACCCACTGGGAACGAAAGAGTTTGTCGTGACTTTCCGCGATGCCCTCCCCAAGGAAATCACTGCCGACAAGGGTTACGGAGTTGAAAACCTCACGTGGACGCCCGAAGTGATATTCAATAATAACATTGTGCGCAACAACCGTGCCCGCGGTTCGCTCTTCAGCAGTCCGCGACGCACCGTGTGCGAGGGCAACCTCTTCGACCACACTTCGGGAACGGCCATTCTGCTCTGCGGCGACTGCAACGGATGGTACGAAAGCGGTGCGTGTCGCGACCTCGTCATTCGCAAGAATCGCTTCGTCAATGCCTTGACCAACTACTTCCAGTTTACGAATGCCGTCATCTCCATCTATCCCGAGATACCCACACTCGACAAGCAGCAGAGCTACTTCCACGGAGGCAAGAAAGGCGCCATCGTTATCGAGGACAACCTGTTCGAAACCTTCGATGCCCCGATACTTTATGCCAAGTCGGTGGACGGACTCGTGTTCCGTGGAAACAAGGTGGTTCGCAACAATGATTACAAGCCTTTCCATTGGAACAAGAAAGCCATACTCCTGGAGCGCGTAATCAATGCCGAAATCTCCGACAACGAAGCTATGGAATAGCGAGACGTAAGTGGGAGCGCAAACTTCCACTTTCCGATAAAGACAAACGAAACCCCGAAGTGGCCATCGCCGCTTCGGGGTTTCTGTTGGCATCAGAGCCTTGATGTCACCACAGCCTCGGCCACCATTTTTGCGGAGTGCTTGGGTGTGACATCTGCACGGCGTTTAGAATTTTCTACAAGCACTGCAGAATTTTCTAAACGCCGTGTAGAAAAACGTACAATCATTCGCCGCATTTTCAGCCACGAACTTGATGATGGTTGAGGCGGTTCAGAATTGCTCCCAAGCCTCAAGATTTCCCGGAAGATAGGAGTACGAACGCTTCCGGTTGATGTACCAAATGCCGTTCTCGCGTATCACGATGCCTCCATCGTATCGGATGGTTTCGCGATTGTAGCCATTGAGCCGGATGATGCGACGCTGCAGAGCTTCAGCCTTGTGGCGTGTTTCGGGAACTGCAGCCGTCATGCCGCCCTTCGTGTCATAGATGCCGATGGTGCCATCCTTGAAGCGTACCACCCAGTCGGGGTAAAACAACTCCTGGCGGCCGGTCATCTCGTTGGTGTATTGGATGGCCAGATAGTCCTTTCCGCTATCTCCGTTCTTCATCCACCAATCCACGGTTGGCAAGTTGTCAAGATATTGTGCAAAGGGTAGTTCGGTGCCACGGCCTGCATATTCACGGCGCAGGTAGAAGGGAGTTAATAGGCAGCGTTGCATGTTGTGTGCCTCGTAGTCCTCGGTATAGGCATAGGTGTCGAGAATGCGAAAAACCCCACTTTCGCGTGCGGCACCGGCTGCAGCGCGTTGACGGTGCTGTTCGTCCAGTTGTGGACGGTAGGCTGTGAGCGTTTTGACCAAAGCACGTCGAAACAGACTCATTTCGCCTCGTTCCACGTCGCTGATGAAGATGCGATAATGGCGGTCGTCGTCCATCTGTGGCAAGGCACGTTTCATCCATAGGCGCAGTGAGGTTTTCAGTGGGCTCCACGAGCGAGCCACATTGCCGATGCGTGTCTCTTCCGATGTTTGTTCGCGTAGCAACTTGGCACATAGCGCAGTGAAGATCTTTTCCACATCGTTGCGCGATATGCGGTAGCCGGTGTCTGCTCCCTTCATGGCGAGGTCGGTCTCCAGTTGGTCGAAGTCTTCGAGCACCGCATTCACCATGATGTCGCGTGTCAGCTCTGCCTGCAGTGGGAGCCCGCTCTGTTCCATGGCCAAGCGAAGATCATCAAACTGCTTGTCGGTAATGCTGAAATAACGGTCAAATTCCTCCATCAGGCAGCGCTGAAACGCCACCACATTGCCCAGGTCGCCATAGTCGGCACGCGGAATAAAATCACTGAGCAATTTCGGGTCCGGCTCGAAACTGCCGTGACGGCTGTGGGCGATGAAAGTCTTGGGCTTGTTCTTCTCCGTTTGATCGGGCACACTTATTTCGTTGCGGCGATAGTTGGTGTAGAGATAGGCCGTTCGGAAAATGCCGCATCCCTGCCGGCTGCGAATCGGAACGCGCAGCACTCGTCCCACCACTTGGGTGTGGAAAGTGGGCGATGTGATTTCGCGAAACATCACCAGCACTTGGGCACGCGGACAGTCCCATCCCGTGCCGGCAGCCTGCTTGAAGAGCATGTATTGCTGCGGAGCATCATTGCGAGTGATGCCTTCCATGTGGTCCTGCCTACCGTCAAACCAGCAAGCGATGTGCTCCGGTGCTACGCCATGGGCGGTGAGAAAGTCGCGCACCACGAGCTCTTTGCGCTTCACACCCAGTTCGTCGGATGCCTTGTCGTCGTTGGGCAATTGGATAAGCACCAGCGGATTGACCCGGATGCCGAATGCAGAAAGCTGTTCGCTCAGTTGCGTGCGGCGCTCCATGGCCAGGGTGAGTAGTAATTCGTCGAGGTCTTCACCCGAATGGTGTGCAATTTCGTCTTCCGTCTGGCAAATCAGCTGCTCCTTGATCATGCCTTCGGCCACCACATCCTCACGTTGCACCTCCACATATCCGGTACGTCCGTTCAGCACATCCGAAGCCGAAGGTTCGTGTTGGGGTGTGGCCGATACGTATAGAACGATGCGCGGTTGTAGCGGAGCAATGACATCGCGGCGTGCAGCCTCGCTGACATGCATGTGGCTTTCGTCGATGATGAGAATGATTTCGCGTCCCTCTGCGTGCGTCATTTCCACAACATCTTCAAAGTAGAGTCCGCTCTCCTTGCGCAGTCGTTCGTCGTCGGGGCGGCGTAGCACGCGGTCCTCGGCGCGGCGCGAAACCAGTTTCTGCCAATTCAGAAACAGCACGTCGTTGCGTCGCAAAGGGCCGTCCGAGAAGTCGGCAACGGTGAGCAGACGGCCGGGCAGGTTGGGGTAGAAGTACTCCTCAAACTTTCGGCGGCTCTGCATCGCAAGGTCGTCCGAGAAGGTGGCCCATACGAAAGCCACATCGGCTTGCCAATCCGGCTGCCGGCAGAGTTCGCAGACGAAACTCTCGGTCATGAAGGTCTTTCCGCTGCCGGTAGGGGCTTTGAATGTGATTTCGCGAGATGCCTCGCCCGTTCGCCACAATTTCTTGAACTGTTCGAGCAGTTGCTCGATGGCGCGTTGTTGAAAGGCTATATGTTCCATGATGATAGGTCAGGTGTTGAGCGATTTGTAGATGTCGAGAATGGGTTGCGGAATGCTTTTCACCACGACGTTCGGCAGGTCGTCAAACATCGGGGCAAACTCTGTGCCGTCGCCCCAACTGAATACGTAGATACAGATGCTGCCCTCAAGTTGCCGCACCTGTGTTTCGAAAGTTGGGAAATCGGAATAGTCCTCACTGAAATAGATGGCCGTGTGTTGCCCCTGTCGGTTGGTGAAGAGCTGAAAATGCTTTCTGCGTTCTGTCTCGTAGAGCGTATTTTCGGCCAATGCCAGCAGACAACCGGCGCGAGCGGCCAAGTCGATGCGGTCGGCATCAGAAGCCTCGCGAGCCGTGTGCCGTCCCACAAAGGCCGTGCGATAATACTTCAGCGAGCCGCCCAGT
This sequence comes from Bacteroidaceae bacterium, assembly GCA_017461605.1. Classification (GTDB taxonomy): domain Bacteria; phylum Bacteroidota; class Bacteroidia; order Bacteroidales; family Bacteroidaceae; genus Alloprevotella. Next base: position 443,343 of record JAFTXN010000002.1, read on the forward strand.
CCTTTCACCTCTTCACCCTTGGCATTGGTATAGCCTTGCATCACACGGCGGTTGCGCTCCAGCGTAACGCTTCGGCAGATGTCGGCTTCCGAAGCCTGACACAGAATGCACTGCCGGCGTCCGCCATCTTTGGCGTTGAGGCTGCTGACAGCATGCATCGTGGTGCCACTTCCGGCAAAGAAGTCGAGAACGATGGAGTTGGGGTGTCCGGCAAAGGAAATAAGCCTTTGTATAATTTCTTCATCTTTAGGATTGTCAAATACTTTCTTTCCGAACAAATTCATTAAGCGTTTGGTTGCAGCACGACCATCTTGATAGATGACACTATAAGGGACGCTCGTTTCTCTATCATGTAAGTAGGACTTTTGGCAAGGTACTCTTTTTTCATCCTCTCCGAAGTATATCTTGTCTTCAGCCAATAATTTTTGCATGGCATTGTATGTGTATCGATATCCTCCAGATGGAACAATAACAGCCTTGCCAGTCACAGGATGTATAAGTTCATATTTGGGGCCTCCACCTCCGGGCCAAGAAATATTATCAGGGAAGAAAATGCCTTTAGCATCTATTTTGTTGTAGTGCTTGTGGTCTTTGGCCGGATGACCATTGGGCAACGACTTATACCAATCGTTAAGACCTTTTGTCATTGCGGCATAGTCATCTTTATATTTCCGCATCAGAGATTGATATTGTGCATAGATGTCATCAATCCCTTGTTTGCGTTCTCTCCAAATTACCTTTTTAGATTTCAGGGTCTCAACGGACTTTGCATAAATAAGTATGTACTCGTGTGAAACTGAGATATATTTAGAGTCGTTCTTGCGCCCGGCAGACCAAATCATCTGAGCCACAAAGTTCTGCTCACCGAATATCTTGTCGCAGAGGAGCTTTAAGTTTGCTTGCTCGTTGTCATCGATAGATATAAATATGACTCCGGTGTCTGTAAGAAGTTGCTCTGCCAATCGTAGACGTTTTGCCATAAAACTAAGCCAAGTGCTGTGGCGCATCGGATGGTTCCCCTTAATTGCTTGACCATCCGGTCGTTCTTCCAAGAAGCGTTCGTCTCTATAGATGAAGCCATCGTTTCCTGTATTATAGGGAGGGTCGATATAGATAACGTCCACTTGATTTCTGTGTGTGTAGTTCAGACAAGTCAGTGAATGATAGTTGTCCCCCTCAATAAGGATGTGTGTGGGTTGATTGTCATTTTGGGTAAATCCAAGTTCGACATCCTCTTCCAAGATAGGGATGCGGTTTTTACTTTCCTCATCGAACGATTCCGGCACTTCCATCCAAACAAGGCCATAGCGCTGTTGGCTTATTCGTGCTTTCCATTCGGCCACTTCCTGTTCGAGTTCTCGGATGCGGCGTAGCAGTTTGTCATTGTCGGTAGTCATTTTGGCGAATTTCTACAGAGAGTTTGTATGAATAAAAAAAGAGCGTGGTGATTTACTTGCTCTCTGTAATGGTATCGCCAAACACCATGTATTACCGCCAAGTAAACCCACGCCCGTTTAGGCGCGGTTTCACTTTTATAGCGGTAAGGTTTATTCTTTTGTTGAGGGTTTTGGCGATTTCTACAGAGAGAATAAAAGCTAACGCTTATGTGTTATGTATGTGTGTATCGGTTTCTGTTTCTTTCTGTTGCGGTTTGGTGTTTTTATGGGTTGAAGTATTCGGTTGTTGTAGCATTGTGGGCATTGGCTTGCCCATGCTGATGGCTGCAAAGATACGCTTTTTCTCTTTCCGACGGGCTTCGTCGTTGCGTTATCTTTGGGGTGGATGCTTCTCAGAAGCACTGCAGGGGGCGTCGAGACGGCTTCCGGATGAATTATCATTAGGGTGATAAATGTTTATCATTATAGTGATAAGTTCTTATCATTATAGTGATACGTTCTTATCATTATAATGATAATTTATCGGGAGTGCTTCCGGATATGCCTGAGTGTGCTTTTGCTTCTCTGCATATCCCCTTTCTGTTTGTTTCGCTTTGCTCTGCGGATGTCTTCTCGGTGTGGGGACGAAGTGCCGTGTGGCTTGTGTGTTTTTGCGGAAGGCGAAAAGAAAAACGGAAGCTCCCGGGTGGGTACTTCCGTTTATGAGGTGTGCAACCGTGGTTGCGTGTCAGCTGTTTGTTAGCCGAGCTTGCCATCAGAGCCAAGCACGTTGATGATCTTGTGCTTGTACATCTTCTCCATGTTGTCGCGAGCGGGACCGAGGTACTTGCGGGGGTCGAACTCAGCGGGCTTTTCGGCGAAGGTCTGACGGATGGCGGCAGTCATGGCCAAGCGGCTGTCAGAGTCGATGTTGATTTTGCAAACTGCTGACTTGGCAGACTCGCGAAGCCACTCTTCGGGGATACCGATGGCAGCCTTGAGGGCACCGCCGTACTTGTTGATGGTAGCAACTTCCTCCTGAGGTACGGAGCTGGAACCGTGGAGCACGATGGGGAAGCCGGGGAGCTTCTCTTCCACAGCCTTGAGCACGTCGAAGGCCAAGGGAGGGGGAACCATGAGACCGGTCTTGGGGTCTACGGTGCACTGTTCGGGAGTGAACTTGTAAGCTCCGTGAGAAGTACCGATGGAGATGGCCAGAGAGTCGCAACCGGTGCGAGTGGCGAAGTCGATCACTTCTTCGGGATCGGTGTAGGTGTGGTGGTCTGAAGAAACCTCGTCCTCAACGCCGGCCAACACGCCCAGCTCACCTTCTACGGTTACGTCGAACTGGTGTGCATAGTCCACAACTTGCTTTGTGAGGGCTACGTTTTCTTCGTAGGGGAGGTGTGAACCGTCGATCATCACAGAAGAGAAGCCTGAGTCGATGCAGCTCTTGCAGGTCTCGAAGGTGTCTCCGTGGTCAAGGTGCAACACGATTTCGGGCTTTTCGCAGCCAAGCTCCTTGGCATATTCCACAGCTCCCTGAGCCATGTAGCGAAGCAGGGTGGCGTTGGCGTACTGGCGAGCACCCTTTGACACCTGAAGGATAACGGGTGATTTGGTCTCAACAGCAGCCTTGATGATGGCCTGCATTTGCTCCATGTTGTTGAAGTTGAAGGCGGGAATTGCGTAACCGCCGTCTACGGCTTTCTTGAACATTTCGCGAGTGTTCACCAAGCCTAAGTCTTTGTAGTTAACCATAATGTTAATATTTAGAAAGTGATTGTGCTATGTTTTGTCGGGCTTTTGCCTTTGTTAGCTTTGCAAATGTACGATTTCCCTGTGTTCTACGAAAGTTTTGCCCTGATTTTTTGCAACTTCTCTCCGAAGGCGGTCGGTGGCTGATGGCGTGGGTTGTCAACGGGGTCGGATGTGGGAAATTCTGCAGTGCTTGCAAAAGAATCTGCAGTGCTTGCGGAATTTCCTACAAGCACTGCAGATTTGTGTCGTCGGCCTGCCGAGGGTGGCAGGTGGGTGGGGGATTTATTTCAAGGGGAAGGTCATGCCGAAGTTGATGTTTGCGTTGGCACTGTGCAGGGGTACGAATTCCTTGGAGACCTTGCCCAGGAAGCGGTCGGCACCGATGTAGAAATTGAAGTGGGGTGCGTGCAGATTGATGAGTGCGCCGAGGGTGCAGCCGGTGCTTGTGGCTGCGCCGTTGAGGGACACTTCGAACCACTTGGCGGGACGGCAATTGACGGCGAGCATGCCTTGGTGCCAGCTGTACTTGCCGTGGATGCGGCTGGTGTAGAGGAAACCGAAGCTGAGCTTGCGCCAAGCGGGCAGGGTGTATTTCGCACCGATGTTGAGTGTGGCGGCAAGGGCCGAACTTGCGGAGCGTTGTCCGTCGTCATAGACGCTGAACATCTCTTCGAGGTCGTCGCCCATTTGCTCAAACTGGTCGCCAATTTCGTTGGTGCCTGTGTTGGTGCCGTTGACGTAGATATCTTCTTCGAAACCGCTGAACGAGTAGGTGCCGGCCGATGATGCGTGATTCATCTTGCTCCATGAGATGAAGCCGAGGTCGGTCAGACCCAAGCTGAGTTCGAGGTCGTCGATGGGCTTATAGGTGGCACCGAGGTCGAAGGCCAGGCCAAAACCTCCCAGTCCGCCGTCCACTTCGAAATCGTCCACCTTGGGACGTCCGTCGGGCGCAGTGGGTTCGCTGGGGTCGTGCTCGAATGTGCTTTTCATGACGGAGGCTTGCAGGCGTGCGTCGGCATCAATTCGCCACTCGTCGCCATTGAGCGTAACGTTCATGCGGTTGGTTGTGAGGTCGGCATAGGCTGCACCGAAGAGGAGCTTCATCTTAGCACCGACACGCACCTTGTCGCCAATCTTGTGGCTGTGGCCCAAGGCCAGTTCGACGTAGTTGTGCGAACGTACTCCGATGCCTGAGAGGTCGTAGCTCTCGCGTGAGCCGGTGGTCTTCATAAATTCAAACAGCTCGTAGGGAAGTGTTACGTGAGAGTTGGAACGTGCGTTGAGCTCTATGAGGTTCACGCCGCCAAATCCACGAAACGCCACAGAGAGGATGTTGAGGTTGAGATACATGTCCAGGCGGTTCTTGTCGTTCAGATTGCCCAAGAACTCGGAGGCCGAAACTTCCGGATTCATAAACGTGGTGAGCGGATACTCGTTGCGATTGGCTCCGGTGTTGTGGAAGATAAAGTCGGCCGCACCCACGTTACCGGTCATGCCGATGTTGAAATTACCTAAGAGAGGAAAGCTTACGTGGCCTTCGTCCAAGAGCGCGGGGTTCATCTGGTGGCTGAAGTTGGATGTCTCCGAGAAATAGGATGAGCGGAGTTCCTGCGCTGCTGCTGTGAGTGTGCCGGCACTGACGAGTGCTGCGGCCATCACGATGTGCTGTATATGCTTTTTCATAATGCTTCTTTATTATTTATGGTGGAAAGCTCGTTAGTCGTTAAGGTCTGCAATGACGGGACCGGTGAGCTTGAGGCGCAAGTCCTTCACTTGTATGTATTGTTGCGAGGTCAGCATGTCGCTCTGCGATGCTGCTGCGGTGATGCGGAAGCGCAGACGGTCGAGCTTCTGCAAGTCGGCGGGGTTGTTCAGCGTGATGCGGATTTCAACGGGGGTGCTCACGCCTTCTGCATTGCCGGCCTTGACAATGGCTTCGTTGACCTGGATGCTCTTGATCACCTTGTCGTCGATGCCCACCGGTTCAATGGTGGCTGTAAGGTCCAGGGGTACGGTGCTGATGATGTTGGCTGTGGCTACTACTCCCTCGGCTTGATAGTCTGCCAGGTCTTTGTGAAGATCGGTGATTGAGTCGTTGTAGACGATGCGCAATCCCTCTTCGAAGACAAAGGGAACGTAGATGTAATAATTCAGTGCTGCAGAATATGAACGGCCGAAACCGATGGTCTGCAGTTCGGTGTGGCGAACCGACACCTTGCCGTTGCCGAGGTCCACACCGATGCGGTCGGGCACTACGGTGAGGAGGGATGAGAGGTTGCCGATGCGATAGAGGTCGCCGCCCTGTGTGCCGGCAGGGTCGAAGGGGGCATCGCCCTGGAAGAAGTAGAGCAGATTGTGCGACGACTTGCTGAGAGCCGCTGTGCCGCTTTCGGGGATGCGGACGGAGCGCGGAGTGGTGCCTTCCTTGTAGGCAGTGAGCACACCGCCGAAGTCAACGGTTACGGGCACTTGTGTGAGGTCGGCATCGAAACGTATGGTGGGGTTGGCCACGGTGAGGCGCACCTCATCGTCCTGCAGGAAGTCGGGCAGGTCGTTGCCGATTTCGATGGGACTAACCTCGGGGTTGAGCTCGGGGTTGAAGATGCCGGTGAATTCTTCGGCATGAATGGTTCCGCTGTTGGTGGGTTCGATGTGGAGGCGTATGTTTACGAAGTCGCCTGCCTTCATCGGGAAACCACCGTCGCAACTGAAGGTAGCATCACAACTCATACCGACGTGTCCGGGGATGACGAATTTGCCGTCCTTTACCTCGAGTCCGTTTTCGCCTTCAAACTCCAGCAAGTCGATGTCGATGTATCCCATGTCTACTTCGTGTTTGTGCTTCTCGGTCATGTCGGGGATGCTCACCATACCATTGACGGCCGTGGGGCACTTCACGTAGTCGGGGATATAGACCTTGAGATTCTTGATCTCTTCGAACCAGAAGTGCTCGCCCAGGCTGGTCTGTATGATCTCCATCCACAGGTGGAAACGACCATTGCGCGGCTTGATGGACTTGATGTTGTAGACATAATCGGGCACGTCGTCTACGTGGATGTCGAGTTCGGCTTCGGCCGTGATGCCGGTGCTCTTGATGGTGACCTCGGGCATGCTCGGGATGTAGTCGATGCCGGAGAGTCCGGCTGCTTCGGTGAGCTCTTCGAAGGTGGCTGCATGAAGTTCGGGAGTGAGCTGAGCAGCGTCCAGATTGGTTGACACGTTCTCTATATCGAAATGGAATTCGGTGTTTCCTTCTTCCACGAGATAGTAGAGTCCGCCCGGAGTGGTTTCCAGGTTTTCCTCATCGTCCAACTCAAGAATGTCGTTCATGTAAATCTTCTCGGTGTTTCCGAGTTTCACTTGCAGACCTTCCGTGCCCAGTTGCATGGTCAGGTCAATGTCTTGGCTGAGGTCGTAGCTGTCATCCACACAAGCCGTGAAGGCGAGTGAGCAACTCAACAACGTGCCTGCGACAATGGGTTTCAGCATTCGGTTGATTGTCATCATGTTTGTAATTATTAATTGTGTTATAATAAATTCTTCCAAATCATCCGCAACATCGTGTGCTGCCGTCCGACAATGGGCGAGGGGAGGTGTGGCTATCCGAAAAGCTTTCCGGTGTCCGAATCGGCGGGAGAAGAAACTGTCCCGTGGGTGTCAAATAGGGGAAACGCTTTCGGAGGATGATTCCACCGCAAATATAGTATATATGTCTGCTTTTTACAAAGTTTTATAAATAAAATATAGTTTTAACGATGCTTTTGCGGGTTTGAGAGTACAGAGTAGGAAAATTCGGTAGGCATTTACAACGTTGGGCCGGTGCTGCGGATTTCTGCAGATGTATAGCCGAATGACCGGCTGCACCCTTTGTGGTTCGAAGAACGGATGTTGGCACGACCGATTAGGGGCGCAAAAGTTGGCAGATGCTGTCCGGAAAAAGTATCATGCACATGACACTGCAGTATCAAGCACTTGATATTATTGTATCATGCACATGACACTGCAGTTTCGTGGCGTGAGAAAATTGCTGAGACGAGTTTGGGAAAAAGAAAACCGCTTCTTCGTGTGGAAGAAGCGGTCGTATGTTTTTCTGAAAGCAGTCGGATTACTTGAAGATAAGCACAGCCAAACTGATGAGTACCGAACTGATGGACAGCCATGTGGTGATGGAGCGTGCGCTGTTCTCGTTGGTGGTGCTTTCGCCGGCACGCATTCTGTTGGGTTTGACGTAGACTACGTCGTTCTGCTGCAGATTATAGACGGGAGAGTTGAGCAACGTTTTGGAACGCAGGTCTACATAGAAGCTTTTGGTTTCGTTGCCGGTCTGACGCATTACGAGCACGCTGTCGCGGCGTCCCTTGATAGTGAGGTCGCCAGCCTGTCCGAGCGCTTCGAGCAGGGTGATGTGTTCGTTGTTGATGCTGATGCGGCCGGGGCGTGCCACTTCACCCATCACCGTCACGTATTGGTCGTAACTGGTAGCAGTAACCACAGCGTCGTTGATGTGACCGTTGCGGATGGCGTTCTGAACTTTCTCAGCGACTTGTGCGCGAGTCAGACCTTCGACATGCACTTTTCCGATAACGGGAACATCAATGTCGCCGCGTTCGTCAACGGTGTAGTAGGACACCTGGTTGCTGTATTGGCGGCTCGTACCTGCTTGTAATGACATGATGGGCAGGTTGAACTGGGTGGCCAATTCGGGGGTGCGCGAAGAGGAAACCACGAGGCTGAGTTTGTCACCGGGGACGTAGGTGATGGTGCGCAACGCTTGGGTGGCTACGGCTTCGGCATCAACGATGTCTTGGAAATAAACAATCTTCTTTGACGTGTGACAAGAGCTGAATGCTACGAGCACGACGGCGAGGATGGGCAGTAACTTTTTCATATGTTCTGTTAGGTTTTCTGGTTTCTTGGATTTGAGTGTTTGATGATGCGGGCGGCATTCCGAAAATTCCATGTGAGGCGGAGCGCTTTCCTATATCGGCACAAAAATAGCTTAAATTATTTTGTTTCACTCAATAAAAGCGATAAAAATAGCGTGTTAACAGAGGATTATCGCTCTGAATGCCATTCCGGCATGAGAATATGGCGCAAATGGTAGTGGGAAACGGATGCAGAAAACGGAGCAACCCTCGTTGAGAATTGCTCCGATGATATTGATTTGTTGCGATGGTGCTTACTTCTTTTCAGCAGCCTTCTTCGTTGCTTTCTTGGCAGCGGGCTTCTTGGCCGGAGCCTTCTTTTCTGCCGGTGCTTCGCTCTTAGCCTTTGCTGCTGGCTTTTCTGCTACTTCAGCTTTGGGCTCGGCTTTTTTCTTGGCAGGTGCAGCTTTGGCCTTGGGAGCTGCGGCTTTTTCCTGAGCCTTTTCCAACTTGGCCAACATGTGTTGCAACTTTTCGATTTCCTTGTCCTTCATTGCCAACTCGTCACCCTGGTTCTTGATGGTGGTGAGGAGTGAGTTGAGTTCCTCGTTTTCGATATCTGCCGGATAGAGGTTGTTCACTCGGGTAATGAAGTCGCCAACGATGTTCATATAGTTGGTGAAAGCGTCGTAGGGCGAGTCGTAAATTCCGCGGTATCCGCCGTAGCTGCTGGGCTTGGTGCTCATGAAGCGAAGGTTGTTGGAGGCTTGCAGGTAGTCCCAGTCTTGCTTGAGGCGACGGTCGTTGCAAATTCTCACACGGTCGGCCACGCTGTAGAGCTTGTCGATGGCTTCACGCTGCATGGTGTTGCCCAACCATGCAGAGCAGTCGCGCTCTTCGTCCACCCATGATGTGGGATAAGGCACGTTGAGGTCGCCGGCACTCTTCATCTTTGCACAAATTTCGGAAGGCGTTGAGAACACCACACCGCGTTGCTTCAGCTGTTCGGGCAGTGCTTTCATGAATTCCAAAATGTTAGATGAGAGGGGTTGGAAGATGCCGAGAGCACACAGTTCCATGAAGATATTGACCACTTGGTCCTCTTCCGGAAGTTGGGCAATCCAGTCGGCGTATCTGTCGGCGAAGAGGGGATATTCGCTCCATGAGGAATCGTTGAAGCGGAAGCTGATGTCTTCAGACAAACTGTAGTCGCGGAGAAGCAGCTTGAGCTTCGGGTTGCGGCAGCAGTTGTATACAAAGTGCGGGCTCTTCCATCCCAGGACGTGCTTCGCGCCTTCTGCCAACATGCCCTTGAAGCCCATGTCTGCCACCATCTCACCGATTTCGTCCGAATAAATGAGGCAGGAGTTTCTGAATATCTTGGGTTCTTGACCAAAGAGGGCTTTCACTTTCTTGCAAAGGCGTTTCACTTCTTCCTTGAAGCATTCGGGATTTTGCAGTGAGGAGAAACCGTGTGAATAGGGTTCGGCGAGGAATTCCACACAACCGGTTTCTCCGAGTTTCTGCAAGAGTTCGATCACTTGCGGAGCGTGGTTTTCGAGTTGCTCGATGGCACAACCGGACAGCGAAATGGCGCACTTGAAGTAGCTGCCGTAACGCTCAGCCATGTCGATGAGGGCTGTGAGTGCGGGAACATAAGAGCGGTCTGCCGTCTCGGTGATGGAGCGCTCGTTCTCGTAGTCATCGTAATAGTAGTGGTCGGTGCCGATATCGAAGAAGCGATAGCGCTTCAGATGGATATTCTGGTGAATTTCAAAATATAGACATACGGTTTTCATAATGCTATTTGTTTTTCTGTTTGTGTGCGGAGACAATTCTTTGCTTGGGGTGTGCAGGGTTGTGCCGCACTATTATATTATTTATTGTATCTCGCGATAACTTCGTCGTACACGCGACGGATGCGCAGACCCACTTTTTCCCAAGTGATCTGGTCCACTTCCTTCTTACCCTCTTCTTGCAGATATTTGTACAAGCCTTCGTTGGTACAGATGGAGTACATGGCGTCGGCCATGGCATGGATGTCCCAATAGTCGGTCTTGATACACTTGTTCAGAATCTCGGCGCATCCGCTCTGATAACTGATGATGGAAGGAACGCCGCACTGCATGGCTTCCAGTGGAGAGATTCCGAAGGGTTCGCTCACGGAGGGCATTACGTACACATCACTATCGCGGAAGGTTTCGTACACTTGCTTGCCTTTCATGAAGCCCGGGAAGTGGAAGCGGTCGGCGATGCCGCGCTGTGCAGCCAAGTCGATCATTGCGTTCATCATATCGCCCGAACCGGCAAAACAGAAGCGGATGTTGCGTGTGCGCTGGAGCACAAGTGCTGCAGCTTCAACGAAGTATTCCGGTCCCTTCTGCATGGTGATACGTCCGAGGAAGGTAACCACCTTCTCCTTGCGCTCGTTGGCCGGCTTACGCTGGTTAACGATTTCTTGGATATCCTGCGAAAGGGGATAGACAGCGTTGTGCATGGCGATGCACTTGGCGGGGTCTTGGTGGTAGTGGTTAATCACCGTTTGGCGTGTGAGTTCGCTCACACACATGATGCAGTCGGCGTGGTCCATACCGTCTTTTTCGATGCTGTAGACGGTGGGGTTCACGTTGCCACGCGAACGGTCGAAGTCGGTAGCATGAACGTGAATCACAAGGGGCTTGCCGCTCACGTTCTTGGCGTGAATACCTGCGGGATAGGTCAGCCAGTCGTGGGCATGGATGATGTCGTACTCTTGTTGGCGTGCGATCACTCCGGCCACGATGGAGTAGTTGTTGATTTCGTCGTAGAGGTTGTCGGGGTAGCGTCCCGAGAATTCAATACAGCCCAAATCGTCGGTCAGACGATAGTTGAAGTCGGCATAGATGTTGTCGCGCAAGTCGAAGTATTGTTGCGGATCCATCTTGTCGCCGATGCGCTGCTTCACATAGTCCCAGTCAACGTCTTTCCATACGATGGGGGTTTGGCTGAGGCCTATGATGTTCATGAAACTCTTGTCTTCGTCGCCCCAAGGCTTGGGGATACAGAAGGTGATATGCATGTCGGGTTGTAGGGAAAGGCCTTTGGTGATGCCATAGCTGGCCGTCCCAAGTCCGCCGAGGATATGCGGGGGAAATTCCCAACCGAACATTAATACTTTCATAGTGCTATATAGTTTTAAGGATATACTGTGGATTGTTTGAGATAGCCTTCAGTTGTTGTCTCGGGCTTAGTCCTCTTCTATCTTATACTTCTCCAGCAAGTGGATGGCGCGTAAGAGTCCGCTCACATTCATGGCGAATGATATTGCGCCGCGACCGCTGAATCGCGGGTTGCCGTCGAAGAGCTCGGGGATGGTGCCCACGCAGTGATAGAACAGTTCTTCCTCAAATCCGATGAGCTGTCGTTCGATGTAGTTGACGCCACTCATTTTGTACACACGCAGGTAAGCTTCGAGGTAGAAGCCTGTGAGCCAAGGCCAAGCTGTACCCTGATGGTAGGCATAGTCGCGCTGCACTTGCTGTCCGATGTACATGGGGTTGTAGCCTCCGCTCTTCGGAGAGAGCGAACGTATTCCCTTCGGGGTAACAAGTTCCTTGGTGCAGATGTCGAGCACTCCCTTGCGCTGACGTACGTCCAGCGGAGAGAAATCGAGTGCAATGGCGAAGAGTTGGTTGGGGCGTACGCTCCAGTCCATCATCTGGCCATCTACGTAGTCGAGCAGGTAGCCGTGTTCGTTGAGGAACACGTCCTTGAACGAGTAGCCAATCTTTTCGGCCTCGGCGTTGCAAATCTCGGCTTGTGCGAGGTTGGCTTCGCCACCGGCTTCGGTAAGCATCTGCTCGTAGAACTTCATGGCATTGTACCAAAGCGCGTTAAACTCTACGATATATCCGCTTCTCGGGATGATGGGGCGTCCGTTGGCGGTGGAGTTCATCCAAGTGATGGCCTTGTCGCGACCGTTGCTGTAGAGAAGCCCGTTGTCGTGAACAAATAGGTTGTTGTGCTTACCCTGGCGGATGAAGTCCATAATCTCGGTGATGATGTCGCCGTATAGCTCGTAACACTTCTTGCGTGATACGTATTTGCCGTATTGTTGCAGACACCAAACAGCCCAAAGCAGTGTGTCGGGTTGCTCCATCTCATAGATACCTACGGAGATGGGGCGCTTGTTGATGTAGTCGCGAATGGCAATGATGGCAGTAGCCATGTAGCGCTCATATTGTTCCACTTCGCCGATGGCCAATGTGAGTCCCGGTAGTGAAATGAAGGTGTCGCGAGCACGTGGCTTGAACCACGGATAACCGGCGAGCACAAATTCGTTTTCGCCCTTCTGAACGTGGAATTGGTGAGCGGCGTTTACCAAGCAGTGGTACAGGCTGTCACGTCGGTCCAGACTCTCAATTTCGGCCTCCATGATGGGCTCGTAGTCCTTCGGATTCTTTTCTTTGAGCGAAGCCGTGAAGATGATGCTTTCTCCCTTCTTGATGGGCATTTCGAAATAACCCGGAACGAGCAAGTCCTCAGTGGAGTCGTAACCACGTTCGCGCTCTTTGGGATAGTCGAGACCACGATACCAATCGGGCTGATAGTGGAACTCGTTCTTGGCTGTGGTTTGCATGTACAGCTCGGGATATCCCTCATACAGACACATCTTGATGCCGTTTTTCACGGGGGTGTAGCCGGTGTTGGCTACAGAGTTTTCGTGTGTCCATTGGCGTACGCTGCGGAATGCCAAGAAAGGCTTAAGGCGCAACGTCGTGGGGGAGTGAGCCTCCAACAATGTGTAGCGGATGAAGAGACGATAGCGGTCTGTGCGGAACACCATTTCCTTCTTCAGCAACACACCGCCGATGCGATAAATCCAAGTGGGCACTTTTTCCCACTCGAAGCTGACGATGTACTTATGCCCTTTGGGGCTGTAGTTCTCGCCTTGATATTTGTGCAGTCCCAAATTAAACTCGGCCCCGTGTTGCACCACCGTTTCGTCGAGCGAGGAGAGCAATACGTGGTTCTCCTCGTCGAGCTCGGGAATGGGACAAACCAAAAGGCCGTGGTATTTGCGGATGTTGCACCCCACCAGGGTGGTGGAGCAATACGCACCTGACTCATTCGTAATCAAGAGCTCCTTGTAAAGGGAGTCTTGCAGATTTGTCATCTGCGTTTTGTCAAATCGTAAATAGCACATAGTTTGTATGATTATAAGGTTAGATTATTTTTCATAGAGTGTTTGTTCAACTCCAAAAGTAGAGAAAAAACATAGATAACAAAAGTTTTTATTACGAAAACTCATTTATTTTTTCACACTTGCCTTAAAAATGCTTAAAAACGTCGTTCAGAGAAGCGTAATTCCTTTGTGTAAAGCCCTTGTCGGTGCTATGCAAGAGGGGGGAGACGATGTTGGTCGATGAGGTGGTGATAATGATAAAACGACAGTGCTTGCCAAGAAAAACTGCAAGGCGTTCTGAAATTTTTGCAGTGCTTGTAGAAAATCGAGAACGCCTTGCAGATTTTCGGTGTCGCCTATAGCGTATCACCGGAGTGGCACCCGAAACTACCATAGAAGATGTGAAAACGTACGTTTTGTAAGTGTGAAAGGGCGTTTTCCCTCCAAAACATCGTTCAGCCTTTGTCGGTTCATCGGGATTGTCTACATTTGCGCTTAAAATATGTTTTAAGGCATAAAAATCACATGTTAAGTGCAGAAATAAGCTATTCGGATGTTGAAAAACGCTTGAACAATCTCCTCGGATTGCTGACAGAGAAGGAGCGTACTGCTTTTGAGGCAACATTTGCCGTTCGCGAATATAGCAAGAACGAGATTATTTATCATCAGGGCGAGTCGCCCGATCATCTTCTGTGTCTTCTTTCGGGTAAAGTGAAGATATATCGCGACGGAGTGGATGAGCGCTGTCAAATCATGCGTTTGCTCTGCCCGGGGCAGTATTTTGGCTATCGTGCATCCTTGGCACAAGAGCCTTATGTGACTGCAGCGGCAGCTTTTGAACCGGCATGGATTTGCTCATTTCCGATGTCGGTGGTCAAACATGCCATGAGCGAGAATATCGCATTGTGCAATTTCTTCGTACGCGAACTAGCCATCGATTTGGGCATCTCCGACAGTCGCATCGTTGGTCTGACGCAGAAGCATCTGCGCGGAAGGTTGGCCGAAACATTACTCTTTCTGAAAAACAATTACGGCACAGAAGCAGATGGACGCACTTTGCGTTTGTGTCTGTCGCGCGAAAACTTGGCAAGTTTTTCCAACATGACTACGTCGAATGCCATTCGGACGCTTTCCAGCTTTTCTGCAGAAAAACTCATTGAAGTGAAAGGACGCAGAATAACCCTTCTTGATGAACTGAAATTGATGCGTATTTCTCGTTTGGGCTGACGAATTGCCCGTGAAGCATCGCATAATATCTTATACAAACGTCATCCCCCATCGGAGAGCATTGTTCCGATGGGGGATGACGTTTTCCAGAGATACGCGCCTGCTGGCTGCGACTCTTCTTCCTTATATATATTATATATAATGTATAGGTAGGGCATTATTCGGCCATGCGAAGGATGGTTTCGACATTCTCGTCTGCAGGCCGTGTGGCATCAATCCACCGAATAGGTGTGCCGCGTCGCTCCATGCCTCTGAACCAAGTCATCTGTCGTTTGGCAAACTGATGGATAGCGATTTCCAGTTGGCGGAACATTTCTTCAAAACTCAATTGCCCGATGGCGTGCAGCGTGAGGTATTTGTATTCAAGTCCGTAATAGATCAGGTCGTCTGCCGAAACACCCTCGGCTAATAGGTTTCGCACCTCGTCGATCATGCCGTGCTCCAAGCGTTCGCGCAGTCGATGACTGATGCGCAAACGACGTGTTTCGCGATCGATGTCAAGTCCGATGGTGAGGCTGTGCAGGGTGGGGAAGTCGCGTCCCTCGGTGGGGTGCTGCCGATAATACTCTTCAATTTCAATAGCCCTAATAGCACGTCTCACGGTGTCGGTATCGGTGTTGTTGTGTAGCTCTTTGTAAGTTTTCAGAATATCCGTGAGTTCTTCCAACGACTTGTCGGCCAACTTGTCGCGCAATTCCGGATTCACTGGAACAGGCATCAATCGATAGCCTTGCAGGATACTCTCCAGATAAAGCCCTGTGCCTCCGCACACCACAACCTTACGACCGCGCGAACGGATGTCGGTGTAGGCTGTGAGGAAATCTTGTTGGTAGCGAAACACATTGTATTTCTCTCCGGGCTCCACAATGTCAATGAGATGGTAAGGGACGGCTTGTCCATCTACAATGTAATCTTCCAAGTCCTTTCCCGTTCCAAGGTCCATGCGTCGGTAAACCTGCCGACTGTCGGCACTGATAATCTCCGCGCCAAGGCGGTGTGCCAGTTCTACAGCCAAACTTGTTTTTCCGCAGGCGGTAGGACCGAGGATGGTGATGAGGTCGAATTGCTCCATGTTTCAGAATTTCTATGACAAGATGCCACAAAGATAATCATTTCGGCCGTAAACAAACAAAGAACCGCCGCAAGCATGAAGCCTGCGGCGGTTCTTTATGTTAGGATCTATGGTTTCAGATTAGCCGTTTACCTTCTTCATGTGAGCGATGAGCTCGAGCACCTTGTTAGAGTAGCCGATTTCGTTGTCATACCAAGAAACGACCTTAACGAAAGTGTCAGTGAGCTGGATACCGGCCTTAGCATCGAAGATAGAAGTGCGAGCATCGCCGAGGAAGTCAGCAGATACTACATCTTCTTCAGTGTAACCGAGTACGCCCTTGAGTTCGTTTTCAGAAGCTTCCTTCATGGCTGCGCAAATCTCAGCGTAAGTAGCGGGCTTAGCGAGGTTTACAGTCAGGTCAACTACAGAAACGTCAAGAGTGGGAACGCGGAAAGCCATACCGGTGAGCTTACCGTTGAGTTCGGGGATAACCTTACCTACAGCCTTAGCAGCACCTGTAGAAGAGGGGATGATGTTGCCGGCAGCGGCACGACCACCACGCCAGTCCTTGAGAGAAGGACCGTCAACAGTCTTCTGAGTAGCAGTAGTAGAGTGTACAGTTGTCATCAAGCCGTCCTTGATACCCCATTTGTCGTTGAGCACCTTAGCGATAGGAGCCAAGCAGTTGGTGGTGCAAGAAGCGTTTGATACGAACTGAGTGCCCTTTTCGTACTTGTCGAAGTTAACACCGCAAACGAACATGGGAGTTGCGTCCTTTGAAGGTGCAGACATTACAACATACTTAGCACCGGCTTCGATGTGAGCCTGAGCCTTCTCCTGAGTGAGGAAGAGACCTGTAGATTCAACAACGTATTCTGCTTCCACTTCGTTCCACTTCAAGTCAGCCGGATTGCGTTCTGCAGTTACGCGGATTTCCTTACCGTTAACGATGAGCAAGCTCTTTTCAACGTCGAAGTCGATTGTGCCTTCGAACTGGCCGTGCATAGTGTCGTACTTGAGCATGTAAGCCAAGTAGTCAACAGGGCAGAGGTCGTTGATACCTACAATCTGAATGTCATCGCGAGTCTGAGCAGCGCGGAAAACGAAACGGCCGATACGACCGAAACCGTTAATACCTACTTTAATCATATTGTTTAAGAATTTAAGATGGTTGATAATGCGTTTTGAGTGCTTGGGGAGTGTATTTGGCAATTTTTGCACAGTTTTTCCCATTTAGCGCAGCAAAAATACAAATTCCTTTTTACTTTTGCACCAAGTTTAACGCACAAAAAAATAAAAAGATGCCAAAATCCAAATTTTTGACAGAGTTTAAGCAGTTTGCTGTGAAGGGAAATGCCATTGACATGGCTGTGGGTGTGATTATCGGTGGTGCTTTCGGAAAGATTGTTTCATCGGTGGTGAACGACTTGATTATGCCGCCCATCGGTTGGCTCATCGGTGGTGTGGATTTCAAGGACCTCAAGGTGGATCTGCCTGTCAACCCCATGGCTCCCGAGGGCACAGAGGCTGTTACCATTAACTATGGTAACTTCATCCAGACCACTATCGATTTCATCATCATCGCGTTTTGCGTATTCCTCTTGGTACGTGCTATCATGAAGTTTACCAAGAAGAAGGAAGAAGAGGCTGCTGCACCTGCACCTCCTGCACCGAGCGCAGAAGAGACACTGCTCACCGAAATTCGTGACTTGCTGAAAGAGAAGAAGTAAGTTCTTCAATAGAAGTTTTAGAAGGCCTGTAGATTTTTCTGCAGGCCTTTTTGTCTTCCCGAGGTTGGGTGTTCGGTGGTTATAACTTGGGCTGTGTGCATGAAATGTGCGTTTTCGGAATTAATGAGCCTACCAGAGTTTTTGGCCCAAGCGTATCTACACACTAAAAGTTTATCTCCCGAAGAATCTGTCACATCTGTCACTTTCGCTTGTGTTTATCAGAACTTCAAGAGAATGTGTGGTGATAGATGAGGTGACAGATGGATTTTCTTCTGTCGCTTCTTTCACTCGGTAACAGAGGCGCTATTTTGCACGGTGCTCTGTTGAAAAAAGAGGATAAACATCCTGTTGTATCTCAATGTTTCTCCGAATGTTATCGAGGACGATTCGCCTATATGAATACGCCTGTAAAATGTGCAGCGTTCCACCGGTAGATCGTGACATTGTTCGTGAGAAAACTCTCCCCAATATATCAATATGCGCTTTGGCGTATGCATAATGAGGTCTCAGAGCTATGCCTTGCGTTAAGGACGTGGGTAATCACCATATTGACAAAGAAAATCCCCGGACCGGCAGGGTTAATTGCTGTGTCCGGGGATTTGTGGATGTAGAGGTTCGTGGCATCTTCATTTAGGGATGCCATGGAATTGAGTTATTCCCAAAGACCATCCCAAGGCTGTTGGCGCTTTTTGCTCATGCGTGCATCATCTTCGGTTGTATCCTCTGTGATGGGCAGTGAGGTAGCAATCATGCTTCCTGTTTCGATTCGCACAACTTGCGCTTGGGGGATGTTGTATATATGCTTCTTTTTCATTGTTGCAATTCTTATTTAGAAGATTACCTTCTTACCATTAATAATGTAGACACCCTTTTGCGGAGTCTGTACGCGGCGACCGCTGAGGTCGAAGATGGGTGCAGCATTGTCATTGCCCATGAGCACGTCCACGATCTCGGTGGTTCCGTCTTCGTTCTCGAACTTCATACGAATGCCCTTGGTTTGCATTTCGGCAGGAACATTCAGGTATGCGCGGTTACGATAGACTTTGAAATGGTTTGCCTTGCGATAGAAAGCAGCAATGTCATTCTTCACGGTGAGTACATAGTTCGTGGCATCGGTAGGCTTCACGACTACGTCATATTCAGCGCGACCGCCATAACCTTGAAGGAGGTTGCCATCTACTGCTGCAGTGCTACCATTTGAGGCAACGAAATCGTAATCTCCTTCTTCCGCCAGGATAACCACACCGGTGTTGGCGGGAACTACGTTGGTGATTTCTGTCATGACGATGACGCCCATTTCAGATTCGTCTGCCGGAAGTTCGGGGTCGTTCAGTGCTACGTATGCCTTAGCACCGGCAGGGATGATGGTCTCGTGGTCGGCGCAGAAAGTGGCGATGCCATACTTCGAAACGGGAAGTGTGATGGCTTCGGTCTCTGCCAAACCGTCAACTCCGTCGAACACATATACAGATGAGCCGGGGAGGGTTACAGTAATCTTATCGTCGATGTTGATTGCTTGGCCCTCGGTCAGACCTGTCAATCCTGCTTGGTCGGCAAATGCCTTGGTAAGCGTGATTGTGGTGTTGATGTATGCAGGAATGTCGAGTGCTTCGCGGAGTGTGAAGGTGTAGGACTGCTCGTCGTTTGCACCATTGCGGAGCGTCAGCACGGCGTTCTTGGCGTTCCATGCAGCCCAACCATAAATTTCAGCTTTCGCGCCGGTCCAAGGATTACCACCCACCCAGTGGATATCGGGGAGTACGTCGGCGTTCTTGCGCTGCCACTTCATGCAATCTGCGATGTCCTTCCAGAGTGCGCCACCGTTGATGTGATTCGTGAGGTCTGCATCATTGTAGAGTTCCACCATACCCGAACCGCAGGCGAATGCGCAACGGAGTTCGTTGAGTACGTGCTTATACTCGATGTTTCTTGCTGCAGTCCAACCGCCACGGCCGGTATCACTTTGGTTATCGGGATTACCCGTGAGGATAAAGCCGTGAGTCATCAAGGTGTTGATGGGACAGAGAGGAGAGTTCTGAACGAAGTTCTGGTAAACGAGGCGATCGCGATAAGTAATCCAGTTTTCGCGGTCCACACTGTTGTTACCGATTGTGCCGTAGTCCTTTTCCTGACGCCATACTGCATCAGTGTATTGGAACCAGAAGGGAGAAGCCCATGTACCGACAGAAGTGTTGAGGAATACGTCGGGCTTGATGCTGCGAAGTATCTTTTCGGCCATGATGATGGCTTCTGCATTCTCCTGACCTGTGGCACCGGCATCGGGACCTACAGATGAGAACTGCGCTGAGATACCATCGAACTTGAAGAAGCGGAAGTCATAACCATAATCCTTAAGCAAGTTGGTGACTGCTCTTACGAATACGTCATAGTAGAGAGGGTTGGAAAGTTGCATGCCACCCTTGTCGTTCCAGTAAGCACGACGATAACCGCCTGAAGTGCCATAACCACCCACAGGACCGAGCCATGCTCCTTGGCCGGCACCCATCTGGCGACCTACGTTGTCGATATTTGTAAATCCGTTGGGCAAACCGGAATGGAACAGCCATTCACCATATGCATCCCAACCGTCGTCCCAAACAAAAGCGAATGGGGCTTCACCATACTTGTCGTAGAGTTGCTCCTTCCAAGCATTGACAATTGCCAAGTATTCTGATTCTTCTGAATTCTCGTGTTCAGAACCCGGAGCAGCGTTATTGTGATTGATGTTCAACTCATACCATGAAACGTAAGTGGGAGCTGCACGCCAGGGCACTGCGCGTTCGCGTTCGCTGTAGGCAAGGAACGAACGGCGTTGTTGTCCTTCGGCCACGAGACCCACTACCGTACTTACGTTCCAGGTATCTTCGGCTGCCAGAGTGGTCTGGCGACTCCACTTACCTGTGATGGGTGTTGTTTTGGCTGCGATGAGGTGCAGGGTGTAGTCCACTTTGAGCGAAAGTGTGATGTTGCCCGAGGAGTTGATGGTCTCAATGTTGTTGGCGAAATAGCGGATGGTGTATGTTCCGGGAGCAAACACATTGAACTTGTAAGTGTTGTCAACATCGCTGTTGCCCGTTTCGCCTGCGTGATAGTCGTCCACGGCTACTTGTCCGTTTTCGTCCACGAGATCGACACCGGCCAGGATGAGCTTGTTGCTACCGGTTTGGTAATCGAACAAGACGCTGAGCGTTCCGGCAGAGGTGATGGTGATTTGCTGCTCGATGACTCTGGCATTTTCGTCGGTGCATCCGGCCTCGTTTACGCGATTGGGAACATCTTCGGCAGGGATGGTGTTCCAGTCGGAGGGAATCCAGGCATCTGCCAATGTTTCGTCCTCGTTGATCGTGCCGAGTATGATGGCTTCCTTCAGCGAGAGGGTGATGGTGCCATTGGTATCGGTTCCACCGGAATTCTTGTCGGCCACGAAGCGAACGGTGTAGAAGCCATCTTCCAACACCTTGACGGTATACGTGTTGTTGATGTCGCGTCCACCGGTGAAGCCTGCGTGGTAGTCGGTGCTGACGATGTTGCTTTCGGTGTCCATCAGTACAACGCCCATCGGGTGCAGGCCGTGGCTGCCACCGGTGTAGTCGTACAGCACAGAGAGCTTGCCGGCCTTGATATGGTAGGTCTGGTCGATATACTGAATGTTTGTGGGAGCTACTTCCGTGCCATTGTCATTGTTATAAGCTTTCAGCTCTGTGGGAGCATCTGTCCATGTGGCCCAACCCGTCCAGGCGGAAGTCCAGTTCTTGGTCTGCTGTTGCTCGCCTGCAATGCCTGCAATTTCGGTAAAAGTTAGTTGGATGTCTCCATTGGTGGCAGTGCCGCCATTGCAGTAGTCTGCGATGTAACGCACTTTGTAGACACCGTTTTCGGGCACATCTACATTATATGTGACAGTGCTGTTTGAACCGGTGAATCCGTTCTTGAATTGTTGTGCCACAACGTTGCCATCAGCATCAACAAGTTGCACGCCCAGCACATAAAGTCCGTGGCTGCCTGTTGTGTAATCAAAAAGAAGGCTGAGGCGACCTACGCCGAAATTGTAGAAACCGGTGTCTTTGTATTTTGCTGTGCCGGTTTTGGTTGTTCCACTGGGGAGTTCGCCGGTCCAATCGCTAAAACCGGTCCAATCGCTCACCCAGTTGTCAGTAGCAGAAGTGTTTTCTGAATTGAAAGTTCCAACAGTGGTAACGCAAGTGGTAAAAAGGTAGTCGGAACACCAAGAACCATTGTTTACCGCTGAACCATACTGATCAAAAGTTGAGCCATCGACTTTGGTAACCATATACTTGCCACCATCGGACGTGGGATTGTAAAGTGCAAATGCACCATAGGCCTCTACCACAGCTTCGTCTGTGAACTTGAAGCTATAAGCAGCATCACCGGATTGAAGAGGCTTGCCGTATGAGAGATATTTTCCGCCTCCATTTTGCACAGACCATGTTTCGCCATTGGCAGTAATCGTCCACTTGTAGTTCGTGTCGTCCGCAGGGATTTCAGTGGCTGTTGCAAGTGCACCCGATTCATTGATATACAAGTAGCGAGGAACAATGCTACCATTACTTTGCTTAGTGTTGGCTGCAATGTAATAGGTTGTTCCTGTTTGGAGTGTGAAGACTCTTTCGGGGAGTACTTCCACCTCAGGTGCTTCCACAACTTCCGGGGTGAGATAAGGTGTCTGCGTGCTTGCAAGGTCGTAGACGAGCGTGGGTTGTGCTATCTTGGTGCTGTAAGTGATGGTTCCCACGCTGCCGTAGCCTTCGCCACTGCCATTGTTGGTGACGAAGATGCGCACCATGTAGGCTCCAACCGCAGGGATGTTGACGGTGTACTCGCGGTTGCTGTCGTTTCCTCCTGTGAAGCCGAAGTGGTAGTCGCTGGCGGCAACGGTTCCGTCCAGATTGAGAATATCCACACCGAGTATCTGCAGGCGGTTGTTACCGCTGGTATAGTCGAGCGTGATGGTGCACGCGCCGGCCTCACGGAAGACGAGGTATCCGCGTGAGCCATTCACGGTGCCGGCGGCATAACTGCTCAGGTTCTTGATGCCTTCAGGAATTTCGCTCTCCTCCGGAGTCCAAGCCCAAGAAGATGCTCCATTCCATGCCTTGAATACGAAAGAGTCGAGGTCGGTGCTTTCGCCTGCCTTGTTGATGCCCATGGGGGTCTCGAGGCCGGCAAAGATTTTGTTGCTCGCAATCACGGCTCCGCGGGTGTTGCCCACCACGGCGGGAGCGCTGGCGCCATCGACATTGTTCACGACGTACATCAGCGGGGTGATGCTCGACATGGCCACGTCGGCACTCGAGGTGATATCAAGTTCGGTACGCAGATAGTGGCTTCCGTCGCGCAACACGGCACGCCAATTGATGGTGAAAGTTTCGTACGTGAATGTGGCGCAGAGCTGTACGCCATTGAATTTGTGCGAACCTTTCGCGGCATTGGCATCGCCGGTGAGAGTTTCTTGCTTCACTTCGCCCAGCGTCATCTGCGACGAGGCAATTTCGGTACCGTCCTGCTTGGTGATGACAAACAGGTTTTCTGCGGCTTGCAAGTTCATGGCCTCGCAACCGCCAAAGGTTAGTTTCCCGTCAGCCACGGTGAAGGTGGCTGAAAGCAAATCGTTGCTCAGCGTGTAGGTCCCATTGGATTCTGCCAACGAGGCTACGCCGGGCTGTTGCTGCTGTGGGAAAATCACGGACTGTGCCGCAACTTCCGTACTTGTGCCAAGACACAAGAGCAGGGCCAGGGCTGTTGCCAGCCGCTTCATGCGATTTTTCTTCATAGGTTTGTAATTATAAATAGATTAAATGTTTCGTTTTTCGCTTCAAGGTTTTAGCGGCGCAAAGTTAGTAACATAAAATAACAATACCCCCCCTAATTTACAAACATTAACTATAGAAATTTCAAAATCCGTGAAAATCGAAGCTGCGTGAGGGATATGAAAACGCGCAGTGCTTGCAGAATTTTCTGCAAGCACTGCGCGAATTTCTGCAAGCACTGCAGAAAAGGGCCGGAAGCACTGCGTTCGTGCGGGGTCGGTTGCTCTTGGTTTGTGAGGGGGTGGAAGGATGTCGGGGGAAGCTTCTGGGGGCTTCGGGATGTGCCGCAGCAGACTCAGGGGCAGCGTGTGATGCGTGCCAGATAGTCGTAGTGCGGACCTTCGAGCACTCTCTCGGCGTGAAACCCATGCAGGCGGGCGTGGTGGGCCAATGTGTCGAAGTCGGCGTAGAGCCAATGGAATTGCGGGCCGCGTACGGAGCCGTAGGCCATGCGATAGTCCACTTCGCCATAGTATTCGGCCTCGCCGTCGTAGCAGAATGTGCCATCTTCGTCCTCGAAGACGTAGCGCAGGTCGGACGAATCGGCCAGCAGTTGGCCTCCCGGTGCAAGCAGGGCGTCGAGGCGGGTAAAGAAGTCGGAGAAGTGGCGGATGCGTCCCACAATGCCGATGCCGTTCATGAGCATCAGCACCGTGTCAAAGGGAGCACCAACGATGCTGTCGGTGAAGAAGTCGGCATGCAGTGCCTTCGTGATGCCACGCTCGCGCATGGTCTGTACCGACAGGGGAGATATGTCGATGGCGGTGGTGTCCGAGCCTCTCTGCTGCAACACCAGGCTGTGACAACCGGCACCGGCGCCCACGTCGAGCACGCGGCCGCGACACAGCGTGAGGGCCTGCCGTTCGATGAGGCTCATTTCGCTCTCGGTGCGGAAGAGGGTGCTGACGGGGATTTCGTCCTCGTCGAACATAGTGGAGAGTACGCGCAGTCGCTTGGCTTTACCAAACAGATGATAGTCGCGGATGGCTGCGCCCATGGGGTCTTGATGTATGGGAAGTGTCATGCGGCAAAGGTAAAACGAAATGTCGGAAAGTGCGTGTGCTTTCGTAGGATTTTCGAGTGAGGTGGCAGGGCTTGCCTTACCTTATATAATATAATAATGTGTTGTCCCACTTCTGCCCAATGCTTTTGGAGGTTCTGCTCCTGTTTCGTACTTTTGCGGAAACAAAATGAAGATATGAAGAAACGCGATGTTTATAAACTGGAGAATGAGGAATTTCTTCAAGCAGTGGCCGGGCGCGAGGGCGTAGGCACTTTGCCCAAAGGTATTCTGTATGAAGTGTTGCAAGCAGGCGAGGGCAAAACGCCCAATCCCAACAGCATTGTTTCTGTGTTTTACAAAGGCATGCTCATGTCGGGCAAGGTGTTCGATGACAACATACGTCAAGGCTGTCCTGATGCCTTCCGCCTGCGCGAACTCATCACGGGTTGGCAGATTGCCCTTGTGCGGATGCACGTGGGCGACAAATGGCGCATCTATCTACCGGCAGAGTTGGGCTATGGTGCTCGTGGTACGCACGGCATCCCCGGCCATTCGGTACTGGTGTTCGAGATCGAATTGGTGAGCGTGGGGTGAGATGTTCCGCAATGTTCCCGGTGTTATACATATAGTATAAATAAAGGCAGAAGTGCCGTGTAGAAAAAGCAAAGAGCCGAAAGCCACCGCGAGGTGTGCTTTCGGCTCTTTGTGTAATGAGTTTCTGTTTCTCGAAACGCCGGCTTTATTCCCACTCGATGGTGGCTGAGGGTTTCGGCGACATATCGTAACAAACGCGGTTCACGTTGGGCACTTCGTTCAGAATGCGCTTGGTGATTTTGTCGAGGATGGCCCAGTCGATGTGTTCGATGCTGGCGGTCATGGCGTCGATGGTGTTGACGGCGCGAATGATGACGGGCCAATCGTAAGAGCGTGCATTGTTGCGCACACCTACACTCTTGAAGTCGGGCACGATGGTGAAGTATTGCCAAACCTTTTTGTCGAGTCCGGCCTTGGCAAACTCTTCGCGCAGAATGGCATCGCTCTCGCGCAGAGCCTCAAGACGGTCGCGTGTGATGGCTCCAAGGCAACGCACACCCAGTCCGGGGCCGGGGAAAGGCTGGCGATAAACCATTTCGTAGGGTAGGCCAAGCTCCACACCGCAGGCGCGTACTTCGTCCTTGAAGAGCTGCTTGAGGGGCTCCACCAATTCGAACTGTAAATCCTCAGGCAGACCGCCTACGTTGTGGTGGCTCTTCACGCACTTGGCTGTTTTGGTGCCGCTCTCCACGATATCGGGATATATGGTGCCTTGGCCGAGGAAGTCGATGCCTTCGAGTTTGCGTGCTTCCTCTTCGAACACGCGGATAAACTCTCCGCCGATGATCTTACGCTTTTCTTCGGGGTCGGCCACGTTTTCAAGTTTGGTGAGGAAGCGCTCGGTGGCATCTACATACACGAGGTTGGCGCAGAGCTGGTTGCGGAACACTTCCACAACGTTTTCGCTTTCTCCTTTACGCATCAGGCCGTGGTTCACATGCACGCAGACAAGATTGTCACCGATAGCCTTGAGCAGCAGAGCGGCTACAACGGACGAGTCAACGCCTCCGGAGAGAGCCAGAAGCACTTTCTTGTTGCCCACTTGCTGACGGATGAGTTCCACCTGGTCGGCCACGAAGTTCTTCATGTTCCAGTTGGTTTCGGCATGGCAAGTGTCGAATACGAAACTCTTCACAGCTTCCTTGATGGCTGCTTCATCGTTTTCGAACTGCGGCAGGCTGGTTTCGCACTTGGCAGCAGCATGGCCGGCAGCCATAACGGGAAGTCCGGCGTCGTAGATTTCGGGCAACACATCAATGGCTACGCCATCGATAACGTTGTTGGGACCTCCGTTGATGATGACACCTTTTACACCGGGTAAGGCCTTGAGTTCTGCTGCGGTAATATCGTGTGGATAAATCTCGCTGTAAACTCCCAAAGCGCGGATGGCACGTGCCACCACGGTGTTCTCATGGCTACCCAAGTCCAGGATAACAATCATGTCTTGCTTCATAATTTTTTTGTGTTTGTTAAGAGTATTGTTTTCTGGGCGACAAAGTTACGTTTTTGTGATAAAAATTTTTATACATGATTTTAAAAAAATGCACTGTTCAAGCAAAAAAAATGCAGATACCGATACACATTTTGTCGGCTTCGGCGGTGAGGCTGCGGTGATGTTGGGATTTTATTCGTAATTTTGCGCAGATTTTGACAACGGAAGCGCGTAAAAACGGCTCTTGTTATACATATAATAATATATGGCAAAAGATTTGGATAAAAAGAGTGGAGGTGCAATGGAGCAACCTCGTAAAAAGCGTAGAGTGTGGCTTCGGGTGCTGATATGGCTCGTGGTACTTTTGCTGTTGGGTGGAGGCGTGGCCGCGACTTATTACCATGTTGAGAAAAACAAGGAGAGCGAAGCAGCCTGCTATGACATATTGACCAACAACTATGAGCCGGCCGACTATGAGGACTTCCTCACCCGTTTCCCCGGCAGTGTGCATGCCGAGGAGGTACGCAAGCGCTTGGGAGCGCTGAGACAGATGCTCAATGCTTGGGCTGCCATCGAGCGTACCGGAACAAAGAGCGACTATGTACGATTCAAGAACGACTTCCGCAACCCTCGGTTTGACCATCTCTGCGATGCGAAAATCGACTCACTCGACTGGTTGAGTGCACAGCACATCGGGACTGTGGCTGCCTATGAGTCGTATCTGCTGCAACACGCTGACGGGCGCTATGCTTTCGAGGCCCAAGTGGCATTGGAGCAGGCGCGTGCCGTGATGGTGCATCCGTCTGAGCAGGCTGCCATTGGAGATGCCATTGAGGGCTTTCTGCGTGCTTTCAGCAACAATGATGAGATGAGCTACGGCTTCTATCTGGCTCCCACGCTCGACCGTTTTCTGAGCAAAACGAATGTGTCGCAAGCCGAAGTGGCGGCGATGATTTCGACCATGTATAACGAACATATCATGTCGTGTCGCTTTTCGCGTGGTGATACGCTGAGTGTTACGAAACAGATTGTGGATGATGGCAAATACGCTTATCAAGCCACATTCTCCATCGACCAACACATTGAGCGCGACAACGATGGCAAGACCTACGGACAATATGCTGCCGAGGCCTCTTTCGACCACCACTATCTCATCACCTCGTTCACCATGAAGGAGGTATCGCGTCGCTGATGCGATGGGCAGAGCAGTCCGCACTTTCTGATATATCATACATCAATCATAAACATTTTGTTATGAGCAAACTCGTTATCAATTCCTATGAAGAATTTGCTTCGCATGTAGGCGAAGTGATTGGAACTTCCGATTGGGTGGAAGTGTCTCAGGAGCGCATCAATCAATTTGCTGATGCCACACTCGACCACCAATGGATTCACGTGGACACAGAGCGTGCCAAGACCGGCCCCTTCGGGCAGACCATAGCACATGGTTATCTCACACTCTCGCTCTTGCCCTACATGTGGGAACAAATCATCGAGGTGAACAACCTGAAGATGATGGTGAACTACGGCATGGACAAGATGAAGTTCGGTCAGGCCGTGCTGAGTGGTCAAAGCGTACGTCTCGTTACGAAACTGCAGAACATCGCCAACCTGCGCGGTATCTGCAAGGTGGAAATCAATTTTACCATCGAGATACAGGGCGAGCGCAAACCGGCCCTTACCGGTGTGTCTACTTTCCTCTACCACTTCAACTGAATTACACATGGGACAAGCAGGTCGACACCGCGCCGATCTGTTTGTCCCATATATTTAATATATATAAGTAATGCTTTCGGACACTTATCGCACCCTGTCGGCTCCCGGCGAAGCACAGTATACGGAGAAGCGTAGTCGCTTCCTCGCTTTTGCCCTTCCCGTAGCCGATGAGGCAGAAGCCAAGCAGCGAGTGGCCGAATACCGCAAGAAGTATTACGATGCGCGGCACGTGTGTTATGCCTATGCACTCGGATATGATGGCAGCACCACCCGAAGCAACGATGATGGCGAGCCCTCGGGTTCGGCCGGCAAACCCATCCTCGGGCAACTGCGTTCGGCCGACGTAACCTTTGTGTTGGTCATCGTGGTCCGCTATTTCGGGGGAGTGAAACTCGGAACGGGCGGATTAGCCGTGGCTTACAAAACAGCAGCAGCCGAGGCACTGGCTGCCGCCGTGATTGAAGAACGCATCGTCAAGGCTGAGGTGCGAGTGGAAGTGCCCTATGCCGATGCCGACACGGCGATGCGATATGTGCGTGATGCCGGAGCCGATATTACAGCCCGTGACTATACTGCCACCGACACATTGCTGACCATCAGTGTGCGCCTCACCGATGAAGCTGCCCTGCGCGAGAGGTTGGCCAAAATCCTTTCCCTGAAATTTTATGATGATGTCGACTGATATTCCCGTTGTTTCCATGTCTTCAACGTTCCACTTTATTCCTCTTCATTCTGTCTCCGAACATATAGAGAAGGCTTGCTCGCTCTACGAACTTGCCTTTCCCGAATGTGAGCGACGCCCCACTGAGGCTTGGTTGAGGCTGATGGATGACGAACCGGCCTTTCATGCGATGCTCATCGGCACGGAGAGCATCTTTGCAGGTATTCTCACTTATTGGGAAATGCCGGGGTTTGTGTACGTGGAGCATTTTGCAGTAGTGCCCGAAGCACGGGGCGGAGGTATCGGCCAACACATGATGCAGCAATTTCGCCAAGCATTTCCGCGCGTGGTGTTGGAGGCTGAGCCACCCACGGATGAACTGACGCATCGACGCATTGCATTTTATCGTCGTTGTGGCTTTGAAATGTCAGAACGACTTTACCTTCAACCTCCATATCGTTGGGGAGAGCAGCCGGTGCCTTTGGTGCTGATGAGCACGGATGCCGTGTGGCTTGAAAAGCATCATGAAGAAGTGAGCCGTGTTCTGGCAGAGCGTGTTTATGGGGTGAAGAGGTTGGATGCCTGTTGCAAATCAGAATGAGTCATTCTCGGATTCTTCAGATAAGGATCTCCAAACTCCTGAAACAATGTCGTAATATCGGGCTGCAACATTTTGTTGATTATTCATTCATGCTGCTTCAATACTCTCTGCATCGGCAAATGTAAATTGCAATGAGTTGAATGGAGACTATTTTTGATGTGATTTAATTTAAGAGGATTTTGAAACTTTGTTCACCACACATAACGATATATATGCCCGGAGTCATTGGAATATGCATAGGGGACGTATGGCAGATATTATTATATAGAAGTGAACCTGTTGGAGAGTATATTTTTATGGTTTTATCTTCCGCATTCATAATGCAGATATTTCTGTTCTCGATTGATACTTGAACATTTTTTGCAAAAGTTTCATCCCAACCGGTCGCGTCGTCCTCAATGATGTTTTTATAAGAAAAACGCTTGATCGTTGCTTTTTTATAGATAAAGCTCCAATCTTCTTTCAAAGAATCAAGCCATTTTTTGTATGTGTCGTAAGTTCCATAAGGCACAATGATGTTCTCAATATATAGAAAGCCTTCGAAGCCGGGTGCTGATATGTTAAGTCCGTTTTTATATTGGTCTTGATTAAAAAATGGACCGTAAAAGTAGGTATCTGCAAAAAGTTGATTCGTGTAATTAGGATTTGTCGGAGGGTTGGGGGTATAGGTGCTAATGGGAGGAGACGGACACAGAAAACGTGCCTCTTTTATCCATAAATCGCGTAATCCCTTAAAATTTATAGTGGTTGTTTCTTGGGGAACTTCAAGATATTTTAAGGTCATATGTCTTGTTACCGGGTGAACACACCTGTCTGTGATACTATGGGTGCCAGGTACGGGAGCATAAGGATTATCATACCTTACGTTGTACCATACGATACCTGTGGTGCTCATTCCATGCTCATAATAACTACAGCCAAATGGTCCACTCGGAGCTACTTCAAGATCCTTAGGAAGTATCAATGTGTCAATGTTGCATCGTGCGTCTGCAGCTGAGATGTAGGGTGGCCAAACTGTAACCCCCTCTTCGATGGTGTATCCTTTCTTTGAGGGGGGTATATACAATAAGTATTTCCCGGTTCTATCGAATAGTACACCATCTTTCCATAGGAAGTTTTTATTGTCTCCTTTGAATTGTATTTCCATGGCGTACGGAAAAAAAGTGCCGATGGTGTTGATTAATCCGATTGGATTAATAACTTTTAAACTATTGTTGGTTGTTTGCCAATCTTCATGGAGCTCTTCTTGTTGGGGAGTATATATGTATGTTATGGTATCTTCCGGATAGAAAGTTATGGCATTTTCGGAATCTTTTTCTACAAAAGAGAAATTCCTGGGACTTCGATTGTGTGGATAATTATTCTCGGGTCTACAGTATAAGTCTAAATTAACAAACGTTTGTCTTATAGTATTAGTTACAAGGCCATAGTCATGCATGTGTAACTTGAATTTAGGGTTGTTAGAAAGTGTGTCTTCCCATAATAGTGGGCAGATGGTTGAATGTCCGGTACTGTTTTCATCATACTCATATATATCATCATCATAAAAATTCCATGTGCCATCTTCGTTAAAGGTGATACATTTCTTGAAATCACCTTGCATAACATATTCTCTTCGCTTAAATGAATGATAATTGTCTATGTCGGAAACAACTTTTAAACTGGGGAAATCTTCCGGAAGAATCAATTTTTTTATTTTGGTGCCTCTAAAAGCCATGATTGACATATCAATGTCGCTACTGCAAATCTCTAATGTGTCTATCATGCACCGGAAGAAAGCATATTCTTCAATATGTTTTATGCTACTTGTGATTTTAAGGGTATTTCTAAATCTACAGCCAACAAACGAATAACTTCTTATCGTATCTCTGCTTTCGGGTATTTCCAATGTGTCAATCCAAACTTGTGCTAAATTAATGGCGGAAGTAGGGATTGATGGTAAAATAAGTTTCTTTATCTCAAATAAATGTTTATATCCTGTAAAATCGTAGTTGTCTGCTTCGATTTCCCCCCAAGAGACATATAAATCTCCTTTGTAATAAAAATCCGTACGAATTGAACGACCAAAATACAAGGCGCAATCAGAGTCTCGTAAATTAGTGTACTTTATAATTTTATTACCATAACTCCATGGGAAATCAATGTTCCAAGGTGTGTCTTTTTGATGATATCCGGTAACGGTAAAACTATCAACATCATAATCGGTGCCATATAGTTCCCTAAACTTGTCTCTTTCTCTATTGAAAGCATCTTCAATGTTCATCAAGGTGTCGAGATGTATTTTGGCGTGGATACTTGTTTGGGCATCAGTTGTGATTGAACTCAACAAGAACATGAGCAATAATACAGAAAAGCGAGCATGGTGGTGGGAGATGTCCTTGCAAAAATTAAAAAACTTGCCAGAGGCACTTCTGCTTTTTTCAAAAGATGAAATCAGATGGTTGTTCTTGTTGCTTTTCATGTGTTTTGTTGTTTGAAAGTCAAACTTTTTGCAAATATACATGTTTGTATAATATAGGTATTTATATGTGGGGAATATTTATACGAAAATGCGAATTGTCCAAGTTTAAGTGTTTCGTGAGTTTCGTTAATGTTGAAAAACGTTCTTTGAATGACATATTTTTTTGTATCTTTGTCAACGATTAAAGCAATTTGATGACTTTTTGAAACCCAAAAACGTTTATTTCTTACTTTTGCTTAGATGGTCGGATTTAACAGAAAGCTATGGGTGAAGTGGGGAATGGCGTGTGGTAAAATTAAAGAAACAAAGCAAAACAATGATACACGACATTGAAATGCTGCGCAGTTTTTATGCAGCATATGCAAATAGGGTGGCAGAAGCCCGTAAAGTTCTGGGACGTCCACTCACCTTGGCCGAGAAGATACTCTACGCGCATCTCTATGATGAAACTCCGAAGGCAGCTTATAAGCGTGGCGTGGACTATGCCAACTTTCGCCCCGACCGTGTGGCCATGCAGGATGCAACAGCCCAAATGGCGCTTCTGCAATTTATGAATGCCGGTCGCGATCATGTGGCAGTACCTTCTACGGTGCACTGCGACCACTTGATCTGTGCATGTGATGGGGCTGATAAGGATCTGCCGGTTGCATGCAATACCAACCGCGAGGTCTACGAATTTCTTTCATCTGCCGCAGCGCGATATGGCATTGGCTTTTGGAGTCCCGGAGCAGGTATTATTCATCAAGTGGTGCTCGAGAACTATGCTTTCCCCGGAGGTCTGATGGTGGGAACCGATTCCCACACTCCCAATGCCGGAGGCCTGGGTATGGTGGCCATAGGTGTGGGTGGTGCCGATGCCGTCGATGTGATGGCCGGTATGGAGTGGGAACTCAAGGTGCCGCGCATCATCGGTGTCCGACTCACAGGTGAATTGTCGGAATGGGCTTCCCCCAAAGACGTGATACTGCGCTTGGCCGGAATACTTACCGTGAAGGGAGGCACCAACGCCATCATCGAATACTTCGGTCCGGGAACAGCTTCGCTCTCGTGTACCGGAAAGGCCACCATCTGCAATATGGGAGCCGAGGTGGGCGCAACAACATCGCTTTTCCCATACGACGAACGTATGGCAGCCTATCTGAGAGCTACGGGTCGTGCGGAAGTGGCAGATATGGCATCGGGCGTAGCAGCAGACTTGTGTGCCGATCCTGAGGTGGCACAACAGCCGGAAGTTTACTATGACCGCATCATTGATATTAACCTGTCGGAACTTGAGCCATACGTCAATGGACCTTTCACACCCGATGCCGCGTGTCCCATCAGTGAGATGCAGCAACGGGTAGAGCGTGAAGGATTTCCGCCTGAAGTAGAAGTATGTCTCATCGGTTCGTGCACCAATTCCTCTTATCAAGACTTGGCACGCGCGGCATCGGTAGCTCGCCAGGCCGTGAGTGCCGGACTGAAGCCGAAAGCTGCGCTTATTGTCAATCCGGGCTCGGAACAAATCCGTGCCACAGCAGAGCGCGATGGCCTTTTACCCATATTGCGTGAAGCAGGTGCCGTGGTGATGACCAATGCCTGCGGTCCATGCATCGGACAGTGGCAGCGCAAAACTAATGACCCCACACGACGCAACAGCATCGTCACTTCGTTCAACCGCAACTTTGCCAAGCGTGCAGACGGCAATCCCAACACACATGCTTTCATCGCATCGCCCGAAATGGCAGTGGCATACGTATTCTCGGGCAAACTATCCTTCAATCCTGCCACCGATAGTCTGACAACTCCCGAAGGTGATACTTTCCGCTTCGCCGTCCCACAGGGCGAGGAACTTCCCATCAATGGGTTTGCCACATGCGACATGGGATATATAGCTCCCAAGGACGGATGTGCCGAACCGGTGATTCGTCCCGACAGCGAGCGTCTGCAAGTGTTGGCACCCTTTGCTCCATGGGATGGTAACGACCTCGAAGGTGTCAACCTGCTCATCAAGACGCAAGGCAAGTGCACCACCGACCACATATCAATGGCCGGTCCCTGGCTCAAGTATCGCGGACACCTTCAGAACATTTCACGCAATATGCTGATGGGAGCCGTCAATGCTTTCAACGGCAAGACCAATGCCGTACAATGTGCTCTCGACGGACAAGAACACCCAGTGTGGGAAGCTGCGCAAGCTTATCGCGATGGAGGAAACGGCAGCTTTGTCGTTGCAGAGGACAACTATGGCGAAGGCTCAAGCCGCGAACATGCAGCGATGGAACCGCGATATCTTGGTGTGCGCTTCATCATTGCCAAAAGCTTTGCTCGCATTCACGAGACCAATCTCAAGAAACAAGGAGTGTTGGCACTGACTTTTGCCAATTCGGCAGACTACGACAAGGTACGCGAAGGTGACACAGCATCCGTATGCGGACTTTCTCATTTCGCTCCCGGACAACCGCTGACAGTGGTACTGAACCACAAAGACGGCACTTGTGAGAGCATAGAGGCCTGCCACACATACAACGAAATGCAGATAGCATGGTTCAAGGCCGGCAGTGCATTGGGCAGTTTGCGACAAGCATAAATTGCCGCCAATGATAGAAACAAGAAACAACATCATAACCTAACATCAAACAGCATAAGATAATGTCAAAGATAGAAGTGAAACCCGACGGAACATTGGTGGTGCCCTCCAATCCCACCATACCATTTGTTACAGGCGATGGGGTGGGAGCCGAAATAACCCCGGCCATGCAGCAGGTGCTGGATGCAGCAGTGCAGAAAGCGTATGGGGGACAGCGTAAACTCGACTGGATGGAGGTGCAAGCCGGTGGAACAGCCTACGAAGCCCTCGGAACTTATCTCCCCGAAGAAACGATGCTGGCCTTCCGTGATTATCACATAGGTATCAAGGGACCGCTCACCACCCCTGTAGGCGGAGGTATCCGCTCGCTCAATGTAGCACTGCGTCAGGGTCTCGATCTCTATGTGTGTCTGCGCCCCGTGCGTTGGTTCTCTGGAGTGGTTTCGCCGGTGAAACATCCCGAATTGGTGGATATGGTGATATTTCGCGAAAACACCGAGGATATTTATGCCGGTATCGAGTGGGAAACGGGCACTCCCGAGGCTGAAAAGTTCTATCGCTTCCTGCATGATGAGATGGGCGTAAAGAAAGTGCGTTTTCCCGAAACCAGTTCGTTTGGTGTAAAACCCGTTTCGCGCGAAGGTTCGGAGCGCCTCGTGAGAGCTGCATGCAGATATGCCTTGGCCAATGGACTGCCCTCTGTAACGCTCGTGCACAAAGGAAATATCATGAAGTACACCGAAGGAGGCTTTAAGCGATGGGGGTACGAGGTGGCCCAACGGGAGTTCGGCGAGGCCTTGAATTCGGGAAAACTTGTAATAAAGGATTGCATCGCTGATGCTTTTTTACAAAATGCATTGCTGAAACCTGAAGACTACAGCGTGGTTGCCACCCTCAACCTCAATGGCGACTACATCAGCGATATGTTGGCCGCGCAAGTAGGCGGCATCGGCATTGCGCCGGGAGCAAACATTAATTATGCCACCGGAAATGCCATCTTCGAAGCCACGCATGGCACAGCGCCCGACATTGCCGGCCACAACGTAGTGAACCCCTGCTCGCTCATTCTCTCGGGTGTGATGATGCTGGTTCACATGGGCTGGACTGAGGCTGCGAGCTGTGTGGAGCACGCTCTGGAACGCTCCTTCGCGGCCGGATATGCCACTGCCGATTTGGCACCATTTATGCCCGAAGGTAACGCCCTCGGCACTCGCGAATTTGCAGAACATGTGGTATCAGAGATTATGAATAGTAACGAGTGACACATGTCAGATTCTTCCGAATGTTTTAATCTCCGATTTTGAAATTCTCATAATCCTCTTTGATATGACGACAAAGAAAGAATACTTGGTATATAAGCTCTCTGACGAAATGAAAAGTTGCATCAAGATTGATGCCGATTTGTTCAAGAAGTTGGATGTGAAACGCGGACTGCGCAACGAAGACGGCACCGGTGTGCTGGTGGGACTGACCAACATCGGTAACGTGGTGGGATATGAACGCACGGCCGACGGACTGAAGCCCATCGAGGGCAAGCTCTATTACCGTGGCTACGAAATTGCTGATCTCTGTCATGCTATCATGGCAGAGAAGCGTTGCGGTTTTGAGGAAGTGGCTTATTTGCTGCTGTCCGGCAAGTTGCCTGATGCTGAGGAACTGCAGGCTTTTCGCGAACTAATTATCGACAATATGCCTTTGGAGCAGAAAACCATTCTGCATATCATCGAACTCGAAGGCAGCAACATCATGAACATCCTGGCACGGAGTGTGCTGGAGATGTACACCTTTGATATTGAGCCCGACAGCACGGAGCGCGACAATCTGATGCGCCAGAGCATAGAACTCGTGTCTAAATTTCCTACCATCATTGCGTATGCCTACAACATGCTGCGTCACAAGCAACTGGGACGCTCGCTGCACATCCGGCATTCGCAGGAGAAATACTCCATCGCCGAGAACTTCCTCTATATGCTCAAGGGACCACGTTTCACCGACCTTGAGGCACGTACCCTTGACCTGTTACTGATTTTGCATGCCGAGCATGGTGGTGGTAACAACTCGACATTCACCGTGCGCGTCACCTCTTCCACCGGGACAGATACTTTCTCGTCGATTGCGGCAGGCATAGGTTCGCTCAAAGGTCCGAAGCACGGTGGCGCCAACATCAAGGTATGTGATATGGTGGCTCACCTCAAGGAACACATCCATAACTGGGAAGACGAGGCTGAAATCGAAAAATATATGCGTTGCATCCTCAACAAAGAAGCATACGACCGCAGCGGACTCATCTATGGTATCGGACATGCGGTCTACACATTGTCGGATCCGCGATCGGTGTTGCTCAAGGAGATGGCTCGCGAATTGGCAAAGGAGAAAGGCCGAGAGAGTGAGTTTGCATTCCTTGAGAGAATCGAGCGTATCGCCATCAAGACTGTGTATGAGGTGAAGGGCGACCGAAAGAAACTTTGTGCCAACGTCGACTTCTATTCGGGATTTGTATACGAACTCATTGGTCTTCCGCAGGAGATTTACACACCTTTGTTTGCCATGGCACGCATCGTGGGATGGTGTGCGCACCGCAATGAAGAACTTGGCTTCGAGGGACGTCGCATTATTCGTCCGGCCTATCGTTGCGTGGCTGATGAGAACGAGTATGTACCCATAGATAGACGTTGAAAATAAATTTCAGAATTCTATGGAAAGTGTGTCGTAATCCCTATGCGATACACTTTCTTTTTCTCCGAAAAGTTAATATGGCTTCTTTCATTTTCCGTAAAGTGTTCTTAAAAGGGGAAAATGTTTGCACGTTTGAAAATAATCCCTACCTTTGCATCGCTTTCTGCGGAGAGCAGGTTTGCCGAAATAGCTCAGTTGGTAGAGCAACGCATTCGTAATGCGTAGGTCGCGGGTTCGAGTCCCGCTTTCGGCTCAAAAGAGCATTGCCGCTTGAGTTACTGTACACTCAAGCGGCAATGCTTTTCTTGTCAATCCGGTAATTGTCACCGGTGGTCCTATCGTTATTTGTTTTCAGCGTATGTGTGTGGATGGCGATTGTGGGATGGTTTATTCACAAAGAAATCGCAAAATTGCTTCCATGGCTTCGTTTCTTAGCGCAGCACTGCGGATACATTCGAAGGGGAAGCCCATGGACAGCACGCGATATTGCTCTCCGCGATAGGCTGTTCCGGCACTTTTGCCATCGGCATAGGCAAAGGCTGTGAAGGCTCTGCTGTCGCTTGGCACGAGAATGTCGGGATGCTGTGCGGCATAGTGTTCCGCGCAGGGGGTACGATAGATGCTGAAGGTGCGGTTGAGTCCTTGTACGGAGTCGTTGGGCGTGGAGGCACTTCCACCGGAGCGATACTTCAACACGTTGGCCGTAAATGTGGAGTCTGTGGACGAAGTCATGTCGGTCCCGATGTAAGCTCCGCTCACCAGAAGACGTCCTCCGTTTTGCAAGTATTGTGTGATGAAGCGTTGGATGTGATTGTCAAAAGTCTTGTAAGGCAACAGATTGTGGGGCGCATTGCGTTCCAGACCGGCTACGTAGTCGACAACGTCGTAGCCTGACATGCTTGCACTGCCTTCGACAAGTGCCTGCTTGGTGCATGAAGAATAGGAATAGCCTGTGGCAGAGATGATGGACTCTCCGTGCGTAACGGCACAATCGAAGGTGTTGCCGGCTATGGTCTTTCCTTCGAGCTCGCTACCGCAGTATCCCAAACTTCCGATGCCTTCGCGGCCGGCTTTCAAGGGTGAAAAACCTATCTGTCGGCCTGCCCAACAACGGGTACTCATGTAGGCCACTCCGATGTCGGCATCCAAGTCGAAGCCTACGCTGTCGGCATTCTCGATGCGTGCCGGCCCACTGATACGCTCGAAGCCGTCGACCACCAACACTTCGCCTTTGGGTGTTCCCGAAGCGCAATATACACTCAGGGTTTGTGAGGGAAAACTTTCACCTCCTCGGTTGTAAGCCGTGACCTTGAAGTCGTGGCGCACACCGGGCGTGATGGCCAAGGTGTATTCGGTTTTCCCATCCACGACGGTGCCGTTGTCAAATCCTCCATCGCCTTGTCGGTGATAAACGATGTATCCCGTTGGGGTGGCGCTGCTTTCCAAACTGTCAATGGTGGGTTTCCATGTGAGTTGAACGGCCTGACCGCCACGTGTCAGCAAGGCTGCAAAAGCACGCACGGGGAGTGGCTGAACGTCGTAGTGCTTGATGCCGTGCTCATGATTGACGAAGTGCAACAACGACTTGTAGATGGAACGCGCCATGACGAACTTGAAGTTGGGGTCGTGGCCGTATTTCATATCTGTAAAGTATTGGTGGGAGAGCATCTCCAAGATGGCAGAGGGTACACCCGGCATGCGTGTCTCTCCATAATTGCGATCCCAAACCTCACGTCGCGTCCAGTTCACACCAAAACCGGATGTCAGGTCTTTGGTTACGTTGGTTAACACGATGTTGGCCAAGTCGGAAGATGCTTTTCTCGAGAGTCCGGAAGCGTAATGGCGATTGCCGTTTCCGTCTTCGGTGGTGCAGATGCCCAGTGTCCCGTAGATGCTGCCGTCTTTGCGGATGCCGGCATCGCTGTGGATGGCCAGGCAAGCCTCGATGGGGACTCCCAGTCCGGGCTTACCGGGCAGATAGGCGCTGCCGCCGGCCAGATAGTTGAGATAGAGCGAGCGGCAACGGATGTCATCGCCATAGTCGTTCTTCCCCTCAGAGGAGGAAAACAAGGAGTCGGGTAAACCGGCCCATTGAGTGTAGTAGCGGGCGGCTTCAAGGGTTCTGGGCAATCCGCTTGTGCCGGCAGTGCCGCGCGGATTTTGTGCCATACCTCCACCGAAGCGTACGGCGTCGGCAGTCACCACACCGCGATAATCGCTGCGGTTGGTCAGCACCACACGTCCGTGCTTCTGACTTCCGGCATCAAATTCGTATGTCCCCAGATACACCCAGGTTCCGCCTCCCATCTGTTGGTTGACGCTCAGTTGGGTTCGGCCTCCTTTGTGATACACGGTGTATCGAGCGTCGTTCACGCTGTTGGGGCGCGAGACGTAGCTGACGTAGACGGCATAGCGTCCGCTTTCCGGTATGTCGGGTGTCCAGGTGGCTGTGGCCAAGCGGTTGCGACGTGTCGTGGTGTTTATCATTCGGGCAGAACCGAGGCGGAAGGGTTGCACCGTGTCTGCCAATGTGGGGCCGGGATAAGCAAAGGCCGGCTCGGGTGCTGTCTGCCAGCAGAAATCCTCGGGTGTTGCTTCTTCGTAAGTACCCATTTCGCCCGAAGCATTGTCGTTGTCGGTGATGGCTTCGTGGGGTTGGGCGTCGCGTTCGCGGGGCGAGCAGACTATGGCGCCGGCATTCTCGAGCATGGGGTAGAGGAATGGGTATACAAAGGACTGTGTGAACAGGTCCTCAGTGGTGCAAAACAGATTGGGGCGTTGCCATTCCCAGCGGTTTCGGTCGTTCTTGTAGAAGCGTCCGTGGCTGGCCCATACCATGAGGTGGCGGCCGTTGAGCCCTCGGCTTATTTCGAAAGGGCGTGACAAGAGTCTTACCCACGGATGTCCTTTGTGTCCGATGGATCCCCACAAGCGTGAGCGGTCTTCTTTCTCTGCGCGATAGATGTTGGGAATATGGTCGTCCAGCGTTAAACTGTCCTTGCCCATCAGCTGCAGTAGCCAAGTGTTGTAGGGCTGGGGCAACGTTCGTCCCAATGCTGTCCGGATGCGCTCCACACTTTCGGGAGTGAAAGGTTGTGAATAGAAAGCCTCATTCGTGTGAATGCGGAGTGTGCGCGTCTTCTCGTCGAGGCGGAAACTGTCTGCAGCCATTGGCTTGGCCGGTGTGTAGCCTTGCAGAGTGTATCCCTCAAAGTATTCGCGGATGGCTTTGGCTAAATCCGGGTTGCCGGTTCGTCGCTTCTGAGCAATCATCATCAGGGGAACAGCGCAGAGAACCAAGCAGAGGTATGTACGGAGTTGGTGCATCATTTCTTATGTCAATATGATAAGTGTAGGAATAGAGTGTATATGTTCCGCAGAAGGAACATCGTTGCCAAAGTTACGATTATTCTTTCTTATATCGGTATTCGCACCCTTGTTTTAGGCGAGAGTGAAAACACAAAAAGCTTCGAAGACAATGAGAGTGAGGGGAGAAAAGCGGGATATATAGTCGGATGATAAGAACATTCGCTTGCTACGAACGCAAAGACGGAGCACCAACATTGATGCTCCGTCTTTGCGTTCGTGAAGTGGGGATAGGATTATACTTCTTCCACTGCAAACTTGTCGGGATACTTGCCTTGATAATGGCGATAGTAGTCCATGATGATGCGCATATCGGCCTCGACATCGCCCGACGGAATGAGCTCGCGTGAACATACAATGCGCTTACCGGGAAAGTCGATGGCATATAGCAGGATAGGAAGGTTGGCCTTTAGCGCAATGAAGTAGAAACCGCGTTTCCAAGTTTTGGTAAGTGAACGCGTGCCTTCCGGAGTTACAGCCAGCTCGAAGCGTTCGGCCTTGATGGCTTTTTCGGCCAGTTGGTCGGTGAGGCTGTTTTTCTTACTGCGTTCCACCGGAATGCCTCCCATACGTCGGAATATCGGTCCTAGCGGCCAGAAAAACCAATCTTTCTTCATCAAAAATCCTGCAGTGCGTCCGATGGCATGATAGTAGAGCTCGGCAATGATGAAGTCCCAATTGCTGGTGTGAGGAGCCACGCAAATAATACATTTATCGCGGTGCGGAACGCTGACTTCCACTTTCCATCCCATGATGTCAAAGAAGATTTTTCGACAGATACGTTGTAGCATAACGGTGAATGGTTCAGGTGATTCTTTGCTGGATATAAAAAATATAAGGAGTTGGTTGCGAAAGCCATACCGACTCCTTATCTGTTTGTTGCGTCTTATTTGTTGATTTCTTCAGCCAAGGCTTCCACTTCTTGAGTGTAGTCCTGGCGCAATTTCTTGTAGAAAAGTTTTTCGTTGCCCTTTTGCGTGTGGCTGATTCGGCTTATGTATTCGTTGTGAATAGCCATAACCTTTTTGAGCAGTGCGTTTGTCTTTTCACGGTCGTGGACGCCACATTTGTTGAGTATGATACAATTGCTGATTAGTTCACCGCTGATTGTCCGGATGGACTTTTTAAGTTGTCTTCTGCTTGCCATGTTAATAGACTTTTGTTGTTGGAGATTATGAATGAAATATCATTTTTTCAGAGAACATTGTTGTTACACTCGATGATGTCCATGCCTTTGAGAATGGCCTGTTCGTTCATTGGCAACAAGTGGTGATGACGCTCGGGGAGTGTCTTGCGTAGTGCTTTCATC
Organism: Bacteroidaceae bacterium; assembly: GCA_017461605.1. GTDB lineage: Bacteria > Bacteroidota > Bacteroidia > Bacteroidales > Bacteroidaceae > Alloprevotella. The sequence continues at coordinate 484,739 of JAFTXN010000002.1, forward strand.
ACACTTTCGAGTTCGACAATGGGGTGTAGCTTTAATACGCCACCGAGGATAAACATGTTGAAGCACTTCATCATCTTCATGTCAGCAGCCGTTTCCATTGCTGTGGTGTGCCAAATGTTGATGTCTGTGCGGGTGGGATTGTCGAGGATGCCAAAGTTATCGTAGATGAGGGTGCCACCCGGCTTTACTCTGCTTTCAAACTTGTTGAGCGAAGGCTGGTTCAGGAGGATGGCGGTGTCATATTTGCTCAAGATTGGGCTGGAAATCGGAGCGTCGCTTACGATTACCGTAACGTTGGCTGTGCCTCCGCGCTGTTCGGGGCCGTATGCCGGCATCCATGTTACCTCTTTCCCCTCCATAAGGGCAGCGTAGGCCAATATCTTTCCCATCGAGAGGACGCCTTGTCCGCCAAATCCCGATATGATGATTTCTTGTTTCATGGTGTAGATGAAATTCTGAAGTGTGGGTTGCGAAATATGAATGATGAGAGAACGAAGTTCCACTTGCTATGACAGAAAGTGAGAACGCATGGTAGGCATTTCAACCAATGTCTTTCAGATCTCCCACATGGTAGTATTCGAACATGTGCTCCTCCATCCATTTGTTGGCCTGTGTGGGGGAGAGTTTCCAACCCGAAGAGCAGGTGCCGACAATTTCAATCAGATTGCTGCCTTTGGCTTGAAGCGAATTCTCAAAGGCTTTTCGGATGGCTTTCTTCGCTTTTCGGATGGCGGCCACGCTGTGTACGCTTTGTCGTGTAACGTAGCAAGTACCTTCCAATTGTGCTGCCAATTCTGTAAACTTCAGTGGGTAGCCATGAATACTTGCTTCGCGGCCATACGGACAGGTAGCAGTCTTCATGCCCATCAAGGTGGTGGGAGCCATCTGTCCTCCCGTCATTCCGTAAATGGCATTGTTGACGAAGATAATGGTGATGTTGTCTCCGCGGTTGAGGGCATGAAGCGATTCCGCTGTACCGATGCAAGCCAGGTCGCCGTCGCCTTGGTATGTGAACACCAGGCGGTCGGGCCACAAGCGCTTGCAGGCCGATGCCAAGGCCGGTGCACGTCCATGGGCTGCCTCTTGCCAATCGATGTCTATGTAGTTGTAAGCGAAAACCGCACAGCCGACAGGGCTGATTCCGATGGTCTTTTCTGTCATTCCCATCTCGGCAATCACCTCTGCGATGAGTTTATGCACAACACCATGCGAGCAACCCGGACAATAGTGCATGCTATTGTCGTTAAGCAGTTCGGGTTTCTCGTAAACCAGGTTTTCAGGTCGTATGATTTCTTCTCGTGTCATAACTGTTGCGTTTAAATCCTGACATCCGTATCATCACTTCCACCATCTTGACGACGACGGCCAAGAGTGCCAAGCAATAGCAGGCCATTGTGCCCAACTCGGAATCGGAAAACACCACAACGCCAATCATGGCCAATGCAGCGATCACGATAAAGATGCTGTTGAGCCAGTTGCGCAGGTACAGATTGCGTTGTTGGCGTCTGCGTTCTTCATGCTCCTTGCCATAAAGACGGTCGAGCAGTGATGATTGTTCGGGAGTTGTCATATCGATGTGAGAGATTGTTTATGAAGGGTTGATAATGCGTTGGCGCATGGCTTGGATGATTTCGTCGGGATCGGGGACAATTCCTCCCAAACGGCCAAAGTGTTCGACGGGTATGCCATCGCCCACAGCAGCACGAACATCGAATACCATTTGTCCGGCATTGATTTCCACGCTCAGTACTCCCTTGCAATGACGGCTTATCTCCTTGATTTCATTATAGGGGAAAGGCCATAGAGAGATGGGGCGGAACAGGCCGACTTTGATACCTTGTTTTCGGGCTATCTCCATTGCTTTCATGGATATGCGAGCTGCCGATCCGAAGGCAACAATCAGGTATTCGGCATCTTCACACTGGTGCGTTTCGTATCTCACCTCGTGCTTTTCCATTTCTTTGAACTTGGCTTGCAAGTGCAGGTTCTTAACCTCCATTTGTTGAGGGTCGAGTTCCAAAGATGTGATTACGTTGCGCTTTCGGTTGCGAAGTCCCAATCCATTTGCGGCCCAAGGACATTGTTGTGCAATCTCTTCGTCCGTGCGTCTGGGCTTGTAGGGGGGCAGCACCACCTTCTCCATCATTTGTCCGATTACCCCATCGGAAAGAATCATCACCGGTGTGCGATATTTGAAAGCGAGTTCGAAAGAAAGGTCAACGAAGTCTGCCATTTCTTGTACAGAAGCGGGGGCAAGCACAATGATGTTGTAGTCGCCATTACCGCCTCCGCGTGTGGCTTGGTTGTAGTCGCTTTGTGAGGGCTGTATGGTTCCGAGTCCGGGGCCACCGCGCTGTACGTTGACAATCAGACCCGGCACTTCAGCTCCGGCCATGTAGCTGATGCCCTCCTGCATGAGAGCAATTCCGACGCTGGCCGATGATGTCATGGCTCGTTTGCCGGTTCCGCCGGCTCCATATAGCATATTGATGGATGCCGTTTCGCTCTCGGCTTGAAGCACCACCATGCCGGTGGTTTCCCAAGGTCTGAGTTCGGCAAGGGTTTCTAAAATTTCACTTTGCGGAGTGATGGGATAGCCGAAGTAGCCATCGCAACCACAACGGATAGCAGCGTGAGCTATGGCCTCGTTTCCTTTGAGGAGCAGTGTTTCTTGTCCGTTTTCCATAGTGTTAGTCGGCTTTTTTGCGGTATACGGTGATGCAGGCATCGGGACAAACGATGGCGCACGAGGCGCATCCAATGCAGGCATCGGGATTTTTGTCTTGACAGAATGCATATCCCTTGTGATTCACCTCGTTGGTGCTGAGTGTGAGCACATCGGAAGGACATGCCACAACGCAGAGATTGCATCCTTTGCACCTTTCGGTGTCGATGACAACGGCACCTTTCATCTTAGCCATAGCAGTGAGCTTATTGGTTAAACATATCTTTGTTGTAAAAGGCCATAATGTCGGAGATCATTTGTCGTGTTTGTGATGCCGGCCCTTGCGGGTCGTAATTCTCAGACTGCAGAAAGCAATTCGTGGCATGTTGCCAATCGCCTTTTTTCATGTATGCCTGTCCTTTCAGATAGTGTAGGATGGGGTCTTCGGGGGATAGGCACAAAGAAGAATTGGCCAGTCGGATTGCTTCATCTGCCCGGCCTTCGTCGATATGCCTCCGTATGACTTCATGATCTGCAAGCATGGTCTCCGTTATGTATTAGCAAAGGTAACGTAAACTTTCCAAATATCGCAACGTGCAGATTGATTTATTCCCTCTCGTTTCTGATTTTTTTAGAATTTGATACAGAAAATATAATGCCAATTCTGTGATTTATAGGAAGTTATGTATAAAAACAAAAAAGGTTTCAGATGAAACCTTTTTGTGCTTTTTGAAAACTGCGGGCGGCGAGAACTTTGCTTTTTCGCGCGCGCGTATATATATAATATGTGTGGTGAGGAGTGGGGAAAGTGTCTACGATGAGGAAAGAACAGAGGATAAAATCAGAAATCGGTTCTTATGAGTTGCATAGTGCCGGGAATTTTTACCAATTTGCGGCCTTGAACTCTTTTTACCTCGTTACCACCAACGGCCTCGTACTGGTAAATGCTGTCGTTGATATGAGTGATACGTATGGTCTGTGCGTCGGCGCCTTGGTCGTTGCTGAAGCGAAGTGTAGCAGTATTGCCCTCGATGGTGTGCGAGGTAAGCAACCACATACCATATATGCGGCCGTTCATATAGCCATGCAGTTTTCCTAAAAACCCCATTCCGGGCGCTTCAAGTCGGGCTTCGTATAGATCAAGTTGAAGTGTAACACCTATTTCGTTGTTCTTGAAGATTCCCTGAAAGGGCTTATGCAATGATTGAGCCATGCTTGAGAGTTGTGTGAGCATGAGGAAAGCAATCACAAGGACAATGTGTTTCATGGCTTATTCTTCTGGCGTTTCTGGTGGCGTGGTGTGCAAAATCATGGTGGTGGCACCAATGGTGATGATGTCGCCTTCACTTACCAGGGCTTGTTCCTTGACGCCCAAGAGGGTGTTCATAAGGAATGTGCCGGTGTTCGAGGGTGCATCGCTCAAGAGGAACTTCAGTCCGTTGCCGTTCTTGTTGTGGCAGATGTTGATGATGCAATGTGTGGTGTCGATACTGGGGTCCACCGTCTTGATGGCGGCATTGGCAGCTGTGCCACGCACATGTCGGCCCACCACGTTGCGCCCCATGCATAGGGGTATTTCTTGTTTCAGGTGGAAGGCGTTCTCAATAACAGTGAGATATCCCACCGGTGGCAGGGCTTCGGGAGTTTCGGCAGGCTTGTCGGCCGGTGAGGGTATGCGAATTTTGAATTGCTTATTGCAAGCGGGACATTGAAAAACGAGCGATCTTCCCGGCTCATAAAGTTTGTCGTCGAAGAGGATCGGCTCGTCACATTTTGGGCATCGTATGCGTTTCATGCAAGATGTAGGTGTGTGGTGTTCTGCTTATTGTTGCTGCATTTTCATGACCCATGCACCCTTGATGCCATAGCTGGAGCGCAACTCGCGTGCAGCAGCATAGGCCTCAGTGTCTGTAGCATAGTTGCCATAAATCACTTTGAGCATGGTGGGGCTTGTGTGGATGGAGGCACCACAGACTCCTTTGGCTTGAAGTGAAGCGATGTATTCTTGTGCATTCTCCAAAGGAACTTTGCAAAGCAGAACGAGTGTGAATCGTTCGGTTGCGGCTTCCGCCTGATGGGATGTAGGAACTTCGGTTGCCTGCAGCGTCTCTTGTGTGGTGGGGGCGATAGCTGAGGGTTGGGTTTGCTGTGTGACCGGAGCGTCTTTCTTGACTTGTGCAGGCATCGGCATGACACTTGCTGCCTGTGGACGCTTTTCGTTCAGTTCACCGGTGATGGGGGTGGCCCAAAGAAAATAGAAGAAAACGGCTACCACTGCAGCTGCAACATAGTTTACCATTTCCTTGTTGATGCGCAGGGTGTAGGAGTTCTCCTTCCTCGGTTTCTTTTCAGCCTTGATGGTCTTCAGCTTTTTCTCTTCCGGATTTTCTGAAGGTACTTCCAAACGCTTGATGCGGAAAGAGTCGAGTGCATAGAGTTCGGGCGAGAGTACACCGGCAGGGAGCGGTTCAAAATTGTATTGGCCACCCATGCCGAGCGTCAATCTGCCAATGCCGTGAAAGTCGAACTCGCCATTGTGACGGAGCTCGCTCTTTACCTGCCCTACAGCCCGATTGATGAGCTTCAAGGTCTCGGGATAGCTGGTGTCATAGGCTTGCATGTACGACTGAACGAGCAGTCCGTCGTTCAGTGTGAGCTGTGGGTTGAAGCCTACGCTGCGATAGGGGGGCAGGAACAAGGCTTCTTCCGATACAAATCGTGCCGGAATGTATTGGGTAACGAATCCTCCCAAGTCCGGAACGATGACACAATTGTTGCGAAGCAACAGACTTTCTATGTGTTTGGATAGTTCAATCATGTTGCAAAGTTAGTAGAACGTGCGCAAGTTTCAAAGTGAAACGGTGACTTTATTTTTCAAAAAATCGTAACCGTTTTTCTATTAAGCGTTTAGCTGAAATCGAAGATTTGTGTTCGGATTGTCGCCCTGTTTTCCCGTTTTTTTATCCGGCCTGAGGGCGAAATCTGCAAGCACTGCAGAATTTTCAGAAAGCACTGCAGAAAAATCTGCAAGGCGTGTAGAAAGACGAGCATTGCGCATGAGAAATCATGGGCATGACAGTCCTCTTTGAGAAGTGGGAGAGAAAGCAGTTGTTGGTGATTCATGGGTTTGTAATCCGTGCTTTCTATATTCAGATAACCAATAAAATAAATGGATTTGCGAGAGAAAAACTCTAAATAGTTTTGCAGGGCTGTTTTTGCAGGAGTTATGAAAATGTAGGCGTTTTTCGCAATGTGACAGAATCTGTATAAATATGGCACGAATGGCAGTAGTGAACCTTTACTGCCATAGTTGCTGCCATAATGCTTTGTTTTGAAAAACAGATGGTTGTTGAGAAAAATGGCAGTAGGGCAGTAAAGATGCACAATGGAAAATCTGAGTAGTGGATGAGATGAGTGGAAAGTTCTTGTCCGGAGCGTATGAAACGTGCCATCGTTGGGCTGTGTCGGTTGTCGGAACCGGTGGGGGGGAGTTGTGCGTTTTCAGAAGCATAAATGCCATACTGAAAGACTATTTTACTACTTTTGTGCGGCCAAAACGCAAAACTTTTTACCAACGAAAACCTTGAATATGGACTACACCCAACTCCTTGAAAATATCTACCAATCCATCTTGCCTTATGCAAAGGAGGGTAAGCAAGCGGACTATATTCCGGAATTGGCAAAAGTCAATCCGGACCAATTCGGAATGTGCATCCACACAATCTATGGCGAAGTGGCTGCAATAGAGCAAGCCGACACGAGATTTTCCATACAAAGTATTTCGAAAGTCTTTGCTCTGGCCATGTGTCTGTCAATCAAGGGCGATGCTCTGTGGACGAAGGTGGGAAAAGAACCTTCGGGAACCGCTTTCAACTCTTTGGTGCAGTTGGAGGTGGAACACGGCATTCCGCGCAATCCCTTCATCAATGCGGGAGCCATAGTGATGGCAGATATTCTGTTGACGCACTTGGGAAATCCCGCAGCCGACTTCCTGCAATTTGTGCGTGAAGTGTCGGGCACTGATACAATAGAATATAATGAGCACGTGGCGATTTCGGAACGTGAGAAAGGCTATCTGAATGCAGCCATCGTGAACCTGCTGAAACATCATGGCACCATAGAGAATGACATTGAGGAAGTGTTGCATTTCTACTTCCTCATGTGTTCCATCGAGATGAGCTGCCGCGAATTGTCGCAGGCCTTTTTGGTCTTTGCCAATCATCGTCGCCGATTTGACTATGCCGGAGTTGTGCTTACGGCCTCACAAGTGAAACGTATGAATGCCATCATGCAGACTTGTGGGTTCTACGATGAGGCCGGAGAGTTCTCTTACCTCGTCGGTCTGCCAGGTAAGAGTGGTGTGGGTGGTGGAATCGTGGCTATCTATCCGTTGCAGTATGCGGTGGCCGTGTGGAGCCCTCGCCTGAATGCCAAGGGGAACTCCGTCTTGGGCATCAAGGCATTGGAACTGCTCACGACCGAAACACAAACATCGATATTCTGATATTTTGTACCTTTCTCAGGTTTCTAAAAAAATGCAGACGCATTTCCATTAAACCAAAAGAAAGTGTTATTTTTGCACGCTGTATGTCCGAAACGGACCGGCTATTTTATAATAAAGTATAATAACAACAACAAAAATACCGAAAAAAGATGAACATTTCTTTTGAGAAAACCTCTGCTGTGAGTGCACTGCTTACAGTAAAGATGGAGAAAGCCGACTATGCTGATGCCGTCAAGAAATCAATCAAGAACTATTGTCAGAAAGCACAGATGCCCGGATTCCGTCCCGGCAAGGTGCCTGCTTCGCTTGTGCAGAAAATGTATGGAGCACAGGTGAAAGCCGAGGAAGTGAACAAACTCCTTGGTGAGAAGCTCTACGATTATATCAAGCAAGAGAATGTGAACATGCTGGGCGAGCCGCTTCCCAGCGAAAAGCAGCAGCCGCAAGATATCGAGACTCAGGATGATTTCGAATTTGTGTTCGACATCGCTTTGGCTCCCGAATTTGAAGCTAAGCTCGATAGCAAGGATGCCATCGACTACTATGACATCGAGGTTACCGATGCACAGGTGGAAGAGCAGGTGAAGGCTTTTGCCGGACGTGCCGGTCATCCTGAAGGCGTGGACAGCTATCAGGATCGCGATATCGTGCGCGGACTCTTGGCCGAACTCGACGAAAACGGACAGCCCAAGGAGGGTGGCCTGCAGATTGAGAATGCCAGCGTGATGCCTGCATACTTCAAGAGTGAAGACCAAAAGAAAATCTTCGAAGGCGTGAAGAAAAACGACGTAATCACTTTCAATGTTTCGAAAGCATACGAAGGAAGTGATGCCGAAGTGGCAGCTCTCTTGAAGATTAAGAAAGAAGAAGCCGCAGAGCACACAGGCGATTTCACTTTGCAAATCGAAGAAATCAGTCGCTTTGTACCCGCTGAAGTGAACCAGGCTCTGTTTGACCAAATCTATGGTAAGGATGCGGTGAAGAGCGAAGAAGAGTTCCGTCAGAAGATCAAAGAAGGAATGACGCAGCAGTATGTTGCTGATTCCGACTACAAGTTCTTGCTCGATGTGCGCAAGTATATGGAAGAGAAAGTGGGCGCTGTTGAGTTCCCCGAGGATTTGCTTAAGCGCATCATGAAAGCTAACAATCCCGACAAGGATGATGCTTTCGTGAATGACAATTTCGACAAGAGCATTGAAGAACTGAAGTGGCATCTCATCAAGGAACAGCTTGTCAAGGCTAACGACATCAAGATTACCGATGACGATGTTAAGGCTGCTGCCATCGAAGCTACACGCTTCCAGTTTGCTCAATACGGAATGAACAACATTCCCGATGAATACCTTGAGCAATATGCTGCCGAGATGATGAAGAAGAAAGAACAGGTGCAGGGATTGGTTGAGCGCAGCATTGACAAGAAACTGACCGGCGCACTGAAGAACGTGGTGAAGCTGAATCACAAATCGGTTACGGCAGAGGATTTTGGTAAACTCTTTGAATAAGCCGAGAATAACATTTATATTATAACATAAGGCTGTGCTCGCGGAATAACCTCCAAGCACGGCCTTTTTAAAACCAAAGAACAAATAGATATGGATTTCAAGAAATATGCCACAGGTCACCTTGGGCTGAGCTCGATGGTGTTGGATGATGTCATCAAGAGCCAGAACCAATATCTGAACCCTTATATCCTTGAGGAGCGTCAACTGAACGTTACTCAGATGGACGTTTTCAGCCGCTTAATGATGGATCGCATCATTTTTCTAGGCACTCCCATCGATGACTATACAGCCAATACACTTCAGGCACAATTGCTTTATCTTGATTCCTGCGATCCGGGAAAAGATATCTCCATTTACATCAACTCTCCCGGTGGAAGTGTGTATGCCGGTCTGGGAATCTATGACACGATGCAGTTTATTTCAAGTGATGTGGCTACCATCTGTACAGGTATGGCAGCATCAATGGCTGCAGTACTTCTCGTGGCAGGAAAAGAGGGCAAACGTAGTGCGCTTCCGCATAGCCGGGTGATGATTCATCAGCCGATGGGTGGTGCACAGGGACAGGCCAGCGATATCGAAATCACTGCACGTGAGATTCAGAAATTGAAGAAAGAACTTTATACCATCATCGCCGATCATTCGCATACTGATTTTGACAAAGTTTGGGCTGACTCCGATCGTGATTATTGGATGACAGCACAAGAGGCATGTGAATATGGAATGATCGACAGAGTTTTGTCGCGTAATAATGGCTAAGAAAAAAGAACGTTGTTCCTTCTGTGGACGAGAAAGGGACGAAGTGGGCATCCTGCTTAACGGCCTTGATGCTTGCATCTGTGACATGTGTGCCACAGAAGCACATCGTGTGATAGAGGAAGCTATCTCTGTTGGTGCCAAGGCGGGAAAGACCACAGAGAAGATAGACTACAAGTCGCTGCCAAAACCCAAGGAAATCAAGGCTTATCTCGATCAATATGTAATAGGACAGGATGATGCCAAGAAATTCTTGGCGGTGTCTGTGTATAATCACTATAAACGTCTTTCCCAAAATTCGGAAAACAACAATGATGATGTGGAAATCGAAAAGAGTAACATCATCATGGTAGGTTCGACGGGTACGGGCAAGACACTCTTGGCGCGTACCATAGCCAAGTTGCTCAAGGTTCCGTTTACGATTGTCGATGCCACCGTATTTACGGAGGCCGGTTATGTGGGCGAGGATGTGGAGAGCATCTTGAGCCGCTTATTGCAGGCTGCGGATTACGATTTGGAGAGCACGCAGCGAGGCATTGTGTTTATTGACGAGATAGACAAGATTGCGCGTAAGAGTGACAATCCATCCATCACACGTGACGTGAGTGGAGAAGGTGTGCAACAAGGATTGCTCAAACTGCTCGAAGGCAGTGTGGTGAATGTACCGCCTAAGGGAGGGCGCAAGCATCCCGATCAGGACTATATCCATGTGGATACACGCAACATCTTGTTTATTTGCGGTGGTGCATTTGATGGCATTGAGAAGAAAATTGCACAACGACTCAACACGCATACCGTGGGTTACGATTCGGTTCAGAACGCTCTGAAAATTGATGCCAATAATCTGATGCAATATGTGCAGCCGACCGACTTGAAGTCGTTTGGCCTGATTCCGGAAATCATTGGCCGTTTGCCGGTGCTTACATACCTGCAACCGCTTGACCGTGAAGCGTTACGAAACATTCTCACCGAACCTAAGAATTCCATTGTGAAGCAATACAAAAAACTCTTCGAGATGGACGGTGTGGCCTTGACGTTCTCCACAGAGGCCCTCGACTATATCGTAGACAAAGCGGTGGAGTTCAAACTTGGAGCACGTGGCTTGCGGTCTATCGTCGAGAGTATCATGATGGATGCCATGTTCGAAAAACCGTCCGAACAAGCCTCTGAATTTGTCGTGACGAAAGAATATGCAGTGGCTCAATTTGAAAAAAACAGCCTGCAATCGACGAATTCTAAATAAAAAATCAATCTTTTTTTTGAAAATATCGCGATAATTCAAAAGTTGTACGTAATTTTGGCTAAGAAAGCCCCATAAAGTAACTTGCCCGTATATTATAAATAATGTGTGGGGAGGGATTTCGGGGCTTCGCAAACCATTCTCTAAAAACAATAGTTATGGTCGCCAAAAAGGACTTGCACAACCAGCTTAAGAAGTATTTCGGCTTTGATGGTTTCAAAATGAACCAAGAAGCCATTATCGAAAACTTGCTAAAGGGTAAGGATATTTTTGTCTTGATGCCCACTGGTGGAGGTAAATCTTTGTGCTACCAATTGCCCTCCCTGTTGATGGAGGGCACGGCTATTGTGATTTCTCCTCTCATTGCGCTGATGAAGAATCAGGTGGATGCAATGCGGAATATGAGTGAGGAAGATGGAGTGGCACACTTCATCAACTCATCCTTGAACAAGGCAGCCATAGAGACCGTGAAGTCGGATATACTTTCGGGAAAAACAAAGTTGTTATATGTGGCACCGGAGTCGCTGACTAAGGAGGAGAATGTGGAGTTCTTGAAGAAAATCAAGATATCTTTCTACGCCATCGACGAAGCACATTGCATCTCTGAGTGGGGACATGATTTCCGTCCGGAATATCGTAAGATTCGTCCCATTATCAATGAGATTGGCAATGCTCCCGTGATAGCCCTGACAGCTACTGCTACCGATAAAGTGCGCCTTGACATCAAAAAGAGCCTCGGTATTCAGGATGCTTTGGAGTTTAAGAGCTCCTTCAATCGTCAGAACCTCTATTATGAGGTACGCCCGAAGACCAAAGACATCGACAAGGATATTATCAAGTTTATCAAGCAGCACCCTCACCGTAGCGGTATCATTTATTGCTTGAGCCGCAAGAAGGTGGAGGAGTTGGCCGAAGTGCTCAAAGCCAATGAGATAAAAGCGGAAGCATACCATGCAGGTATGGATTCTGCCACTCGTTCAAAAACGCAAGACGACTTTTTGATGGAGGAAATCGATGTGATGGTTGCTACCATTGCTTTTGGAATGGGTATTGACAAGCCTGATGTTCGTTTTGTGATACATTACGATATACCCAAGAGCTTGGAAGGATATTATCAGGAGACAGGAAGAGCAGGGCGTGATAGCGGAGAAGGTATATGTTTGGCGTTCTATTCGTACAAGGATCTTCAGAAATTAGAGAAGTTCATGGAAGGAAAGCCCATTGCCGAGCAAGACATTGGCCGACAATTGCTGAAAGAGACGGCGGCTTATGCCGAATCTTCAGTGTGCCGCAGAAAATTGTTGCTGCACTATTTCGGAGAATGTTATAAACCGGATAATTGTGGGAATTGCGACAACTGTATAAATCCAAAGAAACAAGTGGAAGCAAAAGACCAATTATGCAAAGTGCTTGAAGTAATCCTGGCAACCAAGGAAAACTTTAAGGACGACTATATAAAGGATGTGCTGAAGGGTAAAGAGAGTGATGAAATCCTGGCACACAAACACGATGAGTTGGAATGCTTTGGTTCTGCATCCGAAGAGGAAGAAAAGCTCTGGAACGCTGTTATTCGCCAAGCACTCATCGCAGGCTACATCGAGAAGGAAGTTGACAACTATGGTGTGTTGCGCGTTACCGATAGTGGCCGCAAATTCTTGAAGAAACCGACATCGTTCATGATTGTTGAGGATAACGATTTTGAAGATGTGGATATGGATGTTCCGGTACAGAGCGGTGCCTCGTGTGCTGTGGATCCGGCACTCTATCAGATGCTCAACGACCTGCGCAAGCGGATGTCCAAGGAATTGGATGTTCCGCCTTATGTGATATTCCAGGATGCTTCGCTCGAAGCCATGGCTACCATATATCCGCAGAGTACGGACGAGTTGTTGAACATTCCGGGAGTAGGAACCGGAAAGGCCAAACGCTATGGCGAAAAGTTCTGTCAGCTTATCAAGAGACATTGTGAGGAAAATGAAATTGAGCGTCCGGAAGATTTGCGTATCCGAACCGTTCCCAACAAGTCGGTGGACAAATTGAGTATCATCGGCTCCATTGACCGTAAAGTGGCATTGGACGATATTGCCATGGCCAAAGGCATAGAGTTTGAAGAACTCCTTGACAAAATCGAGTCGATTGTTTACAGTGGAACAAAAATCAACATAGATTATTTCATAGACGAAATTCTAGATGACGACCAGATTAACGATATCTACCTTTACTTTAAGGAAAGCGAGACGGACGACTTGGACGATGCAATCGACGAGTTAGGCAACGACTACACAGAAGAGGAAATCAGACTGGTACGTATCAAGTTTATCTCCGAAATGGCAAACTAAAGCCGTTTCCCTTATTCAATATTATATAAGCATGGAAGAAAAATCAACAACGGAGAAGAAGAGTTTGAACTTTATTGAACAAATCGTAGAAAAGGACTTGCAAGATGGCAAGAACGCCGGACGGCTTCAAACACGCTTCCCGCCTGAACCTAATGGATATTTGCACATCGGACACGCCAAAGCTATATGTATGGACTTTGGTGTAGCAGAGAAGTTTGGAGGTGTCTGCAATCTTCGTTTTGACGACACCAACCCTCAGAAAGAGGACACAGAATATGTGGAAGCAATCAAACACGACATCGAATGGTTGGGCTTCCGTTGGGGCAATATCTATCATGCTTCTGACTATTTCCAGCAACTTTGGGACTTTGCGGTGAAACTTATCAAGGAGGGCAAGGCGTATGTGGACGAGCAGACCAGTGAGCAGATTGCCGCTCAGAAGGGTACACCCACCCAGCCCGGTACCGACAGTCCCTTCCGTAATCGTCCGATTGAGGAGAGTCTGGCCTTGTTTGAGAAGATGAATAGCGGGGAAGCCCCCGAGGGTTCCATGGTGTTACGTGCCAAAATTGACATGGCCAATCCCAATATGCACTTCCGCGACCCGGTGATTTATCGAATCATCAACAAAGAGCATCATCGTACCGGAAGCAAGTGGAAAGCGTATCCGATGTATGACTTTGCCCATGGACAGAGCGACTACTTCGAAGGTGTAACTCACTCCATCTGTACGCTGGAGTTTGTGCCGCATCGTCCGCTTTATGATTATTTCGTAGACGAGCTGAAGGAGGGCAAGGATTTGGAAGACAATCGCCCCAGACAGTATGAATTCAATCGTTTGAACCTTACCTATACCGTGATGAGCAAGCGTAAACTCTTGGCGTTAGTTCAAGAGGGCTTGGTGGACGGATGGGACGATCCCCGCATGCCGACTGTGTGTGGTTTGCGTCGTCGTGGATATTCGCCACAGGCAGTTCGTAAGTTCATCGATATGATTGGATATACCAAGTTTGATGCGCTCAACGATTATGCCATGCTCGAGGCTGCTGCTCGGGAAGACTTGAATGCTCGTTCGCTGCGTGTATCTGCAGTGGTCAATCCGGTTAAGTTGGTTGTAACGAATTATCCTGAAGGACAGTCAGAAGAAATGTTGGCTGTCAACAATCCGGAATGCGAGGCTGATGGCACGCATACCATTACGTTCAGTCGCAATTTGTGGATTGAGCGCGAAGACTTCATGGAGGATGCTCCCAAGAAGTTCTTCCGTATGGTACCGGGTAAGGAAGTTCGTCTCAAGAATGCTTATATCGTAAAGTGTACCGGATGCAAGAAATCAGAAGATGGAACCATCGAAGAAATCTATTGCGAATACGATCCCAGTAGCAAGAGCGGAATGGAAGGCGCCAATCGTAAGGTGAAAGGAACCTTGCATTGGGTAAGTGCCGATCACTGTTTGCAGGCTGAAGTCCGCTTGTACGATCGTCTCTTTACGGTAGAGAATCCGTCGGTTGACGAGCGCGACTTCCGTGAATTGCTGAATCCCGATTCGTTGAAGGTTCTCAAGAATTGCTACATTGAGAAATATGCAGCCGAACAGAATGATAACATTTATCTGCAGTTCCAGCGTATCGGTTACTTCACTTACGACAAAACTTCCACTCCCGAGCATTTGGTGTTCAATCGCACAGTAGGATTGAAGGATAGCTGGGTGAAAAAGTCGTAATCCCGTTTTTGGACTATTTCGTACACACAGCGGAAGCCAGATGTGTGGTGCGTAAATACAGCTGGCGCAGAGGGAACTCCGCTTCCACCTGTCCGAACGAAACGGAAAGCACTTAAATAATGGAACAAAACAATAACAGATTGGCACGTCTTGTGAGGAGCTACGAAGAAAAGCTCGAGCAAGGCGTGCCTTTTTATATGGAAGCAGCCGACTTGGCTGACATTGTGGAGTATTACACAGGGCAGGGACGCGACTACGATGCTGAAACCTGCCTTCGCATGGCACAAGCGCTACATCCGGATGATATAGATTTGAATTTGCAGCGTGCCTACATCCTGAAGAACGCCGGAAAATGGAAAGAAGCTATGGCGGTGGTTGAGAGCATTGATGACCCATCCCATCGAAGCCGTTGCATGTTTATGGCAGAACATCATTTGGCTACCCTGAGTTTTGATGAAGCTGTGCAAAGCATTGATAAACTTCTGCAAGCCACGCCCGAAGGCTTTGAACTATATGACACAATGGAAGAAGCAGCGGAGATATTCTTCGACTATGGCTTCTTCGATCAGGCATTATGTTATCTGAATCACATACCTCACCATTACGAGCAGTACGCTCGATGCCAAGGCTTGAAAGCCGATTGCTTGTTTCATAAGAAGCAACCGCAGGAAGCCGCTGCCATTCTTAACGAAATCATAGATGCTTCGCCATATGACGACCAGCTTTGGACAATCATGGCTGATGGACAATACAAAAACGCACTCTATGATGCAGCTGTCGAGAGTTGTGAATACGCATTGGCCATCAATCCTGAGAACAGTCAGGCAGAGCGTATACGCATCCTATCAATGTTTCAGGTGCGACCGATTGCAGAGTGCTTGCCGATTTATAGGAAATACATCAGCAAGTATTCCAATGATTATGTTGTGGCCATGACTTGCGCAGAGTGTGCTTTTGATGCAGGAGAAACAGAATTGACTCTGATAGAAGGAAAGCGAGCTTATGCATCGGTGCCATTGGATAGTGCGGATCGTTCTCGCATCATTCGAGTTGTGTTGTTGTCTCTGATAAAGGACACGCGCGTTGACGAAGTATTGTCCGTCTTTCAGGGTACCTCCATCATTGGTGTACAGTTTAATGAAACACATTGTGATGTGGCTGAACACTTAGTAAAAGCGGGCTACCCGGAAGTAGCTGTTAGTGTGTTGCACATGATGACTTCGTCCATCGAGGTGACAGAAGCCCAAGTTTGTCGTATTGCAAATATCGCCTTTGCTTTGACCTTTGTTCCTGCAGCCCGTCTTTTGTGGGAGGAAATTTATCAGCATCACGCATCTCCTTCAGTGATAGCGCAAACAGCAGTGGTGTTCCGGCGCTTGCATCACCCATTATTCTGTGAGGTGTTGGCCAAGGCTATAGACCTTGCTCCCCAGTATGTTCAAGCCTATTTTTGGGATATCTATCCCGGATTAAGTCCTGCAGAGATGCTCCTCGAAGCACAGAAGGAGCAGCAGGGATGGGGGTGAAGGATTTAGCTTTTACATCAAGATACATAAAGTCGGTAGATATGCGTTTTACTTTCCTTTGCACCATGCTTCTCATATTTACGTGGTTCATGTCGGGCTGCGAAAAGATAGAATTGCCTGAGCCGCAAGAAGGTGGAAATTCCGGTGAGGTAGTTCCGGAAATGCCGGATGAAGATGCCGACTTCCTGACCGTGTCTGAGGCTATGTCCGCTGCCGACGATGATTATATTGTGGTTCAAGGATATATTGTCGGCTATGTTAGCGGAACCACGATTTCGGAGAAGAGTGTCGTTCTCGCAGTTCCCACGGACAAGCCTAACACCAATATGCTCATAGCCGACAGTCCCGATGAGACCAACTTGGCGCAAATGATGCCCATCGGCTTGCCTGAATCAAAGGCCGGGGTTTATGTTCGTTCGGAGCTGAACCTTTATGATAATCCCACTCTTTTGCATAAATGTATCCGCATACAGGGGTTCGCCAAAACCTATTTCCGTCGCATAGGTATTAAGGCACCAAGTGCGTATTGGCTTGTCAGTGAGGGTGAGGAAGAAGAGGAAGAAACTCCCATGCCCACAGACAGCTGTGCAACTCCCGGCATCAGTCATGATGCAGAGTTGATAGAGGGTGGGAGATAGCTTCTGTCTTCTCTACGCATGCTATGACACTTCACGTATAGTAAGTGTGCAAAGGTAAGTGTGGTATATTTCTGTTTTATGGAAACGTGGTGGATTTCTGTAAATATCCTTTTCTCACCACCTAATCTTACCCCTCTTTTTCTGTTCTCTATCTAAAGCATTACAGAAATGGGTTAATCTTTCAGCTGCGTTTATAATTCTAGGTAATCGATCTTTAACCTTCTGATTATAAACCTCATCTTGCTCAATATAATCAAAATTTGACAAAACGCAGACTGGTTCAAGTGAGGAACAAATAGAATACCATCCATCTTCGTTATTAGCTGATATATAAAGAGAAATGTCATAGGCATTTATTAACTGCGTAATGATATTTTTAGCTATATTGGTATTATTATTTAACAGATTTCGAACATTAATATAATTAAGTTCTTTTTGGTGCATATGTTTGTCATAATAAATAACATTATACATTCCTTCTTCTTCAAAGCATAATGCCACGCCATGTACAGAGACAATACTTTTTATATATTGCATTGATGTATCCAATTCTACTCTTACCAAGATGTCTCTTATTCTTTCATACCCACCAGCGTTGTAGTTGAATTTTGCAAAATTTACGATATGGTTTCCAGCACTGTCTGTAGAATATGATAATATGTGTCCATCATCTGTATGCATTATAACACTATCATTCATATTTGTTCTGATTACAGTCAGAGTTTTATATTCAGGCTTTTGATAATTTGTATCCTTGTTGTTTTTCGACTTATTGCTGTTGCATGAACAAATAATAAGTGAGCATATAAAAACTATAAATGGACTTTTCATTATACAATTGTTTAACCTTCAACCATTTTTACCACTTTAATACTAACTTCAAATAAGAAGTATAATGGAATTGTTACAAGAATAAGTGTCATTATATCAGGCGGAGTTATGATAGCAGCAACTAGCATGATTACTAAAAAAGTGTGTCTCCTATAATGGCACAAAACGACATGGGTAATTAGTCCCATTTTTGCCAATGCGAAAGCGATTACAGGTAACTGAAAAACCAAGCCCATTACAAAGATAAGAGTCGTAAAAGTTTCTACATAGCTATCTAGTGTTATTGTACTATGTACTCTTTCTGCGACACTATATGTTCCTAAGAACCTAAATGAAATAGGGAAAAGTATATAGTAGCTCATTAGAACTCCAATGACAAAAAGAAAATAAATTATTCCAGTAACTTGTACAGAATACTTTTTCTCATTTTTATATAGAGCAGGAGAAATAAATCGGAATAACTCAAACAGAATGTAAGGTGAAGCACAGAGCAATCCTAGATATATTGATGTTGTTATGTGAGTCATAAACTGTGATGACAAGTCTGTAGCAATTAAATCAACAAGGAACTGTTCAAAATGGAAATCTGAAAATCCAATTGATTGCATCGTTGCTTCAATCCATTTATATGTGCAAAAATCACATTCGCTTGGAGCAAGCAGAATTTTCCAAGTAGTTTCCTTGAAACAGAAGATGGCTGAAGCAAAAATACCTACCACTCCAAGAATCCGGAATAACATCTGGCGAAGCACCTCAAGATGCTCGCCAAATGTCAATTTCCCATCATTCAATTTGCCCATCTGTTACTTTACTCTTTTCCGTATCTTGTTTAAATTCCTTGTCAGTTTGACCATCTGAGTCGATTTCAGACTTTACTTCTTTAACTCCCTTTTTGAACTCTCTGACGCCTTGTCCTAGTCCTCGCATCATTTCTGGTAACTTTTTTCCTCCAAATAGCAAGAATGCAATACTTCCAATGAGAAGAAGTTCTGTTGTTCCGATAAATAAAAACTGTAAGTGCATAACTTTATTGAGTTACTAAAAAAATTTCACATGTTTCAAACTTGATTTGCCATCTTCCGTTATCAGCGGTCTCCCAATTGTACTTCTCACCTTTGGAATTCCACCAATCTAAGAATGTCATATTGGTTTCACCTAAGTCATTAACAACTTTTTCATATAGCTCAACATTATCGATGGTTATTATTTTTGCCAGTTCTGCTAAACCAGCTTGTCGTTTGAATAATTTCTGAATTTCATCACGCTCTTTAGGCGTAACTGAACCTACTTTTTTTCTTGTCATTCTTTAGTTACATTTTATGCCAATCTACCCTCACTTCATATGGATCTAGATATCCTATTTCTGGAATATCTTGTTCTGGGTAAAAAGTCTTTTCTTTTCTTATTGCTTCTAATACTCTCCGACTCTCGTTGCGCTCAATGTGTGCCAATACACATTGCTCACGGCTAGGGGTTGTTATATCATAAGTCATCCTGCGATTTATCCATACACAACGCTTACATTGATACGCATCACAATTTCGACACAGAGGAGCATATGGTAATTTATATAAATTCGCAGCTTTTATCTTTAAGCCTGTTTGCAAATTGCCTATGCAGAAAGCCGCCTTATCCTCCTCGCATGAGTAATAAAATGCAGGACATACATAAAAACTACCATCCGGAGCGAGTGTTATATTATTGTATCCTGCATTGCAGTTGTTCATTCGAGTTAAGGAAATTCTATCTGTAATAACGTTTGTCTGTGGTGATTGTCCCCAACTATATAGTCGTTCAATTTCCTCTCCTAATGTGCTAATCACACTTTTATATTCCAGTAAATCAGCTTCTGAGAATGATTCAATATCTGTTATTACAATATTCAAACGCGAGAACTTGCTTATGGATTGCTTTACCAATTCTTTCTGAGTAAATAAGTCCTCTTTCGTAATTCGTAAAACACACGTAGCCTTGCTATAAGGAGTAATCCCTACAAGCTCTTTCCAATTATTGAAAATAATGATGTCTGCACAATCTATCAAAGGCGATGTTGATGGCATTATCTTAGAGTGATCAATTGTTTCAATTAGCTTCTTATATTCTGTAGGTAGATCAAAATCTGGATAAACAAATTGAATCATAAGATTCTCTTTCATAGCGAATTTGATACCCTCTGCTAAATCGGAAAGTCCTATCAATTGATTTGCGCTCTGCGAATTATAATGACAATATGAAGTACTACTGTCATCTAATAATATAATGAGATATTGTAACATAACATTAGCAAAATTCTTGTTTTGGTTGTAGGTGATTTTCTTCAAACTCTTCTCGTAGGCCTTCAAGTTCAAGTTTTCTATACAACTTGTTCCAATAGTAATTATTGGCTCTAACTTGGGCTTTGTGCATTTTACAAATAGCTGTAGCACGCTGATATAGGGTGGGAATTTCTGCTGTGTCATAGTTCTCACCTTGACACCATGCACAGCCGCTTGCGACTTCACAATCAATACACTTCTGGGTACTTTGTGTACAACGGTCAAGGAGCAAGAATGGACGTAGTTTGTTTTGGTTAATTCCACTTTCTATATTGCCAATAATCCACGCCTTCTTGTTTCTCAATGAGTATTGAGCAAAACGAGTGCATGGATAGAAGTTTCCACTTGCATCTACTGATAGCATTCTACCAGCACCACACCAATTGTTGTTTCGCTTAATCGGGTCCAAGGGTTTTCCTATTCTTTCATCAAAAAAAGAGCAGGTATGGTCATTATAATATCCTTTGTCTATTATCTCATCTGCTAAGGATAATAATTGCTCTTCAAAGAGTTTATCATCCCCCTCGCCAAACACGTCTTCGAAAACACAATTTATGTGTACCTCCGTTATACCTAATTGATACACATGCATAACACTTTCTTTTATATATGGTATGTCTGCACTACTTATGGTTATTTTTGTACCAACTGAAGGGAACTGCTCTAACCAAAGAGGAATATTCCTTACTACATCTTTATAGGAACCATTGCCACTTCCTTTGTATATTCTATTTAGGTCATGTTTCCTTTCTGTGCCGTCAATTGTAATTGTAATGCTAAGATGATCTTTGTTTTTGGCTATATAATTCTGTAGCTTATCACTACTGTAGTTTAGACCATTTGTTGTAAAGGAGAAAATGTAATCATTAAACCAATGATGGTCGCGTACATACATCTCCGTTTTAATGTAATCACAGATTTTGTCAATCAAATCTATTTCCAAAAATGGCTCACCTCCGATGAAGTCCCAGATAACACCTTCGTCTTGGAAATCATCTTCATGATCGAGGATGTAATCAATTGCTTTCTTTGCGACATCCCATGTCATACGTTCCTTGCTATTCTTGCCGACAAGATAACAGTACTTACATGCTAATTGACAATCCTTAGTGACAATAAAAGTTATGGATTTTTTCATTTGTCAATTGTTTTTTTAAGAGGATATGTGAAGATTTCCACATATCCTCCTGATGAACAATTTGTTTAGCTTTTATACTTAGACTCACAATAAGCCCAACAGTCTCCACCGCAAAGACCATCACAATTGTTTGAGCAACCACCGTCACAATCGCCAGAGCAAGAAGACTGGCAACCACCAGTGCACTTAGAACTACAACCCTTCTCATCATCTTCTTCACAAGATGTTAAAAAGGTTGAACCTAAGACGGTAAAAGCTAAGATTGGCAGAGCGCCTTTCGCTGCCTGCTTAAAGAACTCACGACGTGACTGGAGTTCTTCGTTGTTCATTTTCTTATCCATGGTTAAGAATTTTGAACTGACCTATAGTTCCAGATTCGGTCGTTTATAAATATGAAAGAATTGTCAACGGCAATAAAAATAAAGCGTGGAACTCTCATTGTTGCTCGTCCCACGCTGAGAGGCCTTCGCATTGCCCTGTGCTGTTGAACGGAGCAACGCGAAAGTCCACGCCAAATATGAATATAATACACCCTTATGTCGCGCATAATAATGAAGTAATCCCCTTTTTAGGTGATTTGCATTCTATGAGCAGGCATAAGGGATGCGCATATAGACACATCCCGAGGACATTCATCGTTGCAATGTTCCGACAGCACACGAAAGTTGCGAAGTTTCTCAGCGTTAAGAACAAAGCGCCAATTGAACGCCTTATTATTATGTCGTGATTCCCTTTAATACAAACTTCAACATTTGATTTACCATCGCATGTTTCAGAATGGTATGGATTGTTATCTAACCTTCACTGTAGGGCTTCACACTAGGGTGGTATACCTTCCAATTAGATATAATCAAGAGAATCTTTTGCAAAGGTAACAAAAGAATTTAAATCCAAGGAGAAATGCTAAAAGTTTTGTAAATTCGATTTATCCATTTATCCTGAGTATATCGTATAGTGATATCCTTACAGTATATCGGATGATTATGTGTTACACATTGATCATCACCCTTGAAGTTCTAAATAATTAGACGCTCCCACATTTCTTGAAGTGTTTTCATATACCGAACTCACATTAAATACCCTTTTCTCACCACCTAATCTTACCCCTCGTATTTAATTCTCTATCCACTAAATCTTCAACCGAATCTTTATCGACCAAGATATACCGTGGCATTCCGGTAACATGCACTTCTCCGGATTCGCAGAATGGAGCATAGACATATCTTCCGTTCCAACGACCACGATACTCTGCGTTGTCATATTCGGGCATATTGTTTTTCAGGAAGTCCAAAGCACGCATACGAATTTCCTTGAACTCTGGATGATATTTCCATCCATCACAGGGCTTCCGGATGAGGTATTTCGCATCGGGTATCAGCTCTATGGTATATCCATGTGTATCGGCATGGGCGAGCGCTTTGCACATGACACTTTCTGCAATTGGCGCATCAAAGCCATGTTCGGCATCCACAGCATTGGCGATAGCGAACATATAATCCATTTCCGGTGTGGGGGTAATATCCCGCCAATTACACCGGTATTCCAGAAAAGCCAAGCGATATCGGTTGAGTATGCGCTTGCCTTTGCTGAGCTTCTTTTCCTTTAATCGGTTCCTGTAGTGTTTCAGATACCATGTTTTGAAATCTTCCGGAGAAGCCTGACAGCTCCAATGCATGTACCTGTTGAACAGTACAATCTTTAAGGTTTGGGGAACTCCATCATGTTCGGAAAATTGCCCTAAGCCAAGGTGGATGTATTCGTTGATTTCCCCTAACGAAAACTCCCAATGAGAAATTTTCATTACCCATGCTTTCTCATAGAACCAGAACATTTCATCGTGGCTGTCATCGGTAGGACAATCTTCTTCGCCGTTGTAATAACTGCAAAAGTCCAATAGCCATTTGTATGCTAAGGTCTCCATCAATCTACGCACATTACGGGTGAACTTTGGCCTTCTTCCATGCATCCATTGCACTTGGGACATCTTCCGTCAACGGGATTCCATGAATAGAGTTCGTCCGTTTCCTCACATTCCGGACATTGCACAATCATTTCTTTCTCGGAGATTAAACTTACAATCTCATGGCATGAATGACAATGAAACATGAAAGCCTCACCGGTCTTCACGCAATAGTGCCCATACTTACTGCCATAAACTTCGTATCCGCAATGTGGGCATTTGTAATTTACCAATACAGCCATATCCTAGGTTTATCGTGTTTCTCAATAGGTGTTCAGAAAAGTGGGATTGTGGAGCGTATTTGTTCTGTCGGACTCCCTAGTCTTCTATGTGTCCTCTATATTTGCACAGAATGTGTTTTCAAAGATAGACTTTTCCGTGTCTATATGCAAGCCGGTCTGTCTCTTATTTCTTTCTTCAGAAATTCAATGTAGTGATAGTACAAAGAAAAAACGTGGAAGCTTCTGATGAAAGATGCTTCCACGTTTTGTATGAAAGAGGGTAGGGAGGATTATCCACCGAAGTCGTCGAAGTGGATCATTTCCTTTTCTACACCGAGGCTGTCGAGGAGGTCGAGCACTGTCTTCGCCATCATCGGAGGACCGCAGAGATAGTATTCGCAATCTTCGGGTGCTTCGTGTTGTTTGAGATAGGTGTCACCCATCACAGGGGCTACGAAGCCGGCGGTGTACTTGATACCTGCTGCGTCAGCCTTGGGATCCGGACGGTCAAGCGCAAGGTGGAAGTGGAAGTTGTCGAATTCCTTCTCGAGTGCCAAGAAGTCGTCAAGGAACGGAATTTCCTCCAAAGCGCGTGCGCCATAGAAGTAGTGCATCTGACGGTCGCGGCACTGACGTGTCTTGAGCATGTGCATGATTTGTGCACGGAGAGGAGCCATACCGGCACCACCGCCGACCCAAATCATTTCGCGGCCTGAAGTATAGTTCGGGCGGAATTCACCATAGGGGCCACTCATGATAACCTTGTCACCGGGCTTCAAGCTGAAGATGTAGGAAGAAGCGATACCGGGATTCACGTCCATGAAGCCGCCACCCTGTTCTTTGGGTTTGAAGGGAGGTGTGGCGATACGAACATTGAGTGTGATGATATCACCTTCGTCGGGATAGTTGGCCATAGAGTAGGCGCGAACGGTGGGAGTATCGTTGGTACACTTGAGGTTGAAGAGACCAAATTTTTCCCAGGCAGGGAGGTAAGTGTCGCCAATGAGTGACTTATCGAAGTCCTTATCATAATCGAGGCTGAATGCAGGAATCTTGATCTGTGCGTACGAACCGGGTTCGAAGTCCATGTGTTCGCCGGGAGGAAGTGCGACTTTGTATTCCTTGATAAAGGTAGCCACGTTGCGGTTACCGATAACGGTGCATTCCCATTCCTTAACGCCCATTACGGAGTCCTCTACATTGATGCTGATGTCGCCCTTGATTTTACACTGGCAACCGAGGCGCCAATTTTCTTTGATTTGTTTGCGAGTGAATTGGCCCTTTTCAGAATCCAAGATTTCACCACCGCCTTCGGGAACTTGCACTTTGCACTGACCGCAAGAGCCTTTACCGCCACAAGCAGAGGGGAGGTAGATGTTGTTTTCAGCCATTGTGCTCAAGATGGTACCACCTTGATTTACCTCAATGGTGTCCTTGCCGTTGATGGTTACCTTCACCTTACCACTTGGGGTGAGATAGCGTTTCGCTGTAAGGAGTATGGCCACCAAGATGAGGATGATGACAAGAAACACTACTATGCTTGAAATAATTAAATTGAAATCCATTTGTTATGTTCCTTTCCTTGTTATTAGATGTTGAGACCGGAGAAGCACATGAAGGCCATTGCCATCAATCCCACGGTGATGAAGGTGATACCAAGGCCCTGCAGGGGTTTGGGCACATCGGTGTATGCCATCTTTTCACGGATGGCAGCCAGGCCTACGATGGCCAGCAACCAGCCGATACCGGAACCGAGTGCATAGACAACGGCGTCCCAAACGTCACCAATGTATTGACTGCTGTTGGGGTCCATGCCGATGCGCTGCTGCATAAAGAGTGAGGCACCCATGATGGCACAGTTCACAGCAATCAAGGGGAGGAAAATACCCAAAGCTGCATACAGAGAGGGGGAGAAACGTTCCACAATCATCTCTACGAGTTGCACCATTCCGGCAATCACAGCGATGAAGAGGATGAACGACAGGAAGCTCAGGTCTACACCTTCGACGAGGCAGTCGGGGCCGAGCACCTTGGTCTGCAAGAGGTAATCGACAGGCACGGTGATGAGCAGCACGAAGATAACAGCTACACCAAGACCGAGCGCAGTCTTCACATTCTTAGATACAGCAAGGTAAGAACACATACCGAGGAAGAATGCGAATATCATATTGTCCACGAAAATCGAGCGGACGAAGAGGCTTAACATTTGTTCCATTGTTTACTTCTTTTAAAGTGTTAGGTATGTTTGTTACTTGCTTGTCTTGCGGTCATTGTAGGCGCGGTGTGCCCAGATGATACATCCTACGAGAATCATGGCCATGGCGGGCATGGTCATCATACCATTGTTGACGTACCATCCTCCATTCTCAACATAGAGACATTCGGGGATGACGCGCATACCGAGCAATGTACCGGCACCGAAAAGCTCGCGCACAAATCCAACGGCAACGAGGATCCATGCATAACCAAGACCGCTACCAACACCATCGAGGAACGATTCCCAAGGACCGTTTTGCATGGCGAAAGCCTCAAGGCGTCCCATTAGGATACAGTTGGTGATGATAAGTCCGACGTATACGGAGAGCTGCACGCTCACATCATAGGCAAAAGCCTTCAGAATCTGGCTTACGAGGGTTACGAGGGTAGCCACAACCACCAGCTGCACGATGATACGGATACGATTGGGGACGGTCTTTCTCAGTAATGAAATAATGACGTTGGCAAAGGCGGTAATCACAGTTACGGAGAGACCCATTACGATGGCTGGCTCCAATTGTGCAGTTACGGCCAATGCCGAACAGATACCCAACACCTGAACGGTAACAGGGTTGTCCAAATTCAGAGGATTGGCAAATACCTCTCTATTCTCTTTGGAAAATAATTTGCTCATGTTTTTTCCTCCTGATTATTTGTTTGCGTTAAAGAAACTGATGTATTGCTGCAAACCATCAGTCACCATGGCGGCAGCTCCTTTGGTGGTAAGCGTTGCACCGGTGAGTCCATCTACTTCATACTCGGGATTTTTCACTTGTCCTTTCTTGACGATGGTCAGCGCCACCTGAGTGCTGGCGGTGTCGGCAAAGATGTGCATGTTCTTGAACTGGTCCTGGAACTTCTGCTCTGCGATGGGTGAGCCGAGACCTGCGGTTTCGCTCTCGTGTGAGAAGTAGGCGCCAAAGACAGTGGCACAATCATCGTTGATGGCCATATAGCCCCAAAGGCCGCCCCAAAGGCCGCGTCCCGACATAGGCACTACGTATTTGGTCTGTCCGTCCACATTGCAAATATAGATGGGCAGATTTTCGGTAGAAATCTCCTTGTTTTCAACCTTGAAACCGGCTTGGTCTTTTTCTGCACCGGCATTGAGGGTGTCGCCCTTGGCGTTGATAATCATGTCTGCCAAGATCACTTCGTTGTATTTGTCCTCGATGGCTTTTGCATCTTGCAGGTCGCGAATGTTGAGAGCGGCGAGGATTTGCTTCTTCTTGTCGATTTCAACGTTCTTGTCCTGTGTGGGTTTCAGTGCAGAGGAAACAAAAGCAAGCAGGAATGCTACGATAACAACCATTACCGAAGCATAGATAATCGTATAGGAATTGCTATTGGTGTTCATATCTTTTTTGCTCTTGGATGGTTATTTGATGGCACGTTTAGCACGTTTGCTGATGTTGCGCTGCACGAAGCAGTAGTCAATGAGCGGTGCAAACATATTCATGAAGAGGATGGCCAACATCATACCTTCGGGGTAACCGGGGTTGAGTACGCGGATGGTAATGGCCAAAGCACCGATGAGGAAACCATAGATGTATTTGCCTCCCTCTGTGCGGGCACTCGTAACGGGGTCGGTGGCCATGAACACAGCACCGAAGCAGAAACCGCCGAGCAGAATGTGTTCGTACCAAGTGAGCGCAGTCATTTCGCAAGCCTGGAAGAGCAGACCGACCAATGCACCTCCGACGAAGACACTCAGCATGGTCTTCCATGAAGCGATGCGTGTCCACAGCAGGATGGCCGCACCAATGGCAATGGCGATAACACTGGTTTCGCCGATGCTACCGGGCATCAGGCCGGTGAACATATCGGCAAGCGGAGTGGTGACTTCGACACCGGCACCGGCTTGTCCAAGGGGAGTGGCCATGGTGAAGCCGTCGGGGAGCTGGTTGCCCAATCCCAGGAATGTATCAGTGCTTACCCATACGCTCTCACCGCTCATCATGGTGGGATAAGCGAAGAAGAGGAATGCGCGAGCCACAAGGGCGGGGTTGAAGATGTTCATACCGGTTCCGCCGAATATCTCTTTCGCAAAAATCACAGAGAATGCCACGGCCAGGGCAAGCATCCACAGGGGACAGCCCACGGGAACAATCATCGGAATCAGCAATCCGGTAACGAGATAACCTTCCTGGATTTCTTCTTTCTTCCATTGGGCAACAACAAACTCGATACCAAGACCTACGAAATAGGATACTACGATTTTGGGCAGAGTGACAGCCAAACCGTAAGCAAACATCTCAAGGAATCCGGCTTCCACTCCGGCTGCAGTGTAGTTCTGGTAACCGATGTTATACATGCCGACGAGCAATGCCGGAAGCAATGCAATGACCACGAATGACATGATGCGTTTTGAGTCGATGGCATCGTGGATGCTCACTCCCACACGCGAAGTGGTGTTGGGCACGAGCAGAAAGGTCTCCATACCATCAAAGACGGAGCGGAAAGACTTGAGCTTACCGCCCTCCTCGAAGTGAGGCCTTATCTTGTCAAGAAAATTCTTTACCATAATATTATTATATGTGTGTCGTATGGGCCGAAGCCGTTGACACTTTTTGTTTTGTTGGATTTGTGTGTTGAAATTTCGTTGGTGCTTAGTTTGGTTTTACAAGTTCTCTTTGCGCAAGATTTCCAAACCTTCACGAACGATGCGTTGCAGTTCCAACTTGGAAGAGTCGACGAATTCGGGCAAGGCGAAGTCTTCCGGAGCAATCTCATAGATTCCGAGTTCTTCCTGACGGTCGATGTCGCCGGTGATGATGGCTTTCACCAGATAGCCGGCGTAGATATCCATGGGGAACACGCGGTCATATTCTCCGCTCATGATCATGTGGCGCTCACCACCCTTGATGCGGCAGTCGGGAGCATAGGGGTGCTGCTTGCCCATGAGCCAGGAGAAGTAGCTGCGGCTGGTGGAGAATTCCTTCAGGCGAGGAGCAATCCATCCGAAGAGTTCGTTCACGTCATCACCTTCGGGCAATACGCATACCTCGGATGCATGTGCAGCCAAGAAGCCGTTAGCGTCGCTCTTGCAGCCCACCAACGGATTGCCGTTGATGATGCGCTTGTGCTCGGTGGTTTCAAGCTGTCCGTTCAGAACGTCTGCCAATGCTGCGCCCACTTTCACCTTGAGATAGCAGGGGTCTTTCACCTCCGAACCGGCTACGGCGATGGTGCGAGTCATGTCCACATTGCCGGTGCGGAGCAGGCGGCCGACGATGATTACGTCCTCGGGAGCCATGGTCCAAACCACTTCGCCCTTGTTTACGGGGTCAACGTGGTTAATGTGTACGCTCACATTTCCGGCAGGGTTAGGACCGGAGAACACAGACACTTCAGCATCTTCCAGCGGCAGGATGCCGGTGTTGATCTGCTCAGGGCTGATGCCCATATGCACTTTGGCCAACTTGGCGAGGGCTTTTACACCCATCTTGAAGTCGTCCTCCTGTCCTTGCACGGTAAATGCAAAGCTGGCAGCCAAAGGCATCTTGTTGAAAGCCGAAACGAAGATGCTCTTGGGGGCTTCGAGCGGAGAGGGCACCACGTCATAGGGACGCTGGCGCAACATGCCGAAGAGACCGCTCTCGAGCAGCAGCTTCTTGATGGTTTCGCCATTGGCCTTGCTGAGGTCCACAACTCCGAAGTCCTTGGCTACTTGCGCGTTGTCGGCCGCAATGCGGATGCGAAGCAACTTACGACGTTCGCCACGCTCGATGGCAACTACTCTACCGCTGACGGGCGAAACGAAGCGCACGCTCTCGGTAGCTTTGTCTACAAACAGCGGACTGCCGGCGAGCACTTGATCGCCTTCCTTTACCACGAGCTTGGGTTGAATGCCGTGGAAGTCGGTCGGGCAAACAGCATACTCCTTACCGGGAGCGGCTTCGCGCACATTTGTCTGCGGTGCTTCGCCTACCAACTTAAGGTCGAGTCCTTTCTTAATTTTGAATAATCGTTCCATTACGGTTCTCTTATAAATATTTTCGCGCAAAGTTAAAAAATAAAAATGGGATTGTGCCTTCTCTGAAGGCTTGTTTGTATGTTTTTTTGTGCAATTTGCGGTTTTGCTCGTCCGATGTGTCGTTTTTATGCGATGCGGAGGGCTTTTTTTAGGCAGCTTTTCGTTGTGCTTTAGAAGGTTTTTTGGATTTTCGTTCGTGGACTTAATGTTTCTTCACTATATTTGCAAAGTCTTATCCATTCTTCCAAGCGAAATGCAGAGGCGGAGTGGGTGGGGCTACATAAATATGGAAAGGCGTTTACTCGACGCTTTGTTCTTCGCATCACGAATCTAGCAAATTCCCTATCAAGTCGGAGACAAGGCAACAGTGGATGTCCTCGGGGTTATGTATATGCCAGGTCCTTGCTGTGTCTGTGTGCACAGCGAGACTGTTGTGTTACATATCCGGCGTGGGCCTCTGCGTTGCTCGTTCAGACTTGATGGGCAATGCTAGAGCCTGTGATGCAGAACGAGCAGCAAGTAGCTACCCACGCTCTTTTTGTATAGATGTATTGGCTCACTTTTTTCTTTCTTCTTGCTTTGGGTGGCGGTAAGGCTAAACAAACATGTGCTTATGAAAAAAGTTTTAAGCTTTTCTCGGCGCTCGTTTTTGTTGGGTGGTTTATGCTTGTCGGCTTTCCTGCCGGCATCGGCCGATGATTCATACTTATGGTTCTACGCCCCATCTCCCACACAGAACAGAGCGTTTGCCGTGGACGACATCGGAAAACTCACGTTCACAGATGCTGCCGTCATTGTTCATCCTCTGCAAGGCGGCGAGAGTGTTTCTCTCCCTTATGAAAGTATTCAAAGACTTGCTTTTGGCGCAATGCCCACCGCTATTGAGAATGCGGTTTCTCCCGTCGAAGGCTTGCAGGTGGATTATCATCCTGCCACTCAAACGTTGTCAATCACTTCCGAGGCTTCGCCTTCATCTGCTTATCGGGTCTATAACGTTCAAGGCCGCCTGGTGCTGAACGGACGTGTGGAGGGAGTTCATACCGTGGTCGATGTAGCTGTCCTGCCGATGGGCGTGTATATTGCTCGCGTGGGCAACGTGTCATTAAAGTTCTATAAACAATAATTTTAAATCAAACAACGATGAAAAATAAATACTTCTTCAGTTTCTTATTGGCCATGCTGATGGCATTGCCATCGACAGCCCAAGTACGCCAATTGCAGGTGTGGCGTGGTGGAGCGATTGTGCAATCTTTCGCGACCACTCAGATTGACAGCGTAACATTCTCTGTTATTTCTGAACCCGGTACAGGTGGTTCTGCTTCCGAACCTAAAGTTTACACTGTGAATGGCGTAAGTTTCAAAATGATTCCCGTGGAGGGTGGAGCGTTTATCATGGGCGCTACCGCAGAGCAGGGGACTGATGTCTGTGAAAATGAAGAACCGACGCATCCGGTAAGGCTTTCTTCGTATGCCATTGGCGAAACCGAGGTCACGCAAGAACTTTGGAAAGCCGTGATGGGCACTAATCCGAGTTACTTCTCCGGAAATCAGTTGCCCGTGGAACAGGTAAGTTGGAACGACTGTCAGACCTTCATCACTAAGTTGAACCAGTTGACCGGTGCGAACTTCCGTCTGCCCACTGAGGCCGAATGGGAGTTTGCAGCGCGTGGCGGAAACAAGAGCTTGGGATATAGATATGCCGGCAGCAATATCATCCGTGCTGTGGCCTGGTTTGAAAATAACAGCATTAGCAAGTCTCATGCCGTTGCGCAGAAGCAGCCCAACGAACTCGGGCTTTACGATATGTCGGGCAATGTAAATGAATGGTGTCAGGATTGGTATGGCTTGTACGGCAGTGCGGCACAAACTGATCCCACCGGTCCTGTAACCGGCAGCGATCGTGTGATGCGTGGGGGCGATAACGCATCAGCTGCGTCGTTCTGCCGCCTCTCGTACCGCCTCTCCTACGACCCCGCCTGCAGGACTGGCCTTATCGGGTTGCGCCTTGCTCTCCCCAATTTACAATGAAGACCTTCTAAGGAGAAAAAGGCGAACGAAGAACGTCCGAAAGCACTCGGCCGGCCGACAGAAGAGGGGCGAGAGCCTCAAGCCACGCCCCGACAAAAGAGACAAGCCGCTTGAGAAAATATCAAGAAACAGACAGCACGCAACCTTTTGGCTCTGCGTGCTGTCTGTTTTATTCCTCGTTTGTTCATATCCCTCACCCGTACCGGGAGCTCCCCTGCCTACCTCAGGGGAGCAGCGCCATTCGGCCACGTATCCCTCCGACCAGTCTTCCGCGTTCGGGCACTCCGGATGGTG
Organism: Bacteroidaceae bacterium; assembly: GCA_017461605.1. Classification (GTDB taxonomy): domain Bacteria; phylum Bacteroidota; class Bacteroidia; order Bacteroidales; family Bacteroidaceae; genus Alloprevotella. Next base: position 516,648 of record JAFTXN010000002.1, read on the forward strand.
CTTCGCCCCTGAGGCAGGGGAGATGCCCGTAGGGTAGAGGGGTATGCAAAGGCCTATCACTCCCTTAATATACGTATGAGCAGATGTGCCGAGTTGGTAGCTTGATGGCATTTGTTTACCCTTCGGTCTGCGACCTTTGGGTCAGACTGTTTGCCAATGAGTTTTACCGGATATCAATACCTTGTGACGATTCTTGACTTCTCCGTATGCGGAGGACGGAAATCTGCAGTGCTTGCAGAAAATTTTACAAGCACTGCAGAATTTTCTGCAAGCACTGCAGATTTTTGCAGGTGGGGTAGGTCTGCGTAGGGCTTGTGTCTTGGGATTTGCAGGATGTATGCAAGGGATGGTTGAGCTTTATTAACGGGGGCACACATGGCGCTTCGGTATAAAATGGTTACCTTTGCACGGTTTTTCTGAAGAAGCATGAATTTACGACACCGCATATTGACACTCCTGTTGTGCGTTCCGATCGTTCAGGTCGGGGCGGGTGTGGTGGTAACTCACCATTGTTGTGGCCTGGAGGCGCACCATGTGCATATGGATGGTGAGGTTGCTTGTGCTTCGACGTGTGAGGCCGGTCACAATCCTGTGGGCTGCTGTCAGTCGGCAGGAGCGCGTGTGCTGTTGTACAAGGGTGAAGTGCTGCGCACGGCTTTCGATCGTTTTGTCTCTCCGGTCTTCACCCCGTGTTTGCCTTTTTCGTTTTCTGTGCGCGAGCCGGTGCGGGTGGAGAAGTTTGTCCGGTATGCGACGGATGCCGTTCGGCGGTTTGAGACCGGCGATTGGCTGGCGCTATTGTGCGTTTTTCGACTTTGATTTTACTTTTCGATGGCATGTACTTCCTACGTGGATGGTGGGGAGTGGTGTGCAGAATTTTGAGCGGTTGTGCCGGCGGATGCCGGTAGGCGCTCGGCTGTCTGATGACGCCTGTTGCATGATTTTATAAACCGTGTTAAGTCAGACAGATACCAATTATAGTGAAAGTAAACATCAAAGATAAATTTCAATGAAAAAGATACTTGTTTCAATCCTCTTTTCTCTGCTTTGTGTCCCCATGCTGCAAGCGCAGGTGGTGGGCTCAGTTCGCGATGCGCACGGCATGTATTTGCCGGGAGCGGTGGTGCGCAGTTTGTCGTGCGGTCATTCTGCCACGACCGATGCTCACGGACATTTCAGCGTGGAGCATGCAGCGCGTGGCGCCAAGATGGTGGCCACCTTTGTGGGACTCTCGCCCGACACGCTTGAGGTTACGGGCGACAGCCTGCACTTTGTGTTGCACGAACTCGAAACCGATTTGGGTGAGGCCCAAGTGGTGGGACGCAGAGCGCACACCCTGCGCACCTTCAGCAGCTTGGAAAATCGCGAAACCATCACTCGTGCCGGTCTGTATCGCGATGCGTGCTGCAACCTGGGCGAGAGCTTTCAGAGCAATCCCTCTGTGGATGTGAGCTATAGCGATGCGGCCACCGGTGCCAAGCAGATTAAGCTCTTGGGACTCTCGGGCAGCTATGTGCAGATGCTGACGGAGAACATCCCGAACTTCCGTGGCGTAGCTGCGCCCTATGGCTTGGGATACATCCCCGGCACTTGGATGGAGGGCATTCAGATTTCAAAAGGTATATCATCCGTGAAGAATGGTTATGAAGCCATGACGGGACAAATCAACGTGGAGTATAAGAAACCGCAGCAGCACGAGCCCGATTTGCTCTTCGTGAACCTGTATGGCGACAGCGACACCCGACTGGAGGGAAATGCCGATGCGACGTTTCATGTCGGCAAGCGATGGGGTACGACCTTGTTGGCGCACTACGACAAGTCGCTGAAGATGCACGATAGCAACGACGACGGTTTTGCCGATATGCCCAAGACGCAACAATACAACTTCATGAATCGCTGGAACTACCAAGGCGAGCGTTACGCATTCCAGGCCGGAGTGAAATTCTTGGCTGAAGATCGCGAAAGCGGGCAGGTGGAACATGAAGGGGTGGCTCTGCAAAATCCCTACAATATAAATATAGATACGCGTCGTTATGAGGCGTTTACGAAAAACTCGTACACGTTCGACCAGGAGCATGGCACCAACATGGCGCTCATACTCTCGGCATCGTGGCACGACCAGGACGCGCTCTATGGTGCTCGCGTCTTTGATGTGAAGCAACAGAATACTTATGCTTCACTGCTCTTCGAAACTCAGTTCGACCATCACCACAGCCTGTCGGCGGGCTTGAGTTACAACCACGACGGTTTTCGTCGTCACTACCGCCTTGTGCACGACGCCGCACAGCCTCTCACGAGTGGTAGGGAGCACGAGAATGTGGGCGGAGCCTATGTGCAATATACGATGAACCTCCACGACAAATTTGTGCTGATGGCCGGACTCCGCGGAGACTACAGCGACCTGCACGATTTCTTTGTGACGCCGCGTGCACACCTCAAGTACACGCCCAACGACTTTGTCAACTTCCGTGTGTCGGCCGGCAAGGGGTATCGCACGGCACGCCCGATGGACGAGCAGAACTATCTGTTGGCCGGCAGTCGTCGTGTGGAAATAGCTCCCGACTTGAAGCAAGAAGAGGCTTGGAACAGTGGTGTCAACGCCCAGTTTAAGATTCCCTTGGGACATCGTTTGCTGAACGTGAACCTGGAGTATTATTACACACACTTCGTCGAGCAGGTTGTGACCGACATGGATGCTGATGCGCATGCCGTGCGTTTCTACAATCTCGACGGTCGCAGTTATTCGCACGTGGTGCAGGCCGAAGCCAGCATGACGGTGGTGGATGGGCTGGAGCTGACAGCGGCTTACCGATACACCGACGCCAAATGTACCATCGATGGGGTGCTGCGTGAAAAGCCACTCACAAGCCGCTACAAGGCACTCTTCACTGCTTCCTACAAAACTCCCGACAATCTGTGGCAAATGGATGCAACGCTGCAGCTCAATGGCGGTGGCCGTATGCCCGATCCTTACACGATGGCCGGCGGCTCGCTGTCGTGGGAGAAGCGTTACGATGCTTTCCCGCAGCTTTCGGCACAGGTGTCGCGCAAGTTCGGACAATTCACGGTGTATGTGGGTGGCGAAAACCTGACCAACTACAAGCAGAAGAACCCCATCATAGATGCCGGCAATCCGTGGGGTGACAGTTTCGACCCGACCATGATCTACGCTCCGGTGCATGGATTTAAGGTCTATGCCGGTGTGCGTTTCAACCTGCCACACAAGCACGATCACCACTAAGTCCGGGGACACGTGGGTGCCCGGGCAACCTCCGGCATGGCAAGTAGGCACTTGCAGAAGTGCTGAGAGACGCTATTCCTCCGGATTGAAAAAACGAGCAGGCGTACCGACAATTTCTCGGTGCGCCTGCTCGCTTTTCTTCTCCTGTTGGACAATTACTGGCAGGCCTTGCCAAAAAAGTGGCAAGCACTGCCAAAAAACTGGCAAGGCCTGCCAGTTTTTACACAACGGGGTGTGATTTTCAGTGTTAGACTTGGCGAAAGAACCGGATGGGCGTTAATGGTCAGTGGATGGCACGCGGATGTTTGTTTGGACGTGTTATGTAGTTGGGATAGGGATATAAAACAAGAAGAGGGCGTACAAGGTGAATGTACGTCCTCTTCTTGTTATGTCGGATGAGTGGCGAGGGATGGCTGTGTCGAGGATGGCCTTTTCTCGCAGCTCTGCTCGGTTCTGCAAGCAGAAAGTTATTTCGGCAGAGCGTTGTTCTCGTCAGGGAAAACCACTCGGGGCTTATGCGTACTTGCTTCTTCGGGTGTCATGAGCGCATAGGCCATGATGATGATTTCGTCGCCCACTTGGAACTTTCGGGCTGCTGCACCGTTGAGACAGATGCAGCCGCTTCCGCGCTCGCCTCGGATGACGTAGGTCTCGATGCGCTCTCCGTTGCAGTTGTTGACCACATGCACGTGTTCGCCGGCCAGCAAGCCGGAAGCTTCCATCAGTGCTTCGTCTATGGTGATGCTTCCCATGTAGTGCAGGTTGGCTTCCGTCACATGGGCACAGTGTATTTTTGATTTCAATAGGCTGAGTTGCATGGCTTATGCTCTTTTGTAGGTGATGTTGTCGATGAGTCGCACGGGGCGTTGTCCGCAATATACGGTGATGCAACCGACGATGTGGTCGGTGTCTTCCCAACCGGAAACGGGTTGTAGCGTTTTGCCGTCCACAATTTCAAAATACTCCACTTCGAGTCCGGCGATGGCATTCAGGTGATCGACCACATAGTCGTGCGTTTCGCTGACGGTGTGTTGTCGGGCAAACTCCACGCTGCGGAAGAGGGTTTGCGAGATGTTGACGGCAGTGGCGCGCTCCTCGGGGGTGAGCAGCGTGTTGCGCGAGCTGAGAGCCAAACCGCTCTCTTCGCGAACGATGGGGCAGGGACAGATTTCGATGTCGTACTTCAGGTCGCTCACCATGGCGCGGATAACGGCAATCTGTTGGAAATCCTTCTCGCCGAAGTAGGCACGGTGAGGGCGCACCATGGCGAAGAGTTTGCTGACCACCTGGCAGACACCGTTGAAGTGGCCGGGGCGGCGCGGCCCTTCCATCACGCTGTCGATGGGAGGGTAGGAGAAGGTGCGAGTATCGGGCTCGGGATACATCTCCGTTGCGGTGGGTGCGAACACGAAGTCGGTTCCCAAGCTCTCAAGCAGAGCGCAGTCGGCCTCAAGTGTGCGTGGGTAGTTTTCCAAGTCCTTGGGGTCGTTGAACTGGGTGGGATTGACAAAAACGCTCACCACGGTGATGTCGTTCTCTTTCACACTGCGCTGCACCAAAGAGGCGTGTCCCGGATGCAACGCACCCATTGTGGGCACAAATCCGATGCTCTTTCCGCTGTGGCGAAAAGCGTTCAGCTGCTCGTCAAGCTGCTTGACTGTTTTTATGACTTCCATGTTATAGATACCTGTTTCGAGGGCAGGAACATTCCCGCCGAATTGGGGTGCAAAATAACCAAATTCCATGCAAACAGCGAAACATTGTGTAAAGGAAAAGACCTATTTTTAACAAATTGTGTCGCTTTCGGGCAGTTCTCCGTGTCCCATAACCGATTTTTTTTGTACCTTTGCCGTGCAATTAGAAAGAAAAATGGCAAAGAAAACTGCAAAGAAAGTACTCTTTATTACACAGGAGATTATTCCCTATGTGCCCGAGACAGTTATGTCTGTCGCCGGACGAAAACTGCCTCAGGCTGTGCAGGAACAAGGATGCGAAATCCGCACGTTCATGCCCCGTTGGGGAGGAATCAACGAGCGTCGCAATCAGCTCCACGAGGTGATTCGTCTCTCGGGAATGAACCTTATCATTGACGATACTGACCATCCGCTGATTATCAAAGTAGCCTCCATACCGGCCGCGCGTATGCAGGTTTATTTCATCGACAACGACGATTATTTCCACCGCCGTCGGATGTTGAGTGACGACAATGGCGAAGAGTATGCAGACAATGCCGAACGCGCTGTGTTCTTTGCGCGTGGCGTGTTGGAGACCGTGAAGAAACTTCGTTGGTGTCCCGACATCATCCACTGTCATGGCTGGATTTCGGCACTGGCTCCTATGTATATCAAGAGTGCTTATCGTGAAGATCCGCCCTTCGTGAACGCAAAGGTGGTGTTCTCGGCTTATAACGAAATGCCGCAGACAGCTCCGCAGGCAAACTTTGCCGATTGCGTGAAATTCCGCGATGCTGATGCCGAACTGCTGAAGAGCACCGGTGTGGACCTGACGCAACCGGATGCACTCGCCCGTCTGGCGATGGCTTTCTCGGACGGCTATGTTCCGGGCGAAGCCGGAGCGGATGCCACCCTGATGGCCTTGGCGCAGGAACGCGGATTGCCTACCATGGATTGTGTGGTGCCGGGCGAAGCCGGTGTCGGCGAAGCTCTGGTTGATTTCTACGGAAAAGTGGCAGGCGATGAGGAGTAACACCTCGCACAAAGCACGAAGCAAACAAGCAAGAACTAACTTGAAAACACTAAGACTGTGAAACGTAATACTTTTTGCAAGTCTCTGAATTGGCTCGCTGTTGTTCTGACAGCCTTTTCTACGTTCTCATGTACGGAGGACACCGCTACCATCGGTGCAGAGATTATGCCTTCGCAGGACAACATTTCTGCTTCACAGGCTACCTATCGCGTGTTGAGTCGCTCTGTGAAAATCGACTCGGTGTTGGCCAATACCAACGAATGCTATTTGGGAAGCGTGATCGACCCCGAGACACGAGCACGTACCACTTGCGATTTTCTGGCACAATTCCACGTGATGGACAGCTATCTCTTCCCGAAAGAGGAAGTGATGTTGAAAGATGAAAACGGCAATATTGTGGCCGACTCATGCGACATACGTATTTATTTCGACGAGTATTATGGTGACTCGCTTGCGACGATGAAACTTTTGGTCCAGGAGTTGGACACCAATCGTGTGATGGAAGAAATGCGTTTGTACTATTCCAATTTGTCGCCCGACGATTATGTCAGCCCAACATCGGATGTACAGAAGAGTCTGACCTATACTGTGAGCGACCTGACTCGTGAGGATGGTGGCAACTCCTCCACCTATTATCGCAGTGTGGTGGTGCGTCTTCCGGCAAGCTATGGTACTTTCATTCTGAACAAGTACTACGAGCATCCGGAGTATTTCAAGAATTCCTACCACTTCATACATCATGTGTGTCCCGGTTTCTATTTCAAGACATCCGGAGGCGTAGGTTCTATGCTGAAGGTGCACGTGTCGGCACTGAATGTATACTTCAGGTATCAGGGAAAGACGGCAGCCGGCAACGACACCATAATGAACGGCATGCAGCGTATGGCAGCTACTGCCGAGGTGATACAAAACACCCGTGTGGAGAACGTTTTGCCTGCCGAGATGCTGGACAGCGACAATGGGTATACATACGTGAAGACTCCCACCGGCATTTTCACCGAACTCACGTTGCCGATGGATGAAATCGTGGGTGGCGAACACTATTCGGACTCTATCAACTGCGCATCCATGTCGCTGCGTCGATATAACAATGCCGAAAACACCGCATACAGTTTGCAAGCACCGCCCAGCCTGTTGCTGGTTCGCTCGTCGGAGCTTTTCACCTTCTTCGAGCGCGAGCGTTTGTCCAACAGTAAGGACTCGTATATTTCTACGTTCAACGAGACTTATGGGGCATACACTTTTGAAAATATCTCGGCGCTCATTGCGTTGCTCCGCACAGAGCGTAACCAGGGTGCAGGTGTCCTGGATAGCGATTCGGAAGCAGTCCGCGTGGCCAAATGGCGCAAGTGGGAAGCCGAGCATCCCGATTGGAATAAAGTGATGCTCGTTCCGGTGACTACGACCTATAGCACGTCGACCAATTCATACGGTTACAGCACTAAGACATTGCTGGGTGTGAAAAACGAAATGGGGCTGTACAGTGCCAAGCTCGAAGGCGGTTCTTCGGGATTTGACATTGAAGTGATTTATTCCCGTTTCAGTAAATAAGACGTTTCTCTTCACACACACAACCGGTTTGTCAATATCTCAGCGTTAGGTCGGAAAGTTTCGATGCTCGTGTGATATGTTGACAAATCGGTTTCTTTTTACCGCCAATGGGATGTAACATCACATCATTCGCAAAATAAAAACTCCTATACCTTATATATATTTATATGAAAAGATACTTCCTCGTTCTGCTTACTGTTTTCTTCTTTGGTACAGCAATGGGGCAAAATTCATCGTTGGGGGAACAGAAGACATTGCCGCGTTTCGTGAAGTCTGTCACCATCGGTGAGAATCGTTATGTGTTTCAATACAAAGACGCAACCACTCCTCAGGTAACAGCTATCACTTGCGTTACGCCTTATGGCTCTTCCGATACCCGAATAGTCTATTGTGACACGTCTGCGGCCGAAGCACCGATTGCACTCATCCATCATGGAGGAACTGTCGATACGCTTCGTTACCGCTTAGGGCGTTGGGCGTATTCCTACTCCGACCCCATAGGGGATACATATACCGACGAGTATCTTGCGGAAGCCACTCCGGAGGGAGCGCAGAAGTTGCTCTATCGTTGGCGCACCTGTATCAACAGCGTGGATGTGAAGACCACCGAGGCTCATAAGTATAAGTATGTTCGCGGATGCCTGATGAGTGTGAGCGATGGCCGTTCGGAAATTCAATGGAAGTATGGCGGAAAGGCGGTGCTGCCTTGCACCATCGACTTGATACATTTTGTCACAGTCGGCTTCGTAGGCGGCAATTCTTTATATGCTGTTCCGCAGGTGCTCAACAACTTCCTGACAGAATATGTATCCGGTGCCCGATTGCCTATATCGGCAGTAGACAACAATGTGCGCGTCTCATTTTCATACAAAATGGACGATCGAGATTACGTACGCCGCATCCGAATGCGCGGACAGAGTTTCACGGGCGAAAACGACTTTGACGTGAAAGTCGAAGTGGAGTACATGAATTTCTGATGCCCCAATGTCTATATACTAAAAAGAGAGGCGTGAAGCTTAACTGCTTCACGCCTCTTTGGGGAGGTACCCAGCAGATTCGAACTGCTGTACACGGTTTTGCAGACCGCTACCTAGCCACTCGGTCAGGGTACCGTTTTGTTTCGCATGCAAAGGTACGACAAAAAATGGAACTTCCAAACTTTAGTCCTCTTTTTTTGTCATTGTTCCGCTGCATCCGCAACAATTTCCACTGCAACCACAGCCACAATCGGGTGTGTTGCCGTTTTTTGACGCCAAACGGCGGTAAATGCGTAGGCCGATGTAAACAATGGCAAGTGCTACTATGATGGTGACGATGATGCTTTGTGTCATGGTGTCAGAGTTCATGCAGTGCTGAAGGCACTGTGCGTCTTAATACGTTCAGTTGTGTTTTCTCCAGATCAATACCAGCTTGTTCCAAAGCAGTCGAGATTGTTTTTCTGGCCAATTCCGGATGATTGTTCTCCTCGCTGAGGTGGCAGAGCCATACTTGTTTGGCTTCCGGGTTGAGGCACTCTGCCAGTGTCTCGGCGCACTCAGTGTTGCTGAGGTGCCCGCGTTCGCTCATGATACGCTTTTTGAGATATGCAGGATAAGGGCCTGTGGCCAGCATGGCGTCATCGTAGTTGGCTTCGAGCACAATGTGGTTAGCCTTGCGGAGTTGCTCTTTCATCGCATTGGTAACGTGTCCGGCGTCGGTGATGAGGCAGAATTGCAAGTCGCCCACAGTGATGAAGTAGCCCGAATTGGCCGAACTGTCGTGGGGGACATCGAATGGGGTAATGCTGAAAGGACCTACTTCAAAGGTCTTGGCAACTTCGGTGAAGCGTTTGTCTTCATCTTTCACCTTTTTAGACATGAAGTGGTTGCGCTGCATGCCGTTGTGTACGGCTTCCGAGGCATATACGGGCAGGTGGAATTCGTTGGAGAGTACACCAACGGCTTTCACATGGTCGGTATGATCGTGTGTAACAAGGATGGCATCGATTTTGGCCAAAGACAATCCATAGTCGCGAAAATGCTTCTTGAAGTGCCGGATGCCAATGCCCAAATCAATCACAATGCCGTGTCCTTCGTGGCTTAGGTAGTAGCAATTTCCGCTACTACCGCTGCCGAAACAGATGAATTGTGTCATAATTGTAGCTTAGTTGGCAGGAACAAGATAGCGATTTCCGGTCTCGGTGGCAATGCGTTGGCGTTGTTGAGGACCAAATCCGGGACGTACGGGAGGTGCAGCCAACCCGTCAGGAGTGAGTGTGAACTTTCCGTCGCTCTCTCTCTTTACTACCATGTCGTTGTACTTCACGATGAGATATTCGCCCAGTTTTTTCCACTCGGCGAGCATATTTGTTGCACAACGATGTGTGTATTGTTCCAGCATCTCTTTGGCCTTTGCCGGGTTTTCGTCGAAAAGCATTCGTGCAGCTTGTTCGATATCCGACTGCTTCACGATGTATTCATTTTCCAATCGGTCGCGCACTTCACGCACGGAGGGGAACAGTTGGGTGTAACGCGGATACGTCATATTGGCCACCCAGTTGCACACCCAGAAAGCCGACTTCCAAGAGAAGGTTACGTCGTTTGCCGTACCTTCGGCGTAGCATTCCGGAACTTGCTGTGTGCAGCAGTATACAGGTGTGTAAGCCACCATGTTGGGGTCGTCATTTCCAAACCAAAGCACACCGCCAATGGCATCGGGCATTCCTGAACGTACTTGCGCTACAACAGTGAAGCCTGCCTGCTGTGTGGAGATGGGGCGTTCGTTGAAATAAGTCTTGCCATCGTGCTCCCAAGTGAGGGGAGAGGGGCGATAGGGTGCATCATAGAGGCCAGCCCCTTCGTCCTGTGTGATGTCAAAAGGTGTACCCTCGTAGTGGTCGCGCATGGCGTTCATCACGTCGTGCAGGGACAGTTTCTGTTTGGGCTTGAAATAGAGTGGCATGGGAGCAGCTTGCCCGATGTGATATCCGGTGGCGTAGTCAAGGTATTGGTCCATGCCTTCTACCCAACGATTGAAGAAGCTCCAAACACGTGTCTCACAGAAGCGAATGGCTGAGAAATCGGCCGGTGCATATGATGAAGAGAATGAGAATTCGCTGTCTTTGCCTTTGAAAAATCCCTTTTTGCGGGCAAAGCTAATCACATCCTTGCTGTACATCACATTTTCCTTATCGTGCAAGTCGAATTGGTGTATGCGACTGTGGTTGGCGTGAGCAGCGATGCAATCGTCGGGTATGCGCACGGCCACCCACACAGCCCCTTTGTTGCCGGAGCCTTTGCCAATCATCTCCATGATCCACACTTCGTTGGGGTCGGCAATCGAAAAACTCTCGCCGCTGCTGGCATAGCCGTATTCCTGTACGAGCGAGGTCATCACCTTGATGGCTTCTCGAGCAGTCTTGGCACGCTGTAATCCCAATGTCATGAGGCTCACATAGTCTATGATGCCGGCTGTGTCAATCAGCTCTTCGCGTCCTCCGAAAGTGGTTTCGGTAATAGCTACTTGGTATTCATTGATTTGGCCAATTACGCTGTATGTCTCTTCGGCTTCTGCAATGTTGCCAAGATAGTGGTTGGTGTCTCCGTCAACGATGCGGCGAAGCGTGCCTTTGGGGTGTTTGGCTGCCGGGAAGTGCAGCAGACGTCCGTACATGCCGTAGCTGTCGGCGCTGTATGTGATGAAAGCCGAGCCATCGGTTGAGGCCTTCTTTCCCACCAAGATGCTGGTGCAAGCATCTGCAGTCGCCCATGCACCGATGCACAGGGCGATGAATAATAATATGCGTTTCATTTTCTTTTGTCCTGATTTAGTGTTTGTGTATCAATATTCAGCATGCCTTGAATGACATGTCAAGTCCCTTCACCGAGTGAGTGAGAGCACCCACCGAGATGAAGTCTACGCCACATTCGGCATAGTTGCGCAGCGTGTCGAATGTAATTCCGCCGCTACTTTCTGTCTCGAAGCGTCCACCAATCATCTCAACGGCCTTGCGAGTGTCGGCCACGGAGAAGTTGTCGAGCATGATGCGGTCGGCACCTCCGTGTTCCATCACCTGACGTATCTCGTCGAATGTGCGGACTTCGATTTCAACTTTCAAGTTTAATCCTTTTTCTTTTTGGTAGGCTGCACAGCGGTCGAGAGCCTGACAAATTCCGCCGCAGAAATCCACGTGGTTGTCCTTGAGCAGAATCATATCGAACAAACCAATGCGATGGTTCACGCCGCCACCGATTTTCACAGCCTCTTTCTCCAACATACGCATGCCGGGGGTGGTTTTGCGAGTGTCGAGCACGCGCGTATTGGTGCCTTCAAGTTGTTTTACATAACGAGCTGTCATGGTGGCGATACCACTCATGCGTTGCATGATGTTGAGCATCAGGCGCTCTGTCTGCAACAAGCTGCGTACGCGTCCTGTTACGATCATTGCCACATCACCCGGCTGCACATGTGTACCGTCTTCGATGAATACTTCCACCTGCATGTCGGGGTCGAAACGGCGGAACACTTCCTTGGCAATGCGGATGCCGGCCAAAATTCCGGTTTCCTTGATAAGGAGTTTCGATTTGCCCATGGCATCTTCAGGGATGCAACAGAGTGTGGTGTGGTCGCCGTCGCCGATATCTTCAGAGAACGACAAGTCGATAAGCTTTTCGTTAAGTTCGTCTACAGTATACATAATTTTCTTTTTTTGAATTTCAGATTTTAGGAAGTCGCTGCCACGAGTCTGCTCCATGTTGAGGGGGTTGCGTGGGCAATGCGCATTTCTTTGCGAAGCAAATATAATGCTTTTCGCCCATATATTGTCATTGTAAGCCCGATTTTGCTATCTTCGCCGCATGAAAGTAAAGTTTTTGGTTGTAGGAAAAACGGTAGACAAGCGTTTGGCATCGCTCATTGATGAGTATGCAGAGCGTGTGAAGCATTATATGCCATTCACCATGGAGATTATCCCTGACTTGAAAAACACGAAGGCACTTACCTTTGAGCAGCAGAAAGAGCGCGAGGGAGAATTGATACTCAAGAGCTTGAAGCCCGACGATTATGTTGTGTTACTGGATGAGGGTGGGCGAGAGTTTACGTCAGTGGACTTCGCGGCCTACATCGAGCAACGGCAGCACACGGTGGCGCGTCGCATGGTGTTTGTGGTGGGAGGCCCGTATGGCTTTTCGCCAAGCGTTTATGCCGTGGCGCGTGAGAAGGTGTCGCTTTCGCGCATGACTTTTTCGCATCAGATGGTGCGTCTGTTTTTTGTGGAACAACTATATCGAGCAATGACAATTCTTCGTGGAGAACCCTATCATCATCAGTAAGTTATTGCTGCTTGTTTCACTCTTTTCTGTAAGTGTTTCGGCAGAATGTCAGCGGCGTTTTCGAGTGGTGGAATATAACGTCGAAAACCTCTTTGACACGTTGCACGATGTTGGTTATAATGATAATGAATTTCTACCCGAAGGCTCACACCGTTGGGCCTCTGCTCGTTATTGGGGAAAGTTGGGACGGCTCTGTCGTGTCATCACAGCTGCAGGAGGAGAAGCACCGGCCGATCTTGTCGGGCTGTGCGAGGTGGAGAACGACACTGTGGTGCATCATCTCGTGCGCCGCACCTTGTTGCATCGATTGGGCTACGAGTTTGTGATGACCCACAGTATCGATAGGCGTGGCTTGGACGTGGCGCTGCTCTATCAACCTTTGCGCTTCTGTCCGTTGACGGTCAACTCCTTGCGCGTTCCCTTCTCTGCAGCATCCGAGCGCCCCACGCGCGACATCCTGCATGTGTCCGGTCTCTTGCCGACGAGCGATACTCTCGACGTGTTTGTGTGTCATCTCCCCAGTCGCAGAGGTGGGGCAAAGCAGACGGAGGAATATCGCCAACGGGCGTGTCGTCTTCTTCGCACAGCCGTGGATAGCATTGCTGCTTTGCGCCATTTGCCTTTGGTGCTGATAATGGGAGATATGAATGACGAGCCTCAGGATGCATCGTTACGAAAAGAACTGCGGGCCGGAGTGTTTGAACAAGATGAAATGAAAACTGGCAACATTTCTCAATGCTATGAAGTGAGCGATTGTGGAGACATCAGACTGACGCTCTACAATCTCACTGCCGGTGTCAAGGGCGAAGGAGGCATAGAGGGGACTTATATGTACCGCGGACGTTGGAATCGGTTGGACCACATCATTGTGTCAGGCACATTGCTTGACACGACATCCCCACTGCAAGCTGCTCCCTCCTCTGCTCGCGTATTGGCTCTCCCGATGCAGCTGGAGGAACATGGTTCGAGGGGCGTTGTATGGCCTCGACGCACCTTTCAGGGGCCGATTTATCGTGGCGGTGTGAGCGATCATCTTCCGTTGGTGCTTGATTTTTTCTATTAATTTTGTACGCATCTTATTATGCCCAAGCAGAGGGTTTTCTGCAGTGCTTGTAGAAAAATCTGCAGTGCTTCCGGAATTTTTAGCAAGCCGTTTGGGTGTTTGATGATTAATCGGAACCTTTTATACGGACTGATGTGTTTCTTTATCACAGTATTCGTCTGATTGCAGTTCTCTCTGTCAGATGTGTTAAGTAGTCTTGTTTTTGTGTAAAATCCTTTTACAATTTTTTATCATTTCAAAATAGCATTATATCTTTGCGAAGCAACAATGAGGGAGCATCTATGAAGATGGTGGAAGTGGAACAAAGTTTCCACCATTCTCGGTCAAAACTCGCGAACAAATTATAACAAATTAAATAACTGAAGTTTATGCAACATTTCAATCTCAACCAAGCACCGATGGCCGCAGGGCGTATGCTGCTGGCTGTCTGTGCCCTTTTTGTCATGTCGTCTGATGCATTGGCGCAAGAGGTAAGCGAAAACCTGAAAACCTTTTTTGTGGATCGCCTGAGCAAGGGTAAGGGTGTTTATACCGAAAATGTGCCTGTGGAATTGTCTGAAATAGAGACACAACAAGCTGTCGTTTGGCAAGCCTGGGTGGCAGCTAACAATGAGTTAGACGAAGAAACGCTGATCCCATTGGAGGATTTGAGCCGAAAGAAGAGCGGCAGTTGGACATTGCCATCCAATCTTGAGCCTAATGCCGTGATGAATTATTATTTCGGAAAGAAAGGTACACGTCCTGATAATGGATATCCCATGTTTGTCTACCTGCATGGCTCCGGCAACCGAGACAGCGAATGGGCAACCGGACATAGTTTCAGTACCTCTTTCAAAGATGGTCCGTCGGTATATTTCGTACCTCGTATTCCGAACACGGGCGACTATTATCGGTGGTGGCAAAAGTCAAAGCAGTGGGCGTGGGAGAAACTGCTCCGTCAAGCTTACCTCAATGAGGATATCGACCCCAATAGGATATACTTCTTCGGTATTTCTGAGGGAGGATATGGCAGTCAGCGTCTTGCTTCATTCTATGCCGACTATTTGGCCGGTGCCGGCCCGATGGCCGGAGGCGAGCCTCTGAAGAATGCTCCTCCCGAAAACTGTCGCAACATTGCATTCAACTTCCGTACAGGTGCAGAGGATAGCGGATTCTTCCGTAACACCCTTACACAATACACGGCCGATGCTTTTGCATCGTTGCAGAGTCAGTATCCCGATGGATTTGTGCATCATATCGAATTAATTCCCGGCTATGGACATGGTATTGATTATACAAAGACTACTCCTTGGTTGGCTCAGTTCACTCGAAATCCCCACCCGAAGCATGTGATGTGGGAATGTTTTGATATGGACGGTGTACGTCGCAATGCTTTCTACAATCTCTACGTTGAGGAAGATCCACGTGGTTTTCTCTCATATCGTGTGTATTATATAATGGATATAGAAGGAAATAACATAGATTTGGGTGTTCAAAGAGCCACATACAAGTGCACAGAATCGCAAAGTGGGATTGAAATGTCTTTTGACAAGTTTCATTCCGAAGTAAACAAGGGTAAGATACGTATATATCTGAACAACAACCTGGTGGACTTGAGCAAACCCGTCAGTGTGAGAGCCAACGGAAAATTGCTCTTCCACGGAATGGTGCAACCCACCTTGCAGGATATGGTCAACAGCCTGGCAACCTACTATGACCCCGAACGCATCTTCCCGGCTTCAGTCTTGATCGATATGAAAGCTGAAGAAATCACTGCCATCGAAGCTCCTGTCGTTACACCCGATTCCGAGCAATACTATGACTTGTCCGGAAAACCCGTAGTAGCACCTCGCAAAGGAGTGCATATCAGTTCGACAGGCAGAAAGGTTCTCTTCTGATGCTTTAGACACGATATGTAAAGTCGCTAAATGTGAGGCCCGTATCCGCAGAGTACGGGCCTCATGTATGTATATATCGTTACTATTGTTTGTAAAGCGTGAAATCCTTAAAGTCCGGTCTGTATGCAAAGTGTTGAAATGATTGAGCGAAAAATATGTAACTTCGCGCAGTGATGAAGCATGTTATAGAAAGTATACGCGCCTGTTATCCGATTTCTGATGAAGCCCTGCATGCCATGCAGGACAAGATGGAACAATGCGAATGCCCCAAGTACACACGGCTGATATGCCGTGGTGTTACCGACCGTTATGTTTACTTCATCGAAGAAGGCGTGGTACGCACCTTTTTTCATCCTCAGGGAAATGACACTACGACATGGTTCAGTAGGGAAGGCGACATCATCTTTGGTATGCGCTCGCTTTATTATGGTTTGCCGTCGGAGGAGAGTGCCGAGACGCTGACCGATTGCAAACTTTACCGCATGACCACGCAGAGTCTGAATGCGCTTTATACCACCAATATCGACATAGCCAATTGGGGCAGGTGCATACATCAGGACGTGCACTGCAGACTCAGCCGCTTCTTTGTGGAGCGTCTGCAGCAATCCCCCAAAGAGCGCTATGAGAATTTCATGAAGCATTTTCCCGGTTTGATAAATCGGGTGAAACTAAAGTATGTAGCTGAATTTCTGGGAATATCCATCTATACACTCAGCCGAATCAGGGCCGGCAAGTGAAATTTTGCTTTTGGGCAAAACAAATGTGTGGTTTGTGACGTAATTTTGCCCACATTATTATTCAGAAATTATTTTATGGAAAAAGGAGTAAGAAGTTCTGCCGCATATCTCGACTCAAAGCCCCATTATGCTTTGCTTGACGGATTGCGTGGAGTGGCCGCCCTGATGGTGGTATGGTATCATGTGTTCGAAGGATTTGCTTTCGCTGAAGGCACATCACCCGTCGAGGGTTTCAATCATGGCTATTTGGGCGTTGATTTCTTCTTTATGCTTTCCGGCTTCGTAATCAGCTACGCCTACGATGACCGCTGGCAAGCATCGTCGGCCGCGAAGCTCACAGTGGGCAGCTTCTTCCGTCGTCGCTTGATACGTCTGCACCCCATGTTGGTGATGGGGGCTTTGATAGGTTGTGTGACCTATCTGCTGCAGGGGTGTGTGCAGTGGGATGGCACCGAGGTGAGCCTCGGCCGGGTGCTGCTGGCTCTGCTGCTGGCCCTCTTCTTCATTCCGGCATGGCCCGGAGCAAGCTACGACGTGCGTGGCAACGGCGAAATGTTTCCGCTCAATGGCCCGTCGTGGTCGTTGTTCTTTGAGTATATCGGCAACATCGTGTATGCATTGTTGTTGCGTCGGCTCTCCAATTGTACCCTGGCGGGAGTGGTTTTGGCCACCGGCATTGCATGGGCCTACTTTGCTGTGGCCGATGTGTCGGCTTATGGTATGGTGGGTGTGGGTTGGACGCTGGATACCATGAATCTGATAGGCGGTATGCTGCGCATGATGTTCCCCTTCACACTCGGCATGTTGATGGCTCGTCATTTCAAGCCCATTCGGGTGCGCGGCATATTCTGGATATCGTCAGCCCTGCTATGTATGCTCTTTGCCGTACCCTATATACCGGCGATGGCAGGTGTGCATCTCAACGGAGTATACGAGATGGTGTGCATCATGCTGGTGTTTCCTTGCATTGTGTGGCTTGCAGCCTCAGGTGCCACGACCGATCGTTTCAGTTCAGGTATGTGCAATTGGCTCGGCAATTTGTCCTACCCGCTCTACATCGTTCATTATCCCGTGATGTACCTCTTTTATGCCTGGCTCATCGATAACAAAGTCTACACCTTGTCCGAAGCCTGGCCCATGGTGGTGGGCATTTGTGCTGTCAATGTGCTGTTGGCACAAGTCTGTCTGAAGTGCTACGACGAGCCGGTGCGTCGCTGGTTGGCCCGGCACTGGAAGTAACCGAGGCCGTTTGTGCGAAAAAAGATTGAGAGTGAATTTTTAAGAACAGCAAAAAAGGCAGGGATGCGTGCATTCCTGCTTTTGCTTTGTTGAGGTTATAAGTCCTGTGTGGCAAAAGTCAGGGAGTGCAACACCCCTGCCGGTAAAAGGTGAAAGGTCTTAATGAGTACCACCTTTCACGTTAGAATAGAGGAATGCTATTTTCCATTTCTGCACAAAACATCCGCTTGGCCTTGTGTCATGGTGCGATCTTTACTCAATAGAGGTCGTCAAATCCGTTACCATTTGTCAGTTCTTTGAATACAGATACAATAAGCCAGATGGCAATCATTACTTCAAACATACTGCTTTCTGTTTTTAAGGTGATGAATCGATATTTTTCAACTCTCCATTCTCATTCCTCCGGTGCAGAATCTGCAGATCTCCAATAGGAAACAGCGCTCCTTTTGTCGCGCTTTCATGTGGTACATGGCAGTGCATTTTCACCGAGAGGCATCTCTCACGATGCAAAAATGCTAGCGAAATGCGACAAACTGCGACACACCAACGGTTCGAAATGTTAAAAATTAGAAGCTTTCGGACTTTTTTGTCCCACTCATGTGCTGAAAATTCCCAAACACCTTTTTGCAAGTATGGCAGTAACTATATGTTGTTGCCATACTTACTGCCATTCTGCAAACTCTTTAATCACAATAATTTATACGGGATGGTGACAGATGCAAAGTTTATCTGTCACCTCATCTGTCACTTTCTAAATCATTTACCCTCAGCTTGTTGAGTTGAGAAAGTGACAGAGTGACAGAAAAACCGCAAGACAAAAAGTCTATGACGCGCGTGCGCGCGTATGCGAACTATTTAATGTGCGTTTCCATATATACTCGTCAGTATTCCATGGTATGTTGCTCTCCACATCTCCATATTTTCAAAAAATAGTTTACCTTTGCGGAGTTATGAAACATTTGCTCCCTGTTGTTTTGCTCCGTCTTGTCGCAATGGTGCTTGTAAGCACATTGCTGCTGTTGCTGTGTGGCTGCAGTGCTGAGCGTTTTTTGCAGGGGGATGAGGTGATTTTGCAGAAGGTAAAGCTCTCCTCAGATAATCATCATGTAAAAGCAGGCGACTATCGACTGCACGTTAGGCAGGAGGCCAATTCAAGGTGGTTTAACCTGGTCAAGGTGCCTCTTGGAATATATTGTCTCTCGGGAACAGACACCACCAAGCGCATCAATCGCTTCGTGCAGCGAATCGGTGAGGCACCGGTGGTGTACGACGAGCAACTGACGGAGTATTCGCGTCGGTCGATGGAGAGTGCGCTGCAGGGACGCGGCTATCTCCATGCAGCCGTGAGTGTGGACACCATGGCGGGCAGAGGACGCAGGCGGCGCGTGCATTATCGGATGAGTCCGGGCGAGCGTTATTATGTCAATGAGATATGTTATCGTTTTGACTCCGACGCGATGTCGCGTGAGGTGCTGGCGGACACGGCGCAATCGTTGCTTCGTTGTGGTATGCCGTTGGATGCTTCGCTCCTGGCGGAGGAGCGTACCCGTATCATTCGTGCGCTGCAGCATAGGGGCTATTATGCTCTGCACAAAGACTTCATCTCCTATCGTGCTGACACGCTGACGGGCGACCGCGGTGTGCGACTGACGCTGAGCATGCGCTGTCCGGCTGAGGCCGACACAACTGTGGCTTACAGTAAGTATCGGATGCGGACGGTGAGCGTGTACGAGGACGTGTTGCCTTCGGACACGGTAGACACGTGCAACTATCGTGGCCTGCGCATGGGTTATGACAAACGGCTGCATATTCACAGGCGAGTATATTCGGACCATGTGTACGTACGCCCCGACAGCTTGTATGACAGCGAGGCCGTGCAACGCACTTATGCCGGACTGAATGGGTTGCCGGCTATCAGTTATTCAGGAGTGCGCTTCTCTGAGGTCACGGGTGACACTTCGGTAGCAGGTATGCGGCAACTGGATTGCGACATCTTAGTGCGCCGTGCGAAGCCGCATAGCATCGGCGCGGAACTGGAAGGTACGAACACTTCTGGCGATTTGGGTGCAGCGGTATCGATTACGTACAGCAATCGCAACTTGTTCCGCAGGGCGGAGAGTTTGTCACTCCGATTGCGCGGCGCATACGAGGCGATTACGGGACTTGAGGGATATAATGATGCCAATTACATTGAGTATGGCGCTGAAGCCAATTTGCGCTTTCCGTCATTGATGTTTCCTCTCAAGGAGCGGACACGCAAGCATCTGTCGGCTTCCACAGATTTCACACTGATGTTTAATTCTCAAGATCGTCCTGAGTTTCACCGGCGTGTGCTCACGGTTGCATGGAGCTATAACTGGTATCACCGGCAGCGGTTGCATCAGCGCCACCGCATCGATTTACTCTCGCTCAACTATGTGTATATGCCGTGGATTTCGGAGACTTTCCGAAACAATTATTTGGAGGGAGATGATCCACGTTATGCGGTGTTGCGTTATTCGTATGAGAACCTTTTTATCATGAAGACAGGTTACGGACTCACACTACGGTCGCGTGGACTCACTTCAGCGCAGGCACTACAGAAGAGGAGCGGTTATCAGTTGCGTTTCAATGTGGAGTTGGCCGGTAATTTGCTTTATGGCATCTCAAAATTGTTCTCAGCACAGCGGAATGTGGATGGACAATACACAGTGTTTGACATAGCCTATTCTCAATACGCTAAGTTCGATTTTGATTACAGTAAGAATTTTGTTATCAACAATCGTAATTCGTTGGCAGTGCACGCGGCTTTCGGTATAGCCATTCCCTATGGTAATTCAGACATCGTTCCCTATGAGAAGCGTTATTTCTCCGGTGGTGCCAATTCGGTGCGAGGTTGGAGCGTGCGTGAGTTGGGCCCCGGTAGCTATAAGGGTGAGGATGGACAAGTGGATTTCATCAATCAGACCGGCAACTTGAAGCTTGATCTCAGTGTGGAGTATCGCACGCATCTCTTTTGGAAATTCCAGGGCGCAGCATTTATTGATGCAGGTAATATTTGGAACACGCGCAACTATCTGGCGCAACCCGGTTCGCAGTTTAAGTTTTCGGAATTTTATAAGCAGATAGCTGTATCCTATGGTCTTGGCATCCGTCTGAACTTCGATTATTTCATTCTTCGCTTTGATGGTGGCATGAAGGCCATCAATCCCACAGAACCAACCTCCAGTAAGTTGCACTATCCCATCATCTGTCCCAAGTTCTCACGCGACTTCACATTCCATTTTGCCGTGGGCCTGCCTTTCTGATGACGTGTAGCCATAATGTTGGTGAGAAGATTCGGATCACTTTAGATGTTTTACTTCATGATTTCTTTGGATAAACAAGGTGTCGTTACACTTCATCTCCAGACGAAAGGTTAGAATAAAATAACATGAGAAGCGAAAGGTAATCCTTTCGCTTCTCATGTTATTTGTAGACTCTTTCTTCTCTTTCTTACGAGTCTGCTCAATAGAACACATATTGACCCTCAGCTCCGCAGTGCCGTTGTAGCAACTCGCATGTGTATTTTGCAGCTGTTTCTACGGCTTTGCGGCTACCATCGTAGCCATTGATGAGGAGTAGCAGTTGGTGGGTCTGTGGTGTGATGGCGGTTCGGGTGCTGTCGCTAGTGGGGGTAGCAATTCCGCCCAATGCGTCGCGATAGATGGGGAGGTGCTCCACATTGAGCGGCCCTCTGCCGATGCCTTCGTAGGGTTCTCCTTCGTGTCCTAAACTTAAACGGAGTGTATTGCCCACAATGCGGTCGGCATCAAGGGCGGCTGTGGAATAGCCGCAGCGGAGCGAGATGAGATTTCCGAGGTCGACCAATGTGCTGACGGAGTAAAGCTGCTTACCTTGCAGAATGCGCCGTGCCAGTTGCTCACAAGCCGGGCGGTAGCGGCTGGGATCCTTGCCGGCAGCTCTATAGGCAGCCCGAGTAGCGGCGATACCACTGTGTTGCTTGATGGTCTCGGTGGTATAGGTCTCACGAAGATTCTGACAGCATGTTTCTATCTCTTCCCATAGTTGGGGTGAGGTGGGTGAATTGGTCACTTTGGCCAAAACGGCTGCTCCGATGAAGTGTGGACAGATAGCTTGAAACTCGGGTGTTTGCTGGATTTCGATCATGGCTGATATTGGGGTGGCCGGTTCTTATTAGAGTTTGTGACAGAGCACTAGGAACGGGCAGTGCTCACAATGTTTCTCGAACGGGGTGGCAGTGAAAGGGATTTCAGGATTGATAATTTGCGCTATGAGGCGTGTGAGCTGTTGACGAAATTCTGAGGCGATGTCGGAGAAATTCGTTACTGTCACGGCATCTTTTCTCGAGCCCAATCGGATGTAGGGACTATAATCGTCTGCAGCAGCTCGGTGGACGAAGAACAGAGCCGGGGCGATGGGCCAAGGGCTGCTATCGAGCAGGGTGAGTGAATATAGGAAGGTTTGTAGTACGTAGTGCGGATGCTTATTGGCGGGAGTGAATAGCTGCTCGATGTTTTTGGCGGATTCGACATCTCCACCAGTCTTGTAGTCGACCACACGCAGTGTACTGATACCATCAATGTTGACCAAGTCCAAGCGGTCGATGTTTCCTTTCAGCGTGATGGTGATGGTATCGTCGCCGTAGGGGATGCTGAGTGGGGTCTGGGTGGTAAGCTCGGTTCCTTTGATTTCGAAGGGAGCCAGCTTCAAGTCGTGGCGGATGAGTTGTTGCAGGTAGCGTCGCACTACTTGGGTCACGATTGCATTGTATTCGATTTTGCAGTCGCAGAAGGCTTTTTTGACATATCCTTCAAGGGTGGCATTTCCAGCCTCTTGGAGAAAGCGTTGCAGGGTTTCGCAAGTGATGATGGCATTGCGATGTGTCAGTTTGTCCGTATACATCAGTTCGGCAGCCCTGTGGAAAATGGTGCCAAAGGTGTTGGCCCTGATTTCAGTAGCAGGGGGATCGGGCTCACGTAGGTGGGCTATTCTTTCAAAATAGAATCGGAGTTGACATCGCAGGTAGGTGTTGATGGCTGACGGCGAGAGTGTTTGGAGCAGTTCTGGTAGATTCTGCGGTTTGGGGATGGCGAATGTGGAACGTGTGGTGGAGGTCGCTTTGTCGGTGATGGAGCGTTGACGGATGGTGAGTGGGGTCTCGACGAGTAGTTGTGTCATGAAGCGTGAACGCTCGCTTTTACCTCTTGGACTGTCCGCACAATTATACATCATCGTGACGTGTCGGGCTCGCTGTATGAGGCGGTAGAAGTAGTAGGCATATACTGCCGTTTTGTGCCGTGAGGTTGTAAGTCCGTAGGCTTGACGTAGCAGATGTGGAATAAAGGAATTGTCGCTCGAGTGGCGGGGCAGCATGCCTTCGCTCACTGATAGCATGAGTATGTGGTCGAAGTCAAGGCAGCGTGTCTCGAGTACTCCCATGATTTGCAGTCCCACGGCAGGTTCGCCATGAAAGGGAATCGTGGTTTGGCGTATTACCTGCCGGAACAGGCGGTGAATGGTAGTGAGCGTGAGTGGTAGCTTGCCGGCAGAGATGAGCTGTTCGAAACGACGCGTGAGGGTGTAGATGCGGAAATGGGCTTCAGCGTAAAGTTCGGATTCGATGGGGGACGCTTCTGTTGTTTCGTTGCGTTTATCGGAATGAGAAGCAATTTGCTTGGCTCTCTCCTCCAGTAGAATGCTCAGCGCTTCAAAGGTTTGCAGGAGTATCTCCGAATGTGTCTCTTCGGCATTGTCTGCGTTGATATGTTGGTCAAAATAATCTTCCACAAGGTTGAAGACCGGTGTGTGGTGCAACGGAAATCCCTTGGTGATGTTGACATCTTTGACTCGCGGGGGCAGTGAGTGGATGACGGGTTGCAGTAGTGACTCGTTACATAGCACCACGGCAGTTCGTTTTGCATCCTTGGTAAGATGTTCGTCAAGCCAGGTAGCAACAGCTCGTGCCTGTATGTTTTCAGAGGGAGCTGCTACGAATTCGATGTTCTTGTCATGAATAAGGTTGTCGTAGATGTCGACCGGCAGTTCGTTGCCGAATTTCTCAAGATTGCTGCGAACGAATACACCGGCTTCGTTATCGCTATCGGTTCCGGCATAGAAGACGTCGTAATCCCAATAGAACATGGCTTTGCCTCGCTCTTGCAAAAAGGTGAAAAGGTGCTCTTCCACCTTGTCGAGCACATTGAAGCCTACGAAGACGTAGCGGTCGATATTGGGGTCGATTTGTGTCAGACCTAGCTCCAGATTCTCTACCACCCGGCGATAAAGTTGTCCCTCATAGGCCCATCCATCTGCAGCCAAGGTGGCATTCAGATCAGTGTAGATAGGTAACAATTGGTTCCATAGCTTCAGGTAGCGCTCACGCAGCCGGCTGCTTGTGTGAGGAGAGAAGTCGCGGAAGAACTCGCACAACACTCGCTCCTGTTCATCGTCCAAAAAGTCAGTGTCGAGCTCTCGGATTTCCTTCAGATTGCGAAACAAGCGTGTGGGGTCTGCCATGTTCTTGTCGACATCGTCAAAGTCGGCCAAGAGCCTTTCACCCCATCCATAGAAGAAGTCAAGTGTTTCATCGTTACCGGTATGACGTCGGTAGATGTTGTAGAGTGTACAAACTGCTTCGATGCTGTCGGCTGTCTGCAGATTGGACATGCTTCGGAAGAGCTGACTGATGCTTTCGTAGCGCGGTGACCAGAGTGGGGTAGATAAATCCGCGCCCACAAGGTAGTCGTTCAGGAATAACGAGGCACGTTTGCCGGGGAATACCACCACCGTGCGACTCAGATCGTTACCGATTTTTCTTTTCAGGTCATCGGCTACGTATTTCAAGAAAGGGGTCATAGGCTTATAGGGTTTTGTGTGGGAGGGAGATGTGTTGTGTCTCTGTTCGGCCTTGGGAGCGTCATTGTATCTTTTCGATATGTCCGTCGTAAACATACCACAAGTATCCGTTAATGTGGCTGTATCCCATCTGTTGGAGCAGGCTGACATAGTTGCTCACCTGGGTATTATATTTCGGGTCAGGGCGGCCGAACTTGAAATCTACCACAATGGTGTGTCCGTCCTTAGTCATCACGCGGTCGGGGCGATACGTCCGGAGGCAGCCCTCGGTATCGCGTGTCAGGATACTGCATTCGTTGAAAATTTGCCACGAACCATCAAACCATGTATTAACTTGCGGGTCGGACATTCGTTGTTGCAGCAGGCTGCCGATATTCTTTGCTTCGGTGGTTGTGAGCAGACCGGTGGCAAGCATGGCCCTGATGGCCGGTTGTAAGTCGGCATGGGTGCGGATGTCTGAGAGTAACTTGTGCAACAGTTTACCCTGGTCGATATAGGATTTTTGCTTGTTACCTGTTTCGTCCGACGAGCTGACAAAGTCGCGGCTTTCGTTGCTCTGGCGGAAGCAAGCGCGGCTACGATAGGTTCGCATGGGGTAGCAAATATTCTCGGGCAATTGTTCCAGTGGATTGCTGTGTTTCTTCTCGTTGGAGGAATTTGTGGAGCGCGTGCTGTTAGGAATTACCGGTTCTCCTGTTTCGTAGAAGATGTGTGTATCGTCGGCCTCGGTGAGTGGACGTGGGAGTGAGGCGAATATCAGGTGACCGGTGGTCGAACTGTCCGAGAGTTCCTCCTTGCCGGTGCTCCATATATATAAATTGTATTTGGCACGCGTGAAAGCCACGTAGAGCAAATTAAGGTTTTCGATGCGGCGCCATTTGTGTTCTTCCGCATAGTTGTCTGCATAGATGGAGTGGGCTGTAGCCTTTGTTGCATTGATAGGGAGCAAGGGAATGCGGTCGTAGGGTTTCTTCGCGGGAGCGAACCATTGCAAGTCAGATTTCTTCCGGTCGGCCTCGAGTTCCCAAGTGCATTGTGGCAAGAAGACAGTGTGAAAGGCCAACCCCTTCGATTTATGGATAGTCAGCACACGTACACCATCGGTGTTGCCGGCCGGAACTGCGCGTTCTGAAAGACTTTCGTCCCACAGCGTAATGAGCGATTCGGCATTGGCAGCACCGTCATCAATAAAGTTTATCACGTAATCTAAGAAACAGCATACGTATGGGGCTTCTTCAAGTGAAATTTCAGGTGAAAGAGCAGTCAAGAGGCGTTCGCAAAGCTCGTAGAGTGGGAGTGCCAACAGACCACCCACAGCCGGGTCTGTACTACTATTATGCCCAACTTCCAACGGGGTTTTTAGAAGGTCTGGTAATAGGCTTTCGGCTCGATTTATAATCTCGGACATGGTCAGTTGTTCGCAGCCCGGCGTGTGTCGACTCATGTAAGTCGCTACGTGTAGCCGGGCCACGGAGTTGTCGCGGCAAACCAAATAGCGCAATGCCTGTATGAATGCTTGCAGCAGAGGAGAGGATGAAAGCAAAAAGGCTTCGTCGGAAACCAACTTGATGTCCGGGTAGTTGGTCGCGAAGAATTCGATGATTTCTTCAGCCATATAGCGGTAGCGCACAAGGACTGCCATTTCGTTCAGAGGAAGTCCTTGTTGTCGTAGCATGGTCATTTGTGCAGCCATGTCGTGTAGGGCTTTCTCTTTTGTGTCTTCCTCGTTTTCGGTGTCCTCGTTTTTTTTCTGCGGGATGTCCACATACACACGCACATAGCCTCCTCGTTTTTTACTGCATTGTTGCTCAACATCAGTGTACATCGGGCCAACTTTGGTGTCGGGAGCGTATGCGTCGATTTGGCTGGCGGCTTCAGCAAAGAAGGCATTGTTGAAGCGAATCAGCACATCTCCGCTACGATAATTGGTTTCGAGTCGGCGTGTCACTACTCGCTCACGTCCCATCTCGTCTTCGATATTTTGCAGAATGCTCCAGTCGCCATTTCGGAAGCGATAGATGCCCTGTT
Source organism: Bacteroidaceae bacterium (assembly GCA_017461605.1). Classification (GTDB taxonomy): domain Bacteria; phylum Bacteroidota; class Bacteroidia; order Bacteroidales; family Bacteroidaceae; genus Alloprevotella. The sequence goes on from JAFTXN010000002.1 coordinate 543,257, forward strand.
TCACGTCGCCCACCAAGAGGCTGCTGCCTGTGCCAGAAATACTCTCAATAAGCAGGCGGCGCAGGGTGGCCCATTGCAGCACAGAGGTATCTTGAAATTCATCAATCATCACGTGCCGGAAGCGTGTGCCTACACGTTCGAATACGAAACTGGCATCGTTGTTGCCCACCATGTTGTTTAGCAATTGTGGCGTCTTGGCCAACAGTACGCGATTGTTCTCCCGATTCAGCCGGTTAACCTCTGTGCGAATTTCGTTCAGCAGTCCGAGTGGTGAAAGTTGTGCACGGCTCAGTCGGCAGGTGTTCACATGCATCTCCACCTCCCGGCGGATGTTTTCCAATTCGCACAAGCGTATGCGCAATGGCTCGGCAGTCTGTGCTGTAAGCCTTTTGTTCTTATCGGAGGCCCGTACCCAGGCATCAGCATCAGTCATCATGCCGCAGAGCGTTTTGTTGGGAGCATCAAGAGCCTTTTGCTTATCAGTGGCTGTGGCTGCAGAGGCCAGGCGCTGGGCATAGGCAATGGCATACTTACTTCCCTTGAAGCGGTCGACGGCCTCACCTGCATCGTCGTAAGCATGGATAAAGTCGGTAGCAGCTTGAGTGAGATGGGTCAGTGCCTCTGTCTCGATGGTACGCAGCATCTTGGCATATTCGGCGGTGGCGCGTGGTGATGAGAGTGCTCTGCCCAAAGCTTCGTCGTGCATCAGCACTTTCTCCTTGAGCAGTTGTGCCCCCAAGTCTTTCATCTCGGCAGCCGGATTCCAATGCTTGTTTTCCTCTATGCGCTCGGTGATATAGGTGATTAGTGAAGACGTCAGTGCCGGTCGATGGGGCAACGATTCCATCAGACGATCAACGGCCCGATGAACCACCTCCTTATCGTTGATGTCCACGCGGAAGCCATTGGAAAGACCCAATTCGTGCGCTAAGTGCGTGAGTAGCATTTGGAAGAAAGAGTCGATGGTTGTAACCGCAAAGTGGTCATAATCGTGCAGCAGCGCGTGCAGTGCCTGAGCTGCCCGCTGTTGCATATCAGCGTCGCTGAGGTGCGGCAAACGTTTGTGCAGTTCTTCTCTTAATTCTGCCGCCTCGTCCAAAGTAACTCCATGGGCTATATCATAGAGTCGTGCCATGATGCGCTCCTTCATCTCTGCTGTGGCTTTGTTCGTAAAAGTCACAGCCAGCACATGGCGAAAAGCCGTAGGGTCTTCGGTGTTTAGCAGAAGCTCTATGTATGAGGCTGCCAGCGTGAATGTTTTACCGGAACCGGCCGAAGCCGCGTATACAGTGATGTCTCTTTTTTTCATGTGTGCGAATGTACAATTTTTTCAGCATCCTCGCAATGTTGTGTACCCTTTCAAAATTTCTCATGGCGACTCCCTACATGGTGAGGAGTAGCAAAGAGACCATCTTCGGCCGCCGAATTTGTACGGCCGAAGATGGTCTCCGGAGGGTTGGGCTGTGAGTATCTCTATTCAGTTTCCACCAGTTTGCCCTCTTTTTGTAGCGCATGCCACAGGTTTTGGCGAAATTCGGGAGCATAGTTGCATAATTTGCCAAACTGCTCTGCGGCCTGGGTGCGCTGACTCTTGTTCTCGTGCGGACAGCGTTTGATTTGTTCAACGTATGCATGCTCCCGTGCCATGAAGGCAATGTCCGCTTCGTGCTCCAGGCAAAGGGGGCGGACTATGGTGATGGGAAATTTGCGCATGCGGAGCAGAACCGGCATGGTGCTGAAGCTGCCCCCGAATGACAGGTTCATCAGAGCGGTGTGTAGTATGTCGTCCTGATGATGACCGAGGGCAATCTTGTTACAACCTTCGGCTTGTGCTGTCTCGAACATGAGCTTTCGTCGATTCCACGAGCAGAGAAAGCATGGTGTGCGCTGGCTGTTGCGATCGGTCTCAAAACGGGTGGTGCGCACCAGCAACGGAATCCCACATCGGTCGGCCCACTGCTGCAGATAGGTGGTGTCGGTGAGGTAGTCAATGCCTTCGGTGCGAACGTGCAGGGCTTTCAGATGGAAGGGGTAGGGGCTGCGTCTGCGGTAGTCGGCGAGAAGCTCCATGAGGGCCAGTGAGTCCTTTCCGCCGGATAGGCCTATCAGCAGACAGTCGTTCGGCTCTATCAGACGAAATTGGCGCACAGCTTTAGCAAAGCGGCGCTTGATGCGCTCCTCTGTGCGATATGCTTCGGTGAGTTTGGGAGGCAGGCTCATTTCATGAAGACAAAATAGACTGCGGCAACAAGACAGGCGAAAGCTACGATGTGGTTCCAATGAAAAGTTTCGCTCTTAAAGAACAGCGTGACAATCACCGTGAACACGATGAGCGAAACGACCTCTTGTATTACTTTGAGCTGAATGAGCGAGAACGGACCACCGTTGTCCTGTATGCCGAGACGATTGGCAGGAACTTGACAAATATACTCAAACAGGGCGATGCCCCAAGAGAAGAGTATGACGAGTATCAGCGGCCAATGCTTGCTGATGCCGGTGGTTTGCAGTTTTAGGTGACCATACCAAGCAAACGTCATAAAGATGTTGGAGCAGATGAGCAGCAGTACGGAATATAATCCTTGCATACTTTTATAATTATATAGAATGTAATGAATCTGTGAATGTGTGTTGGTCTGCGAAAATCCTAAAAGGAGAAGACTACTTCACATAGAGAGGAAGCGCCCTGCTCCTTTTAGGAAAATGTTGTTAGCTTGTGTGCGAGGTTACTCGCCGGACAGACGTTGATGCATGGCTGCGGCAGCTCGCTTGCCATCGCCCATTGCTAAAATTACGGTAGCCCCTCCGCGCACAATGTCGCCACCGGCAAACAGAGTGGGGATGTTGGTCTGCATGTCTTCGTTCACGGCAATGGTACCCTTGCGCCCCAATTCGAGTCCTTCGACCGACTGAGGTACGATGGGGTTGGGAGAAACTCCGATGCTGACAATCACGAGGTCGGTATCCAGTGTGTCGATGGCTCCCGGCACGGGCACCGGACTGCGACGGCCACTGCTGTCGGGCTCGCCCAGCTCCATGCGTTGCAACCTCACTTGCTTCACACGTCCTTTCTCATCTGCGATATATTCAATGGGGTTGTGCAGGGTGAGGAAGCGCACCCCTTCTTCCTTGGCATGATGCACCTCCTCAATACGGGCAGGCATCTCCTCCTCCGAGCGACGATAGACAATGGTGGCAGTCTCAGCTCCTAGGCGCAAAGCCGTGCGGACGGAGTCCATGGCCGTGTTGCCACCGCCCACCACCACCACGTTGCGTCCCATGGGGATAGGAGTGTCGGTGGCTTCGTTGGAAGCATCCATCAAATTGACGCGTGTGAGATATTCGTTGCTCGACATGATGTTGATGCTGTTCTCGCCCGGAATACCCATGAAGTTGGGCAGACCGGCCCCCGAGGCCACGAAGATGCCTTGGCAGCCCTGTGCTTCCAGCTCGGCAATGCTGATGGTCTTACCCACGATGCAGTCCTTTACAAATTTCACTCCGGCAGCTTTGAGATGGTCGATTTCGAAATCAACGATGCTGTTGGGCAGACGGAATTCGGGTATGCCATATTTCAGCACACCGCCAATTTCGTGCAACGCTTCATATACGGTCACCTCATAGCCATGCTTCACCATTTCACCGGCAAACGAGAGTCCGGCAGGGCCCGAACCGACAACAGCCACGCGGATGCCGTTGGATGGTGCCGTGTCGGCGGGAGCGGCGACGTGATGTTCGCGTTCGTAGTCAGCGGCAAAACGCTCCAGGTAGCCGATGGCTACGGGCTTTCCGCCAGTCTTGTGGTGGATGCAACGGCTTTCGCATTGTTTCTCCTGTGGACAAACGCGACCACAGACAGCAGGCAGAGCGCTGGTCTCCTTGATGGTGGCAGCAGCCTGTGCAAATTCGCCTAATTCGATGTGCTTGACAAAACGTGGGATGTCGATACCCACGGGGCAACCCTCCACGCATCCCGGGTTGGCACAGTCCAGGCAGCGACGGGCTTCCTGCATAGCCACTTCTGCAGTGAGGCCTCTGTTGACCTCTTCCTTGAGCTGATGTGCACGATAGGAGGGGGCTAACTCGTTCATCACACAGCGTTCGATGTTCATGCGTTCGCGCGGTTTCATGGCGGCACGCACGGCCTTACGCCATTCGGCATCGCGGCTCTTGTCCGCATCTTCCGGGCTGCAGATACCGGTAGCATTGGTCGCAGGAGCAGTGTACGGAGAGCCGGATGCAGTCTCGATTTTGGCTTCTGCCGGCACGTCGAGCGACTTGTGGCCCATTTCATCTTGCTCCTTGTCGCGAAATGCCGACATGCGGCTCAGCATTTCGTCGAAATCCACCTGGTGACCATCAAATTCGGGTCCGTCAACGCAGACAAAGCGCGTCTTTCCTCCCACGGTGATGCGGCAAGCACCGCACATGCCCGTTCCGTCCACCATGATGGTGTTGAGCGAAACGTCAGTGGGGATTTCGTTCCTCTTTGTGAGCAGACACACGAATTTCATCATGATGGCCGGACCGATGGCAAAGCATTTATCCACCCTTTCGCGCTTGATAACCTCCTCGATACCCTCTGTGACAAGCCCCTTGCGGCCGGCAGAACCATCATCGGTCATGATGATCACTTCGTCGGACGAGGCGCGCATCTCCTTCTCCAGGATGATGAGATCCTTGTTGCGGCCGGCCAACACGGTGATGACACGATTGCCCGCAGCCTTCAGTGCCTGAACAATGGGGAGCATGGGAGCCACGCCCACACCGCCACCGGCACATACCACTGTGCCAAAGTTCTCAATATGCGTAGCCTTGCCGAGCGGCCCTACCACGTCCGTAATCATGTCGCCGGCTTGCAGATGGCACAACTTGGCCGATGAGAGACCGACGGCCTGCACCACCAGCGTGATGGTGCCGCGTGCAGGGTCTGCCTCGCAAATGGTGAGAGGAATGCGTTCGCCGCCTTCACCCACGCGGACAATGACAAAGTGTCCGGCCCGGCGCGAGCGAGCGATGAGTGGAGCTTCCACCACCAGCTTAAACACTTTTTCGGAGAATTGTTCTTTGGCTATAATTCTGTTCATGGTGTCTATGTATATTGGTTTGTTGTCGAAACGTATGAGTGGGGTATCCCTGGATATTGTTGACCGTAGTCATAAGGGCTTTGTGCCCCTCGTGCACGTCGTTCTGCGTCATGCAGTGCGAACAGCGGTGATGCTGTGCAGCATCAATGCTCTATGCGCTTTGTTTGTTGGCATTTTGCCGAGCGTCACCGCGGATGGGGCAAAATTACACACTTTTATTTAATAATGTATATAAGGGGGAAAGTTTGTAGGACACACTGTGTGAAAGAGACAGAACAGCCGGATGTTCCTATTTGTCGCATTATATGGTTGAGGAGGTGTTTGATAGAATGATGGAAACAATACCGTGAGGTGTGATATTGAGGACGTGAAACCACCAAGGGATTCCTTGATTTTCTGCAAGCACTGCAGAAAATTCTACAAGCACTGCAGAATTTTTCGGAAGCACTGCGTGAAAAGCTAACATGCCTCGACAATAATGTGAGAACATTTGCGCTTGATGCGGTGGCATTACCTCAATCAACACGAATCCTCGGGTAGTGTGCAGCAAAAGTGTTAAAATATTGCATGATATTCGCAAAAAACATTGAATTGTGAAAGAAAAAACTCAAAAAGCTTTTTCAGTTTTCTCAAATATGCGATATTTGCCTTACAAATGATTACCTCAATGGTCGAAATGCAGACAAAATGACCGATAAGCTGCAGTGACGTTCATGGAGCGAGCATGCGACCCCGGAAAGAGGATTTTTACAAACCATCAAAAGTGAATGACCATGAAAAGAATGCTTTTATCGCTCGCCCTCGTCCTTGGCTTCTCCCTTTCAGCCGGTGCGATGAGTTATGACGAAGCACGTCAGCAGGCTTGGTTCTTGACGGACAAAATGGCCTACGAACTCAATTTGACTCCTGAACAATATGACAGGGCCTATCAGGTGAACTTGGACTATCTGATGAGTCTGCGCACGGCTTCCGATTGCTACGGCCATTATTGGAACTATCGCAACATCGACATGCGTTGCATCTTGTTCGACTGGCAATATACGCTCTACAGCACCATCGAATACTTCTTCCGCCCTGTGCGCTGGGTTCGTTCGTCGTGGTATTACCCTGTGTTCGACCACTATCGCCGCGGATATTATTACTTCAGTCGTCCTACGGTGTACGTGAGCTACCACGGCGGTGGATGGCACAGACGCGGACACAATGATGTGAGTCCTTATCACGGCATGAACTTCCGTCCCGGACATGGCATGCGCGACCGCTATCATCATGGTCCTGGTGGGGGCCGTCCAGGTGGTCATCCCTCGCACGGACGTCCCGGCCACAATCCCTCGCATGGCGGACATGGCAGCGGTGTGCGTCCCGGACATGGCAGTGGCCGCCCTCAAGGTAACGTGCGTCCCGGTGGAGGTACCGATGTGCGCCCCGGACACGGCAACGAACGTCCGGGCGGTAACGGTGGTGTGCATGCCGGACAGAGTGGCAGTCGTCCGGGCTCCGGACCTCAAGGCTCATCCGTAGGCTCAGGTCGTGGCGGTCATCGTGGCGGTAGCAGCGTGCGTCCTTCGTCGGGAAATGGCTCATCCTCACGCGGTTCTGGTGTACGTAGTGGCAACAACGCGAGTCGCGGACATGGTGGCGGTGGACGTTCGTTCGGTCGCTAAACGTGCAAACATATCAATCGATAAACAGAAGTCGGTTCTCTCGCATCGTGGAGGCCGGCTTCTGTGTTTTTATAGGAAATGGACGTAGGACAGAAGTGCACCCTGCGATATACTTTGGGCTCGTCGGTTGCTAATAAATCCAAAAAAGAGGGCGTTCGTTTGGCAGACAGCAGGGCTTGGCTTATTTTTGTGCTCGTTAAATAGTGTGTTTCACATGTTTCAATCCCCTCGACACGACAGCCATTCGAAGCTATGAACGAACATCCACATCTTTCGGCAGACGAACGTCTGCGCTATCGTCGCCACCTCCTGTTGCCCGGAATGGGTGAGGAGGGGGTGCAGCGTTTGCGTGCAGCCCGTGTCCTAGTGGTGGGTGTTGGTGGCCTTGGAGCGCCTGTTGTGCTCTATCTGGCTGCAGCCGGTGTGGGCGTGTTGGGCCTGGTGGATGCTGATGTGGTGGATGTGTCGAATTTGCAACGACAGATCATTCATACCACTCGGGATGTAGGCAGAAGCAAACTGCTGTCGGCTGCTGAGAAGGTGCGTGCGCTCAATCCTGATGTGAAATTAGAAATACACGATGTGCGTCTCACTGCTCGCAATGCGCTTTCGCTGGTAAGGGAATACGATTTTGTCATAGATGCCGTGGACACTTGGGCCTCCAAGCTGGATATCAATGATGCCTGTGTGGCAGCGGGTAAGCCCTTCTGTCATGCCGGAGTGCAAGGTTTCGTGGGACAACTGATGACCTATGTCCCCGGAGCTCCCTGCTTACGCTGTGTGCTTGGGGATACTCTCGCGGCCGATGGACATCGTGCGGAGCCGGAATCGCAGGCCGTGATGGGTAGCTTGGTGGGGGTGCTTGGCTCCCTGCAAGCCACTGAGACTATAAAGTTTATTACCGGAGTCGGCACACTATGCACCCGGCGTCTGCTGGTGGTGGATGCCTCTGCCATGACATTCGAAACACTCCAGGTGCAGCAGAGTGCGCGTTGTCATTCGTGTGGCGGTTGGCTGGACTTTGATTCCGAATAAATAAATACTCTACACAACTCGACAGAAGAGAAAAACAATAGACAAAAATTATAAACAAACAGTTTTACTATGAAGAAAACACTACTTCTTATCTTATTTGCTACGGCCATGGTGGCGCAGCTTTGGGCTGCCCCCATTGATTATCAACAGGCCAAAGCTCGTGCTGCTGCGTTCTTGAAAGAACAAGGTGGAGTGGCACTTTCGGCAGGCGAACAGGCCGTACACCGCGGAGTGCGTAAAGCCGGAAAATACGTGAACCAAGCGGCTTACTACGTATTCAATGCGGATGAAGCAAATGGTTTTGTGATTATCTCCGGCGATGACCGCACGGCTCCCGTATTGGGCTATTCTTCTGAAGGCACTTTTGACGCAACACGTATTCCGGACAACTTCAGAGGGTGGTTGCAGGCTTGTGAAGAATTTGTCAGCCGGCTGGATGCTTCGGATGTAGCCTTAAGCAGCACAGTCGAACATGCAGCGGTTGCACCTCTGCTCACCACGCAGTGGGACCAAGGTGCTCCTTACAACAAGGCGTGTCCTGTATACCAAGGTGAACCCACACTCACCGGATGCACAGCCACAGCCTTGGCACAGGTGATGAATTACACTCGTTGGCCCGAAACAGAGTGCTCAGCCGTTCCAGCCTACACATCGCCCTCTTATCGCATCAAGATGCCCGAGCTCCCGGCGACAACGTTTGACTGGGATGCCATGGCTGATGCTTCTGATGAGGAGGTAGCCAGATTGATGCTCTATGCTGGACAGTGTGTGAAGTCGGACTATACGGTAAACTCTACCGCCGGCTCATTCACGATGATTCCCCAAGCGCTGAAGCAATACTTCGGCTATGACGCCAACGTGCGTTATGTGCTGCGCTCCAACTATACCATCGAAGAGTGGGATAACTTGTTGATTGACGAACTGTCGGCCGGGCGTCCGGTGCTTTATTCGGGATTTACTACTTCCTCGGGGCATGCCTTCGTTTGCGACGGCTATGATGGTCAAGGCCTGTATCACATCAACTGGGGGTGGAGTGGTGCGTACGATGGTTATTATCAAATCTCCGTGTTGCGTCCCGGTATGGGTGGTTCGGGTGGTAGTAGCACCTCGGATGGTTATGCCATGATGCAAGGTGCTGTGGTGGGCATTCAGCCTCCTACGGGCGAAGCACGACAGCCCATATTGCTCACTCCGGGAGAACTGCGCGTGGAGGGAACCAAGGTGCACTGCAACTTCTACAATTACAACTCCGAATCTCTGACCTGCTATTTGGGCTTTGGTCGTGTGAATGAAGATGGAAAGGTGTTCTCTGTCAATACGTATGGCAGCACGCTCTCTTTTGCTCCTATCACAGACGGAAATGTGCGCGTGGCAACTTACAACTTCGATGTTGCCTCTACCAGTCTTGCGGATGGTACTTACAAGATTGTGCCTATCTGCCGTGAGTCCGGAAAGATGAAATGGGAACGTATCGGTGCAGAAAACAATTATGTACAAGTGACGATACAAGATGGTACATGCACCTTAACACTCCATCCGGTTGTAGAACTCGAAGCTACCTCAATACGTTGCACAGGAAACAATGTGGCCGGTCGCATGCAGGATGTAGAGGTAGAACTGAACAATCCCGGCGAAGAGGTGAACAACATCATTTATCTGTTTGCCTCGACCGCCGAGACAAAAGGAAAATATGCCGGTCGCACGCAAGTGGCTTTGCCGCAAGGAGGACAGGGCACAGCCTATATGAACTTCCTGCCAACTACGGCCGGTACATACAATCTCTGGGTGTGTGCTGATGATTCCGGAAACAAAGTGTTGGGCACCACGACCATCACTATTCGTGAGGCACCCACGGAGCAGGCCAAGCTCCAAAAGGTAAGCATGAAAGTGGTGCTCACCGATGGTGTGAAGGTGGTGGTTAAGTTCAAGAATGTGGGCACAGATACCTACCTGCGTCCGTTGTGGGTAGGCTTGCAACTGAATAATGTGTGGGCAGATTATCGTGAAGTGCTTGTGCCAGTTGAACCTGGTGCTCAAGGAGAGGCAATAGTAGATTTCGATAACTTGCAACCCGGTAAAACCTATGCGGCTTATGCTTATTACTACCCCCATTTCGATACTTACGATTTCCAGCATTTGGCCGGTCCCACCAAGTTTGTAGCTCCTCAAACCACAGGTGTCGAACAGATTGAAGCAACAACCGATGTGCTTGAAAATTACTATACGATACAAGGTGTTCGTGTGGAAAGCCCCACGGCTCCCGGTATCTATATCCGAGGAGGCAAGAAGGTCATTGTTAAGTAAGCTCAATGATATCTTCAATGCTGAAAAATTGAAATTAGGAAAGCAACACTTCAACTCCCTTCGTTCTCAAACGAGAGCGAAGGGCTTTTATTTTGAGTTTGACCGGAGGGTAGGGGAGTGAGTGCTTTGTGTGTGCGATGCCTTCTTCGCGATAATGCTTACAGCAAATACTTCATCCTCTGCTCCGCAATTCCAAAGGCTTTTCCTACCTTTGCTCCACATTATATAATTATATGTTTCTGACGAAATAGCAATGAAGCAGCATATCATCATCGTAGGTGCCACATCGGGCATCGGAAGAGAAGTGGCGCAGCACTACATAGATCGAGGTTGGACAGTGGGAATTTTGGGACGCCGCACAGACTTACTGGAAGAAGTGGCAGCGCGCCATGCCAATGTGATGTACGAAACCTGCGACGTGTGTGACCTGGACCAATGTGTGGGGGCTCTGCAGCGCATCTATGAGCGAATGGGAGGCTTGGACATCTTTCTGCAGTGTTCGGGCATCGGTCGTATGAATCCGGCTTTGGACTCCTCAGTGGAGCAATCCACCGTCGATACCAATGTCAGGGGATGGACAGCCTGTGTGTGTTGGGCTTGGAACATCTTTTTGCAGCAAGGATATGGTCATTTGGCAGCCATTACCTCCATCGCTTCATTGCGTGGATTGGCACCGGCACCTTCCTATTCCGCCAGCAAGGCATACCAAGCACATTATCTTGAAGCCCTCAGACAGCGGGCAATGGCCGGGACGCGCATCGCAGTAACCAACATACGGCCCGGATTTGTGGACACCCCCTTGCTGGCTGACACTACCAAGTTCTTCTGGGTGGTATCCGTCGAGAAAGCTGCACAACAGATAGTGCGAGCATTGGACAAGCGCAAAAGTGTTTGCACTATTACCCGCCGTTGGAAGTGGCTGGTACTCCCCATGCTGCTTATTCCCAATTGCCTTTTTGCTAAAGTTATCGGACGTAAGAAATAAAATTCATTCAATGCATCTCATGAATCACCAAGATACAATCTGCGCAGTGGCTACCGCTCCCGGTGGAGCCATCGGCATAATTCGCACCAGCGGCCCTGCCGCCATAGAAATTACAGACAGGATATTCTGCGCATCAAACAAGAATAAGCTCACCGAACAGAAAGCATATAGGCAAGTATTTGGCCATATTGTTCATGCTTCGGGAGAAGTTCTAGACGAAGTGCTGGTGAGCATATTCCGTGCACCTAATTCATATACCGGCGAAAATTCAACTGAGATTTCCTGCCACGGTTCTCCCTACATCTTGCAACAAGTTGTGCAATTGCTCTTGCAAAACGGTTGTCGCACCGCAGCTCCCGGCGAATTCACTCAGCGTGCTTTCTTGAACGGAAAGATGGACTTAAGTCAGGCCGAGGCCGTGGCTGATCTTATTGCTTCTTCTTCGGCGGCAACCCACCGCTTGGCCATGAACCAAATGAAGGGCGGCTTCAGTAAAGAACTGGGGGCGCTACGCGACCAATTGTTGCACCTCACCTCACTACTGGAACTGGAACTCGACTTTAGCGACCATGAGGATCTGGAATTTGCAGATCGTACTGAATTACAAACTCTTGCAGAAAAAATAGAAACAACCATACAGACGCTCTGCAACTCATTCAGCCTGGGAAATGCTATCAAGAACGGAGTACCTGTAGCCATCATCGGCGAGACCAATACGGGAAAATCTACCCTGCTCAACACCCTCCTCAAAGAAGATAAAGCCATCGTTAGTGACATACATGGCACCACCCGAGATGTAATAGAAGATACCATCAACATAGGTGGCACTCTCTTCCGCTTTATCGATACAGCTGGAATCCGACAGACCACAGACACCATTGAGAACATCGGCATAGAAAAGACCTTCCAGAAAATCAAACAAGCAGACATTATCCTGTGGCTGATTGACGCCACCCAGAAATACAACCCCGAAAAACTGGAAGCCGACATTCTCTCCCGCAGTCAAGGAAAACATCTCATCCTCCTCATCAACAAATGCGACCTCATCAGCGAGACACAGCAAGAAAGTCTAACCCGACATTTTTCTAAACTTGGTCATCCGCTACATTTTATCTCCGCCAAAACGGCCCAACATATTCGGGAACTAGAAGCTCTCCTTGTAGAATCTGCCGCCATCCCCGCAATCTCCCAGAACGACCTCATCGTAACAAACGCTCGCCACTACGAAGCGCTAAGTAAAGCCCACGAAGCCGTCAAGCGCGTCATCAACGACCTCAAACTAGGCCTCTCCGGCGACTTTATCTCTCAAGACCTCCGCGAATGTATCCACCACCTCTCCGACATCGTCGGCGAAGTCTCCACCGACTCCGTCTTGCAAAACATATTCAAGCATTTCTGCATTGGAAAATAAGTTGTTGATTATTAAATAGTTAAATCAAATGATTAATATAGCACTCTTTACGGGTGCTATATTTGTTTGTGCAAGCATCGTTGTTAATCGTTGCTAAGCCTTTTTACGCCTGTTTTTGTACCTCCTATGTACCTCGCCGCTTGAAATGCTATTTTGCGTTGGCGAGGTGATGGAAGAGTTTTACGCCATTTTACGAGAATTTACGGAGTTATACAAAAATATTGGTTAAAAGAGAAAAGAAATGAGTAGCAACATTGACATTAAGCGAATTTGTGCGTGGTGTAAGCAAGAATTCATCGCACTATTCTGAAACATCAATCTATTCTGCCCTTTTTTTCGAGGCTTACAAATAAATTTTGTAACGGTCGGACTAATGATGCTTTACCAACTTAATTCCTTCTTGCTTACGCCTTATATATAACTAAAACCTATTTTACTTACAATCTAAAAGGCAAAATGTACATTATTCTACAATGAGAAGGTGTTTTTCTTCCTCTTTTTCTCTTTATATTGCATTATATTTTATAACTTTGTGGTAAAATCGTAAATAATAACAAAATGGATAAACCCATGAACCGCATAAAAGAGGTGCTCGAAGAGCGCGGAATTAAACAAACCTGGCTTGCAGAGAGGCTCGGCAAGAGTTTCTGCATAGTGAATTCTTATGTCTGCAACCGCCGCCAACCCAGTCTCGAAGTCCTCTTTGAGATAGCTAAGATATTGAATGTGAACCCAAAAGAACTGATTGATAGCAAGGAGTAGATTATATGGCAAAGAAAAAGATTATAAGAGTTTTTGAAGGATTTGCAGGATATGGAGGAGCTTTCTTTGGGACCAAAGAAAGCAAGGATTCCTTATCGTGTGATTAACAATATTGTGAAGAACACAACCTTAAGTAGAATTCAATAATACAAAAAGAGTACATGAAAGAATCTCAGTTTTTTGAAGCCCAAACAATGTCCTCGCGAATCAAAGCGAGCATTGTATCCGAGTATTTTCCAAAATACTGCAAAATAATAATCAATAAGCATCGCCCAAAGCAGTTGAGATATATTGATTTATTTGCAGGTCCAGGACGCTATGAAGATGGTAATGTTTCAACTCCTATACTAATTGCCAAGAATTGTTTTAAAGATGAATATCTAAGGAATAATGTAAGATTCATCTTTAATGACAATACATACGCTGAGCAGTTAAAAACAAATTTCAAGAAAGAATTCCCAGATGGTTCATTTGCGATTGCTCCATTTTTTGGCAACAAAACAGTTGGGGAATATCAAAAAATATCTGATTTCTTGGTTAAAAACACTCATGAGGGGAAGTGCAACGAGTTCCCATCATTATTGTTTATAGATCCATTCGGGTATAAAGGAATAGAAACAAATGTATTAGCTCAATTTCTAAAGAATTGGGGAAATGAGTTGTTTTTATTTATTAATACAAAAAGAATTCATCCCGCTCTTGAAAACGAAAAGTTTGAGCCACTAATGAGAGATCTATTCCCAACAACTTATGAATCCATCAAAAGAGATAGAAAGTTCAAATCAACTACACCGGAAAGACTGCAACTAATAATTGACAATATAGGTAATGAATACCAAAAATTATTAGGTGGTACAGTATACTATACTGCATTCAGATTTCAAGAAGAAGACATAGATACCACTAGTCATTATATTCTACACTTAACAAAAGGGAAACGTGGTTTTGACCTAATCAAGACTATATATAATGACTTCGCAAATGTGGGTACTATTTTTGATGGTGTAAATACATATACATTTGACGTAAAGCAGGTTAACAATCCCATAAATGAATTGTTTGATGTTAAAGCTATGAACATAGATAATCTTAAACATCAAATATATGCTAACTATAAAGGACGGAAATTATCTGCTTTTGATTTATTTGAAGAACACCAAGTTACAGGTAACTATTGTAGAAAACATTACACTGATGCTTTGAGACTACTTGTTGATGATGGTAAATTAACTTCAGAGTTTACAGATAAGAAACAACATCATGTATCAGTTCTTATCTCTAAGGAGTGTATCTTGACTTTCTTATAAATTATGGCAGCAACTTCAATAGAATGGACTGATAAAACCTGGAATCCAGTAACAGGTTGTACGAAATTTTCTAAGGGATGTGAACATTGTTATGCAGCTGTTATGTCTCGAAGGTTAAAAGGTATGAAAAAGCCAAAATACGCCAACGGATTTAAAGTCACATTGCATGATGATGCTTTAATAGAACCGACACAATGGGAAAAACCATGTATCATATTTGTTTGCTCAATGAGTGATTTATTTCATAAGAATGTGCCATTTGAATTTATTGATAAGGTTTTTCAGGTAATAAACAACACTCCACGACATAATTATCAAATACTCACGAAGCGAGCAGAACGCATGGCCGAGTACTTTAGTACTCGTAGCATCCCACAAAATGTTTGGATTGGTGTTACAGTAGAATGCGAGGAAACAAAGTGTAGAATTGATAATATTCGAAGCTTAAATGCCACTGTAAAATTTCTATCATGTGAACCCCTGTTGGGGGATTTAGGAGAGATGAATCTTCAAGGTATAGATTGGATAATTGTAGGCGGAGAAAGTGGCCCACAAGCTCGACCTATGAAAGAAGAGTGGGTGGTCAATATAAAAAGGCAGGCTGAGGCGAATAATATTCCCTTCTTCTTTAAACAATGGGGCACGTGGAGCAAAGATGGTGTAAGGGGAAACAAAAAAGTAAATGGTAAACTTTTGCAAGGTGAAATAGTGCAGAATATGCCGAATATTATCCGTCAATAAGATGAGCAATCTACTATATAAATATTTGGATGTCAATGGTGCTATAAAGATGTTACATTACAGCAATCTAATGTATGCCAATGCTACAACATTTAACGATCCTTTTGACTGCCATCCAAATTTAATAGATTTCTCAAATGTGCCAGTAGAAGTTCATGGGGGCTGGCCGGCTGATATCATTGAGGATATGGAGTCTAATAGACATAACAATTATAGAAATGATCTATGGATATGTAGTCTATCTAAAGTATACAACTCAATACTCATGTGGAGTTATTACAATGAACACGAAGGAGTATGTATAGGTCTGAATATGGATAAGATTGCAAAGTGTATTGATGTTAGATATGGAATGATGGTAACTTTACAGGCCAGATCTGTACAATATAAAGATGTTGTAAATAAACCGAATTACTATCGAGATAGAGAAGATTTCTTCAATTATCAGGTATATACCAAGGCTAAGGCATGGGAACACGAGCAAGAAATGAGATTGTTTATATACAAACCATCTCCAATGTTTATGAGTTTACTTCCATTTCAGCACGATAAAAATAATTTTGACCATAAAGAAATAAGGACATTTGTTCGACTTAGTGCAGAGTGTTTCGAATCCATCTATTTTGGTGTCAAAATAGACAAAGAAAGAAAAGAAAAAATCATTCAGTTAGCAAAGACATTGAATCCTGACATAAAAATATATCAAATGAACATAGACCCTCAATCGTTTAATGTAATAGAGAAGCAAGAGATGAATTATACACTATCGGATTATATCGAGTTGTTTGCCAATCTACATACAAATAAGCAACAAGGCAAAAAGGCTCCTCACAAAGCTATTATGCTAATTAGTGTTATTGAATTAATAGCATCCCGACATATACTCTCAAATCAGTTCGAGTTTACCGAGGAACTGGAAAATTGTTTCTTAAAGAATTGGAAACGATATGTAGGTGAATCATTTATATTCAAACCTAAAGCCGGAACACCATTTTGGCATCTTAATTCAGAACCATTCTGGCAGTTAATACCATTTGAAGGTGGATATGAAAGAATTGTAGAATTGCAAAAGGGTAATCCTTATTCACCTTCAACTATTCGCAAGAATATTAAATATGCGGTAATAGACAAGGGACTATATGAGTTACTGCAAGATGAAGGTAACCGACAGATATTAATAAAAAGTTTAACAGATAGTTTGGACAAATAATGTAATTATCCATGCTTAAACAAGGAATATACGAACACATTATTAATCAAGAGACTGAGCGCGAAATACAAAAGGCAGAGCAGTCTGGATTGGTATGTGTACAGCAACCGATTGATGATGCTGAATCACCGCAGATATTGGCTAATTATCTTGCTAATGCTATCCGTCAGAAGCTTGAAGATACCGAGGAGCAGCAGGATAGAGTAAATCTTATCAATCGCATTATGGTTGATGTAGGCTTACTCGATGATAAGCAGATTGTAAAGCCTGCGGATTTGCTCGCTGAGGTGATGACGCAACAACAGTCGGCATTGCAAAATCAAAGCTATACTCAGACTATCCGCCCTATATCTGGTTTCCGTGTTAGTAACCTTTTTACCGGAGGTAGTAGCACATTGTCTTTGGGAGAAGAGATTCGCCGAGAGATTGCAAGTGCTGATGAGATATGTTTCATTGTTTCATTTTTGAAGGTATCAGGAGTGCGCATACTTCTCGATGACCTCAAAAAGTTTTGTAGTCGCGAGGGTACAAGATTGCGTATTATCACAACTACCTATTGTGGCGCCACACAAGCCAAAGCAATTGAGCAATTAGCGGCTTTGCCAAACACTGAAATAAGGATCTCCTACAACACAGATATTGAGCGTCTGCACGCCAAGTCTTATATCTTTGTTCGTAATTCGGGAATGAACACGGCGTATATTGGCTCTTCTAATTTATCAAAGTCTGCACAGACTGAGGGTTTGGAGTGGAATATGCGCGTTACGAGTGTTGAAAATCCGCACATTATCAAGACTGCATTGGCAACCTTTGAGATGTATTGGAATAGCCCGAACTTCGAGGATTTCCGTATTGGTGGCATAGAGAAATTCAACAAGGAGATTCATCGAAACATCTTCCATACAGAAGCTGCCGATTTTGTTTATCAGCGATATACACTATTACCACATCAGAAGCAGATTCTTGATAAATTGCGTGTTGAGCGTGAAGATAGAGGCAACTTCAAAAATCTTATTGTGGCTGCAACCGGTACGGGTAAAACTGTTATATCGGCATTTGACTATCAGGAGTTCGCGCGTACACATTCAAGGGCTCGCATTCTTTTCACAGCACATCGTGAAGAGATTCTACGACAGTCGCTAAATACATATCGTAGTGTTCTGCAAGATGCAAATTTCGGTACGCTCTGGGTTGGCGCAAATCGTCCGCAAGAAGCCAGCGAGTACGAACATCTATTCGTGTCTATCTCGATGTTTAACTCTCGCTTTGAGGAGTTTTTTGCATTGCTCGATTCAGACTTTTATGACTATATAGTTATTGACGAGGCACACCATAGCCAGGCTGATAGTTATCGTAAACTCTTTGACCATTTCCAGCCACAGTTGTTAGTTGGTCTTACAGCTACCCCTGAACGTATGGATGGTAAAGACTTACGCCCTGATTTTGGAAATCGGATTAGTGCAGAAATTCGTCTGCCCCAAGCATTGCAGGCTGGACTTCTCACGCCATTCCAATACCTCTGCATCTCTGATGATACAGACCTAAGTGATGACAGCTTATGGAGTGGCCAAAAGTATAATATCGAGCGATTAGCGGATAAATTGTGCGCTAAGACTCGTGCTCAGCTTATTGTTGATACGCTACACAAGTATTTGGCAGATGAGTACACCTGTCGGGCTTTGTGCTTCTGTGTAAATAAACGCCACGCAGATTTTATGGCTGAGCAATTGAGGTTATATGGCTTCAATGCACAAAGTCTCACATCTGACACTCCTGCTGATGAACGTAAACAGCTTGCAAAGGACCTCCGAGAAGGAACATTGCATTACCTCTGCGTAGTCGATATTTTCAACGAGGGTGTAGATATACCTGAGGTTGATACCGTTTTGTTCCTTCGTCCAACGGAGAGCTTGACAATCTTCTTGCAGCAGTTAGGCCGAGGCCTACGACTATCGGCTGGTAAGACCGAGCTAACAGTCCTCGATTTTGTGGCACAAGCTAATCGCAAGTATGATTTTGCAAGTCGTTTCCGTGCACTTACCTTGCAACCCGAAAAGAATATCCAAAAGCAGATAAAAGAGGGATTTACCCTCTTGCCGTTGGGTTGTAGTATTGTAATGGAAAAGAAGGCCCGGCAATATATCCTCGACAACATTACAAGTGCTATTTATAACAAAAACCGAATTGTTAAAGAGATAAGTAGCTACGCGACAATACCGACGCTAACACAGTTCCTTGAAAATAATGGACAGAATATACGCATCTTATATCAAGGCTCCAATTGTTGGTCGTCGCTCAAACGTGCAGCAGGGCGAATATCATATGCCGATGATGCAGTAACTAAGCGTTTGGAGAAGGGTATGGCAAATTTGATACATCACAATACCGCTTCATTCCTTCGCTTTGTAGAACGATTTATCGCTGGAGAGGATGTGCATAAAGTTGATGGCAACAAGACTTATGCAATTATGCTCTATTATGCTTTATTCCAGGACAAGCTAAGCAAAACAGGTTATAGCTCTATAAATGAAGCGTTAGAGTTAATTCACTTGCCTATATATGCTTGCTTTAAGCAGGAAATAGCAGAGATTGTTTCATTCCTATTAGCTCGTTTAGATATCAAAACAACACCTATCGGAGCGGAAATAATTCCCGGATTGGAGTTGTATGGTTGCTATACTCGCGAAGAGGTGTTTACACTCGTTGGTCGCCAAACAGCCGAGGTGAAAATGCAAGGCGCAGCATCAGGCGCATTCAATTTGCCCGAACATAATGCTGTATTACTATTTGTAACACTAAATAAATCAGAAAAGGACTTCTCCCCTTCTACGCAATACAACGACTACCTGATAAATGAGGAGTATTTCCATTGGCAATCAAAAAATACAGATTCACACTATAATAGTGGAGGTCGTAAATATGTTGAACAGCCAAAAACAGGAATCAAAATTATTTTATTTGTGCGCGATGAGAAAAAGGATGGTTTTGGCAACACATCGCCATTCCATTGCTTCGGTTTAGTGGACTACATTTCATCTCATGACGACTGCCCAATGAACGTTAAGTGGAAGCTCCAGAAGCCGGCAATGGCTCAATACTTAAAGGCTATTTAATAATGAAAAAGATAGAGGTTGTTGCTGCAGTTATATATAAAGACGGGGCCTATTTTACTACTCAACGAGGATATGGCGAATTTGAGGGTATGTGGGAGTTCCCAGGAGGAAAGATTGAGCCTGGCGAGAGCTGCGAAATCGCCCTCAAACGAGAGATTCAAGAGGAGTTAGGAGTCGATATTATTATCGAAAATCTACTCTGCACGACAGAGTATGACTATCCCTCATTTCACTTGACGATGCATTGCTATTTATGTAGTGTTGCATCAGGCGAGATAGAATTGCGAGAACATAAATCGGCTTGTTGGCTAACTGCAGAAACACTTGATAGTGTAGAGTGGTTACCCGCAGACAAAGAGGTAATCGAAAATATGAAAGCATATTATAAACACATGGTTCTATAATATACAGTTATATTTTGTACAGATCATTCACAAAAATAGATAATATGAAGTGGATTACATCAACAGATATTAGACATTGGGCAGACACGCGTGAGTCTCAAGGGCTATTGCCAGAATTAATAATTAGGTTAATTCGAGCAACATCCAAAGATGTGAATACTATTAAGTTCCCTTGTGGCGATGCAATTCACCTATCTGGATGGGATGGGATGTTAGATTCAAGCGAAAGACTATACAATGTCTCATCAGGTTTTTCACTATGGGAATGTGGAGTAAACTCAAACCCCAAAGACAAAGCAGATAAGGACTATAGCAAGCGAGTTAACGACTCTTTAGGTTATAATAAACAAGAATCTACATTTGTGTTTGTAACTCCACGCGTCTGGGATGGAGCGACAGCTTGGGCAAATGATAAGAGACAGAACAAAGAGTGGAAAGACGTTGTTGTAATAACAGCAGTAGAGCTAGAAGATTGGCTATTCCAATGTCCTGCTGTCGCATTATGGCTTGCTAGTAAAATATCCGGGAAATCTATTAATAATGTACAAGATCTTGAATCTTTTTGGAATAAGTGGGCATATAGTAGGGAGGTAAGATTAGAACCCAAAATATTGCTTGTGGGTAGAGAAAAAGAACAACAAGAGATGTATAATAGTATTTCTAATTCTTCCGTTGCCATCATCCAATCAATAGCTCAAAGCGAATCATTAGCATTTGCAGTTACGTGTATA
>JAFTXN010000003.1 GCA_017461605.1 Bacteroidaceae bacterium
ACTGCAAACATACGAAAAACACAGGGACACAAAGAGGAGTTTTAATAAAAAATGAGCAAAATATGCTCAAGAGCAGGAAAACACACCGGAGAGGGGGATAGGCAAATGGGGTATCAACGGATTACACACGAGATATTTTGAACACGAATGGGCACGAATGTAGCGAAAGGATTCTACGGTTCCGGGGCGAAGCCCCTGCCGGATGGCGCTCTCAACTGATTGCACTTGTTCGAGCAATTCGTGTTCCGGAATATCTTCACCTTAATAACTTTATATGTACGCGCACATATATACGCGCACGCGCGCATCAGGGATTTTTCAGGTTTTTGCTGCCCTACTGTCACTTCTTGGCGCAAATCTCTGAGGACAAAATGATTAGGGAGTGACAGATAGGATGACAGATGAGGTTGCTTCTGTCACCCATCTGCCACCATAGCCTATTAACCGGATAAGGGAAGAGAGTGCCTGCAGAGAGTGCGTGTAAAAAATTGGCAAGGCGTTTAGGATTTTCAAAACGCCTTGCCGATTTTTCGGGATGGATTATAGATACATGCCTTTCCCGATTTTTATAGCCATAAATGTAATGTTTCTTTTACTTACTCCATCCCTAACTTCTCACGCAGGTAGCGTGCCGTGTGCCCTGTGCCGGCGGCTACTTGCTCGGGGGTACCGGTGGCTACAACCAAGCCTCCGGCTCTACCTCCTTCGGGTCCGAGGTCAATGATATGGTCGGCACATTTGGCCACGTCCATGTTGTGCTCAATGATGACCACGGTGTGGCCGCGCTCGATGAGGGCTTGGAAGGAACGCAGCAGCAGACGTATGTCGTGAAAATGGAGTCCGGTGGTGGGTTCGTCGAAGATAAACATTGTCGGCTCGTTGTGGTCCTGTCCCAGGTGATAGGCCAACTTCACACGTTGGTTTTCGCCTCCCGAGAGTGTGGCTGACGGTTGTCCGAGCTTGATGTATCCCAAACCGACATCCTGCAATGATTTCAACCGACGAACGATGCGTTGCTGTCGGTGTTCGGTGAAAAACTCTATGGCTTGGTTCACCGTCATTTCAAGTATGTCGTAGATATTCTTTCCTTGGTAGCGCACATCCAACACTTCGCTCTTGAAGCGTCGGCCGTGGCAGGCTTCGCATTCCAACACGAGGTCGGCCATAAACTGCATCTCCACCTTCACAGTACCCTCGCCTTTGCACTCATCGCAACGGCCTCCGTCGGTATTGAAAGAGAAGTGGGCCGCTGTGTGCTCCATCTGTTTGGCCAAAGGCTGTTCGGCCATGAGGCGACGGATTTCGTCGTAGGCTTTCACATAAGTGACGGGATTGGAGCGCGACGACTTTCCGATGGGATTTTGGTCGACATATTCCACTGTCTTGATGCATTTCAAATCACCCTCCATGGAGATATGTTCGCCGGGGCGGTCAGCCGGTTGGTCGAAATGGCGCTTCAGGGAGCAATAGAGGATATCGCGCACCAGCGTACTCTTGCCCGAACCGCTCACGCCCGTGACCACCGTCATCACGTTCAGAGGAAAACGCACATCGATGCCACGCAGGTTGTTGTGACGTGCTCCCTTGATTTCGATATAGTTGTTCCATGCACGACGCGACTGCGGCACATCAATCTGCTCGGCTCCGGTGAGGTATGCCAATGTGGGCGAGAATGTTTTTTCGTTTTCGTTGAGTGTTTCGACCGATGGCAGTTGTTGTTCCATCTCGCCTTGCCAAACCACGTTGCCCCCCAATCGACCGGCCCCGGGGCCCATGTCGATGATATAATCGGCGGCACGGATGATCTCTTCATCGTGTTCGACGATGATGACCGTATTGCCCAAATCGCGCAAGCGTTTCAGCACCCCGATCAGCCGATCGGTGTCGCGACTGTGAAGCCCGATGCTGGGTTCGTCGAGAATGTAGAGCGAACCCACCAGCGAAGAACCCAACGAGGTGGCCAGATTGATGCGCTGACTCTCACCGCCCGAAAGCGTACTCGACAAGCGGTCCAACGTGAGGTAACCCAGCCCTACATCGCAGAGGAAACCGATGCGGCTGCGCAGCTCTGTGAGCAGCCGGATTCCCACTTGCTTTTCGTGTTCTTCCAGCGACAGATTTTCAAAGAAATTCTGCAATTCGCTCACCGGCATCCGCACCAATTCGGAAATGGTGCGTCCTCCCACCTTGACGTATTCGGCTTCGCGCTTCAGGCGCGAACCTCCACACTCCGGGCAAACGGTTTTGCCGCGATAGCGTGCCAGCATCACGCGATACTGGATTTTGTATTGGTTCTCGGTGAGCATACGGAAGAAGGCATCGATGTGTACCTGCTCTTCGGGGGGCAGGGCTTTCTCCTCCTCATCGCCATGCCACAGCAAGTGGCGTTGTTCGGGCGTAAGGTTAAAGTATGGTTCGAAAATCGGGAAATTCTTTCGCGTGGCACGCCGACAGAACTCTTCGCGCCAAAGCCCCATCTTTTCACCTCGCCAACACATCACTGCACCATCATACACGCTGAGCGAGCGGTCGGGCACCACCAGTGTCTCATCGATGCCGATGATGCGGCCAAAACCCTCACATCGCGGACAAGCCCCCAAGGGGGAGTTGAAAGAGAACATATTGTCGTCGGGCTCGATGAAAGTGATTCCGTCGGCCTCAAAGCGCACGGAGAAACGATGCAGCAATCCTGCAGGATAAATGCGCAGACAGCATTCGCCATCGCCCTCAAACAGGGCCGTCTCCACCGAATCGGTGAGACGCGAAATGCCATCTTTCGAAGCATCGACCACACAGCGGTCCACCAGCAAGAAGACATCGTCCGGACGCTGCTCCATACTTTCCACCTGACTGTCGGAGAGCTCGTCCATGCGCAACATTTCGCCCCCGAAGTCGAGACGCGAGAGACCTTGCTGCTGATAGATGTCGAGCTGCTGACGCAATGTGCGACCGGCTCGCAGACGCAGAGGAGCCAGCACGGTGAAGCGCGTTCCCTCCGAATAGGTGAGTGCACACTTCACCACGTCATCAGCCGAGTGCCGACGCACTTCCTGCCCACTGACGGGCGAGAAGGTACGTCCCAGGCGTGCAAAGAGCAGACGCAGATAGTCGTAAATCTCGGTGGAAGTTCCCACGGTGGAACGCGGATTACGGCTTGTCACCTTCTGCTCGATGGCAATGGCCGGCGGCAATCCTTTGATGTGATCGCATTCGGGTTTGTGCATACGGCCCAAGAACTGTCGGGCGTAAGCCGACAGGCTCTCCACATACCGACGCTGCCCCTCGGCATAGAGGGTATCAAATGCCAACGACGATTTGCCCGAACCCGACAGGCCGGTTATCACCACCAAGCGGTCGCGCGGAATGCTGATGTCCACATTCTTCAAATTGTTGACGCGCGCACCTTTCACCCTGATATATTCGTTCATCCTTACTCAGCGATTTACGATGTTTCTATTTTTTTCGTTGAAAAACATACCGCGCAGCCTCGTCACCGAAAATGTTGGCGGTACGACCTACAAAAGTAAATAAAAAAGCGAGACCTCTTTTATTTATCCATAAGATAGCACAGATAAAACCTCCGTACCTGTCGCTGTGACCTACGCAAACCACCACAATGCGCCGGTTTGAGCAGTCGGATTTCTGTCAGAAGCTAAAAACCTCCTATGGAGTTGGCTATGATAACTGACAAAACAACGGCGCAGATGCCGGCATAAAGCCAGTCGTGCTCACGCAGGAAGTCGACCATCGAGAGCAGTACGCGCAAGATGGGTGTCAGCAGCAAAGCAATAACCCCCAGCTGTATCCAACTGCGGGCATCCCATCCCAGAATGCCATCGACAATGCCTCCCAAAGTGGTATAGCAGGCCGGATGAGGTTCGTCGTACGAGAAGCGTGTGTAGTCGGGCATGGGTTCGTCGCCATGCAGACAGAGATACATTACTCCTCCCACAAATGCAATGAGACAGGCTACCATCACTCCACGTCGCAACGTGTTGCCAATGAGTTGTTGCAGGTCGGTTTTTGCATTGTTCTTTTTCATCAGTCTGTCCCCCCCTTATTTTGTTTCGAAACCTCCGGTGAAACCTTGGTAAATCATGTTGGCAGCCACCAACAATATGGCCACACAAAATATCTGTCGCAACACGCGGACATCCATCCGTTTGAGCAATCGCGCTCCTGTGAGGGCACCAAACAGCACCCCAATCATCACCGGACAGGCTATGCCCGGTTCAATGATGCCGCGCTGAATATATACCACGGCTGAAGCACACGCCGTCACACCCATCATGAAGTTGGAAGTGGTGGTGCTTACCTTGAACGGTACTTTCATGATACCATCCATGGCAATCACTTTGAGTACACCGCTACCGATGCCCAAAATGCCCGAAAGCACTCCGGCCACCCACATCACGGCAAATCCGCCGCCCACCCCGCGCAACTGATAGTGTTTCACCGTACCATCTTTCTGTGGCCACGAACCATAGAGCCTCAGCCGCGCAGCCAGGGGCGAACCCACCACACCCTCGTGGTCAGACTTGCGACGCTGCTGCATGGCCGCCGTGAGAATCAGCACGCAACCATAGATCACGGCAATCACCGAATTGTTCAACCAAACCGCCACAAGGGCACCGGCCACAGCACCCAGCGTCGTGGCTATTTCGAGAAACATGCCCAAACGCACGTTGGTGATGCCTTCCTTCACATAAGCACTGCCCGAACCGCTCGACGTGGCTATCGAGGCCACCAGCGCACCACCGATGGCATAATGAAAATCCACTCCGAAAGCCAACGTCAGCACCGGAATTACCACCACACCGCCGCCCAAACCGGTGAGCGAACCCAGCAAACCTGCACAATAGGACGCGGCCAACAATATAAGGGTAAAAGCTAAAACCGTTATCAATGTTCTATTGTTTTGAGAAGATTATACCTAAAAAACCGGTGCCTTGGCGGATTTCCGCAAGCACCGGTACAAAGGTACAACATTTACAAAGGGATTTGATGCTTAGGAAGCAAAATATGCTCCGTGCCATTTTTCACACATCTCTTCCCAGCAATTCTTGCCAAAATCCTCGGGGCAAAAATATGTTTTCCACCTCCATAGCTTCGCGGAAAAGCGGGGCTATCTCTGCATCCCTGAATCCGGCGATGCCACACCCGATGCGGGTCACAAGAAATCGCCACTCGGGATGCTGACGGGCATAGGCTATGAAGTCGCTGACGTATGGTTGAATTTTGTCAGGTCCTCCGTGCATGGTGGGAATGGCATAGGTCTGTCCGAAATGTCCCACTCCTTCGCCCCACACGGCTCCGAAACAGTTGTAAGCCTGGCGCGCAGCGCCACCGCCATGAGCGCCTTGCAGATTGCTGCCAAACACAAAAATTTCGTTTTCCTTCATGCTGCGAACCATATTGGGCGTCACACGGTCTGATGGCTGCGGCTTGTTTTGTGCTGCCTTCTGATCGTCTTCTGATGGTGCTTCCGGATTTTTGTGATAAGCATCATAGGCTTTTCCTATATAATCGCAAAAATAGCGATAGTCGGGCGTGTTTACCGTAGCCATGTGCTCGTCAAAACGACGACTCACCTCGAGCATCCATTCCGGCAGTATGGCTTTGGCAGCTTGCACAAGCTCTTCGGGCATGGTGCGGTAATAGGCATACGCCACCGGTCCGGCAATGGCTGCCAAAGTGTCGGCATCACCACCTAAGGCTACGGCTAAACGAAGGCAGTGTTCGTAACTTTCGGATGCAAGAAAACAAAGCAATGCGGCCGGCACGGTGAGCTGACAAGTTTCGTCGAAATAATAATCGGGCTGAATGTCAGCGTAGGTCTTATCGGCATATTCGGGATAATACTTCTTCAGAATATACGTCCTTATTTCTTCCTTTTTGCGTCCATTCATCAAATGATAGACAGCCTCGGCCGTGGCCAGCGCTCCCATGATGCCTTCGGGATGATTGTGCGTGGGCAGGGCTGTCAGCTCTGCCATTCGAATGCATTCGCCCGGTGTGCGCACCATGAAGCCGGCTGCTGCACAGCGCATGGCAGAACCATTGCCAAAACTGTTGTAGGGTTTTCGCTGCGAACTCTTCAGCCATTGCCCAAACCGACAACCATATCCCCGACCGGGGTCGGCCAAGCAGCGTCGGGCCAGGTTTTCGCCGATGTCGGTCCTGTCGAGTAAGGCTTCGGCCACTGCAAAGGTGCAAACCGTGTCGTCGGTATAATCGCGCAAGGGATGCAACAGGTTCACTGCATCAACTTGCTTCGTGCGATTACTGAATTCGTAAGCCGAACCGGCAATATCGCCGATGGCCACTGAGAGTAAATAGTTTTTCATCATGCTCTATAATATTTATATGTGTGAGGGAATTTTGGATATTGTTTTTCTGAATGGTATTCAAGGCCGGGTGTCACGGAGCGCTCAGAACTCCAATTTCATGCCTTTCTTCTTTAAGTTGTCGTAAGCCTTCTTGTCGAAAGCATAGAGTTCGGGCGCACGATGCGCACCCCCTGTAAGGCGCTCGCCCAAGGGCTTCAGGCATCCCAAAGCCAACATTTTTCTTGAAAAGTTGCGACGATCCAAATGCACACCCAGAATGCTCTCATAGATGGTTTGCAGTTGCGACATCGTGAACTTCTCGTCCAACAAGCGGAAACCCACCGGCTCGAAATGCAAATTGCGACGCAAGCGCTCCAAAGCACTACGAAAAATTCGGTCGTGGTCGAAGGCCAAAGGTGGAATGTTGTCCACCGAAAACCAACGGGCATCTGCGGCATCATCACCGGCCGACAGCTGATAATCCGACTGACGCAACAGGGCGTAAAAGGCTATCGTAACCACTCGCTCACGCGGATCGCGGTCCACTTCGCTGAACACACCCAGCTGTTCCGCATACGTATTTTTCAAACCGGTTTCTTCTTCCAGCTCTCTCTGAATGGCTTGTTCGGCGGTCTCGTCTATATGCATAAAACCTCCCGGAAAAGCCCACTTCCCCTTATAAGGCTCAACGCCACGCTGCACCAGCAAAATGTTCAGACCCACACCGTCGAAACCAAAAACTACACCATCGACAGTAACAGACGGATGCGGATATTTGTAACAGTATTTCTTTTCTTCGTTTCCCATAGTGAAATTTTTCTTTGTGTAATTCTGACGCAAATATATAGGTTGTTTATTTATCCACAAAGTTATTTGTGTATTTTTTACACATTTGATGTAATTTTTCTTTGGGAGGCTATGTTTTTCATCTGCTTTCATACAAAATACATGCCAAAAATTCATTTCTCTATTGTCACTCGGCAGAAAGCCGGCTACATATTATTATATACATGGAAGCACCGGAGAAATTTCAGAAAGGCCTGCAGAAAATCGAGAAAGCACTGCAGATTTTTCAAAAAGGCACAAAAAAAGGGATACCGCTGTATCCCAACCTTGTTAACCTTAAATCTAATACTATGAAAAACACGATGCAAAGGTACGGGTTTGTCCTCCTTTTGCAAGAAAAGGGCAGAAAAAAATCCGTTTATTCACAAAAAATTCACTTTTAGCCTTATTTCTGACACCTCAAGTTGTCAGTTGTTTTTGTAAATCAAGGCTATATACATTGGTTTCGCGTGGCTCAAAACCCATGCTGCGATACAACCGATTGGCAGTCTCGCGCGAAGGACGTGATGTGAGCATCACCTTTTTGGCACCATCAGCCCGAGCTGCATCGATGCATCGATGCACCAACCGACGGCCGTACCCACGCCCCCTGCAGGCTGCCGACACCACCACATCCTCCACCCAGGCTTTCACACCGGTGGGCGAAGCGCAGAGGCACACCGTGGCCATGCCCGAAATCCGGTCACACTCATCGCGTAACACAAAGAGGTGCGAATTGTCGGCTTCGATGATATGACGGAGATAGGCTTCTGTCAACGGATGCGGAGTGGATGAAAGTTGACCCAACAAGTGTGTTATTTCGGCCAACAACTCCGAAGAATACACGGCTTCGGACACAATGCTGCAAGCATTGAGCCGATGAAGCATTTCGCACACTTTCAATCCACTGACGGGGTGCTCCACCTCGGGAGCAATTTCTGCCAAAGGTTCGAGCACAAAGCGACGTTCGTGCAGACGAGGATGGGGAATTTGTAAATCGGGAGTATCGAGCACCACATCGCCCATCAAAAGAATATCTATATCGATGGGGCGATCGGCATAGCAACCCGAAACACTTTTGTGCGTTCTTCCCAATTCTGCTTCGATTTGCTGCGTTGCTGTCAGCACATCCGACGGCGAAAGAGTTGTTTCGACCATCACGGCAGCGTTGAGAAACATGTTGTCCGAACAGAAGCCGACGGGCTGCGTCTCTTTGAGTGATGACACACGCTCGCACTGCCCCACTCGCTCTCCCATGAGACGAAGCGCTTCCGCAATCAACTGTTCACGATTGCCCAGGTTGGAACCCAGAGAAAAGTATGCTTTCATAGCCGGCCGAAGAAATGCATTTTTCTACTGAGCACTTTGCGATAATTCGGGGTATTTCCGCTTCACTTCGGCCACACGCTTCTTGAGTGCCCGAGTGTAGGTAGAACTGGCAGCATAGCGTATTTTACGAAGAAAAGCATAATAATCGCCACCCTTGTATCGCCCCTGAATTTTCTCCTTATAATATACCACCGACTCACTCCAATGGTCGAAAGTGCGAAGTTTTCTTCCTTGCATCAAACCGAAGAGGTTGTTCTTGCGCATGCAGTTTTTGGCAGTGAAATTGCCTGTTTCGATCAATGCCTGTGCATACACTATTTCAGGATGCTTGATGTCGTAATAGAGCAACGCATCCTTGAGCCCCTCTTTGGCAGATTGTTCCATGAAATCAGGCTGAACAATTACCCATACCGAGTCCACAGCCGTACTATCGCCTGCATACCCGATAAGCGAATCGCAAACAAGACTGTCGGTGGGTGCTATCGTATCTGTAATCAGACTGTCGACATGCCCCGACGGACTGCCCACACTCTTGCTGCCCATCGCCAAAAAGGACACGCAAGCAATCAGAAAAACTGCCAATACCGTGTTGACAAGAAACGACTTGGAAAAAACTCTCTTTTTCATAGTATTTTGATGATTTAAGCCAAATGTATTGTTTTTACGGAGCACTCTCTTTCATACCCCTCACCCGTTCCGGGAGCTCCCCTACCTTAGGGGAGCAGCGCCGTCCGGATGGCTCGCATGCTGAAAATCAGATGATAAAAGCATCTATAATCTGATTGGAAAATTCCTCCGGAGGGGCTGTCCCCCTAAGGTAGGGGGACGAGCGAAGCGGAGGGGGTATGAGCAGAGGAGAAAGGCCTCATGAACGCTCGCCCCGGATTTTCACACCCATCCCGAAAACTCCCCTGAAAGGGGAAGAAGCCCTCAGCTTAGGGCAACGCCCTAAGAACGAAACGCAGATTCGCCATGCGCCCTGCAGGGGCAAAAGCCTACATAAACCATCCGGCGAATACTGCTTTTGCCCCTGCAGGGCGCATTCTTCGTCGTTGCATATACTCGGGGCGCTGCCCCGAGCTGAGAGCTTGCCGGCCCTTCAGGCCGTTTCCTCTGTTTAATCGGTTGAAAAAGCTCCACCGTTTGTTCATACCCCTCACCCGTTCCGGGAGCTCCCCTATTCTTAGGGGAGCAGCACCGGCCGGAGGGTCCGTAGGCTGAAACTTACTTCGCAAATCGGCTTTATCAGTCGATGATAAGCATCACGTCGCCGTAGATGCCAAACTGATACTTCTCCTTGATTGCTACCTCGTAAGCAGCCATGGTCTGTTCGTAACCGCCATAAGCCGCAGTGAGCATCAAGAGTGTGGAGAGCGGCAACTGGAAGTTTGAAAGCATGGCATCGGCCACCGAGAAATCGTAGGGAGGGAAGATGAACTTGTTGGTCCATCCTTCGTATTCCTTGATGCGGCAATCGGTACCCACACACACTTCGAGCGCACGCTGCACGGTGGTACCCACAGCCACTATCTTGCGTCCGTTTTCCTTGGCACGATTGATGATGTCGCAACACTCTTTTCCTACAATCATGTGCTCACTTTCCATCTTGTGCTTGGTGAGGTCTTCGACGTCGGTTTCCTTGAAGCAACCCAATCCGCAATGCAGCGTGAGGTAAGCGAAGTCGATGCCTTTGATCTCCATGCGCTTCATCAGCTCACGCGAAAAGTGCATACCGGCCGTAGGAGCCGTAACAGCACCTTCGTTCTTGGCAAAGATGCACTGGAAACGCTCCATGTCCTCGGGTTCGGACTCACGACCGATGTAGCGAGGAATGGGCGATTCGCCCAAAGCATAGAGCGAACGCTTGAACTCCTCATGCTCGCCGTCGTAGAGAAAACGCAGGGTGCGACCGCGGCTGGTGGTGTTGTCGATGACTTCGGCCACGATGGAGTTGTCTTCACCAAAATAGAGTTTGTTGCCGATACGAATCTTGCGAGCCGGATCGACAAGCACATCCCAAAGACGAAGTTCGCGGTTCAATTCACGCAAAAGGAATACCTCGATGCGTGCACCGGTTTTTTCCTTGTTGCCATACAGACGGGCCGGAAACACCTTGGTGTCATTGAAAACGAAGACGTCGCTTTCATCAAAATAGTCCAAAACGTCCTTAAACATCTTGTGCTCTATTTCTCCCGTTTTGCGGTGAAGCACCATCATACGGCACTCGTCGCGATGCAAGGGAGGATACTTGGCAATCAGATCGTCGGGACGCTTGAAGTTGAATTGGGATAGTTTCATATTGTTATGGAATTATTATTTTTTTTATGTTGTTCTTTCTTTTTCAAGGGTTTTCGGTGTCGATTTCCTGCTCGGCCAACCATTTTTCGAAAGTCGGAATGCTGAAGCAATGGTCCACATCGTAATCGCCCACACGGGTTCGGCGCAAAGCGATGAGGTGTGCACCGCTGCCGAGTGCCTGTCCGATGTCGCGTGCCAAAGCACGGATATAGGTTCCCTTGCTGCACACGATGCGCAGGGTTATCTCTTGATTTTCGAGTCGGCATTCGGTGAGTTCTATCTCGTCGATGCGCAGTGGTTTGGCCCGCAGTTCCACCTCTTTACCTTTGCGCGCCAGGTCGTAAGCACGCTTTCCCTCCACCTTGCAAGCCGAGAACACGGGCGGCACCTGCATGATTTCTCCTTCGAAACGCGGCAACACCTCGCGCACCAGCTCTTCGGTGATGTGCTCCGTGGGATAGGTGGCATCGATGGGGTGCTCCAGGTCAAAACTCGGTGTGGTGGCACCCAGCTTGAGGGTGGCCACATATTCTTTCACACCGGCTTGCAACTGCTCGATGCGCTTCGTGGCTTTACCGGTGCATATCACCATCACACCTGTGGCCAGCGGATCGAGTGTTCCGGCATGGCCCACCTTTATCTTACCACCGATGCGCTGCGAAATGAGCCAACGCACCTTGGCAACCAAGGCAAACGATGTCCACTCATAGGGCTTATCGAAAGCCAATACCTGTCCGGCCTGAAAATTCATACTCTTTATGAGGATACTACTTGCAAGTTGAGGTTATCGGAACGGCTTTTTATTTATTCTATATTGCGAGTTCGTAACCGCAGAACGACATCAGGATGAGGATGCCGCCCACAATGATGCGATACCAACCGAAAGCCACAAAGCCATAGCGCGACACATAGTCGATGAAAAACTTGATGGCCAACACGGCTACGATGAAAGCCACTACGCAGCCCAGGAGGAGCATCGTGAGGTTGTTGCCTTCCATCAGGATGTTGCCATCGCCATGGGCAATGAGCTTGTAGGTTTCGAGACATGTGGCACCAAACATGGTGGGAACAGCCAGGAAAAACGAGAACTCGGCGGCTGCCTTGCGCGTGAGCTTTTGCGACATACCGCCCACGATGGTAGCCATCGAACGCGACACACCCGGAATCATCGATATACACTGTATCAAACCGATGAAAAAAGCTCGTTTCAACGTCAGACACGTGGCCTCGGAACCTTTGTTGAAGATGCGATCGCAGAAGAGCATGAACACACCGCCCACAATGAGCATCACGGCCACGAGCATCACATTTTCGAGACTGGCCTCTATATAGTCATTGAAAGCCAAACCCAACACCACAGCCGGCAACACACCGACAATGAGGCGCAGATAGAACCGCCAAATGGCTTGCCACCAACTGTAACCATGGGTACGCATGGTCTCGGGATAGAAGAAACGACGCCAATAGAGGCATATCACCGACAGAATGGCACCAAACTGTATGATCACTGTGAAAGCCTTGAGAAAAGGAGTGCTCTCCATGCCCAGCAAAGCTTGGGTAATGACCATGTGACCGGTAGACGACACAGGAAGAAACTCGGTGAGACCTTCCACAATGGCTATAACGATGGTTTCAATCCAAGTCATGCTTTAATCCTCCTTTACGTCTTCTTTTTCTACTTTCACGGAAGCATCCTGCTTGTCCTTCGGTGCTCGCACAATGGCATAAATCATAAACACATATCCGGCCAAGCACACCAGCGGAGCCACCTTGATGCGACGAGCATCGAAAATGCCCGGATCGAATTGCTGCTCCGTGGAACCGGGACCCGACATGAGGATGAAACCTACTATCACCACAGCCATACCAATGGCCAACAGGATGAAATTGATCTTGTCGAAAGCAAAATCTTTCTTGTTCATATCTTTCATTTTTTATGTTGTATCAATGTAAATAAACGTCAGAACCCGACATATTCAGATGGCGGTTCACCGAGAAGAAAGCGCACAGCAACGTGAGCAGCAAACCCACGGCCAAAACGCTGCCCAGCGTGATGAAAATCACCAAAGGCGTGATGAGCAAACCGATGTTGGCATCCCACTCCAGCATGACATGCATGCCGGCATACAGCAAACCATCGGCCAACAATGCCGATACGAAACCTATCCAGAAGGCACGCCGCATGAAAGGACGACGGATGAAACTCCATTTGGCGCCAACCAACTTCATGCTGTGAATAGTGAAACGACGGGCATACACACTCAGACGCATGGTGTTGTTGATCAATGCAAACGAAACAAAAGCCAACAGCACAGCCACTGCCAACAACACCACACTCACGCGACGGATGTTATCGTTGACGGCCTCCATCAGATCGGCCGGATAAACCACATCCGTAACATATTTGTTTTGTTTCAGCGACGGCATAAACTTGTTCAGACTGTCGGGGTTGGCATACTCGGCTTTCAAGTGCAACTCAAAAGAAGCCGGAATCGGACTATAACCCAAAAATTCCGAAGGATCGGTGCCCAAAGCTTCGGCTTGCTCACGCGTGGCACGCTCTTTCGAAATGTAATCCACCAACCGAACATACGGCTGAGTGCGCAGCTGTGTCTGCAGAGCCAATCCGTCACGATTGGGAATACTGTCGTCCAACAACACTTGCACCGTGAAGTTTTCGCGTACCGAACGACTCAAACCATCGGCCACACAAACGAAAAACACCACTGTTCCCAACAACAAGAGCACCAACGTCGTGCTGATGCACGAAGTAATCGTGTTGAAACTGCCACTGCTTCTTTTTTTCTTCACCATAAATCTATCATTCTATTGTCGCAGATCTTCACACAAAACACCTTTCTACACCCCTCTACGAGGGGTACGAATTTGCCGGCGTCAATGCACAATCCACGTAAATTCGTACAAAAATACGATGAAAAGACACGAAAAAGAATAGATACCCCGTTTTTTAACATTTCAACCACTTCCGTTGGGTTGATCATGCCATTGTGACATAGTGATTATTACTTTGGAAAATGATAGCTGTACTCTTTAGCTATTTATCCTTTTATTTTTCATATCCGCTGACTTTCGGGTATCTCCCCTGTAAGGGCAAAAGCCTGTGTAAACCACCTCGGGAATACTGCTTTTGCCCCTGCAGGGCGCATTCATCGTCGTTGCATATACTCGGGGCGCTGCCCCGAGCTGAGAGCGTGCTGCCCTTTCAGGGCGTTTCCTCGTTTAATCTGTTGAAATAACTCCGCCGTCTGTCCATACCCACCCGGTACCTCCCCTGAAAGGGGAAGAAGCCCTCAGCTTAGGGCAACGCCCTAAGAACAGAACGTATATTCGCCATGCGCCCTGTAAGGGCAAAAGCCTATGTAAACCACCTCGGGAATACTGCTTTTGCCCCTGCAGGGCGCATTCATCGTCGTTGCATATACTCGGGGCGCTGTCCCGAGCTGAGAGCTTGCCGGCCCTTCAGGCCGTTTACCAATTTCAATTTTATAGGATACTATAGATTGTATTTCTACAAAGAAACAACACATACCGAAACCTGCTGAAGCCACCCTTCGGAAGGACATACGAAAAGCCGAATGCACTTTCCACTTTTCCACACCCGGATTTTTCGATATATAAAACACATATTTTTCTTCTTTTTCTGAAATAAGAAATTCTATGTTACTGATGATAGGTGGTGGAAACTGTTGAAAAAAAAATGACCGAAAATTTGGTATTTTTGTTATTAGACTTTTCATCCCTTTTATCCCCTATTTTATTCACAGACAATCCGTATTGTGTTTTTCATCAGAATGAAGCGTTTACGAGATATTCGTTTAGAATTATCCACAGCGTGTTAATAAGTTTTTATCCCCGAAAAAAAGAGTATGAAAACCGTGCAAAAAGCGTTGAAAAAGCATGGGAAAAACATGGGATTTCGGTGTAGAAATGTGGATAAGTTTTTCCCGATTTCATCGATATTTTTTGATACTTTTTCCCCACACTTTTCCAAGAGTTTTGCGCAGCTTATCCATAGGGTTATCCACCGCATTTTTCACAATAAGGTAACTATGAATTTTGTAGAGAAATACTTACCTTTGCAAAACCCGATATACAATTGCTTCGGACGGGGATTTTCATACGTTAACTCCATAGGTAATTTCCTCCGGAGGGGTATGAGCAGAGGAGCGGATACTTATGGCGATTGCTCGCTTCGGCTTATTCATACCCCTCACCCGTTCCGGGAGCTCCCCTACCTTAGGGGAGCAGCGCCATCCGGGTTGTCCGTATACTGAACCCTACAGGAAAAACCATCCGGATGGAGCTGTCCCCCTAAGGTAGGGGGACGAGCGTAGCGGAGGGGGTATGAGCAGAGGAGATAAGTCTCATGCAGTTCGCTCGTTCCGAATTATTCATACTCCTCACCCGTTCCGGCATCTCCCCTACCTTAGGGGAGCAGCTGCCGTTCGGATGGTTCGTAGGCTGGAAATCATAAAGCATAAGTATAGGACGTGGATACAAATTATAATGAAGAGTAAATAAAACAACGAAAATGCGTAAACTCACGGTGGAAGAGCTCCACAGAATGTCGGTCGACGAATTCAAGGCTGCCGAAAAGCTGCCGGTAGTGATGGTGTTGGACAATATCCGCAGTTTGCACAATGTAGGTTCGGTGCTTCGCACCGCCGATGCCTTTCGTCTTGCCGGAGTATGTATGTGCGGCATCACAGCCTGTCCGCCCATGCCCGAGATACACAAGACGGCATTGGGAGCCGAGGATTCGGTGTCGTGGTGGTACGAGCAAGACACGCTCATTGCCGTTGAAAAACTGAAATCCGAAGGTTATACCGTCTTGGCTGTTGAACAGGTGGAAGGCAGCCGAATGCTCGACACACTTACATTGGACACCGACAAGCGATATGCCTTAGTGATGGGCAACGAAGTGAAAGGTGTGCGCCAGGATGTGGTGAATGCCTGTGCCGGTGCAGTGGAGATACCTCAATTTGGCACCAAGCATTCGCTCAATGTCTCCGTTTCGGCCGGCATTGTGATGTGGGAGTTTTTGCGAAAGTTGAAGAAATAAAGTCCTGATGGATTTATCGGCAAGGCGTTTGGAAAAATATGCAAGCACACCATATTTTTCCAAACGCCTTGCATTTATTATTTTCTCCGAAGCAGCAGGGGTTACTTCTGTTGACGGATTTTTTTGTGCAAAACACTATAACTGATGTGCTATATTCTTTCGTTGCTCGGATTGCTAAAACGATAGTGACAGAAGTGACAGACAAAACAGCATCTGTCACCTTATCTGTCACTCCGCAAGTCGCTATCATTTAATAAGTTTCAGCAAAAAAGTGACAGAGTGACAGATGAAATACTGTTTCAAAAAAACGGGGGTGGAAAGGTTTATTATGTAAGCCAATCGTGCGCAGGAATAATATGAATTATTTTATCATCTATACTTATCTCCTCTCTGTGAAAATCAGTGATAAGAAAAAGTTGGTTACACTTGGTTTCTTTTGATGCAGCCAATAGTCCGCGTATTTCGCGTTTACGTGTTTTCTCATTGCTTATATCGTATGAAACCTGATAGATTTCTTCTACTGAATTACCTCTACACACTACAAAATCTGCTTCATATCCATTATAACTTTTATAATAGTATATGTCTCTTCCTATTGGTCTGTTCCTTCGAAGTAGTTCGATGCAGATGATAGTTTCCAGTCGCCAACCCAAATTTTCTCCCACAAAGCTGTTAGGTCGGTTATCCATCAATGCAACATCTACCGGATATAATTTTTCATATCTTATTCGTTGCCGACTTTTGGTTGAGTATTTTTTTACACCCAACAGCAGATAAGCTTCTTTCAGAAAACCTATATAATTTTTAACTGTGTGATTGGATTTTATATTCAATAATTCTGCAAGTTCGTTTTCCACGATAATAGTTGGCACCACATTCATCAAATGATAAGCTAACTGTTCAAACGTTTCAGTATATTTTATGGTATGGCGTTGCTCTATGTCTCGTTTTAATATATTGCTTATTAAATTACTGACATAGCGATTTTTATTTTTCTTATTGATTAGTTCCGGAAAACCGCCCTGCTTGATATATTCGTCAAAAGCGTTACGTCGTGATGCTATAGCTTTTGTGGTATAGGAAATAGTATCAATGTTTTTGCATATACAGAAATCAGTGAACGAGAAAGGAAACAATTCTATTTGTTCATTGCGTCCGGTAAGATGAGTAGCAAGTTCCCCACTTAATAGTTTGGCATTCGAACCTGTTACGAGAATATGCATTTTTTGGCGCAACAAACGATTCACAAATAGATGCCATCCAGCTATATTTTGTATTTCGTCAAGAAATATATACGTGAAATTACCATATATTTTATATAGCACTTCAAGTACTATATTCAGGTCTTCAGTTTTCAATTTCTCAAAACGTTCATCGTCAAAATTCACATAAGCGAAATTTTTAGCATGTGGCTTTAATACATTATAGCATAGTGTGGATTTACCGCTTCTACGTACACCAATAACCACTTGTGCCAAATTACTATCCAAATCCACTTGGCTTTCTTCTTTGCGATGGCAAAGTTTTATATTTTGCAGTGCCTTCAATTCTTCCAATTGTTCAGCTATTACCTGTTCTATAATGCGTTTATCGACCATAAGATAATAATTTAGGACCTTGCAAATATAGTGATAGAATTCTTATTCACTGCCATAACTCGTACATTTTTATTATTTCCACCGCCATAATAAACAGGTTTTTGTACTTCCACACTGCCATAACTCGTACATTTTTATTGTTTCTACCGCCATAATAAGTAGGTTTTTATACTTCCACACTGCCATAACTCGTACATTTTTATTGTTTCCACCGCCATAATAAGCATGTTTTCTGATTGTTTTATATCCCTACGCCGTTCCGGATGAGTTGCTGCTGTTCGTTCATACCCCTCACCCGTTCCGGGAGCTCCCCTACCTTAGTGGAGCAGCGCCGTCCGGATAGCTCGCATGCTGAAAATCAGAGGAATAACACATACCGGACGGTGCTGTCCCCCTAAGGTAGGGGGACGAGCGAAGCGGAGGGGGTATGAGCAAACGCGTAATTTGTCAAAAAAAATCAAACACCCTTTCGACCCACCACAAAACGGGGTTTGTCGCAGAAGTCGCACAGCGTCTGCACTTCCACAAAGCCCGACCGACGGAACAAATCGGCAGTCTCGACACCATAGGCCTCATTGATCTCAACAGCCAAAAGACCACCCGAAACGAGACATTGGCCGGACAAATCGGCCAAAGCACGATAGAAGCGCAACGGGGCGTCGTCGGGAACGAACAGGGCGAGCGATGGCTCGTGCTCCAGCACTTGCGGCGACATGTCGATACGTTCGTGCTCGCACACATAGGGCGGATTGCTCACCACCACGTCAAAACACTCTTCGGGACGGGCAGTCAGCATGTCGCAAAGGCGAAAGTCAACCTGCGCTCCCAGTCGCTCGGCATTGGCACGTGCCACAGCCAAAGCGTCGGGCGAAACATCCCACGCCTGCACCCGGGCCTCGGGCAAAGCAAGAGCCAAACTCACGGCGATGCACCCACTGCCGGTGCCGGCATCCAGGATGCGGCACGCTCCCGACACATAATGCTCGACCCACGCCACCAGTTCTTCGGTTTCCGGACGCGGAATGAGCACCCCGGGAGCTACGCCGAACCGATGACCGCAAAACTCGGCTTCGCCCAGCACATATTGCAAGGGTTCGCCGGCGCACAGTCGCTCGCTGATATGCTGCAGACGGTGTTCGTCGTCCGATGAAAATTTTCTAACTTTGTCGGCATAAACATCCGTGCGCGACACACCGAAAGCATCTTCCAACACTCGCAAAGCCACGGCATGGGCTTCGCGCTCGGAATAGCATGCAGACAATTGCCTGCGCAACAGGGTGAACTTCTGATCCAAGGAGAAACGATTTTTTGATTGACTAAAAACAATGCGTAAGCAGCCCCGACAAGCGAAAGCACGCCGATGCTGCTGCGCAAAAGTACGAAATAAACCCATGAGCAACCTCCAAGAACACGAAAAATGGATGCGCCGCTGCCTGACATTGGCTCGCTGCGGCCGCTACGGTGCTCCGCCCAACCCCATGGTGGGAGCTGTGGTGGTGCATGGCGGACGCATCATCGGCGAAGGCTATCACATACGCTGCGGAACGGCACACGCCGAGGTGAATGCCATCGGTGTCGTGAAAGAGGCCGACCGCGCCTTGCTGAAAGAGAGCACGCTCTACGTCAACCTTGAACCCTGCTCCCACTACGGGCGCACACCGCCTTGCGCCGAACTGATTATCCGCACCGGCATCCCACGCGTGGTGGTGGGCTGCGTGGACCCCTTTGCCAAGGTCGAGGGACGAGGCATCCGCATGCTGCGCGAGGCCGGCATCGATGTAACGGTGGGCGTGCTCGAAGACGAGTGCAAACAACTGAACCGTAGGTTTATCACGTTTCACACCCATCACCGACCGTTCATCACACTGAAGTGGGCGCGAAGTGCCGACGGATTTATTGACAAATGGCGCGAAGACTGTTCGGAAGCACCGGCACACCTCTCCACCCCCCACACCCTGCTGCGCGTGCACCGACTGCGCTCCCTGCATCAGGCCATTCTGGTGGGCCACGGCACACTGCGTCTTGACCGCCCCACCCTCACCGTGCGCCACTGGGACGGCGAAAATCCGCTGCCCATCGTGCTGGGACGTGTGGCCGAAGGCGAACTACCGGCAGGCTTTGAGGCCTTTTGCGACATCGACACCATGCTTGACGAACTCTATCGCCGAGGCATTCAGTCGCTGCTGGTGGAGGGCGGAGAGCAGACGCTGCAGACCTTTATCCACCGTGGATTGTGGGACGAAGCATGGGAAGAACTCTCGCACACACGGCTCGATAGCGGCGTACCGGCACCACGCATACCCATCGGGGCCGAACACAGCGTGGAGACACTGTTCGGCGTGAGCATCAGCCACTGGAAAAATCGATAAACCGTTAAAAAAAATCAGAAATCCCCCGAAGCCTTCATGAGAGCTTCGGGGGATTTCTGATTATAGTGCTGCGATTTCGCACGGCGAAATCACAAGTTTCTGCATCTTAGAGAGAGGACATCACGATGAGCATGCCGTATCCGAGCGTCATACCTACGATTCCCACAATCACACCCACACGAATCATGTGCTTCTGTTCGATAAGCCCCGTGGAGTGTGCCAAAGCATTGGGAGGCGTAGAGATGGGCAGACACATGGCGAACGAAGCGGCCATGGCTACACCGATGAGCAGGGTGCGTGTGCCACCGATTTCGGCCAACGCGGG
Organism: Bacteroidaceae bacterium; assembly: GCA_017461605.1. Taxonomy (GTDB): domain Bacteria; phylum Bacteroidota; class Bacteroidia; order Bacteroidales; family Bacteroidaceae; genus Alloprevotella. The sequence goes on from JAFTXN010000003.1 coordinate 20,157, forward strand.
CGAAGCCTCACCCACAACGGCCAAGATGGGAATCAGCAGGGCTGCAGTGGCCGTGTTGCTGATGAAGTTGGACAAGCCCCAGCAGAGAAGACCACCCACAACAAGCAGAGCTATCGGATTGAGCTGGTCGAACGGAATGTTCTCAATCAGCACCTTGGCCAAACCGGTCTTTTGCAAAGCCAGACCAAGAGCAAAACCTCCGGCTACCATCCAAAGCACCGACCAGTTGATTTCCTCCAAATCGCGACGCTTGATGATGCCCGTCATACAGAATACGCAGATGGGCAGCATGGCCACGGCGTTGGCACTGATACCGGTGCGGTCCTTACCCAAGCACCACAGGGCGATGGTGGCCAGGAACGTTACGTTCACAATCCACGGCTGAAGTCCCGTCTGTGTTTCGCCCTCAATCTTCAGGTCGATTTCCTTCTGCTTGAACGGATACATGAAGCGCAGCAAGAGCCAGCACAGGAACAGAATCACGAAGACGAAAGGCATCATGAACATCATCCACTCGTTGAAGTCGATATTCAGAAAGCCCATGGCGATGGCGTTGGGCGGCGTACCGATGGGAGTACCCATACCACCGATGTTGGCACCGATGGGAATAGCCAGCGCCAAAGCGATGCGGCCCTTTCCGCTATCGGGCAGAGCCTTCAGCACCGGTGTGAGGAAGGCCAGCATCATGGCTGCAGTAGCGGTGTTGCTGACAAACATGGAGAAGAGACCCGTGATCAGCAGGAAGCCCAGCAGCACATTCTCACTCTTCTTGCCGAAAGGCTTGAGCAAGATACGGGCAAGGCGCACGTCCAACCCCGTCTTGGTGGCAGCAATCGCCAGCATGAATCCGCCGAGGAACAGCATGATGATAGGGTCTGCAAAAGTTGCCATCACTTCCTTCGAACTCAGCAGCGTGCCGAGCTTCTCGGGAGCAATGCCTTCGGTAAAGGTAAAGAAAGCGTCGTTCGACATTGTGAAGATACACGTCGTGATGATGGCCACCGACGTACACCATGAGGGCACCACCTCCAACAACCACATCAATGTGGCAAAGGCAAAGAGGGCAATGGTGCGTTGCTGTACGACAGTCAACTCGGGTATGCCGAATTTCTCAATAGGCATATTCCAAAGCACAAATGTGACAACCAGCGAGAAAATCAGGCCGGTCAGATGTTTGGGCAGCTTCTCGTTACGTCGAGTCTGCTTGTGGTGTTGCATTCTTTCAACAAAGTGAAAGCCTTGAAAGATTTTAAACATACTATTATTGGATTTATAAATTTTTTCACTTGAGGCTGCAAAAGTAAGTATAATTTACCACATACCATCGACGCACGCAGACACATTCATCCTTACGGCCGAAATATCTTCAAGGCGAACCGACAGTTTTACATCGCACAAGCAACCGACCTATCCACCGCTTTAGCGTCATCTAAGCACACGTTATGTTTCAAAAATCACTATCTTTGCACGGTTAAATCCTTACCCGTGTTTTTTGAGTGCAATTGCTGCATTTGGCTTCACAATGGTAAGGCAGATAATTCCCTATTCATGAACTTGAAAGACAAGCATATACTCGTCACCGGAGCCAGCGGATTTATCGGCAGTTTTATTGTAGAACGCGCCTTGGCACTCGGTGCCACCGTATGGGCTGCCGTACGCAGCACCAGCAGTCGCCGCTATCTGCAAGACGAGCGCATTCGCTTCATCGAGTTGGACCTCGGCAACGACGACCGACTGAGAGAACAGCTGGAAGCACACCGCAAGACTGCAGGTGCCTGGCACTACGTGATACACGCGGCAGGAGCCACCAAATGTCGCAAGGCCGACGACTTCTTCCGCATCAACACCGACGGAACCGAACGTCTGGCGCGGCTGCTTCTGGCCACCAATACGCTGCAAGGACGCTTCGTCTTCATCAGTTCGCTCAGCGTATATGGCGCTGTGCGCGAGGAATATGTAAGCACCTCGGGTAAAAACGGCCTCAACTATGTGCCTATACTCGAAAGCGACACCCCGCGCCCCAATACGGCTTACGGACGCTCCAAGCTCGAAGCCGAAACTCGGCTGGCGCACATACCCGATTTGAACTACGTCGTGCTGCGCCCCACAGGCGTTTACGGACCGCGCGAACGCGACTATTTCATGATGGCAAAGAGCATAGCATCGCACGTAGACTTCGCCGTGGGCTACCGACCCCAGGAGCTTACTTTCATCTACGTTCGCGACCTCGTGGAAGCCGTGATGCTCGCGCTGAAACGCGGCGGAAGCGGTCGGGCATACTTCCTGACCGATGGCGGAGTGTACTCGAGCCGCACCTTCTCCGACTTGCTGCAAAACGAAATGCAGGTGAAACACGTGCTACACCTCAAGGCGCCACTCTGCGTGTTGCGCCTGATTTGCGCCATCGCCGGATGGGGAGCCGGCCTATGCGGTCGAACCTCCACACTCAATATGGACAAATTTTACATCATGCGTCAGCGCAATTGGCAGTGCGACATCGAACCCGCACATCGCGAATTGGGATACACACCGCAATATCCGCTTGAGCGGGGTGTGGCGGAGACTGTTGCGTGGTATAAGCAGGAAAAATGGATTTAGACTTACTCGAACAGAAACCGCGTCTGCGCGGATGGCTGGCCATCGAATGGGCCACTTTCGCCTATACAGCATTCACCACAGTGCTTGTCGTGCTGATGTGGAACACGCTGAGTAATCCGACAGAGCTTCTCATCGGACGTGCATGCGTCGTAGGCGGAATGCTGTTGACTTTCGGATTATACAAAGCCTTTCCCGGGTCGGGCACACGCTTTCTGCGTAATCTCTTCCCCCTCACGCTGTTGGCTTACTGGTATCCCGACACCTATGAATTCTGTCAGTGCTTCGGTAACCTCGACCCTGTGTTTGCACAGGCCGACGCCACGCTTTTCGGCTGCCAACCCTCGTTGGAATTCAGTCGATGGGCAGACAGCAAGTTTTGGAGCGAAACTTTCCACATGGGCTATTTCGCCTACTACCCCCTGATTTTCCTCACGGTGCTCGCACCCCTGTTTACCGACAAGCAACGCTTCGAACCGACAGCCTTTGTGGTGTTGGCGAGCTTCCTTTGCTATTATCTCATCTACCTGTTCCTACCCGTGGCCGGGCCACAATACTATTTCCACGCCACAGGCACCGACATCATCGAGGCCGGCGTATTCCCTGAAGTGGGCGACTGGTTCCGCCATCACACCGAGATGCGTTCTTCGCCGGGGCAGGAAGGCTTGTTCCGCACACTGGTGGAGGGTTCGCAGGCTTCGGGCGAACGTCCCACCGCGGCGTTCCCGAGTTCACACGTCGGCATCAGCACCATCCTGCTCCTGCTGCTGTGGAAGAACAACCGATGGCTGTTTTTCGGTGTGCTGCCTTTCTACTTCGCTCTCTGTGGTGCCACCGTCTACATCGAAGCCCACTATCTCATCGACGTGTTTGGCGGATGGATAACGGCGCTGCTGTTCTACAAGAGCACCACCTGCATTTATCGTCGTTGGGGCCGGCCGCATGAAGTCGGCATGCAAACATCCGAGCAGGCTGCAAGAGAAATCTGACACACATAATATATAAATATAATAAGCACTATGAAACGCATTCTTTTCACGCTGATGATGGCAGCTCCCCTTGGCGGCCTCACAGCACAGACCCACGATGGCGGCATCTCGCCCCAAATGCTTGAGAACATCCGCGGCGCACATGCCTCAACACCGGCCGACCGTGCGCTCCGCAATGCACTTTCTGCCAACAGCATCAACGACCTGGCAGCCGTGCAAGGCAATCCTGCCTCCACCGATACCTACTTTTCGCACCGCGTCGACTCTCGCGGCATCACCGACCAGAAATCGTCGGGACGCTGCTGGCTCTTCACCGGCATGAACGTGATGCGCGCCAAGGCCATTGCACGTTTCGGCTTGGGCGATTTCCAATTTTCACAAAGCTATTCCTTCTTCTACGATCAGCTGGAGAAGAGCAACCTCTTCCTGCAGAGCATCATTGAGACTGCCGACCGCCCCATGGACGACCGCCTGGTGGAATGGCTCTTCAAGCATCCGCTTTCTGACGGAGGCCAGTTCACAGGTGTGCAAGACATTATCACAAAATACGGACTCGTTCCGGCCGACGTAATGCCCGAGAGCTATGCCGCCAACAACACTTCGCGCATGGCTGAAATCATCTCCACAAAACTCCGCGAGTATGGACTCACATTGCGCAGTGCTGCCGAAAAAGGCGAAAAGCGTAAGCAATTGTTGCAACGTAAGACCGAAATGCTGGGCACCGTTTACCATATTCTCAGCATCTGTCTGGGCGAACCTCCCACCGAGTTCGAATGGACACGCCGCACACCCGACGGACGCCCGGTGGAAACTAAGAAATACACTCCCCTGTCGTTCTATCAGGAATTTGTAGGTGCAGACTTGAAGGGTGGTTACGTGATGTTGATGAACGACCCCACACGTCCCTACCACAAGACTTACACCATTGACCTCGACCGCCACATGTACGACGGTGCCAACTGGACTTACATCAACCTGCCTATGGATGAGATCAAGGCCATGGCAATCGCCAGCATCAAGGACAGCGTGATGATGTATTTCTCCTGCGACGTGGGCAAGTGCTACACAAAATCCGGTATCCTGAGCCTTGACAACTACGACTACGCTTCGCTCATGGGCACCGACTTTCCGATGAACAAGGCCGACCGTATACGCACCTACGCCTCGGCTTCGAGTCACGCCATGACACTCATGGCTGTCGACATCGATGCCCAAGGAAAGCCCACCAAGTGGATGGTGGAAAACTCTTGGGGACCGGCTTCCGGCTACAAGGGCCACATCATCATGACCGACGAATGGTTTGACGAATATATGTTCCGCTTGGTCGTGGAACGCAAGTACGTTCCTGCCGAAACACTGGAACTGCTCAAGCAGAAGCCCGTGAAACTTCCGGCCTGGGATCCTCTCTTCGCTCCGGAGCAGTAAACCATTGTTCACACTTCACACAGACATAAGAAATCAGCCTGCCGAGATGTTCATCGGCAGGCTGATTTTTTTGTATCCGTTGTTCCGGTGGTTCGGAAAGGCTTACAGCGTGATTTGTTCCACAGTTACGTCTTCGTGCATGAAGAGGGCTGCACTCTCCTGGAACTTCGGAACGCTCTCGGTGGTGAGATAATGACACGAAGCGCCCTTGGTGCAACGCTCCTCCATCTCCGGATGGCGCTGCAGGTAATCGGCCAAACTGGCTGCCACATATTCGCCTTGCGCCATGATGCGCACACCGGCCGGCGTGTATTTCACGATTTTGTTCATCAACAGCGGATAGTGCGTACAGGCCAGCACAAGTGTGTCGATATCGGGGTCCATACGCAGAATGCGGTCGATGCGTTTCTTCACAAAATAGTCGGCACCCGGTGAGTCGAACTCATAGTTCTCCACCAGGGGCACCCACATGGGGCAAGCCTGTCCGGTGAGGATGATGTCGGGGTCCTGCTTGCACACCTCCATGCCATACGACCCCGAATTGATGGTACCTTCGGTGGCAAGCACTCCGACGTGACGCGACTTCGTGAGCGAGCCGATGGCTTCCACGGTGGGGCGGATGATGCCCAACACGCGGCGATTGGCATCGAGTTCGGGCAAATCGCGTTGCTGAATGGTGCGCAGAGCCTTGGCAGAGGCGGTGTTGCAGGCCAAAATCACCAAGTGACAACCGCGCTCGAAGAGTGCCTTGACGGCTTGCAGTGTGTACTGATAGACTACCTCAAACGAGTGGCCGCCATAGGGCGCACGCGCATTGTCGCCCAGATAGATATAATCGTAGTCGGGCATATACTGACGTATCTGGCGCAGAATAGTAAGTCCGCCATAGCCGGAGTCGAACACACCGATGGGGCCGGGAGCCTGCGACAAAGCAGAGGCTACCGCCGAGTTCAGTTTTTCTGTCATGTTTTTAGGGTTTTATAGCCGTAAGTTTCTCGAGGATGAAAGGCGTGGCGTCTTCGGCCACCTGGGGATGGAAAAATATATAGGCACGTTCATCGGTATTCACCACGTATCCGTAACCACGCTCCAGGCCCACAGCTACCACGGCACTGTCCAGACGGGCGCGCAGCGGTGCCAGCAGATCGTGCTCGGCGGCTCTGAGCAGACTATCGGCAGACCGGCGGAATGCCAACCCCTTCTCCATCGCATCCTGAAGGTCGCGCTGACGTTTCAGCAGGATGGTCTGAGGAAAGTCCTTCTGACCCTGCAAAAACTCGGCAAACATCCGCTTGAACGCAGTCTCGTTGTAGCGAGCTTCGGCTTCGTATTTCGTTTTCAGCTCGTTCATCTGAACTTGCACTTCGCTGTATTCCGGCATCAGTTGCAGCAATCCGTTGTAACTAGCATAGCCAAAGCGAACCTGCCCTTGCGCCACAGACGAGAAAGCACCGCAGGCAGCAAGCATCAGACACAATGTGAACAGACGTTTCATCATATTTCGTTGATTTTTTGAATGAGTTAAGAAGATTTGGAACGCTGCAAAAGTACGACTTTATTCCCAACCGCACACTTGCGCTATGTGTAAAATTGAACGAGCGCCTTATTAAAAATGTTCAACGCGCACACGGCAAAACATCGTCGAGGAACGCACACACTCCCACCCCGCATCGGGCAAAATCTACAAGCACTGCAGAATTTTCTACAAGGCGTTTAGAAAATTCTGCAGTGCTTGCGGATTTTCCCTCGAAAGCATCCGAACAAAGAGAAAAGCATCGGACTGGATCCAAAACGGTCCACAAGTTGCACAACACGAGCCGGCTGATGGCACGAATGCTTCGCAAAAAAACTTATTGTTCAACGGCACGTCCCTCTTCCTGCCACGCCGTGATGCCCCCCTTGAGGTTGATGACACGATAACCCTTTTGCGACAACAGATTGGCAGCATGAGCGCTGCGCCGACCGCTCCGGCAATACACGGCCACGGTCTTGTGGCGAGGGAGCAAACGGCAAGCCGCTGTGCTGAAAGTATCCGCATTGGCATCGATCAGAAGCGCACCTAGCAGGTGTCCGGCCGCATATTCGGCGGCCGTACGCACATCCAGCAACACGGTGTTATCACGATCGGCAAGTGCTTCTTCAAACTGCGCCACACCGACATCCGTGTAACCATCGCTCTGTGTTGTGCTACGAGATGCACAAGCCCACAGACCTATCACAGAGATAATAAGGCAGAGAGCCCATGTAATTTTGTTCATCAGAATCTTCTTCATTTCATTGGGGTTGAGAAAAAAAGCCGAAACGTCCTTGCTGCGCCTCCGAGGCTGCATGTAAGGATGTTTCGGCTATATTCATATTTAAGGACGGCCTATACTTTCCTGCCTAAAGGTGCTGCAAGGCAATCCGGCAGAGTTTACCAAATTGGCACGGGTGAAGGCTCTCCAGCCATAGCGCACGGCTTCGGGCTGTGGCACCTTGTCGCTCCACACCACGAGGGTGTTGCCCTGCACACGGCATTCGGCCACGTGATAGATGCCATCGGCACCGGCCACTTCGAAACCACAGAAACGGTCTCCGCTCGCCGGCCGCATACCCTCGGCATGGCGGAAGGTGAGTTGCAGACTTTCGCCCTGCCGCGATGCGTTCACAAATTCGGGACCCGAGGCCGTGAGATGACGCATGCCATAGGTGTGGCGCAAAGCATTGAGAGCCAAGCGTTCGCCCACAGGCTGCTTGCGACGGGGATGCACATCGAGTGAGTCGCCCACATCGGAGGATACAGCCATCCAGGTGTGGGGCACCGAAGAGGCCAGCCGACGCTGGCTGTCGCGGAAGAGGGGCCACGAAGTACGCGGCCCGATGCTCGACAACTGTACGAAATGGAACGGGAGATCGGGACGGCCGAACGCGGTGCGCCAGCTGCTACACAGCAATGGGAAGAGACGTTCGTGCAGTTCTACGTTGTGAGCATTGCTCTCGCCTTGATACCATATCACACCGGCCACTTCATAATCGGCCACGGGACGGATGCCGCTCTCGAAGAGGTAGCAGGGTTCGTAGGGGTGGCGCTGCAACGGATGAGCGGCCTGCTTGGTGTTGAGCTGCCCACGTCCACGCACCCAGGGTTGGATGTGATCGTTCTGCATCCAGTTGTGGAGAATCTGCGGATACTCGCGCTCCATCGTGGTGCGATCGATCCACGCCTCGATGCCCGAACCGCCTACAGCATTGAGGATCAGACCCACGTGACAGCCCAGGCTGTCGGCCAACATGCGACCGAAGTGGAAAGCCACAGCCGAGAAATCGGCTGCCGTCGCACTGCTGCAACGCTCCCATTGGGCGGGATGATAATGGAGCAGCTTGTTCATCGAATCGAGCACGGCCGGCGACCACTCGTAAGCATCCGTGCGAGCTATCTCACGCATGTTGTAGAAGTGGAGTCGCGAGAGCGTATCGGCTGCTGCAATGCTCTGTTTCGCCTCCAGCGTGCGGCGCAGTTCCCACTCCATGTTCGATTGTCCGGAGCACACCCACACTTCGCCCATCCAGATGTCCTTCAGTCGGATTTCGCGTCGGGAAGTTTTCACCACCATCTCATACGGTCCTCCGGCCGGTGCCGACGGCAGACTGATGCTCCAACGTCCGGCAGCATCAGCCGTGGCCTCGGCTTTGTGCGACAGAAATTCCACCTTTACGCGTTCGCCCACATCGGCTGTGCCATGCAAACGTATCGGGCGGTTGCGCTGCATCACCATGCCGTCGCCATAAGTGGGCGGAAGGCTCAGGCCGCCATAATCGCCCGTGATGGAAGAATAGACAGTGGACGCCAGGATGCCGGCACCCTCGGCATTGGGATGCAAAGCGTCGGGAAAGAGGTCCGGACGGCAGTGCAGCGGTACGTGAAGGTCGATGAGACCCACCCCAGACGTAGCCGCAATTTGCTCGATGCGATGCTGAATTTGCTCGTGCCAGTCGCGCGTTCCGCTCAGGAAGCGACGGTGCGTGTGGAAGATGGGCGTCATCTTGCAAATCCATATCTTGGCTTTGGGGTTAGCCACCCTGAAAGAGTCGATCAAGGCGCGATAATCGCCGATGAACTCGTCGGCATGATTGGGCCAATTGCGCGGATCCGTATCATTGAGGCCGAGATGTATCACTACAATGTCGGCACGGAAGTCGAGCGCCTGACGAAATTCGGGCAACAAGTGGTAAGGACGATGCCCCTTGCGCAGCAATGTGGCACCGCTGTGGCCGAAGTTGCCCACCTCATAGTCGGAACCAAGCATTTGTTGCAGTTGCGCCGGATAGGCCTTGGTCTCGCGCTCCTTCAGGAGATAACCATACGTCACGCTGTTGCCGACACAGGCCACTCGGATACGTTTTTTTGCCATGCCTCCCACCGCCATCAGGCAGCACAGACAGAAGATGCAGATGCGTTTCATAGTATTTCGTTTCGGTTGGTTAAATTCTTTCTTACTTATGCTCACTCAGGCCGCGCCACATGCGCAACGCATACCAGGCGATGTGTCCCAGCCCTACGGTAAGTGCAATGGCAAACATGGTCTTGTCGGCCGTCCACCCCAAGGTCTGCTGATGCCAGAATCCGCTCACGATGCACAGAGCCGATAGGGCAAGAATGAGGAGGGTGAGCACCGTCTGTCCGTGACGCATGCCGGCGGTCGAAGGTTCGAGTACGCTATGGCGCACACCGTAGGCACCGTAAATGTCAAGGCCGATGAGCATCCAAATCACCAGGCGCAGCCATGTATCGGCCGGCAGGAAGAGCATCAGACTCACACAGGTGAGAATGCCCAACACTGGTACCAGAGGGACGAGCGGCGTGCGGAAAGCGCGCGGAGCATTGGGCATCGTGCGGCGCAGCACCAGGATGCCGCCACACACCAGCGTGAAGGCAAACAGCGTGCCGATGCTGGTCATCTCGCCGGCGATGTGTGCCGGCACAAAAGCTGCCAGCACGCTGATGATGACCATAAAAATCAGGTTATTGGCCACAGGAGTGCGCAACTTGGGATGCACTTTGGCGAAAATGGGCGGCAACAATCCGTCGTGGCTCATCGACATGAACACACGGCTCTGCGCCATCAGCAACACAATAATCACGGAACAATAGCCGAAGAGGATGGCCAGCAGGACGGCCTTGCCCAACCATGGCACTGCCGACTGCATCACACCATCACTGCCGGCCGTTCCCATGTGCTCGATGGCCACAGCCACGGGTGCGATGCCCTCTTGTCCGGCAAACTCGGTGTAGTGCGCCACACCCGTCATCACGTGCCCGAAGGCCATATAGAGAATGGTGCACACAAGGAGCGAGCCCAGGATGCCGATGGGCATGTCGCGCTTCGGGTTTTTCGTTTCCTGAGCTGCCGTGCTCACAGCATCGAAACCGATGAAGGCAAAGAACACAACGGCGGCTCCGCGCAGCACACCCGACCAACCAAAATGCCCCATTTCACCGGTGTTTTCCGGAACATAGGGCGTAAAGTTGGCAGTGTCGATGTATTGCCATCCGAGCAGCACGAAGACCAGGATAACTCCCACCTTGAGGAACACAATCAGGTTGTTGAAAAGCGAACTTTCACGAGTGCCTTTGATCAGCAGCAGGCTCAGAAGCACCACAATGATAGCAGCCGGCAGGTTGACCACTCCGCCGTCCCACGGGCAGGCCGTAAGGGCATGCGGAAGCACAATACCGATGTCAGCCAACACATGCACCAGATACTGACTCCACGAGATGCTCACCGCCACCGCAGCCACGGTGTATTCGAGCACCAAGTCCCACCCGATGATCCAGGCCACAAGTTCGCCCATGGTGGCATACGAATAGGTGTAAGCACTGCCCGAGACCGGAATCATGGAGGCAAATTCCGCATAACAAAGGCCGGCGAAGCAACACCCGATGGCTGCAATCGCGAAAGAGATGGTGATGGCCGGTCCGGTGTGTTCAGCCGCTACGATACCGGTGATGGAAAAAAGCCCGGCACCGATGATGACACCCACACCGAAGGCTATCAATCCCAAAGGCCCGAGTACACGCCTCAGCGTGCCACCGCCATCGCGCTCGGCCTCAGCAAGTAATGTATTCAGAGGTTTCTTGATAAAAAGTCCCATATTCCTGTTTTTTTCTTTCGTAGGCAAAAATAATACACACACCTTGCAGAACAAAACAAAAAGGCGGCCTTTTTGTTTCATCCTGATCCGAAATCAGCAAATTCTCTACCAGAAATTCCATCTCGGATAAAAAAAATCTACCACCGCATGATGTGATTTTCCCTAAGACCGCGCCAAAAATCCGGAGGCCTCACTGGAATAGTGGCAGGCCTTGCCAAAAAAGTGGCAGGCTTTGCCAAAAAACTGGCAAGGCCTGCCAGTTTTTCTCCGACGGCATCTAAAATTTCATACAAAAGGCGAAGAAACTCCCGAGAGCTTCTCCGCCTTTTGTATGAAGCCTGCAAGCGCAGCTACATGGCTTGGGGATGTTTCTGCCTACATGTTGGCATCGACGGCACAGTTGATGCTGCCGGATATATAGGTATAAGAACCGTCCACACTGATGGCCTTGGTCTTGGCACCCGTGGCCGAAATATCGATGGTGCCACCATCGAACGTGAAATTGCCTTTCACCTTGATACCGCGGCACTTCGATTCCAGCAAAGCGTCGCCCGGCATATAGGTCGTGCCGGTTACGTCCATGCTCACCAAGGTGGGAGTGGTACCCGTCTGACTTATGATAAGGTCGGTGCCGGTGCTGATTCCCTTCGTACCGAGTCCGCTCACCAGCGCCGTGATGCTACCACCCGTAATGGTCATGGCATTGTCGCACTTGATACCCTTGACATCGTCGGCCGACACCGTGAGATCGATGCTGCCGGCTTCGATGAAGATGTTACCATTCTCCTCGTCCAAGGGGTCGTTGGTCACTTTCACATCAATGCCGTCGCCTTGCACACCCTTGATGCTGATGCTGCCGCCCTGCATTCGGAAATATTGTTCGATGTTCAAACCATCGCCCACAGCCTTGTTTACGGTGATGGAACCAAATCCGGGCTCTATCAGCGTGTATTCATCGGAAGAGAAAGCGTGCTTCGTATTACCGGTAAGAACCAGGGCGCCACCGCCACAGAACTCGGGATGTCCGTTCACGAAGAAACAAGCCTTGTGCGTACCGCCCGCACCATCAACCAGCGCGGTCGTGGTGCCGTCGGGCAACTGTACCTTGATGCGCTTACCGTTCTGAATATCGACAGCGGCTCCGCGTTGGTTGGTCAGTGTGAGATTGTTGAGCACGAGTGTAGCCTTATATTCTCCCTCCATGAAGAAAGAACCGTCGGCAGAAGTGCCCGTAAGTTCATAGACCACCTCCGATTGCAACAACGCATCGGCCACCACCGAAACATCGGCGGCCGAAGCCGTGATGGCCATGTGGGGTGCCACATCGCCCGAAACTGTAACGTGCGCCGTGCTTCCAGCATAATTGACGCGCACCTCGCTCGCCTTATACTCGCTACGGTCCACCGTGATACTATCGATGGCATTTACTGCAAATACATTGTTCATAATCGTGAGCACCGTTCCGCCATCGCTATAAGCCATATCGCCAGCCTGCACAGCCGGGATGGTGGTCGTAACCTGCCCACAATGCACCTTCAGAGTCTGTGCCGAAAGATGGCCGACAAGGCCGAAAATAGCCAAAAGGAATATCGTTTTCTTCATCGTACCATCAGTTTTGTCGTTTCACCATTCATCTTTATCACATACACACCACGCAAAACACTGAGCGGGATGCACTCTTCACCGTCGGCTTGCTTCACATGCTGCAACACCAAGCGGCCGTCTGCACCATAGACGCTGACGATTTCACCTTGGGGGGCACTCACGCTGAGCAGCCCGTTGCTGTATGAGAGGTGCGCATCAGCCGTTGCCACCGCCCGGATGGCTGTCGGTGCTTCAGCAAAAAACATCGTCGAGAGTGCCGACAGCGGTGTACTGAAGCTCTCCTCGTTGTTGGTCGCCGACAGCTGACCGTCGGCAAAGGTGATACGAAGGCCGTCGATGCTCACGCTGCGTTCCGTACCATCGGCGGAGCGAAACGTGATATAGTCGAGGCTCTGTGCTCCGGCCTGTACGCAGACAGCCGAAAGCACTGCCATAAGAATGAAAAGTCTCTTCATGATTTTTCGTTTTTGGTTTCTGATTTTCTATTCCAAATTCTGCACTTTCCGGAAGCGTCAGAACTTAAACTTATAGCCTACGCTGATGACGTGCATATTGCCGCTGTCATCGTCGGCCCCGTTCTCGTGAATGTAAGCCAAGGAGAGGGTGTGCTTCTTCTTGATCTTGTAATCTGCACCTACGGTGAGACGTTGCTTGTCCAAGTGGAAGCCTTCGGAAAGGTTGTTGCTGAATTCGTAGGATGCGAAGGGTGTGAGCGGCAGTCCCTTGATGTCGTACTCCACTTGCAAGCGCGAACGCAGATAGTGCTTTCCCTTCTTCGGCTTGGCGTCCATCACGGTTTCGTCGTAGGCGTAGAATTTTCCATCGGGCATCAACGCAGCTTCTCCCACAAAGTTGTCCGGGTCGGAAACCACACCGCGATATTTGTCACGCACACAGCTGTCCGCCATATAGTGTGTATATTGGTAGCGCTCGCGCAGTGAGAATGTGAAGCGGCCTACGTCCACTTTACCGGTTACATCGGCAAAAACTCTGTGCTTATTGCGCCAATATGCATGGTCGTAGTCGTAACCATTCATCGTGACTCCGTCTTTCTTGTAATCCACTTTCAGTTCCGCTGCACTGCGATCGTGCATGAACATATAGCCGGCGCCAAGTTTCAGGAATTTGGTCAGCTTATAGTCGGCTCCCACGTTCACAGCATAACGTGCAGCCCGCGTAACGTTTTGTTCCGTCCTGAAATCTAAGCCTCCACTCACGGAAAACTTCTTATTGAAGGACTTTTCCACGGCCAGTTCCGTCCAAAGACCGAAGTCGTCGTCGGCTCTTGCAACAGCACCGGCCATCAATGCCAATGCCAACACCATGAGGCGTTGCCCCATTGTGCGAATTCGTTGTTGAGTTTTCATGTTTTTTGTTGGTTTGGGAATGTTATGTTGATGCATTGCCACACATCTTCGGGCCGATGGCGACAATGCGCGGGACGGGCTGATCAGAACACGTTGTCCTGAGGAATTTTCAAGACGCGATCCACTGATTTGATTTGCGCATCGGGATCATCGTAATACACGCGGAGCATCGCCATGTCCACCAGGAAATCGACGGCACCCACTTCCACACGATTCACGCTCACACCGAGACGCTTTTCGAGGTCGGCTTTCAATTCTTCGTACTTGTCGGGGGTAATCAGGTCTATGTTGTCGTACTTCACAAACTTGCAGCCCTCTTTTTTACGCAGCAGATAGCTTTCGCATACCCACACTGTGGCGAGCAGGATAAGGTTTGCAACGATGTGCTCCACGAAGCTCAGACTTGCCGTCGTGCCGTTGAGCACAGACAGAGCCACGAGGAAGAAAAGATAGGTCATCTCGCGGATGGGTACGCTCTCGGTGCGGTAACGTATGATACCGAACACAGCAAAAAGGCCAAGCGCTGCACCGATTTCCATCTTCGATCCGTCCATCAGATAGATGAGCATGAAGATGCTGACCGATAGGAGCATGAAAGTGAAATAGTAGTCGCGACGACGCCCCTTGGGATAATAGAAAAAGTGCACGATGACCCACACCATCACGATGTTGAGGAGGAAATGCATACACATCTCGAGCAATCCTTGGGGATTGAAGAATGTCTTGTTGAAAATGCTTGTAAAAGCTTGCAGATTGTCTACTAAAGCCGGTATCATCATTTTGGAATTTTAGGTTTCGGATGTTATTTTATTTATTTTGCGTAAGCGTAATTTCAGCTTGTTTTGCTTGATTTCGGGATGGGTTACGGCGGTTCCGATGCAGTACTTGCTAAATCCCGCAGGCTTGATACGCAATTCGCGCAGCATGGGGAGCACGGGCGAAGGCACTCGACCGTCGCGCTTCAGCTCGATGATGACGATGTTGTCCATCTCGGCGTCGATTCCGGTCTCGTAGTTGTGAAACCGCAAGTCGAAATCGATGGTCAGGCGCTCGGTGTGGGCTTTGTTGACCAGCGTGATGCGATTGAAGCGGTTGCCGACGGTGGGCACGAGTTGGCTGAATGAATATCCGGTACGCTCCTGCAGGAATTCCTCTCCCACGCCGGTTTCCATCACGGCCTCGATGGAAGGCACGGGCACACGTTTCTTTTTTGTCTTCCCATGGTTGTTTTTCTTTTTTACTTCGAGGAAAGTGTCGTTTGAGTCGAGGTAAGTCCGCACTCGCACCTTGGTGCGCGGCCTGTGCCCGCAGATGTGCGTGCGAAACATCCGGTGTTCTTCGGGGTCGTCCCAGTAGACCGTGCGATAGGGAGCGATGCGTCCCTTGGTCGTTTCTTGGGAGAAATAGCTGCCTTGCGCCATTTCGAGCAGGCGTATCAGTGTGGCTTTATTGGTCAGAAATTTCTTGTCCGTCCGGTTCATCAGACGAACTCCCGACATTTCTTCCAACGAGATGGGCGGCAGACTTGCCACCAGCATTGCAATTTCGCTTTCCCGGTTTTTCATAGTTTCGGTTGCGCATTCGCAGTCTCCGAAGCGCACTCCTCGCGCTGCTGCCGTGCTTTCGAACGTGCATATCGGTACAAAAGTATTATAAAAATGCGGATTTCACACTCCTAACTACGGTTTTTTAGACCAATCATATCTTTTTAGATTTTTTTACTAGGCAATCTCCACTTACCCCTTGCTATGCAGCGTCACGCAAGCGTGATGCAGGATGATGCCGATAGCACAAAAAAAAATCAGCGGGATGCACCTGTAACGATGCATCCCGCATGTGGGTTATCTGAGGATGGAGAGACTTATTTTCCGAATACCACTCTCCAGTTTCCTTCCTCGTCTTTCTTCAGTTTCATCTTGCTGTCGTCGGTCGAGCCATCGCCGTAGGTGGTTTTCAGCGTCACCACTGCGGTTCCGGCCTCCTCGTCCACTTCTTCGCTCACTACTTCGTAGCCGCTGATGCCGCCTTTCTCGGCTTCCACACTTTGCTGGTACTTGTCCTTCATCATGGCTGCAAGTTGTTCTTTCTCCTGCTGATATTCCTCGGTGCCTCTCTTGTCGGCTTCCACATAGAGCATATCGACAAAGCCCTCGAAGTCTTGCGATTTCAGACTTTCGGCTGCTTTTTCAGCCGTTGCAGTCGGAGTGTTGCTGCTACCGCAGGCAGCGAGCATCATCACGCACACAAGTGCGAACAGTCGGATTACATTTTTCATAACACGTTTGATTTTAAGGGTTAATATTAGAAAGTTTTTATAATACGCAATCGGGGTGATCGAAATACGTCGGAGGGAAATATGCACCGGCAGTGTAACCCCGGCAAATCCACTTCGTGCCGCTCAGGCCCTATCAGCGGGAGTCCGGCTGCCTTGTAGGCATGCACCACCAGTTCGGTGCAATACATCTGCAGCGTGTCGGTGTCGTCGTAGGCATGGTCGAACAGTGTGCCTCGCCGATAGACCTGCCAAGCCGCACGCGCCGCGTGCATGGCTGCCACGCTGTCGTCGCACCGTGCCACTGCACCGATGTTGGCTCGCATGCTGCCGAAAAACACCTCGGGAGCCTCGGCTTTCACGCGGTCGGGAGCATCTTCGTCTTCCTCCTCGCCGGGCACCGCATGCACCACCAGCAAATGTCCTGCCGAGTCGACCACAATGCCTGCATGCGAGTAGTCACCACCACTATCGGCCACGCGAACCACATGACTGGTGAAGCCACCGCCCTGCCGAAACACCACATCTCCGCATTGCAACGCCACATCAGGCGGCAGGATGCTGCGAGGGCCGTCGGCACGCGAGCAGGATAAGCACCCCGACCATGCACACAGCCAAACGACTGACAGATGGCAAAATGCCGCTCGCAAAAATCGGAACAGTTGTTTCATAAGGCTATGCGGCAAATATATGTTCTTTCTCTATATTTTGCAAACATTTCACTACATTTTGACCTCTTTTGACAAAAAACATAGAAATTCGCCCACCGCATGCAGGAAAATCTGCAGTGCTTGCAGATTTTTCTGCAGTGCTTGTAAAATTTTCTGCAAGCACTGTAGATTTTTGCTCACCAAAGTTGCGTTTTCGCAACACAATGTCAGAAAATCCGCCCACCAAACAACAAAAAATTGCACTGTTTTCGCAACATTCCGGCACATATTTACCGCTTTGCGCACAATAGTGGCACGCTTGCTTCTCCATGTGCAAAAAATCTCCTATTTTTGCCCATAATGCAGTGACCGACGCCCACGCATCTCGCCCTCGGTTTCAAAACTCGGGCATCGGTCGGTACAACCTTGAAGAACATGAAAATCATATTAAACCCCAAGTACGAGCATCTGCGCAGCTACCTGGAGCGCATCAACGAGCACTTCGAACGCGACGGACACGAGATTCATCGCGGCCGCAACGTGTTGCGAACACTGCAAACCGAAGGGCTGGTGCTCTGCGTCAAGCGCTACGCGTCGCCCTCACTGCCCGGACGACTGGCCTGCAAGCTCTACAAAACGCCGAAAGGAAAGAAAGCTTATCTCAGTCCGCTGCTGCTGCGCGAACGCGGCTTCGAGAGCCCCGAGCCTATCGCTTTCGTAAAATACAGTAAGGGGTGGTTTGACAGCACTACCTACTTCGTTTGTCTGCACTCGAGCTACAAGCACAGCATGGCCGACATCATGACGCTGCCTGCCGAGGAGCAAGACGAAGTGATACAGGCGTTTGCCCGACATGCCGCACGCCTGCACCGCGAAGGCTTCCTGCATCGCGACTTTTCGGCGGGCAACATCCTGTTCGACAAGATAAAAGACCGCTATCGCTTCACGCTGATCGACACCAACAGCATGAAATGCGGCCGTCCCGTCAGCATTGAGAAGGGATGCGCCAACTTCGCCCGCCTGGCCGGTGACGATGACGTGCTCCGAAAGATTGCACTTGCCTATGCGGCCGAGCAAAATGCAGACGGCGAACAGTGTTGCACCCTCATCCTTGATGCAGTGCGCAAATACCGCAGCGAGAAAGCCCAATAGCTTTCTCCCCACTCCACAAACAACACAAAAAGACCTACTTTGCCTACGCGTTCGCGCGTACACATTGTTAATAATTACACATCACAACACCCAAGACGCTACGTCCATCCCCCAATGGCCTACCTCCTTGACATACCCCGACAGATGCGCGGCACCATCCACCTGCCGGCCTCGAAGAGCATCAGCAACCGCGTGCTCGTGATGGGGGCCTTGGCCGGTGATGCCCGCCTCAGCCACTTGGCCGTTTGCGACGACACCGACACGCTGCAGGCAGCCCTCTCGAAACGTCCATATACCATCGACATGGGCGCAGCCGGAACGGCCATGCGTTTTGGTACGGCCTATTTCGCCGCACAACCCGAGGAGTACATCCTCACCGGCACAGAACGAATGCGCCACCGCCCCATCGGGGTGCTGGTCGAAGCACTGCGAACGCTGGGGGCCGACATTGAATTTGCCGAACGCGAGGGCTTTCCGCCACTACGCATCCGCGGACGCCGACTGCGCGGAGGCAGTATCGAGATGGCCGCCAACGTCAGTTCGCAATACATCTCCGCACTGCTGATGCTCGGTCCGACACTGGCCGAAGGCCTGCAGCTGCACTTGAGTGGCACGGTGATTTCGCGCCCCTACATCGACATGACGCTATCGCTGATGCACAGTTTTGGCGCCGAAGCCCGATGGGTAAGCGATTGCGACATTGAAGTTGCCGCAAAGCCTTACCGCAAAGGCCAAGCCTATACCGTGGAGGCCGACTGGAGCGCAGCATCCTACTGGTACGAGTTGGTGGCGCTCAGCCCCGACCCTGAAGCGTGCATACACCTACCCCATCTACACGCAAACAGTCTGCAAGGCGACAGCCGCGTGGCCGATTTCTTCAGACCATTGGGCGTAGCAACCACCTTCACAGACGGAGAAGTGGTGCTGCGCAAGACAAGTTCCGAACCGGCAGATAGCTTGTTCAGCCTCGACCTCACACGTCAACCGGACTTGGCGCAGACCATCGCCGTCACATGTGCCATGCAGCGGCGTCCCTTCCACCTCACCGGTCTGCAGACACTAAAGATCAAAGAGACCGACCGCATCGAAGCACTGCGCCGAGAGTTGCAAAAGCTGGGGTGCTCGCTCACTGAAGCCAACGCATCGGAGTTGATTTTCCGACCTGATGCCGAAAATTCCATACGGCCTTCCGAAAATCCCGCCATCGACACCTACGACGACCACCGCATGGCCATGGCTTTTGCCCCCTGTGCCGGACTTTTCCCAAAGCTCCGCATCAATCACCCCGAGGTGGTCAGCAAGTCGTACCCCGGCTTCTGGAACGACCTGAAATCGGTGGGCGTTACGCTCGATACCCTGCCCGAAAATGCCTGACACTTCCTCATTTCTCACCATACCGCACCCATGATTTACCTCCTCATATCCCTCCTTGTGCTCGCCCTTTTCGCAGCTGCAATAGGCATCTTCCGCATCCGCCACTATCGTCGAAAAATAGAGAAAGGCGAAATCGAAGCCATGCCTGCCATCCGCCAACCGCGGCAAGACGGTTGCTGCGGTCAGCATGAGACTTGCGAGAAGGAGAGCCTGCTGGCCGCTGTCAGCAAAGGCATCGAGTATTATGACGACGAGGAGTTGGATCGCTTCAGAGGGACCCCCGAAGACGGCTACACCGATGCAGAAGTGGAAGAGTTCCGCGACGTGCTCTACACAATGCAGGCGGAAGAAGTGGCAGGCTGGGTGCGCTCGCTGCAACTGCGCGAAATCGCCATCCCCGAGGCACTCCGCGATGAGATAATACTGCTCGTTGACGAAGTGCGCACCAAGGCGGCAGCGGCCGAGCACCATGGCAAACACGGCAACGCCGACTGAATTCACACAACCCGAACACAAAAACACTAATGTTGCTTTCCTACGAATTTTTCCGGCATGCGCTGCTCGGCGCAATGCTTGCTGCCATTCTCTGCTCCATGATAGGCACCTACGTCGTGTGTCGACGCAATGTCATCGTGGGAGGCGGAATGGCGCATGCCTCATTGGGCGGTGTGGGCCTGGGAGCCTATTTCGGCTTCTCGCCTTTGCTGGGTGCCGCCGTCTTTGCCATATTTTCCGGCCTCGGCATCGAGTGGCTGCGCCGGCACAGGGTGCGCGAGGACTCTGCGGTGGCACTTCTCTGGACGCTGGGCATGGCCGTGGGCATCCTTTTTGCCTATCTCGCCCCCGGATTTATGACCGACCTGCCGGCGTTTCTGTTTGGCGACATCCTATCCATCAACAGCACCGACTTGTGGTGCATCGGTGTCCTTACCGTTCTCACAAGTCTATGCTTCGTGCTGCTGTTTCGCCCTATCGTTTCCGTTTGCTTCGATCGCGACTTCGCCCTCACGCAAGGCCTTCCGGTTCGTCTCATTGAGACCCTGATGACCCTGCTTACCGCCCTCACCATCGTAAGCTGCCTGCACCTGGTCGGCATTGTCATGGTGATTTCGCTCCTCTCGGTGCCGCAACTCACGGCCGCCCTCTTCGTTCATACCTTCCGCCACACGATATGGCTGTCGGCCGTGTTCGGATTTGCCGGATGCTGCGGCGGACTTTGGCTCTCCTACCTCTTCAACGTACCTTGCGGTGCGACAATCATTTGTGTGTCTGTCGGTATTTATTACCTTTGCCGAATAATAAAGGCCGTGCTTTCACGTTTTATCAAATAGGCTCGGTGCATTGCCGCGCCCTTTTCCCGAAAACCAAGTAACACTTGAGACATTCCGCATCACATATCACGCTTCTGCTCATCCTGGTTCTGACACTCTGCAGCGCCTGCTCGACTAAGAAGAACACTGCCACAAATCGTTGGTGGCAGTCTTTCACCACGCGCTACAATGTCTACTACAACGGGCACGAAGCCTACAAAGCGGGCTGTGCTACCCAAGAAACGGGCCACCAAGACAACTTCACCGAGATGCTGCCCCTGTTCACCGTCGGCAATGAGAAATCGCGCTCGCTGGGGCTCAGCAATTTCGAGGTAGCCATCACAAAGTGTAAGAAAGCCATCCAGCTTCGCTCCATCAAGAAGAAACCGGCTCGCAAGAGCGGCCAGCTTTCTGCCAAAGAGAAGGCATTTCTCAGCCGTACCGAGTACAATCCTTTCCTCAAGAACGCATGGTTGCTGATGGGCAAGTCGCAATTTCAGAAAGGCGACTTCATCGAAGCGGCCTCGACTTTCGCTTACATATCACGCATCTACAAAGCCGAGCCCGAGGTGGTGACAGAGTCGAACTTGTGGCTGGCGCGCTGCTACGCCGAGTTGGATTGGTTCTACGACGCCGAGGATGCACTCCGACGCATTCCCAGTGACAGCATCCCCCATCGGCTGAAGCGCGAACACGCTGCGACCATGGCCGACATGCTGCTCCGACAAGAGCGCTTCGCAGAGGCACTTCCCTACCTCACATTGGCAGCTCGCAAAGAGCCGCGTAAGTTGCAGAAAGCCCGACTCTATTTTCTCCTGGGGCAGGTGCAACAACTCCTGGGCAACAAGCAAGAATCTTACAAGGCTTTGCAGAAATGTCTGAAGCAAAGCCCACCATATCAACTCGCCTTCAACGCTCGCATCCTCCAAACCGAGGTACTTGCCGACGCGAAGACGGCAAAGAAGGCCATCAGCAGGCTGCGCCGGATGGCACGTTCGGAAAACAACAAAGAATATCTCGATCAGGTGTACTATGCCATGGGAAACGTACACTTGTTGCAGAATGACACCGTTGCGGCCATCGCTGCCTACGAAACCGGTCGCGAAAAAGGGACGCGCAACGGCATAGAGAAGGGTGTGCTCCTGCTGCGCCTGGGCGGCCTCTACTGGGATTTGCGACGCTTTGACGAAGCGCAGAAGTGCTACGGCACTGCCATCGGACTGATTGAGAAAACGCACGACCAATATGCCGAAATCACTCGCCGCAGCAAGGTGCTCGACGAACTCGTCCCACATACTTCGGCCATCCATCTGCAGGACAGCCTGCTGCATCTGGCCGTTTGTCCGGAGGAGGAGCGACTGGCTGCCATCGACCGCGTGATTGAGGCACTGCGCAAGAAAGAAGAGGAAGAGCGCAAAGCGCGTGAGGACTCGGCTGCCGAAGCACGCTCGAGGGAGAACGGAGGCGGAGCAGCCAATGCCAATCGGCCCGGAAGCAATGCCGAAGCCAACGCACAGCAGGGCGACAACAAGACATGGTATTTCTACAATCCCATGCTGGTGATGCAAGGAAAGCAAGACTTCCAGAAAACTTGGGGAAAGCGTAAATTGGAAGACAACTGGCGTCGCAGCAATCGTAGTGTGATAGCGCAGAACGAGGAGTTTGAAGAATACGATTATGCAGCCGAAGATTCGCTCTCTGCACAGGAAGAAAGCACCGACAGCTTGGCTTCCGACAGCACGGCAGTGGAGTCCGACTCTACGGCACTCGACCCCCACAATCGAGAATACTACTTGGCACAAATCCCCTTCAGCGACGAGGCCAAGGAAGCGGCACACGCCGTAATCCGCGAGGCGCTCTACAATGCCGGCATCATCGAGAAAGACAAGCTCGAGGACTTCCCGCTGGCGGCCGAGACGTTCACACGCCTCTACACCGACTACCCGGATTTTGAACCGATGGACGAAGTATTCCACCACCTGTTCCTGCTCTACTCCCGTTGGGGCAAGAAATCCGAGGCCGAGGATTTCCGAACGCGCCTTGCGAACGAATTTCCCGAGAGCGAGCTTACGCGCCGTGTCACCGACCCTGAGTTCGAATACCTAGCACGCCATGGTGTGCACATCGAGGATTCGCTCTACACCGCTGCTTACTTGGCTTATCGCCGTCGCGACAATGCCGAGGTGGAACGCCTTTGCAAAATCTCCACCGACAAGTTCCCCAGCGGGTTGAACCGTCCCAAATTCCTCTTCGTGTCTGCGCTGAGCCGTATAGGCACTGCCGACAGCAAGGAACTGGCCAAGGAATTGCGCGACCTCGTGAGCAAATATCCCGAAAGCGACGTGAGCGAAATGGCAGGCATGATTGTGAAGGGACTCGAAGCCGGCCGACAGATTGGCACCGGCACCTTTGATCTCGGCTCGCTGTGGTCGCGACGCAGCAGCGATGTGGCAACCACCGACAGCACTTCCACCACGCAGAAGCTCTCGGACGAGCGGATGGTGCCCTTCGTGTTCGTAATTGCCTATCCCACCGACTCCATCAACGACAAGCGCCTGCTCTACGATGTGGCACACTTCAACTTCACAAGCTTCATGGTGCGCGGTTTCGACATCAGTATCGAGCGCACGCCCGGCATCACGCAGTTCCGCGTCAGCGGTTTTGGCAATTACGACGAAGTGCACGCATACGCCCAGCGCATCTACAAAGACACCACCTTGGCGCCCATGTTGCGCCAAGCACGCGTGCTGCTCATCTCGCAGCACAACCTCGAATTGCTGGGCACGCAATACAGTTTTGACGACTACAAGGAATTCTACAACAAGACCTTTGCTCCGTTGGAAATCGATCCGGAACTTCCGCTCGACATCAACGAAGAACCTATCGAGCAGCGGTATGAAGACGAATACACGCCCGAACAGCTCGAAGGGCTTGACGACGACGCAGGAAGCACCGACGATGGCGGCGAATGGTATTAGAGCATTCCTCCAAACAGACATAAAAAATCTCGGTCCTATGAAGGAAAACGCACCCGGTACATCAAAGAAAATCATCAACCCTTTCGTTCATATGGAGGGCTACAACTGCTTTGGCTGTGCGCCAACCAATCCCTTCGGTGTGAAGATGGAATTTCATGAAGAAGGCGACGACATTGTGAGTCGCTGGCAACCGAAATCGGAGTACCAAGGATGGTTTAACACCCTGCATGGCGGCATTCAGGCCGTGCTTCTTGACGAGATATGCGGTTGGGTGGTGATGCGCAAACTGCAGACCGCAGGCGTCACCTCGAAGATGGAAACACGCTATCTGCGACCCGTGAGTACGCTCGATGACTGCATCACCCTCCGCGCTCGCATCACCGAGCAGCGCCGCAACATTGTCAGCATCGAGGCCGAGCTCTGCGATGCTGCCGGCCAAGTGTGCACGCGCGCCGTCTGCACCTACTTCACTTTCCCTCAGGAGAAGGCACGCGAGATGCACTTTCACCATTGCTACACGGAGGATGAAGTGTAATCCCTGAGGCATCCCGAAAAGGAGCCTCCCATTGCTCGTTCTCACCACCCCGATGCAGAAAAATCTACTCGGCGTTTAGAAATTTCTACAAGCACTGCAGAAAATTCTAAACGCCGAGTAAATTTTTGTACGCTGCTTGCTGCTTTTTTCGACAATATGTCAGCCGCAAGCGAAAGCACGGGCCGTTATTCTATCACGATTTCGCTACTGCCTCCCACCGAACGCTTGCAGATGTGGATGCGGGGGCTGATTTGCTGCTGTATCTGCTCGGTGTGGCTGATGACACCCACCTTTCGGCCCTGTGTGTTCTCAAGATTGGCCAGTGCGTTCATCACCACGTCCAGCGAAGCACGGTCGAGATGGCCGAAGCCCTCGTCGATGAAGAGGCTTCCGATGGCCAGGTTCTTGCCCGACAGCGATGCCAGCCCCAAGGCCAGCGCAAGGCTCACCACGAAGGTCTCGCCTCCGGACAGAGAGTGGACATATCTGCGCTCGTCGAACATCTCTCGGTCAATGATCTCCAACTCGAGCGAACCGGCCTCGGTTCGCAGTTCGTAGCGCGGAGAGAATTGGCGCAGCTGTTGGTTGGCATACTCCACCAGTGTGGCGAAGGTGTAACCCTGTGCCCAATTTCTGAACTTCTTTCCGTCGGCACTGCCAAAGAGTTGGTCCAGTTTGCTCCACTCTTTGTAATTGTCTTCAGCATCTCGGATTTTTTCCTCCATCTTTGCAGCATTCTTCACAGCATTGTCGTGCAACTGCAGCTTCGCATTAAGGAGGTTCAGCTCGGCCTGCTGCTGTTCGCGCTTGGCAGCATTCTCTGCAGCCAGAGCCTGCAGCGCCTCGTGCGTCTCGGCCGCATTCTCGGGATTCGGTCGTCCGGCAGCAGCCTGCAACTTCGCCATTTCCTCCTGCGCCACCTTCCGGTTGTGGCGTGCCAGCTCGGCTGCGCTGCGCAGCATGTTGATTTTCTTACGCAGGGCATTCCAGTCGCAAGGGTCGGCAAAGATTTTGTTCAACTCGGCATACTGCATCGGCGTGTGCTCGGCGTTGTATGCCAACAGCCAGTTGTCGAGCTCCATCCGCTTGACGCGCAACAGCTCCTCGCCTGCCGTGCGATTCTCCTGCAGTCCGGCCAGCGTTCCTCCCAACTGATTGACCCGTTCGAGCATGCTGTCTTTTTTGTTTCGGGCCTCAGCCTCTTTCTCACGCGCTTCGGCAATGGCTGCACGGTGGGTCTCGGCTTCCTGCTCCGGCGAGCCATCCCCGAAGAGGCGTCGCAATTCCTGCGTCTTGGCAGACAGAATTTCGGAAGTCTTGTTGCGTCTGTCCAGGCAGTCGGCCGTTTTATACTCGTCCTCTGTCAACTTGTCCTCGGCCGCACGAAGGTCTTTCTGAAGCAACATCTGACGATTGCAACACTTGTCCAGATGCGTGCAAGTGGTCTGCCAATCCTGATAGAGCGTATTCAGACTTGTGCGGTAGCCATCAGGATTTTCCTGATAGCGAGAAACCCAATCGGGAGAGAGGAGCGAACTGAGGTCGCCGTGCAACTGCGAACGCGTACGGTCGCTGAGGGCGATGCTGCGCTGCAGTTCCTCGATCGAGGCTGCGGCAACGCTGCGGTCGGTCCGCAACTTCTCAAGTCCGGAGCGCTCCTCCGAAATTTTATCGTTGATGCGCGCAATCTCGGCATTGATGGCGTTGATTTTCTCTTGGTGCTCGTTGAACGTATGCCAATCGCGCTCGGCCTCGGTCGCCGCTCGCGCGGTGCTCTCCTGCAACTGGTGAAGCATGATGCGCCTGGCGTGACGGTTGGCTGTGGGCGAGCAGTCGCGGAACGAGTTGTCGAGATCTGCATATTGCGCCCACTGTTCCACATCGGCCGCCTGGCGCTTTTCGCATTCGGCCAAGCTGTTGCGGGCCGCCTCGCAGGCTGCTGTCAACGCCGCATAGCGTTCGCGCTCGGCATTGAGCGCACTAACGGAAGCACTGAGTTCGGTTTCCATCTCCTTGTATTCCTTCTCCAGATTGCTGAGCAACTTTCCCATCTCGCGTTCCGTCTCCGTGTGATAGGGGTGGTGCGTGGCTCCACACACAGGGCAAGCCGTTCCTTCCTTGAGGTGATGTCGCAGCTTGAGTATGTCCTGACTCTGACTCAAGGTGTAAGAAACCTGGAGGCGCTCGAAGGCTTTCTGAAGCACGTCGCGCTCGTTCTGCATGCGTTCCAGCGTTTTTGCAAGTTGTTGCAGGTCGGTGCTGCGGCGATTGACATCGGCCTTGCGCTCTTCCAGCTCTTCATAACCGGCTGAGATGCGTTGCCACAACGTGCTTGCAGCCTTGAGTGCTTGCAGGCGACGATTATGATCGGAACACCGACGTTGCAACACGGCACTCTCGCTACCATGATTGGCCTGCGTGTGAATGGCCAGTTCGCTCTTGAGCGTGGAGAGTCGGTTGGAGTTTTCGAGCTCGCTCTTCTCACTCTTCCCGATGGCAAGGGTGAGTTGCTGCAAGCGGCTCTGCTGTGTGGCCAATTGTTTCGTCTGCTGCTCGGTGCGCTTTCGCTCTGCGTCGAGGGCGGTCAGCTTGTCTTTCACCAAGTCGAATTTATCGAACATCCGCTTATGGACAATGAGCGACTGCTTGTGCAGACTTTGCTGCTCGATTTCCTTCTCCACGTCTGCTATTTCGGTGCGTCGCGTTGCCACGGCGGAGCGGCTGCGTGCGGCGGCCTTTTGTGCTTCTTGCAGTTGCTTTTCCCAATTGTCGAGTTGCGCTTTTGTCTGACGTATTTCGCCACTCAGTGCATGCCCTCGGTTGATGTCGGCACTGCGCAACTGAAATCGGCGCTCCATCTCGCTGATGCGCTCCTTGGCCGTGGTGAGTGCCGACTCGAGTGTGCGGAGCTGCGAACGGCTTTGCTCGATTTCCTTCTGCACATTGTGTTCTTGTTTTCGCGATGCCTCGATATCGGCCGTGCGTTGGTTGATCTCTTGATGCACGGGCTGAATGCGCACCACGGAGTCGTAGCGTTCGAGCTTCTCTTCCTCGCCTCTGATCGAGGTGTATCGCTTGTGCGCCTCGGCCTCTTCGGTTTCGCAGCGGCGCACTTCGGCCTTGCGCAAGGCAAAGGCTTCGTGCCAGTCCATCTGCCGGCTGATGCGCTCGGCTTCGGTGCGCAGGAAGTCCAGGGTGGTGAGAAGGCGCATGCTGTTCTCACGCAGCTCGGCCAACTCTTCATCCTCCAGACGGTTGTGCAGCATTCCTTTCACCTCATTGGCGAGATCGGTATACGCTTGCTGGGCTTGCTGGGTCAGTTGGTGAATTTTGCACGATATTTCTGCATAAATCTCTGTGCCGGTGATTTTTTCGAGCAATGCGGCCTTGTCTTCGCGCCGTGCTTTGATGAAATTGGAGAAGCTGCCCTGCGCCAACATCACGGTACGCGAGAATTGACTGTAGTCGAGTCCGATGATTTCGTTCAGCACTGGCTGCAATGAGCGCTCGTCGTAGGTATGTTTTTTCGGCGCGATGCGTTCGAACGAACGCTCTACCTTGTGATAGTTATTGGTTCGCTTCATTCGTACATACCACTTGGCACGATAGCGCGAGCCGTCGGGGGTGCTGAACTCCACGATGGAATATCCCTCCTTGCTTCCGCGTCGCAGGATGTTGCGTGTGTTGTCGGGTTGCAGGGGCTCGGGAGTTTTCTCCCCTTTGGTCTCGAGGACGGGAATCGTTTTGTCCCTTTTCTGCACTTCGTTGAGGCGCGGTGCCTTGTCGTAGAGCGCAAGGCAGATGGCATCGAGCACGGTGCTCTTGCCCGCTCCGGTATCTCCGGTTATGGCGAAGAGTCCTGCCGAGCGCAGGGGTTCGACTGTGAAGTCTATGGTTTGTTTGCCTTCGAGGGAGGCAAGATTGCAGATGGTGATTTTTTCTATCTTCATGTGGCTTGTACGTCTGTGGGTGGTGCCGGTACTTATTCGTCCGGTGTATGGATGGCTTGGGCCTCGGCCTCTTCAAATCTGCGGGCCAAGGATTGTGGCATGGGGTTGCCATAACGGTGTTGGAAAACGCTGTCGGCCATTTCGCGCGGTGTCATGGCGCTCAGCTGCTGCACTGATGGATTCTCGTGCGTGTGCTGTCTGACTTCGGGGAGTTCGCGCACAATGCGACAGAGGCGCACTGCGCGGTCGGCCAACGCATTGTTGACATCGGTAACAAAGGATGGCTCGGGTTGGGTTTCGAGTACTCGTATTTCGAGATAGGGCCAGTCGCTTCCATCATCGTTCTTCTGTCTGCGCGGAAGCGCTCCGATGGCTTCAAGCACCTGTCCGGTAGTAGCTGCTCCGTGTTCGGGGATGGTGAGCAGCGAGCGCAGCGGACTGTAGTTCAGACGAACGATGTTCTGCAACCCGTTCTCATTCACCTCGACGCATTGCACTCCATGGTCGTAGTGTTTCTCGGCAAACGACATGGGCAGCACGCTGCCGGCATAATGGGCTTCTGACTTTCCGACCACACGCTGCGCCTTGTGGATGTGCCCCAGCGCGGTGTAGCAGGCACAGGCCGTAATCTCGGCATCGACGCAGTCCTGTCCGCCCACCACGAGGCGCTCGCTATGCTCGCTATTGCAAACAGCGGCTCCGGCGGCGTAAAAGTGGGCTGCGGAGATGACGGGCAATCCCTTGAAAGGCGATTTGCGCAGACGGCGCATGCAGTTGTCGTAGTAGTAGCGGATGCCTTCCTCGGTGCTCATCCCGGCCGGATAGTCGCACGAACGGAGGTAGGGCAAGGCGATGCATACTACCTCGGCCTCCTGACTGTTGCGACGGCTCAGCGGCAGAAGATAGTAGTCGAAATCGGGATCTTCGTCCACGCGGTGGATGGTGCCGCGCACGTAGATGTTGTGTCGCTTCAGCAATTCGGCAGGTGCCTCGATGCGTCCGGCCGAATCGTGATTGCCGGCCGTGAGCACAATCTGCAGCCCCGGCACGTTCTCGGTGGCCTGCAGCAGAAAGTCGAAAAGCATCTGTTCGGCTGTGGCTGCAGGGTTGGGGGTATCGTATACATCACCCGCGATGATCAATACGTCGGGCATTCGCTCGCGCAGCACCTCGATGAGCCAGCTGAGGAAGTGGCGATGCTCCTCGATGCGGTCGTGTCCGTGGAAACTGTTTCCTAAGTGCCAATCGGCAGTATGCAGTATTTTCATGTCTCCTTTTTTAGTTTTGCAAAGTTAGTGCAAGGCGAGCGGAAAACAAAGCGAAAATTTATTTTCGGCTTTTTATCCCGAGCCGAAGCCTGACTTGGGCGCAGCCAGAGGAGGCAAGGCGAGCGGAAAACATGAAAATGAGCTCGCGAATTTTCGAAAGTTTTTCCAAGCCGCAGCCTAACTAATCCAAAGTTAGTGCAAGGCGAGCGGAAAACAAAGCGAAAATTTATTTTCAGCTTTTTATCCCTAGCCGAAGCCTGACTTGGGCGCAGCCAAAGGAAGCAAGGCGAGCGGAAAACAAAGCGAAAACATGGCTTTCCCATGAAAAAGCGCCTTACACTTTGTCAGAAAAACGGGCTTGCAGTGTACAATAATTTACACGGCGTTTAGAAATTTCTGCAGTGCTTGCAGAAATTTCTAAACGCCGTGCGCGAAATCGGAGAAAGCACTGCGGAAAGGTGAATCTTGCCCCAAGGCCGTCGCACATCGGCAGGCAGCACCACCGGAAGCACAGAAAAAACATCGGGCCACACACAGAGGTGCAACCCGATGCCTGTTATCTATATCCGAACGGTTTCACGGATGACGACCGCCGGAGCTGGAATCAGTCGGCCAGGATGGAGAATTCTGCACCACTGGCGAAATCGGCTCCGTTCTGCTCACTGAGAGCACGGAACTGCATGTAGCGAGCCTTGATGGGCTTGTCGAAACGCACGGTCTTGGGGTCGGCGTTGTTGGCAAAAGTTCCCTTCTTCACAGGTTCGCCCCAGTTTTCTCCGTCCATGCTGACATAGATTTCGTAGTCCTTGATGTTACCATTACCTCCACCGGGACGCGGCGTATATACAAAGCCCTTCATCTGCTTCACACTGCCGGCATCGAAGTTCACCCAGTGAGGATAGTTAGCGACGGTTACGGAATACATGGTGTGCCAAATAGTTCCGTTGTCTCCGTCGGTGAGATGAGATGCATCGCCTTCACCATATTCCTGACTGGAACAGAACACCACCTCAAGGGGTACGCTTTCAATCTTCTCAAAGGTATAAGTAGAGGAAAGCATCTTGTTATCCTTATACCACACTTTCAGCTTTCCGCCATCGCGCAGGACGAACGGCGCAGTGTAATCAACGGGCTTTCCATTGTTCACGCTATACACCATGGCGCGTCCGACATCAGCGGTAGTGAGTGTAACGTTTCCGTTGTTGGCACGCGAAACGAGGATAGGCTTATCACCGTTGGGCGAAACGTATGCCTGCGTTCCTGCATTGCCGGCCTTGACGGGGCGAATGATGAATGAGAAATTGTAAGCGTCTGCCCAAGCGCGGTCGCGGTCGAGCGGAGCACCCTGTCCGCAACTGTTACCTCCCAGACCCGTCACCTTGGCATCGAGATGCAAGTGTGTGGCAGTGCTCTTGGGGAGCTGATAGGGATGGTCGGCCAGCATGATTTCCAAGTCGGACCAAGGGAGTGCCGAAGCAGCCATTTGCGGACTGATAAATTCGACACCGTTGCCGGCAGCGTCGGTCAGAGCGCACCAGCGCACTTCCTCACGAGTGCCCATATCCTGCGGCTTAGGCAACATGCGGGCCTGATCCGCCACCTTACTGGTGTAGAGACCCACGAACGAGCCTGTGCAACGGTCGTTGTAGTTGTTTTCAGGTCCGCGACCGTAGTAAGTATAGTTGTCAAGCGACTTGGGAAGCTGCAAGCTATAGCCGATACGCGGCAACACGAACTTAGGACTGTTGGAAGTGATGGCGCTTTGCAACTCAATGCTTCCGTCCTTATAGATGGTCCAAATCTGAGAAGTTGTAAACTTGAAGTCTGAAGATCCGAACGGCTGGTTGGGATTTTCTTCCACACTGAAGCCTCCTCCCATACCACCGCCATGCAATGTGGCAGCATTGGGTGCCTGGCTCTCTACGGCGTAGGTAAGCACGTATGCACCATCCTTGCGCTGCATCCAGTTCCAGTCGGTTGCCTTGTGCTTGAGGTTGTGTAATCCCTTGGCCACCCATTGACGATAAATCCATACGTCATTGTCGGTGGGGGCACGGAAAGCGTCAAGCTGCGGTCCGTGACCGGGCACAATGACTTCACGACCGTTGTAAGCGAGGCTGTGAAGCGAACCGGTGCGGTTGTCGAACACGGCCTTGAAGCCCTCGCCCTCGATGGTGGTCATCTCACCCTGCATGGTGCGCTTCAGCTTTCCACCCTCGGCCACTGTAGCAATGCCGGGTGCAGGAGCAGCTTTCTTCACCAAGAGCTGTTCTTCCATCTGCACATACCCCTTCTTAGCCCAGGGCTTGTCAGCATTGAGAACGAACTGCACAACTGCGTAATACTCACCGTCAGCATCCAACTCGGCGTAGCTGTAAGGCAGCACATAGCTCTGCTTCATGCGAGGTTGCAACACGATGCGCGGACCCTGCAGGGGCTGTTCCTTGAGTACGGGTTGGCCGTTTTTGAAGAGCGTCCAGCGAATTTCATAATCATTGAAAGGTTCGAAATAGTTCTTGTTGAAAATTTCGATGCGACCCTGCTTCATATCAACAGGCGTTACGCCCACGTTCTGATACACTTTCTTCACTTCGAAATACTGTGCCTTGGGCGTCAGGTCCGGTCGCATGATACCGTTCATGCAGAACGTGCCGTCGTTAGGCTTGTCGCCAAAATCGCCACCGTATCCAAAATAACGGTCGCCCGTTTTGGGATCATAGTTGTAGATGGCTTGATCCACCCAGTCCCAGATAGCGCCACCCATCACGAAGTTGGAACTTTCGATGTACTGCCACATTTCGGCCAGATTGCCCACAGCATTACCCATGGAGTGTGCGTACTCTGATATATGGAACGGATACTTGGCTCCCTTGCCTCCCTCGGAAAGGAACTTCACACCGCCGACGCTGGGATATTGGTTCGAACCCATGTCCACGATGTTGTTGTTTCTCTCGTATTGAACAGGGCGTGTGGTGTCGAATGTCTTGATGCTGTCGTAGGCGGCTACAAAGTTGTGACCGGGACCTGCTTCGTTGCCAAGGCTCCAGATAACGATGGACGGGTGGTTCACGTTGGCGTGTACCATTTCCATGTTTCTGGCCACGTGAGCGGCGCGCCACTCCTCGGGATGTGAGAGACTCTCCTTGCCATAATAGTATTGATGGCTCTCGATGTTGGCTTCGTCTTCAAGGTATATACCATATTTGTTACAGAGGTAATACCAATACGGGTCGCAGCAATAGTGTGAGTTGCGCACGTGGTTGATATTTCCCTGCTTCATGAGCATCACTTCGCGGTGCATCTGCTCACGTGTGATGGCATGTCCGCGTTCCGGATTTGTCTCGTGGCGATTCACACCCTTCATCTTGATGGGCTTTCCGTTGAGGTAGTAATAACGGCCGGCCTTTCCGAATTCATCGTTCTCGGCTGCGGTATCTTTGATTTCCACTTCACGGAAACCTACAGTGGTTGAGAATGTTTCCACTACGTTTCCTTTCTTATCCTTAAGTTCTCCCACAAGAACATAGCACCAAGGTGCTTCTGCGCTCCAGGGCTTCACGGTTCCTGCCTGCAGAGTGATGTTGAAGGCTTGCTCCTGTCCGGGCTTCAGCTCAACGATAGGCAGATTTGCCGAAACACCTTCCACCTTGTGGTTGGAGTCGGAGTAGAGGTCGTTGGCATAGAGTGTGTAAGAGAGTGAATACTTCTTAATCTTCTTCTCACCGAGGTTGCGCACGCAGGCTGTGATGTTGAGCGAACCGTTGGTGTAGGTATCATCGAGCGCAGGCTTGGCCACGAGGTCGCGCACCTGCACCATGGGCTTGGCTGTGAGGCTCACAGTACGGAAGATACCGGGCAGACGAAACATGTCCTGACTCTCGAGGAATGAACCATCGCTGTTGCGATACACCTCTGCAGCCACCAGGTTTTCACCCTCGACGAGATAAGGTGTGATGTCGAAGGAAGCTACGTTGCGAGAGTTCTTGGAGAATCCCACGTAGCGTCCGTTGATGTAGAGATAGAAGAATGAATCCACGCCGTCGAAGTTGATGTACACCTCACGGCCCTGCCATCCTGCCGGGATGGTGAAGGTGCGGCGATAAGAGCCTACTTCGTTTCTGTTCTTGTAGGTGGGCCAATCCGTAGGCGGTGTGCGCATCACGCCGCCGCGCCAGTCGTCCACTTTCACTGAGTGTTGGAAAATCACGCGTTGATTGGAGTAGATGGGCGTACCCCACTTCTGTGTTCCGTCGGGCTGTATGCCGACCACGTTCCAGTTCATCGGCACTTGCACGCGTGCCCATTTCGAATCATCGAAATCGGGTTTCATGAAGTCCAGAGGGCGTTCATCGGGATTTCCCACCCAGTTGAATCGCCATTCGCCATTGAGAGATTTCCAATAAGTACTGTTCTCCGGAAGCACGCGACGCGCGCTTTCGGTGTCGGCAAAGGAGAAGAACCATGCGTGTGGCTGCTCCTTGTTGAGCGACAGCTGTTCGGGGTTTTCCCATTCCTTTCCGGTGGGTGCCTGCACCGTTTCACTGTAGGCAAATCCTTGGAGCGGAGTTACCTGAGCGGCTGTCTGGAGCGCAAAAGCTCCTAACAAACAGGTGAAAAGTGTTTTTCGCATATCGTTTAATGTTTTTAGAATAATTGTTTTTCGTAGCCTGACATTATGCGGTCTCCGTTCAAGAACGGCACACCGAGGCATAATATGTGCCAAAGGTAAGGCAATAATCTTGAAGCACCAAACAAAAAACCTGTTTTCAGCGCATGGAAGCCCTCTGTGCCTATGCTTTTTGCTGACACATTGTCCGAAAAACGATCATGCGGCGTGCAAAAATCTACAAGGCGTTTAGAATTTTCTGCAGTGCTTGTAGATTTTTCTGCAGTGCTTGTAGAAAATCAGGGGAAGCCACGGCATTCTGCTTCATGCGCGAACGAAAATCACCGGCTGCAGCCCCATGGGTGTTGCCCTGCGTGCTATTTCTTTGTAAATTCGCCCCGAAATTCGTTTATCAATCATCAAAACATATACAAACATGAAGAAAATCTTTTCATTCTGCCTGGCCTTCGTGCTGGGCCTGACGGCAGCTCACGCCGACGAAGGCATGTGGTTGCTCAAGCTGATGGAGCGTCAGCACCTGGCCGACTCACTACGCAAGGCCGGCCTGCAGATGCCTGCCGAACAACTCTATGATGAGGCTTCGCCCTCACTGCGCGAATGCATCGGGCAGTTTGGCGGTGGCTGCACGGGCGAGGTGGTTTCGCCCGACGGACTCATCCTCACCAACAACCACTGCGGATTCAGCTACGTGCATGCCATGAGCACCATGGACCACAACTATCTGCAGGACGGATACTTTGCCCGTAATCGCGCAGAGGAGCTGCCTGTGCCCAACCTCACCTTCACCTTCGTGCTGCGCATCGTGGACGTTACGGCCGAGGTAGGCGCTGCAGCGCAGAAAGCCGGCGTCGACGAATACACCGCACAGAGCCAAAGTTTCCTCGCCCCCCTGGCAGCCGAACTCCTGAAGAAGAGCGACCTGAAAAAGCAGAAGGGCATCGTGGCTCGCATCGTGCCATATTTCGGAGGCAATGAGTTCTATCTCTTCTACGAACAGCAATTCTCCGACGTGCGTCTGGTGGCCAATCCGCCGCAGAACATCGCACAGTTCGGCTTCAACCAGGACAATTGGATGTGGCCGCGCCACAACGCAGACTTCGCGATGTTTCGCATCTATGCCGACAAGAATGGTCAGCCTGCCGCTTACAGCGACAAGAATGTGCCGCTGAAGTGCCGTAAGTTCCTGCCCATCTCGCTGAAAGGCGTGGAGAATGCCGACTATACCATGATCATGGGCTTCCCCGGCCGCACCAGCCGCTATCTCACGGCTTCCGAAGTTCACCTCCGCACGCAGAGTCAGAACTTCCCCATCAACCTGGCCGGTGAAGCACAACTCGACTTCATGAAAGCACTGATGGACCGCGACAGTGTGGCCAACCTGAAATTGGCCGACGACTATATGAGCCTCGGCAACATGGTGAAGAATTTCGGCGGTATGAACGAGAGCGTGAAGCGCACCGGTCTGATGAACATCAAGCGCACCGAAGAAAAAGCGTTCCGCGAGTTTGCCGCACGCAGTGGCAAGGCAGAATATCTCAACATCATCGACCGCATCGACTCACTGGTCGCAGCCGTTGAGGACACGCTTCACGACTATTTCCTTCTGCAATACACCGTGGGTCAGCAAGGCTTCTACGTGCAGACAGAAGCACTGCATAATTATCTGAAAGCCCTCAAGGACGGAAAGCAGAAGGACATCGACAATGCCAAAACCACGTTGCTGAAATGGTATGACATGGCGGCAGGAAATGTGGACTTGGACTACGATTTCCAACAAATGATGCTGCTCTACCCCTATTGGCAAAAGTACAATCGGCTGGGCCTTGCACCGTCGTTCCTCCGGGATGCATCGGGCGTAAAAGCTCATTATGAAAACATGTATGCCAACTCTGTGTTCCGCAGCCGTGCCACGCTGGAAGCAGCCCTGGCCAACCCCGACCTTGAAAGCTTGATGGCCGATCCGCTCGTGACCCACTTCAACGATTTGCATACCGCTTTTGCCCTCTACACTCCCGCAATGCAGACTTACACCCGCAAGCGTTCCGAGCTGGACAAGATCTACACGCGCGGCCTGTGCGAGATGTACGATTGGAGCAAGGCGCCCGATGCCAACTTCACCCTGCGCATGACCTACGGACACGTGGGCGGATATTCGCCGCGCGATGCCGTGGAATATGGCTGGCAGACGGTGCTCGACGGAATGCTTGAAAAAGAAAATCCGCGCGACCCCGACTACGTGATGAACGAGGAGCTGCGCAAGTTCTGGCTCGAAGGAAACTTCGGACGCTATGCGCTGCCCAACGGCAAGCTGCCCGTATGTTTCCTCTCCAACAACGACATCACGGGAGGCAACTCGGGTTCGCCCGTAATGAATGCACGCGGCGAGCTCATCGGCATCGCGTTCGACGGAAACATCGAGAGTCTTTCCAGCGACCTTCGCTTCAATCCGGCCCTGCAGCGCTGCATCAACGTAGACATTCGCTACGTGCTCTTCCTGCTTGACATGTTCGGCGGAAGCAGTTACGTGCTCGACGAAATGGACATCCGAGAATAATCTCCCGACGCGAAATCACAGCACAACGAAGCCCACAGACGCGCCATGCATCTGTGGGCTTTGTTATACCGTGAACGAAGATGTCGGCACTCTTGCGAAACATCATGACACTTTGCCGGAAAAACGGCCTTGCGACGTACAAAAATCTACACGGCGTTTAGAAAATTCTGCAGTGCTTGTAGAAATTTCTAAACGCCGTGTAGATTTTTCCGCAAAGGGTGGAGCGTTCTGCCCCGACTTATCTCTTCAACGAGCGAAACTTTCCGCCGGTGATTTCGTCGAGCGTGAGAGCGCGATACACCATCTGGTAATAACCCGGTTCCTCTTCGTAGAAGAAGGCAATGCGTCCGTCGGGCTGCTGCACCATGGTGGAATAGGCCGAACCCTTGTCGCTCACGCGATAACTGCCCTGCCAACCTGCAGCAAAGCCGTAGGGAGTGGCATAGTCGGCACGCGAGGCCAGTTCCTTCCAATAGATGGTCACATTGCTGCGAGCCGGACCGGCCGGAATGCTCTGCAGTGCCAATGTGGTGCGCTTGCCGTCAGCTTTGCGCACGGGCAGGATGAGCACCTCTCCATTACAGGGAGTCCCCTCATTGCTGATGCCTCCCACGGCCTCGCGGCTGTCAACGGCAGTGGCCCATGCGCCTTTTGCCGCCTTGATGTCGGAATAGCGGAACACATTGAAGTAGCGGCCACCATGCTTGCGGCTGCTCAGCAACACAGAGCCGTCGGGCAGCTCTTCACACTTGGGCTCGTCGCCCTTGGGAGCACAGCTCTCGGTGGCGCTGCCCAACACGTCCCAGGTGCGACCGAAGTCATCAGAATAGAGCACAAAATTGCCCTTGTGCGTACACAGTGCACCATAGAGGCGATAGTATTTTCCCACCTTCACCTGCGACGACTGGCAGATGCGTCCCGAACCCATGAACAGGCCGTTGATGCGGTCGCCAAACAAGGTGTGATATACGTGCGCCGTGTGGTCAAGCGGCTTCTCCCACTCCCACTTTTGCTGCTTCTTGTTCCATTTTGCACGGGTCGAAACGAGGCGTTGGCTGTGCTCCACGCGCGACTGCCAATAGGGCACATCGCCCGACACACATACCAACAGCAATTCTTCGCGCTGTCGGTCGGCCACCAGACACGCATCGCCATAACCGGTCTCAGGGCCGCTGCCGGTTCCGGAGAGCACGGGCTGCGCTGCACCCCAGGTATGTCCATTGTCGTGACTGGTGCGACTGAGAATGTCCACCCGACCATAACCGATGTCGCCACCGCACGGACGCAAGTCCGTCAAGGCCACAATTTTTCCCTTGGCCGTCGCAGCAATGGCCGGTATGCGATAAGGATAGCCGGTACTGTCGCCGGTGTGGAAGAGCACGGTCTGAGCAGTTGCACCCAGAGAGCAAAGAATTGCAAAAAGGAAGAAGAGTGTTTTACGCATGATTATATAGATTTATAAATGACTATGGAACGGAGCAAAGATAGGACTTTTTCAGTTCTGAACGCCTTTCGGCATATTGTTTTGCCCAATGTTGTATCTTTGCACCCGATTTATATTTCTCTCAACAGCATTCATCTATGACAAAAACATCTTTTGCAAAAAGACTCTCGGCACTCCTGATCTTCTTCCTTTGTGCCACAGCCATGCCGGCACAATCAAGCCTTCTGCGCATCATCTCCGGACTGGCCAAAGCCGGACAGGCAATCAGCGTCACCGATGAGCAATTGGCCAAAGCGGTGCAGGAAAGTGTAACGGCCATGGACCGAAAAAACACCGTGTGCGGTGCCAACAGCGCCTATACCAAGCGGCTCAATCGGCTCACCAAGGGGATGACTCAGGCAGACGGGATAAGACTCAACTTCAAGGTTTACAAAACCGGCGAAATCAATGCTTTCGCATGCCCCGATGGGAGCGTGCGCGTGTTCTCGGCACTGATGGATGCCCTGTCGGACGATGAATTGCTGGGAGTGCTGGGTCACGAGATTGGCCACGTGGCCTTGCGACACTCCAAGAAGGCTTGGCAGGACGCGATGCTACGCAGCGCAGCCTCGGATGCACTCGGCGGACTGAGCGACACATGGGCCGAGTTTTCAGCCTCATCATGGAGCAGCTTAGGCGAGTCGATGATTTCGGCCAAGCACTCGCGCCATCATGAACGACAAGCCGACGATTATGGCTACGAGTTTCTGAAAAAATACGGCCGAAATCCGTGGGCCATGGGCAAGGCTTTCAAGAAGATGAAAGCACTCTCCGAAAAAGGAGGTTCGACGAAGTATGCCAAACTGCTCTATGCTTTTTCCTCGCACCCCGACTTTGACGAACGCATACGGCGCATGCGCGAACGAGCAGAGGACGACGGATATACCTGCGACTGATGTCGACCACTTCGGATACATCTGAAAAAACCACAAGCGGAGCGCTCGGTGCGCTCCGCTTGTATTTGAGATAGGTGCAAACGATTTGCGGATTTTCCTGATGGGGAAGAGCTTTATTTAATCTTGGTCCAGTAAAGCGTAGTGCCGATACCGAAAATGGTGCCGCGCAACTTCAGTTTTTTGGGTCCTACAAACTCGGCCGTCACATTGACGCGGATACCCTTGGAAGGGTCGTAAATCTTGGCATCACCCCACTCCTTGTCCTCGGCATCATACTTCAGACCACGCACAAGCACCACCTTGTCGATGTCAACGCTTCGCAAACTTTTGTCAGGGTTTTTCACGTCCTTGCGCTTCTTTCCCTGCTTATCCAGAGGGTGCTCCACCCAAAACACTTGGGCCGTGTAAGTGTTGGCACCGGTCTTCGTCACACGCACCTTGCTCTTAGAGCCTCCGCGATCCGTGAGATATTCGCCTACGATGTTGTCGCCGTGATTATTCTGGGTCACCTGAGCCTGCGCTCCCAATGCGAAAACAAATGCGCTGATGAGCGCAACGAGAAAACTTTTCATTGTCATTTCTGTAGTGTATTTAAGAATTTCGGCGGCGAAAGTAGACTTATTTATGCACACTGCACGAATTTTTGTGCAGTATTTTCTTTATTTCTGCACAAATTTCAGATTTTTGCGCAAACTTTGACAAGTCGGCTTGACGAAATGGAGAAAAACCTTTGTGCCTTTCTGCGCAACCGAACAAGGAAGAGAAAAGAGGAACAGGAAGTTTGCAAAAGTGCATAGGGCATGCGCAAAAATCTGCAAGGCGTTTAAAAAATTCTACAAGCACTGCAGAAATTTCTAAACGCCTTGCAGAAAAACGAAGGTGTCGCAGGAAGAGGGATGCGAGCTATGCCCCGCGTTCCGCCCAGTCGCCCCGATCCAGGCTGCGGTATCCCACGGCTTCGGCAATGTGATGCGACAGCACGTTGGGGGAAGCGTCGAGGTCGGCAATGGTACGGGCGACTTTCAGAATGCGACTGTAAGCGCGGGCAGAGAGGTTCATGCGTTCCATGGCTGTGCGGAGCATGTCCAGCCCCCGCTGGTCGGGCTGCGCAAATTCGTTGAGCATTTTCTCCGTCATTTGTGCGTTGCAGTGGATGCCTTTGTGATTTTTGAAACGTTCTTCCTGAATTTTCCGCGCAGCCACCACACGTTCGCGGATGACCTCGCTCTTCTCGCCGGGTTGGGCTTGCGAAATTTCGGAGAACGGAACGGCATCGATTTCACACTGTATGTCAATGCGGTCAAGCAACGGGCCGCTGATGCGGTTCAGATAGCGCTGTATTTGTCCGGGAGTGCAAACACAGCGGTGTGCCGGGTCACCGTAGTACCCACAGGGGCAAGGATTCATCGAAGCCACGAACATAAACGAACAGGGATAGTCGACACTGTACTTAGCGCGGCTGATGGTGATGCGGCGGTCCTCGAGCGGCTGACGCATCACTTCGAGAACGGGACGGCTGAATTCGGGCAGTTCGTCGCAAAAGAGGACACCATTGTGGGCGAGGGAAATTTCACCGGGTTGCGGATGAGTGCCGCCGCCGACAAGGGCAACATTGGAGATCGTGTGGTGAGGTGCACGGAAGGGACGCTCGGTGATG
This sequence comes from Bacteroidaceae bacterium, assembly GCA_017461605.1. Lineage (GTDB taxonomy): Bacteria > Bacteroidota > Bacteroidia > Bacteroidales > Bacteroidaceae > Alloprevotella. The sequence continues at coordinate 60,976 of JAFTXN010000003.1, forward strand.
AGCGACACATTCTGATCGAGCTTTCCGGCCACCGAATGTATGAGTGTTGTTTCCAGGCTTTCGGCCAGTGTCAGCGGAGGGAGTATGGTGGGAATGCGCTTTGCCATCATGCTTTTGCCACATCCCGGACTGCCCACAAGCATCAGGTTGTGTCCACCGGCAGCAGCCACCTCTATGGCGCGCTTCACGCTCTCCTGCCCTTTCACATCCGCAAAGTCGATGGTGTGATGTCCCTGTGCAGCAAAAAATTCTTTGCGCGTATCGCTGATGGTTGGTTCCAGCAGTTGCTGACCGTTCAGATGGTCCACCACTTCGCTCAGTGTGCTCACGCCAAACACCTTCAGGCGGTTCACAACCACGGCTTCGCGTACATTTTCTTTCGGAACGAACAGACATTCGTAGCCGTCGCTTCGGGCCTTGATGGCCATGGCCAAAGCGCCCTTCACAGGGCGTACGCTGCCATCCAGTCCCAGTTCGCCGGTGAACACGCAGCTTCCCAATTTCTCTTGAGGCACCAGGCGCGAAGCCGCCAGCAGTCCCACCGCCAGCGGAAGGTCATAACCGCTACCCTCCTTGCGCACATCTGCCGGTGCAAAGTTGACCGTAGTTTTGGACTCGCGCAGGTGAAATCCTGAGCTGTGCAGCGCACTCTCCACACGCGTTCGGCTTTCGCGCACAGCGTTATCAGGGAGTCCTACCATGAAGAACTCCTTGCCCGGAACGGTGTTTATCTCAATGAGCACGGACATGGCAGAGAGGCCGTCGACCGCTGAGCTATTTACTTTTACTAACATGAAAAACGAAAATTGGGGACGTGTTTTCCCTAAAAGATTTCAAGGTTTTGGGGTGCGCGATGCGAAAAATCCACATCAGGTGAACCACATCATCACCACCACTTGCGCTATCACCACCCGCAAGAACATACACAGAGGATAGACGGTGGCATACGAAACCGAAGCCTTGTCGCCCGGAATCACATCGTTGACATATCCCAACGCGATGGGGTTGGCCATGGCTCCGCAGAGCATACCTGCGGTCGAGGCCACGGTTTTTCCGGACCACTTCACCGAAATCACTGCCAGCAGCATCACGGGCACCAACGTGATGAGCAATCCATAGGCTATCCACCACAAGGCGCGGGGTTGCATCACCGTTTCCACAAAGTCGGCACCGGCAGCCAAACCGAGACAGGCCAAATACATGGAAAGCCCAAGCGAGCGCAGCATCAGGTTGGCCGAAGTCGTGGTATAGGCCACCATGTGGAAGCGAGGCCCGAAGGCTCCGATGAGTATACCCATGATAATCGGGCCTCCCGCGAGGCCGAGTCGCACCGGATAGCTGATGCCCGGAAACTCGATGGGCAGACAGCCAAGCACCAGACCGAGCACGATGCCTATGAAGATGGTAACCATGTTGGGCTCATCAAGATGCTTCACGGCGTTTCCCAACTCCTTGGCCACGCGCTTCAGACTTTCCTGCTCGCCCACCACAGTGACGCGGTCGCCCACACGGAGCGTTAGCTGCGGAGTGGCCACGAGCTGAATGCCGGCACGCTGCACACGACTCACATTCACACCATAGCGGTTGCGCAGATGGAGGTCGCCCAGGTGCTTGCCATTGATCGACGGGCGGGTAATGAGAATGCGCTGCGACACCAGCTTGCTGTCCAAAGCATTCCAGTCGATGTTGTGCTTGTTCCAATCGGTATCGTCAATGCTTCCGAAGAAGATGGTCAGTTGCTCCACAAAACGCTGCTGCGTGATGACCAGCACGCGGTCGCCCTCTTCGATAACGGTATCGGCCGTGGGAAGTATCACCTTGCCGCTGCGCCAAATGCGCGACACCACAAATTTGCTTTCGTCGAAGCCTGCCACTTCGTGCAGACTGCGGTGGAACACGGCCGGATTGCGTACCTGGAAGGAGGCGATGAAGGCTTCTTTCTCCTTGCTGCGATCCACCTGCGGCTTCTCGCGCCGCGCCAACCATCCCTTCATGATGATGAAAGCCAGAATCACGCCGACCATTCCCAGCGGATAGGTTACGGCACAGCTGAGTGCCGCCACCGATTCGGGCTGCCCCAGTTGTTTGAGCGTTTGCTGCGCCGCACCGAGCGCCGGTGTGTTGGTGGTGGCTCCGCAGAGCACACCCATCATGTCGGGCAAGGCGGCATGACCGGTCCAGACGGGAATGAGCGCCATCAACGTGCCGAGCAGCACCACACCCAACGAGAGCAAGGTGAGGTCGCGCCCACCGATGCGAAACGAACTGATGAAGCCGGGACCCACCTGCAGGCCGAGCGTATAGACGAACAGCACGAGGCCGAAGCTCTCGGCATAGCCCAACATCTTAGGGTCGAGGCTCAAACCCAGACTTCCCGCCAAAATTCCGATAAAAAAGACGAAGGTAACACCCAGCGTGATACCGCGAAAACGAATCTTGCCAAGGCTCAAACCTATGGCACATATCAAACAAATGATAATCACAGCCTGAATTGCGCTGTGCGAAAGAAAAGTATCTTGCAACCAGTTCATAATAATTCCTGCGTCGTTGCTGTTTTTCTATTTTCGGACAAAGGTAATGCAAGGTGAGTGGAGAACAAAGCGAAAACGAAGTTTTCAGCTTTTTATCCCGAGCCGAAGCTTACCTTGGCACAGACAAAGGTAATGCAAGGTGAGTGGAAAGCCAAATTTATTTGAGCTTTTCCAAGCCGCAGCCAACCTTGGGCGAAGCGAAAGCGTAGCCAAAGAATGCAAGGTGAGAGCAAAGCAAAAGAAAAACAGAGAAAAACTGCGGAGTGACCCCTTGAAATTTTTCGGACGCTTTCTGCATAAACGAGAAAGGCGTTTAGAAAATTCTGCAGTGCTTGCAGAATTTTCTAAACGCCTTGTAGATTTTCGCTCTTTGCACGGCTGAAATTCAGCTACACACGACGCATCTTGCAAAGAGCCTTCGTGCGTCTGTTATGCCTTGTGTGCTTCCACCCAGCGGCGTGCGTTGACGAAGGCTTCCATCCACGGAGTTACGTCGTCGCCCTTGCGGTCGGCCGGATAGTGCGGATTCTGCCACGGGAAGAAGGCGCGCTCGAGGTGAGGCATCATGGCGAGATGTCTGCCGTCGGGGCTGGCAATTCCGGCTACAGAGTAGCGGCTTCCGTTGGGGTTGCCGGGATATTCGTCGTAGGAGTATTTCAGCACCACGTTGTATTTGTCTTCTGCCAAGGGCAAGTCAAATTTTCCTTCACCGTGTGCCACCCAAATGCCGAGGCGGTCGCCACTGAGCGAACCGAACATCACACTGCGGTTGGCAGCCACCGTCACACCGACAAAGGCACTCTCAAACTTGTGGCTATCGTTGTGAAGCATGTGCGTGCGCTTGGTGTGTTCGGGGTTGATGAGTCCGAGTTCCACCATCAGCTGACAACCGTTGCAGACGCCGAGCGAGAGTGTGTCGGGGCGAGCATAGAAGCGGTCGAGGGCAGCCTTGGCCTTGGGGTTGAAGAGGAATGCTCCTGCCCAGCCTTTGGCCGAACCGAGCACGTCGCTGTTGGAGAAGCCGCCGCAGAACACAATCATGTTGATGTCGTCCAGCGTTTCGCGGCCGGTGATGAGGTCGGTCATCATCACGTCCTTCACATCGAAGCCGGCGAGATAGAGCGCGTAAGCCATTTCGCGCTCACCGTTGGTACCTTTCTCACGGATGATGGCGGCACGCACACCGCTCGGCGTGCGGCGCTCGGGCGTGATGCCGAGGCTCTCGAAGGTGCCCTTCCACTCGGGACGCAGATGGAATTCGAGGGGCTGCTGCTTGTAGTTCTCGAAGCGTTTCTTCGCGCAACCGTGGAAACTCTGCTTCGTGTCGAGCATGTAGGAAGTGGAGTACCATACATCGCGCAAGTGGTCGATGCCGAACTGATAGGTAGCCTCCTCTTTCTCCACCAGGATGTGGCGTTCGTCCGTGGGACGGCCCAACTTGATGTAGGCGATACCGGCTTCGTCGAGCACTTTCTTAAACTCGGCCTTCTTGCTGTCGGCCACCTGCACCACAACACCGGGATTTTCGGCGAAGAGGGCTTTCACGAGATCGGCTTTCTTGAATCCGTCGAGCGACACCTCAATACCGCCCTCGGTGTTGGCAAAACACATTTCCAACAGACAGGTGATGAGGCCGCCGGCGCTGATATCGTGACCGGCCAGCAGGAGACCGTCGCTCACGAGTTGTTGCACGGCGTTGAAGGCATCGCGGAAGTAATCGGGGTTCTGCACTTTGGGAACATCGCTGCCCACAAATCCGAGGCTTTGTGCGAAAGCCGAACCGCCGAGGCGCAATTCGTCAAACGAGAAGTCGATGTGGTAGAAGCTGCTCTTGGGTTCGTTCACCGCAACGGGCGAAACCACCTTGCGAATGTCGCTCACTTCACCTCCCGAGCTGACAATCACGGTTCCCGGGGAGATAATCTTCTCACCGCCGGGATACTTTTGGGTCATCGACAGAGAGTCCTTACCGGTGGGTACGTTGATTTTCAGCGCACAACAGAAGTCGCTCAGCGCCTGGACGCCACGATAGAGACGGGCATCCTCGCCCTTCTGCGAGCGACAGGGCCACATCCAGTTGGCTGACAGGCTGACACTGTCCAAGCCCTCGGCCAGCGGTGCCCAAACGAGGTTGGTCAAACTCTCCGAAACGGCCAGTACGGAGCCGGCGGCGGGATCAGCCAAACCGGCCTGCGGAGCATGTCCGATGGCAGTGGCGATACCGGCACGGCCTCTATAATCGAGTGCCACCACGCCGCAGTCGGCCAAAGGCAGTTGCAACTCGCCCTGCGTCTGCTGGTGAGCCACCTTACCGGTCACGGAACGGTCCACCTTATTGGTGAGCCAATCCTTACATGCCACGGCTTCGAGCTGGAGCACATTGTTGACATATGTATCTACGTGTGCCACATCGTACACCACGTCCTTATAGTTTCTCTCAACGCTTTCGTCCACCATCACCGTCTTGGGCGAGTGGCCGAACATCTGAGCCACATCGAGGTCGAAAGGCTTGACGCCATCTCCCTGCCGGAAGGCAAAGTGTGCATCTCCTGTTGTTTCGCCCACCACATACATCGGGGCACGTTCGCGCTCGGCGATGCGACGCACGTGTTCCAAGTGTTCTTCCTGTATCAAGAGGCCCATGCGTTCCTGACTCTCATTGGCGATAATCTCCTTGGCGGAGAGCGTCGGGTCGCCCACAGGGAGCTGGGTCATATCAATGAGGCCGCCACACTCCTCCACCAGTTCGGAGAGGCAGTTCACGTGGCCGGCGCTGCCATGGTCGTGAATCGAAACCACAGGATTGACGTCCTCTTCGCAAAGCGCACGCACCAGGTTGTTGGCACGCTTCTGCATTTCCGGGTTGGCACGTTGCACGGCGTTGAGTTCGATGCCGGAGCTGTAACGTCCCGTGTCGACGGACGACACTGAGCCACCGCCCAAACCGATGCGGTAGTTGTCGCCACCCACCATCACGACCTTGTTTCCCTTCTTGGGCTGTCCTTTCAGGCAGTCGCGTTTGGTGCCATATCCCACGCCACCGGCCAACATGATAACCTTGTCGTAGCCATACTTTTCACCGTTTTCCTGATGTTCGAAAGTGAGCACCGAACCGGTGATGAGAGGCTGACCGAATTTGTTACCGAAGTCGGAAGCACCGTTGGAGGCTTTGATAAGAATTTGCTCGGGTGTCTGATAGAGCCACTGACGCACGGGCAGGATGTCCTCCCAGTCGCGGCCACCATCCAGACGGGGATAGGAAGTCATATAGACGGCTGTTCCGGCGATGGGCCATGAGCCTACGCCACCACCCATACGGTCGCGGATTTCGCCGCCGGTACCTGTGGATGCTCCGTTGAAGGGCTCAACTGTAGTGGGGAAGTTGTGCGTTTCGGCCTTCAGCGAGATGACGCTTTCGATGTCCTTGATTACGAAGTAGTCGCTGGTGGAGTGGTCTTTCGGAGCGAACTGCTCAACTACGGGACCGGCCGAGAAAGCCACGTTATCCTTGTAGGCCGAGAGTATGCGGTGCGGATTCTCCTGTGTAGTCTTCTTGATCATGGCGAAGAGCGAGGAGGGCATTTCCTCACCATCGATGATGAACGTTCCGCCAAATATCTTGTGACGGCAGTGCTCGGAGTTGATTTGTGCAAAACCGAACACTTCAGAGTCTGTAAGCTTTCGGCCGAGCTGCGCTTCCACTCCGTGCAGGTATTCGATCTCTGCGGGCGAGAGGGCCAGGCCTTCGGCTTCGTTGTAAGTCTCGAGGTCTTCAATGAACTCGATGGCTGCAGGTTGGAGGTTGATGGTGAAGATATCCTGGTCCAATCCTTCATACATACGCTGCAACATGGGGTCGTGCTCTGCCGAGCTGTCGGCTACGGGGAAATACTCCTCGATACGTGTGATGCCGTGCAGGTTCATGTTTTGCGTGATTTCAACGGCATTGGTGCTCCACGGGGTAATCATTTCGCGTCGCGGACCCACGAAGCAACCTTCGAGCGTGGTTCCTTCCACCGGTTCGGCTTCGCCATAAAGCCAGCAAAGTTCGTTCACTTCGTCAGCGGAGAGCACATGGTCCACCTGTGTGGCGATGATGCTCTTCTGCGGGGTTCTGAAGAATTGGATCATATCTTTTCTAAGGTTTTGTTTGTTTGTCTTCGGGAGTTGAATTTCGGGCCGGTCTTTTCGCTTTTTTCGACCTACTGCCCATTCTCTGCAAAAATACGACATTGGCACAGACAGACCAAGTTTTAAGCCGAAAGAATTGCGCTTCCCCCAGTCAGAACAGCCCGACGGCGGTCGGCACAACACTCTCTGCTTCACGGGAAGCATTCCGCTAAAATCCGGAAGCACTGCAGAATTTTCCGGAAGCACTGCAGAAAATTCTGCGGTGCTTGCAGAATTTTGCATCTCCGAGTGCTCTGTTTGAAGAAACTTTTCTCATCCGCTCATGAGGCTATCTCATTTGCTCATATTGGAACTTAGCAATCTGTAATCCGTAAGCTCCGGCTAAGTCCCTGAAGTGCCGGCATCTCCCCTGAAAGGGGAAGAAGCCATCAGGCCGTTTCCCGATATATTTTTTCGGCGGACACCCATAGAAAAAATCCGACAAAGGACGAGTATAAATGACAAAAAAACATCCCCTCCGCGCTGAGCAAAGGGGATGTGCGTAGGTATGGTTTCCGACATGCGTCGGCAGGCCATCAATGGTTCTCTTCCAGGCTTTCGGGAAGCATGGTGACGGTGATGCGGTTGTGATGCTTGAGCAGCACGTTGCGAACGAAGTTTTGGATGTCGGCCGAAGTGAGGTTGTTCACCACTTCTTCGTAACCTGTGTGTGCATCATAGCCCCAACGGGTCTGAGAGATGACAAGGCCCTGCCAATATCCGTTTTGGATTTGCTGGTTCGCATATTCCTTCAGTTCGTACTTCTTCACTTTGTCAAGCTCTTCGGCGGTGACACCACTCTTGGCGATGTCGTCGATGCCCTGCTGCATGAGCAGCAATGCCGAGTCGGCTTGTGCCGGCTTCACGGGGCAAACAATCTGCACGGCATACTCGTCGCGCACACCGGTATCAGCCTGTCCCATAGCCTGAACGGAGTAAGCCAAACCGCCATCCTCGCGAATGCTCTTCAGGTAGCGCTGTGTGAGGATCTGACCCAGTGCGTTGAGCACCACGGCATTCTTCATGCTATAGTCGAGTTCGCCACTCCACACTTGGATGAGGTTGCCCTGCGGCACTTCCATTTCGCGCTTGAAGCGATTTTCCACGGTTCCGGTGCGGAAGTAGATTTTGTGGTTCACAAACTTCTCACGCTTCTTCTGCGCGGGGAGCGATGCGATGTAGGTCTCGGTGAATGCACGCAGAGAGTCGACATCGAAGTTTCCGGTGAAATAGAAGTCGAAGTCGCCGGCAGTTGCGAAGCGCTCGGAGTAGATGCGCTTGATGGCGGCATAGTCGGCCTCGGCAAGGTCCTCAAGCTTCAAGCCCTTGACACGCGGATGGTTGTTGTAGAGGGTGGTACGAATAGAGTCGCTGAATGCTGTCGAGGGATCCTTTTCGGCATTGGCCAACTGCGTTTTCAGCAAGTTGATGATGTTGTCGTAAGCAGCCTGGTCGTCTGCCGGTTTCTGGAAGTGCAGATAGATCAGTTCGAACAGTGTGCGCAGATCCTTCGGTGTGGAGCTACCGGACAAGTTGTCGGTGTTCTGTCCGAGCGACACCTGCACGGAGGCCTGTTTGCCGGCGAGCTTCTTCTCCAGTTCCACAGAGCTGAAGTTACCCCATCCGGTGCTGTTCATCACGATGCCCAGCAGGGTGGCGTTCAGCAGGTCGCTCTCCGGCAGCAAGCTCTGTCCGCCAAAGCTGCGTGCAGAGAAGAGCACTTGGCTCTCGTTGAAGTCGGTCTTGCGGAAGTACACGCGTGCACCGTTGCTCAGTGTCCATTCGGTGTAACCGAAGGGAGCGGCTTTCTCCTTCTTGATTTTTCCGGCGGCAGGCACTTCGGGCACCAGCGGCTCGTTCTTCACATTGTCTACATAGGCTGTGAGTTCGGCAGCCTTGGCAGCCATCACAGCAGCCTTGAGTTCGTCGGCGGTGGGAACGCTGAAGCCTTCCTTGTCAGGATACATGGCAAGCAGCACAAAGTTGGTGTCGACACTGGCCACGCTCTGCGCAAACACCTGGTTGTAAGCCTCAACCGGCAACTGCGGAGCCAGTGCCTTGTAGAGGTTGTATTCGGTGGAGAGGTCGGGGATGGGGTCTCCCTCCAGGAAGTGACGAACATACTGCGGAATGTAGAAGTTGTGTTTCTGCTTGTCGCGGTTGTCGTAGATGCTCTCCAGCTGACTCATAAACTCTTCGCGAGCACGTATCACCTCGGTGGCAGTGAGTCCGAAACGAGCTGCACGCTCCACCTCCTGCATCACGGCCTGCACAGCTGCGGCATCCTGTCCCTGCTTGGGCACAATCTGAATGCCGACGGCTTCCATCGTTTTGCTGACCAGATAGTCGCCATAGTAAACTCCTGCGCCGACAAAGGGGCAATCGGGTTTCTGACTCAGCTCGTTGAGGCGTGAGTTCACCACAGAAGTCATGATTCCGGTGATCAGGTTCTGAGCAAGGAACACGGGCGTGTTCTTATATTCGGCCGGCATCGGCTCGTTCTTGAACTGAATCATGATGACGGGCTGTGCCTGCTCCTTGTCCTTATCAACGATGTAGATAGCCTCGGGATTGGCGGGAACGGGATAGTGCTCGTAGGCTGCGGGGTTCTTCGGCATCTGAATATCGGCAAAGAGACTCTTGATTTTTGCCTCTACTGCATCCACGTCGATGTCACCCACCACGATGATACCTTGCAGGTCGGGACGATACCACTTCTCGTAGTAAGCACGCAGCGCTTCGGGCTTGAAGTTGTCGATGACGCTCATCAATCCGATGGGGAAGCGGTGACCGTAACGCGAACCCGGATAGAGGGTCGGCAGGTTGCGCTCATAGATGCGCATCGTGGCGCTCGAACGCATGCGCCATTCTTCGTGAATCACACCGCGTTCCTTGTCGATTTCCTTCGGGTCGAGGGTCAATCCGTCGGACCAGTCGCGCAGAATGAGCAGACAGCTATCGATGTTGAGGTCGCTCACCGGCACATCGTCGATGTTGTACACAGTTTCGTCGGTCGAAGTGTAAGCATTGAGGTTCACACCGAATTTCACACCGATACGCTCGCAGAACTTCACGATTCCGTTGCCGGGGAAGTGCTTGGTACCGTTGAAACACATGTGTTCGAGGAAGTGGGCCAGTCCGCGCTGTTCCTCTTCTTCCTGCACCGAACCCACCTTTTGCGCGATGTAGAAGTTCACACGCTCCTTGGGCAGTGCGTTATGACGCACATAGTAAGTGAGTCCGTTGGGCAACTTACCGTAGCGCACAGCTGTGTCCATCGGTAGCTGCTGAGCTATGGCCGGCATGCAGAAGAGCACGACCAAAAGCATGATGAGGGATTTGAAATTTTTCATATCGTTATTGAATGATTTGTGTTGTCTGTCTGATTTTCGTCGCGGTTTTTGTGTGCTTTATAATATCACCAACGTGTTTTGCACATGGGTGCACGGCTGCAAATGTACTGTTTTTTTCTCACCGATGATTGTTTTTTGCAATTTTACGAGGCTCACAGGTGTCATTTTGCTGCTTTGGTGTAATTTTGCTCACAAAGGAAACCTGTAATATTCACGTTCAACATACATCCGAAATCCTATGCCTATCCTCGAAATCTGTACCGGCAGCATGGCCGGAGCATTTGCGGCTCGCGAAGGTGGGGCCCGGCGCATCGAACTGTGCGCTGCGCTCGAAGTGGGCGGCATCACACCGTCGGCCGGTCTCATTGCCGCCGTGCGCGAAATCAGCGGTCTGCAACTGCACGTGCTCATCCGTCCACGTGGGGGCGACTTCCTCTACGATGAATACGAAGCCAAGTGTATGGAGCACGACATACGGCTTTGCCACAAACTGGGAGTGGATGGTGTGGTCATCGGTGCACTTACGGCCGAGGGCGATATCGATGTAGCGATGTGCCGACGCCTTGTTGGGGCTGCCGAGGGTATGAGCATCACTTTCCACCGGGCTTTTGACATGTGCCGCAACCCCGAACAAGCACTGGAGGACCTCATCGAACTCGGCTGCCACCGTCTCCTCACCTCCGGACAAGCAGCCACAGCCCTTGGTGGCGCAACACTGATACGCCGACTGGTGCAACAAGCCGCAGGACGCATCATCCTGATGCCGGGATGTGGCGTAAACAGCACCAACGCCGCCGAGATTCTGGAGGCTACCGGAGCCGCCGAGATACACGCTTCGGCTCGCCGCGATGTGGGTAGCGGCATGCTGTTTCGTCACGGAGGTGTCAACATGGGCAACAAGGACCTCGACGAATATGCTCGCAAAGAGACTTGTGCCGAGGAGGTTCGCGCCATCTTCAAGGCCATCCACGGCTTTGAGTAGGCACGCATTCTGCATCCCTCGTTCGCATATATACTATATACATATATTTATATAGCAGCCTCCGACAGTATTCCTACCCCACGGCATCCGACTGGAAGCGCCAGGCGGAGGTTTCTCATGAGATTATCTCATCTGCTCATACCCCCTCCGCTACGCTCGTACCCCTAAGGGGAGGTCCCGGCACGGGTGAGGATATGCACAAACAGCAGAGTTATTTCAACAGATTAAACAGAGAAAACGACCTGAAGGGCCGGCAAGCCCTCAGCTCGGGGCAGCGCCCCGAGTATATGTGACGACGAAGAATGCGCCCTGCAGGGGCAAAAGCAGTATTCCCGAGGTGGTTTACATAGGCTTTTGCCCCTGCAGGGCGCATGGCGAATATGCTTTCCTTTCTTAGGGCGTTGCCCTAAGCTGAGAGCTTCTTCCCCTTTCAGGGGAGATACCGGGTGGGTATGGAAATCCGGAGCGAACTTGCAGCATGAGACTTATCTCATTCGCTCAGTTGCTTGATGACCTTTACCAATTGTTCACCCAAACCGATGGAGTAGCCCTGCGATGCGAACACCACGCGATTGAACGTATCGGCCACAAGGATGATGGGGCGGTTGGGGTTGACAAGTTTCATGTTGGTCACTATCTCGTTGTAGAGTGTGTCATCGATGTCCGTTCCCCATACGATGGTGTTGGGCAAATCGGGGAAGTCGTTGGAGAAGCGCTGCGCTTCGTCCTTGTCACGGAACAGGAGCACCATCTTCTGCCCCCACTCCTCGAACGCAGCCTTATAGGGCATCACGTCGCGCAGGAAGTGGTTGGTAGGTTCGTTGCCCGGTGCCACAAGAGCGATGATGTAATAACCGCGACCGGTGGCCGAGAGCAGAGAACGCGTGCCGCCTGTCGAGAGGTCGTGGAAAAGGTTTTCGCTGTTGAACGATCCAATCACCTGCAACCGCTCGCTGCTTTCGCGCTGCACATATTGTCGCTGACACCGGCTATCGGCATCCACGCTGAAGAAGTCGAGATGCGCCATCACACCACCATCGGCCATGCGCGTGCCGGTCACCATGAGGTATTGACCGGCATCCACTGCCGTGCCGTCCCTGAGCAAACTCTGCCATGTGGCATCTTCGGGATAATTCTGAAGGACCAAACGGCCATCGGCAATGCGCGACAGCGAGAAGTGAGAATAGTATTTCGGATTGTCGATAAAGCGATTCGGGGTATAGGCAGCCGACAGCGTGCCCTGCGGAGCGTTGTCCTTCTGCTCGGCCTCGAAGTGTACATCCACCCAAGTGGCATTGTCAGTCAAATACTGCGTTTTGCCCGTCACCTCGTCGATGCGTGCCGCAATGCCCATGCTGCGTGCACCGGCCACAAAGAAGATGTTGCGCGAATGAACATCGCAGACACGCAGGTTCCACACACCTTCGGGCGACATGCACAGCGATTGCGGATTCCACTCCCGATCGATACGAATGTGGCGACGACACCACTCCACCCACTTTGCCGGCTGAGCAGCAAAGGATTTCATCTTTCGCGGACTGAAGGCAGAGCGGAAGAAAGCCTTATAGGGGGTCAACATCTCGTTGCTCACGCGCGGATTAAGCACATAGGCCACGTGCAGATGCTTATCCACTTGCACGGCCGGCGTGTGCTGCAAATGGTCGCGCAACACATCGATTTCGACATCTCGAAGATCCTTCTCGGCTACTGCGCACAACAGACTGAGCGCCGTGGGCAACTGCTGGCGAGGCACCTCGGTGAGAAACGTCTCAATGGTGGCATGGTTGCCACGCGACTTGCGGAAAATCTCCACCACCCCTTTCTCATCAGCCCCGATGCGTCGTGCCACTTCGGCAGCTCGTTCGGGAGTGATAAACGTTGCAATATAGGCATTGCGAATGGAGTCTTCCTGTGCAAAACGGCGCTGATTTTCGGCCCTTTGTGCCGGCGTAACTTCCGGAACGGTGTTGCGCTCTGCCGGCGGTGTGATGTCCACATCGAACGAGGCCGCATAGTCGGCATCCTTGTTAAGAACGATGGTCACCGTGTCGTCGCGACCGGCCAGACACTCGGCAAAGCCAAACTTACCCTCCTTCTCAGCCCACACCAACAGACTGCCCCGACCGGTGGAGAGCGTGGCATATCCGTCGGCATTGCAGGTGCGTCGCGCAGCCGTGAAGAACTCGGCATAGTTGTATATCTTAAATTCCACTACGGCAGGAACAGGATTTCCGGCCTCATCCTCTACCCTCACCACGACGGGAGCCACCGGAGCATAGTTGGCCGTCACGTTGATCTCGGTGAAGCAGGCATTTTGGCCCACCACTTCCTCAGGACCGTCATAGTGACCAAACACCTTGGTGTGCATGAGCATGCCACGCGAAGCCGGCGCATTGAACCACGCAAGGTCGAGCACGGGCTCGGGCTCACAAGCTCCCAGGAAGTGCCAACGACCATCGACCCAGGCTTCCACCCATGCATGATTGTCGTCGGTGTGTGCCCATCGAGGGGTATAGACCTGACGCGCCGGGATGCCCACAGCACGCAGTGCGGCGACGGCAAACGTTGACTCTTCACCGCATCGGCCATAGGCCGTACGCACCGAGGCCAGCGGCGAACTGGTACGAGCGTCGCTGGGAGTGTAAGTAACCTTCTCGTGGCACCAATGGTTCACCTCAAGCACTGCTTCGCGCATCGTGAGGTGGCGCACGCGGTCCTTCAGCTCTTCGTAGAACACCACGCGACTGCTGTCCATATTTTCATTATTCACACGCACCGGCAGCACAAAGTGCAGGAATTCACGCTCCGGCACTTGCGCTCCCCACGGCATTTCGCGGCGAGCCTTCAGGGCATAGTCCACATTCTGCAGAAAAAACTCTGCCGAATAATCGGCCACATCGGGCAAAGGCATATAGGCATAGAGAAACTGCATGGCCTGCAGACGCTCTCCCGTCAGCCGGTCATCAAAAATGCGGAAGTAACGCTCGTCATTCACCAAAGCACGACGCTGCCGAAAATCATTGGCGATCTCAGCATCACGCTCCACAAACACCTGTCCGGAACGGGCTTCGACCTGCGCCAAAGCCAACAAAGCAAAAAGCCCAAAGGCTACCATTTTTTTCATAGTCGTAGATTTTTGCCGCTAAGTTAGTGCAAGGCGAGCGGAATGCCAAATTTATTTGTGCATTCCCGAGCCACAGCATGCGAACAAGCCGGATGGGGCTTCGCCCCTAAGGTAGGGGAGATGCCCGAAGGGCAGAGGGGTATGAAGCCTACAAGAACGAACTTACAGCCCCTCTCACCTGCTCCAACCCACGAAAAAGCCGCGTAAGAAAATTCCGAATACACATTTTTAGCCTTGGCATGCCACGAATATCAATGTAATTTGTACTTTCGCCACGTTAACGGTCTGTTGCTCGAATGCAGCGACACTTTTTTAGGACATTAAACTATCCATCATGATACGCAAGTTCGATTTTCTGATTATCGGCTCCGGCGTGGCAGGTATGAGCTACGCGCTGCAGGTGGCCGAATCGGGAAAAGGGAAAGTGGCCCTCGTGTGTAAAACCACTATCGAAGAAGCCAACACAGCCAAAGCCCAAGGTGGCATTGCCAGCGTCACCGACATGCAGAAAGACGACTACCGCAAGCACATCAAAGACACCCTTGTGGCAGGTGACTACATCAGCGATCCACGGGCTGTGGAGCAGGTGGTAAAGGGCGGCCCCGCAGCCATCGACCGACTGGTGGCATGGGGCGTAAACTTCGACAAGAAGGAGGATGGTTCCTACGACCTGCATCGTGAGGGTGGCCACAGCGAATTTCGCATACTGCACCATGCCGACGACACCGGATTCGAAATTCAGCGCGGCCTCATCGAAGCCGTGCGCAACCACCCGGCCATCACCATCTTCGAAAATCATTTTGCAGTCGAAATCATCACGCAGCACCACCTCGGCATTGAGGTGACGCGACGCACACCCGACATCGAGTGTTTCGGTGCTTACATCCTCGACCCCGACACACGCAAGATTGACACTTTCCTGTCGCGCGTAACGGTAATGGCCACAGGAGGTTGCGGTGCCGTATATGCCTCGACCACCAATCCCAACATCGCCACCGGCGACGGCATCGCCATGGCCTATCGTGCCAAAGCTACGGTCAAGGACATGGAGTTCGTACAGTTCCACCCCACAGCCCTCTACCATTCCGGCGAAACACATCCGGCTTACCTCATCACCGAAGCCATGCGCGGATATGGTGGCATACTGCGACTGCCCAATGGAGCTGAATTCATGCAGAAATACGACAAACGCTTGTCGCTCGCACCCCGCGACATCGTGGCACGTGCCATCGACAAGGAGATGAAAATCCACGGCATCGACCACGTGTGTCTGGACGTTACGCACAAGGACGCAGAGGAAACCCGCCGACACTTCCCCAACATCTACGCCAAGTGCCTGAGCATCGGTATCGATATCACCAAGCAATACATACCGGTAGCTCCCTGTGCACACTATCTCTGTGGCGGTATCCAGGTGGATCTCAATGCCTGTTCGAGCATCAAGCGACTGTATGCCGTGGGCGAATGCTCCTGCACCGGACTGCACGGTGGCAACCGACTCGCATCCAACTCTCTGCTCGAGGCCGTGGTCTATGCTGAAGCCGCCGCGCGCCATTCGTTGCAACACTTGAGCGAATATGCCTTCAACGACAACGTGCCCGAATGGAACGATGAGGGAACACTCTCCAACGAAGAGAAAATTCTCATCGCACAAGATGCCAAGGAGGTGTGGCAAATCATGTCGAGCTATGTGGGCATTGTGCGCAGCGACCTGCGCCTGAAACGTGCTTGGACACGCCTCGACCTGCTCTACGAAGAAACTGAAGAACTCTTCAAACGTGTCAAGGCAACCCCCGACCTGTGCGAACTACGCAACATGATCAACGTGGGCTATCTCATCACGCGACAGGCCATCGAGCGCAAGGAGAGCCGCGGACTGCACTACACCATCGACTACCCCAAGCACGCTTACGACCAAAATTGATAACAAAACGAAAACATCTTTTTTTATTCACCTCATAAAAAAACAAACAACATGAAAAAGTATTTAGCAGAAATGGTAGGCACTATGGTGCTCGTGCTCATGGGTTGCGGCGCAGCTGTCAGCCTGGGTTGCACTTCGGACGATCCGGCACTGGCCTCCACCGTGGTGGGCACTGCCATGGCTTTCGGTTTGGCGGTAGTGGCCATGGCCTACACCATCGGCAACATCAGTGGTTGCCACATCAATCCGGCTATCACCTTGGGCTGCCTCATCACCGGCCGCATCGGTGGTAAAGACGCAGCCATGTACATGCTGTTCCAAACCATCGGTGGCATACTGGGCGCAGCCATCCTGTACCTCTGCACCTCCACTTCGGGCGAAGCCATTGTGGGAACAGGTGCCAATGCTTGCCAATCGGGAGTATCGGTAATGGGTGGTCTGGTGGCTGAAATCGTGTTCACCATGATCTTTGTGCTCGTGGTGCTCGGCACCACCGACAGCAAGAAGGGCGCCGGTGCATGGGCCGGTCTGGCCATCGGTCTGTCGCTTGTGCTCGTTCACCTCGTGTGCATTCGCTACACCGGAACATCAGTCAACCCCGCCCGGTCCATCGGTCCCGCCCTCTTCCAGGGTGGCGCAGCCTTGGAACAACTTTGGATCTTCATCGTTGGCCCGTTTGTAGGTGCTGTGCTCGCTGCCGGCATTTGGAAAGTGATTGGTTGCGATTGCAAGTGCGAGAAATAAGAGTTTCTACACCGAAAGATAATTTCAACAAGCGACCTCCGGCAAGCAAACGATGCTCGTCGGAGGTCGTTCCTTTTTTGTCTCCATCCGACACACCTGCCCCATCTCTTGTCCGGCACACCCAGGAACGCCTGAACTGTGGTAACAATAGTAACAGTAGACGAAGTGCAAGAGCACAAAAGATATCTCTGAACACAAATCGCACGAATTATCATCAACAGATTAAACAAGATTACACATGTCTGCACGAGCATTCGTGAGATTCGTGTTCTCCAAAATCTGTTTAATCTGTGTAATCGCGTTGACAAAAGAGTGTAACCGCGTTGATAAAACCACGCATTCGCAAAAAAATCGTAGAAAATTTGTTGGAAACAAAAAACAACCTTATCTTTGCACCCGTAATTCAACGGGAGGGGCGCTCCCGATTACAAAAAGACCTTGGGGTATGGTGTAATGGTAACACTACAGATTCTGGTCCTGTCTTTCCTGGTTCGAGTCCGGGTACCCCAACAAACAAAAGGCGTGTCAAGACAACTTGATGCGCTTTTTGTTTTACTTTATCAACATGATTACGCAGATTAAACAGATTTTAGTGAACACGAATTGCACGAATAAAACGAAATTTATATCAACAGATTGGGGGGGGACACGAATTTTACGAATAATCTATCAACAGATTAAACAAGAATACACATGTCTGCACAAGCATTCGTGCCATTCGTGAAATTCGTGTTCTCCAAAATCAAGTTTAATCTGTGTAATCATGTTGAAACAAAAACAGTCTGCACAAGCATTCGTGCCATTCGTGAAATTCGTGTTCTCCAAAATCAAGTTTAATCTGTGTAATCTGTTGACAAAACTATTCGTATACTCATTAATCTGTGTAATCGCGTTGATAAAAAATCGTGTTCTAACAACCCTCAATTGCCACGTCGAGACCTCATTATGGACGAATGGGGCTTTTTTTCGCATCATTCATAATAATTTCACGACACACATTTCTATATCTTAAAGAATAGGCCTACCTTTGCAGAGCATGTGAAGTCACAACACACTCATACGCTAATTATTCACTTAAAACATAAACAAAACAATTATGAAGAAATTTTTACTTTCTATTTTATGCTGCCTCTTGGCTTGCGTTAGCATTCACGCAGAGGAGGTAACGTTTAACTTTAAAGATTTGTATGGTTCTACAACATTGAATTCTATCGAATCAAAGACGGTTGGTGATATCACTATCTCTTATGCGAAAAATGATGCAGGCTCTGCACCTGCTTTTAACAAAGATGGTTCATTAAGATTGTACTATAACGCAAGTGGTAATGGTGGTTCTGCAACATTTACTACTGATGGTACAAAGAAAATCACTGGTGCTGTGATTACTGCTATTTCAACAAGCTACACTCCTGCAGTTAAATATAGTGTGGACGGTGGAAATTTGACTTCGGGAACATGGAATAGTAATACAATGACAATTTCTGGTATAAGTGCCTCTAACACACTAATGATCCAGAATGCAAATACCTCAAACACACAATTGCGTATTACGGAAATTGTTTTGACTGTTGAATCAAATTCTAGCGGAGCTACAAAAGAAACTCAAACTCTTGCATTTTCTGAAGACAACATAAGTATTAACGAAGGAGAAAGTTTCACTGCCCCCACGCTTACCGGCGCACAAACAACTGTTACTTATAGCAGCAGCAACACCGGTGTCGCTACCGTAAACGAGAGCACCGGTGATGTTGCCATTGTAGGAGCTGGCACAACAATTATCACGGCTACTGCAGAAGCCACAAATGAGTATTACGAAGCTTCAGCACAATATACTTTAACGGTCATTGCTGATCCCGGCACTGGTGGAACCGTTACTTTTGATTTTACCAATCCTACAAGTTTAGGTTTGGTAGCCCCTGCCGCAAGTAATGGTACTAGCATCAATGGCGAAGTGGTTTCCGGAGCTGTGACAATGACTGCCACACATGGAGGCACCGATACAAGAATCTGGAACTCAAACGGCAAAATGGACTTGCGTATCTACAAGGGTGGTTCTATTACGTTTTCTGTACCCGATGGATATAACATAACTAAAATCACATATACTGGAGCTAAGAATGTACCAACCGTGTGGACCGGTTCAGAACAAAGTAAAACCACAGAAGTGGATGCAACCACCCAAATTTCCACAGCAACTATCACCTATACCCAAGGAGCAGCTGTTACCAAGCAAGAACAGACACTCACTTTCAGTGGCACTGCATTTGCTATTGAAGAAGGAGAAAGTTTCACAGCTCCCACGCTTACCGGTGCACAAACAACTGTTACTTATAGCAGCAGTAATGAAGCAGTTGCCACTGTTGATGCTGCTACCGGTGAAGTTACTATTGTTGGCATAGGTACAACCACCATCACGGCTAATGCTGCCGAAGATGAAACATATTATGCAGCTTCAGCATCTTACACCTTGACCGTTAATCCTAACATTGCCGGAGTTTCACTTCCTTACGTATTGGAAACAAAGGTAGGAGATGCAGATTTCGGTGGAAAGGCTAATTTGCCATCAAGTGCAACACAAAATGGATTAGGCAACGACTATGCAGAAGGTCAGAATTATAACAATCGCATGAAATTTGATAGTACCGGAGACAACTTGGTGTTCAAACTCGCAGACAGTCCTGCAACGCTTTCATATATCATTAAGTCCAATAGCTTTGCCGGAGGTACATTTATAGTTGAAACATCTGTTGACGGTAGTAGCTACACCACTCTTAAAACCTACAACACGGCAGTATTTGACGAGGCTGGCAGTGATATTATCAACGAAATCCACTTGCCTTTGAATGCTGACGTGCGTTACATCCGCTGGACTTATACAAACAAAGTTACCGGTAACATCGGTCTTGGTTCTATCTATATCACCAAGCAAGGTGACGCCACCACTATGCCTCTGACCATCAGTGCAGCCAAGTATGCCACATTCTTCTCTGACAAGGCAATTGTGATGCCCGAAGGTGTCAGCGGAAACATTGTTACCATAGATGGCGCACAAGCCAATTTGACCGAAGAATATGTGGCCGGCGACATTGTTCCTGCCAACACTCCGCTATTGCTCAGCGCTGAAGCCGGAACTTATGATGCTCCTTTCACTGCTGCCACAAACACTCAAAATGCTGAGAACCTCCTCAAGGGTGCTCTCACCAACGACGTTATCACTGCTCCGGCCAACACGCTGCTCTATATCTTCGCTAACGACAGCGAAAGCGGACTCGGCTTCTACTGGCAGAAGGACAGCGGCAACGGACAGCAAGTGAAGAACATGGCCGGCAAGGCTTATCTGCAAGTGCCCACCACTTCGCCCGTTCAGGGCTTCCGCCTCAACCTGGGCGACACCACCGGTATCACTGCCGTGGAAAGCACCAATGCCAACGCTCCCGTTTACACCCTCAGCGGTGTGCGCGTGAATGGTAGCCTCAACAACTTGCCCGCCGGCATCTACATCGTAGGTGGTAAGAAAGTTTATGTGAAATAATCAACACAAAGACACAAACTCTTAAAACGAACAACTATTATGAAGAAATATATTCAACCTGCTTGCGTAAGCATTGAGTTCAGCGGCGAAACGCTGATGAACAATTTCAGTTTGGTAAACGAAGAAACCAACGCAGACGCTCTCACTCACAAGAGAAAGAGCGGATGGAGCAGCGACCTCTGGACAAGCTACGACGAAGAGTAATCGCTCCACGTCATCCATCATACAGCAGGGAGGCAACCGCCAAGGTTGTCTCCCTGCTTCTTCTTGATGCAACACGATTACACTCTTTTATCAACGTGATTACACAGATTGAACAGATTTTTGAGAACACGAATAACACGAATGGCACGAATATTCGTGCAAACATGTGTAATCCGTTTAATCTGTTGATAAAAATTCGTGTTCTTCAAAAATCTGTTCAATCTGTGTAATCATGTTGATATAAATTTCATGTTCCAACATTCACCTTTCACTACCTTTGGCTACGCCCAAGGTAGGCTGCGGCTCGGGATAAAAAGCTGAAAACGGAGTTTTCGCTTTGTTCTCCGCTCGCCTTGCACTACCTTTTAATAAGATAGGATGCGGTTCGGAAGTGATATAGTAAAAATCCTGCGGCTTTTCACTTTACACTTCACTCACCTTTCACTACCTTTGCACAAACAAAATAAATAAATATGCAAAACATACGCAACATCGCGATCATAGCACACGTCGACCATGGTAAAACGACACTTGTTGACAAGATGCTTTATGCCGGAAACCTGTTCCGCGCCAATCAGCAGACCACCGACCTGATGCTCGACAATAACGACCTGGAGCGTGAAAGAGGTATCACCATTCTTTCGAAAAACGTTTCCATCGATTACAAAGGCACAAAGATCAACATTATTGATACTCCGGGACACTCCGACTTCGGTGGAGAGGTGGAACGCGTGCTCAATATGGCCGATGGCTGCATTCTGCTGGTGGATGCCTTCGAAGGACCAATGCCGCAGACGCGCTTTGTTTTGCAAAAAGCATTGCAGATCGGACTGAAGCCCATCGTGGTGGTCAACAAGGTGGACAAACCGAACTGCCGACCCGAAGAAGTGTATGAAATGGTGTTCGACCTGATGTGCGACCTCGATGCCTCGGAGGACCAACTGGACTTCCCCGTGGTGTATGGCTCAGCCAAAAACGGATGGATGGGTGAGGACTACAACACACCCACCGAAGACATCACTTATCTGCTCGACAAAATCGTTGAGGTGATTCCTGCCCCCGAGCAGAAAGAGGGTACACCGCAATTGCTCATCACATCGCTCGACTACAGCAACTACACGGGACGCATCGCCGTGGGACGCGTGCATCGTGGCACCATCACCAAGGGTATGAACTGCACCATTGCCCACCGCGACGGCTCTTTCGAAAAAACCAAAATCAAGGAGGTGCACACTTTTGAAGGCATGGGACGTAAGGAGACGGAGACCGTGTGTTGTGGCGACATCTGCGCTGTGATTGGTCTTGAAAACTTCGAAATCGGTGATACCATCTGCGATTTCGAGAATCCCGAACCGCTTCCCACCATCGCCATCGACGAACCCACAATGTCGATGCTCTTCACCATCAACGATTCACCCTTCTTCGGCAAAGAGGGAAAATTCTGCACCTCGCGCCACATCAACGACCGTCTTGAGAAAGAACTCGAAAAGGACCTTGCGCTGCGTGTGGAGAAGACCGAAGGTGCCGACCGCTGGGTGGTTTCGGGACGTGGTGTGTTGCACCTGAGTGTGCTCATCGAGACCATGCGTCGTGAGGGATACGAACTGCAAGTGGGACAACCGCAAGTGATCTACAAAGAAATCGATGGTGAACGCCACGAACCCATCGAAGAACTGACCATCAATGTGCCCGAAGAATTTGCCTCGAAAATGATCGACATGGTGACACGTCGCAAGGGCGAAATGACCTCGATGCAGAGCCTTGGCGACCGCGTGGACATCGATTTCGACATCCCCTCGCGTGGCATCATCGGTCTCCGCACCAATGTGCTCACCGCGAGCCAGGGAGAAGCCATCATGGCACATCGCTTCAAAGCCTATCAGCCCTACAAGGGCGACATCACTCGCCGACAGAACGGTTCGATGGTGGCGCTCGAGAGCGGAACAGCCTTTGCATACGCCATCGACCACCTGCAGGACCGAGGAAAATTCTTCATCTCACCACAAGAGGACGTATATGCCGGACAGGTGGTGGGCGAACACGTGCACGACAACGACTTGGTCATCAACGTGACAAAAGCCAAACAACTCACCAACATGCGAGCCAGCGGTGCCGACGACAAAGCACGCATCATTCCGCCCATCGTGTTCTCCCTGGAAGAGGCTTTGGAATACATCAAAGAAGACGAATACGTTGAGGTGACTCCCAAATCAATGCGTATGCGCAAAGTGATACTCGACCACTTGGCGCGCAAACGTGCCAACCGCGAATAAACGGAAACGGATATAAAAAAACGAAACTACCCAAGATGTAACATCTATTGATGTTTTGTCTCGGGTAGTTTTTTATGTGTCCGAACGCAGAGCGGCAGCACCACCCCAAAATCATATTGCATTCTCAAATGCAACAGCAAGCCGTGTTCCTTTTTGCTTTTGCCCCTACAGGGCGACCATGCAGTATCCATTCTTCCCGGGGTGCCGCTCCTTTCGTCGCTTTGCCCCGGGCTAAGTGCTGTTGCCCCGTTGGGGCGTACCATACGGTATAATCGTTCTATTTTGCTAACCCTTCCGGACGGCTACGGCCTGAAAGGACAACCGGATTCCACTCTTCCCGGGGTGCCGCTCCTTTCGTCGCTTTGCCCCGGGCTAAGTGCTGTTGCCCCGTTGGGGCGTGCTACACGACATAATCGTTCTATTTTGCTAACCCTTCCGGACGGCTACGGCCTGAAAGGCCAACCAGCTCCAAGCCCGGGGTAGAGCGATCCTGGGAGCG
Source organism: Bacteroidaceae bacterium (assembly GCA_017461605.1). GTDB lineage: Bacteria > Bacteroidota > Bacteroidia > Bacteroidales > Bacteroidaceae > Alloprevotella. The sequence goes on from JAFTXN010000003.1 coordinate 84,312, forward strand.
ACACCCCGGGTAACCATACATACCACGTTGCGCCCTGAAAGGGCAAAAGCAGAATACAATGCATATATTTATACTGCTCGCACCCTTCTAATCAGCAAAAACATATTGCTCATCATAATCTATATCATACATTCTCAACCACTGCAAATACTCATCCTTGAATGAAACTTTCTTATGATGCTCTTTCTGATTGCCTACGTATACCACCGTTTTGTCAATAACGGACTGACTGACAGAGAATGCTGCATATCCGCCTTGCCATGCAAACCACTTATACCTTTCATCCAATGTCTTTATCCAACGACTACTATTGCGCTTTAACTCCTCAACCAAATGAGCAATAGTGGTTTCTCTTGATAAAGTGCAAACCACATGCACATGATCCGATATGCCACCCACTCGGATGACCTTACAACCTGCATTATTCACAAGTTGACCTATGTAACTATACACACGTTCCAAATGTTCTTCATCTATCTTTGGACTCGTGGTTTTGACATGGAATATAATGTGTAGATACACTTTACATAAAGATTGCGCCATAGTTCGCAAATTGCTGTTTGTATAATGATATTTTGCTTTTGCCCTTACAGGGCGACCTTGCGGTGTCCATTCTTCCCAGGGTGCCGCTCCTTTCGTCGCTTTGCCCCGGGCTAAGTGCTGTTGCCCCGTTGGGGCGTACCATACGGTATGATCGTTCTATTTTGCTAACCCTTCCGGACAGCTACGGCCTGAAAGGACAACCGGATTCCATTCTTCCCGGGGTGCCGCTCCTTTCGTCGCTTTGCCCCGGGCTAAGTGCTGCTGCCCCGTTGGGGCGTACCATACGGTATAATCGTTCTATTTTGCTAACCCTTCCGGACGGCTACGGCCTGAAAGGACAACCAGATTCCACTCTTCCCGGGGTGCCGCTCCTTTCGTCGCTTTGCCCCGGGCTAAGTGCTGCTGCCCCGTTAGGGCGTGCTACACGCATAATCGTTCTATTTTGCTAACCCTTCCGGACGGCTACGGCCTGAAAGGCCAACCGGCTCCAAGCCCGGGGTAGAGCGACCCTGGGAGCGACACCCCGGGTAACCATACATACAACGTCGCGCCCTGAAAGGGCAAAAGCAGAATGCAGCACAAGTCTTCCTCAAGGCCGCGTCAACGCCACGCACACACGATCTTGAAAATTGCGCCCCTCGGAGGAGCGACCCAAGCCCTGATTCATAATGGAAAAGCACAATATATGGCCATTGGGAGCGGTGGCATATCCCGACAGCGTGCTTACACCGGTCACGGTACCGGTCTTGGCCTTCACATTATTGGCGGCCGAAGTGTCGTGCATTCGTTTCGACAGTGTTCCGTCCACGCCGGCAATGGGCATCGAGGGCAGTAGGTGCTGATAGATGCTCTTGTGGCGATAAGCATATCGCAAAAGCGACACCAGAAGTTCGGGCGACAGATAATTGTAGAGCGAAAGGCCACTGCCGTCGGCTATACGATAACGCTCAGGCGAAAGGCCGGCTTTCCGAATCAACTTCTCAATATGCGACACGGCCTCCTTACGACCGGCATAGGCTTTTCCGCGCTTTGCTGCCACGTGATAGAACAATGTTTCGGCAAAGAGGTTATCGCTACGCTTCATCGTGGGATTCAGAATTTGGTCGATGCCATGCTCGCACACCGCCACCAGTCGTGCACCGGCCGGCAGAGCGGCGCTCTTCACCTTGCCCTCCAGCACAACTCCCTCAGAGCGCAAAGCCTTCTGCAAGGCCACAGCCAGGCCGGGACAACCGTTGACCAACGCAGGATCGAGCACACTGTTGTCGTCATCCCAACACCATCCCAAACCATACTTATCCGTATCTTTCATCGTTTTGTCGCACAGCAAATTGCCCTCCACACGCTTGATGCCGGCTTGCGCAAAAGCACGGGCCAACTGCCGCACATCGTCGGTGTCGAGCAAGGGATCGAAAGCGGCTTTCACACAAATGTCACCGCGCAGCACACCATCCTCCACACTGCCCGTAACATACACACCGGTGGTGTATTTATAATCACACCCCAGCACGTCGAGTGCCGCGATGGCCGTCACCACTTTCTGATTGCTGGCAGGACGCATGGTCTGCCGGTGGTTGTGCGTATAGACCACGCGACCGGACGTGAGGTCGTAAACCATCAGTCCCAACTGCGTGCGCTGCAACAGCGTGTCGGTGAGCAAAGCATCAAGACGCGAGGCAATCAGCGCATGAGTACTGTCGGTGGGGGCACTGACTTCTGTCTGATGCTTCTGCACCTGATGGGCAGCGGCCGACGGCAAGGCAAGTGCAAGGCTTATCACGGTAACAAACGAGAAGCAGAATGAACGAGTACGATAAAGCATATTTCTAAATGTATTTAGTGGTATAAACATGAGGCTACCCGATGGCCAAATCCGGCAAGGCGGATGCAGAATGGGGGAACACATACGAGGATTTTCGCTTTCGCTAAACTGAAAAAACGAAAATGCACCCCGGAAGTCCTGCCAATCAGTGCAAAAATCGTAATTTTGCCGAAAATACACTCCCCAATCATGGAAAAAAAAGTTCAGCCGACATCGGCCGATAACAACATATACCCCATCTTCGACCGCATGCTGTCGCGCGAGGACAAAGAGCAACTGCTCGGCCAACGTGGCGTGATGCTGTGGTTCACAGGCCTCAGCGGATCGGGAAAAAGCACCGTAGCCATTGCGCTGGAGCGCGAGTTGCAACGTCGCGGTCGCTTGTGTCGCATCCTTGACGGCGACAACATTCGCACCGGCATCAACGCCGGCCTTGGCTTTTCGCCCGAGGACCGTCGTGAGAACATCCGCCGTATTGCTGAAGTGGGAAAGCTCTTTGTCGACACAGGCATCATCACCCTGGCTGCCTTTGTCAGTCCCACCGAAGAAGTGCGACAGATGGCACGAGGCATCATTGGCGAGGACGATTTCAAAGAGATATTCATCTCCACCCCCTTGGAAGAATGCGAAAGGCGAGACGTGAAGGGCCTCTATGCCCGTGCCCGCCGTGGTGAGGTGAAGGAATTTACCGGAATCTCGGCACCCTTTGAAGCTCCCGAACATCCGGCACTCGCACTCGACACTTCACGCCTGTCGCTCGAAGAAAGCGTACAACAGTTGCTCGAGTTGTTGGGCTTGGAGCCTACTCAAAAAGTATAAAACATAACATCTGAAAATATGACCGAAAACTACAATCTCAGCCATCTCAAAGAACTCGAAGCCGAGAGTATATACATCATTCGCGAAGTGGCCGCCGAATTTGAGAACCCCGTGATGCTCTATAGCATCGGCAAGGACTCAAGTGTCATGGTGCGCCTGGCCGAGAAGGCTTTTGCTCCGGGCAAAGTGCCTTTCCCCCTGATGCACATCGACTCAAAATGGAAATTCCGCGAAATGATTGAGTTTCGCGACAACTACGCCAAGCAATTCGGTTGGAACCTCATCGTGGAGAGTAACGAGGAAGCATTCAATGCCGGAGTGGGTCCCTTCACACACGGATCGAAGGTACACACCGACCTGATGAAGACACAGGCCCTGCTCGCAGCACTCGACAAACACAAATTTGACGCAGCCTTCGGCGGAGCACGACGCGACGAAGAGAAAAGCCGCGCCAAGGAACGCATCTTCTCTTTCCGCGACCGCTTCCACCAATGGGACCCCAAGAACCAGCGACCCGAACTTTGGGACATCTACAACGCTCGCGTTCACAAGGGTGAGAGCATCCGCGTATTCCCTCTCTCCAACTGGACCGAGCTGGATATTTGGCAATACATCCGCCTGGAGAACATCCCCATCGTGCCCCTCTATTTCGCTAAGGAACGCCCCGTTATCAACATGGACGGACAACTTATCATGCCCGACGACGAGCGCCTGCCCGAAGCCTATAAGGACAAGGCCGAAATGCGCAAAATCCGTTTCCGCACCCTGGGCTGCTGGCCACTCACCGGTGCCATCGAGAGCGAAGCCGATACCATCGAAAAGATTGTGGAGGAAATGATGACCACCACCAAGAGCGAACGCACCACACGCGTCATCGACTTCGACCAAGAAGCATCCATGGAGCAAAAGAAGCGCGAAGGATATTTCTAATCGGACATTCCAAAAGATTTACACATACATTCAAGAAACTCGCCCTGCCGGCCGTCATCAACGGACCTGCAGGGCGAGTTTCTTTTGTTGAAAAGGATTTCTTGCGATAGAGAAATAGAATCCGAGACAATGCCCAAGGATTCTCCACCGGCTGGGCTATCAGATGGAGGATGCCGGCAACAAATACTCCAACACTGACGGCCAATCGGGGAACCTTTCTGAACCAAACTGAATCCATTCGCCTTCAAACTCGGCGGTACCATTCTTTCCCCGGTCGTCTATCAGAATGTCTCCCTTGCATAGGTTCTTGCAATGCGTAATCACCATGCGCTTATGGAAAACATCATCCAGATATTTCGTAATCCATAACACCTTGTCGCTCCAGGCCGAGGGATTTTTCCAAGGGGCTGTCGAAAGAATATAACAATCGTAGTGCTCGTTCAAGCGATGGACAGCATCGATCGCCCCGGGCATGGGACGCATCAACCCGAACAGACCGGGAATTTCGTCATAACGTCCTTCATACTCCTTGAGCGTTGCCTCTGTCTGCCGGGCCAATCCCGATTCAAAATCAACGAGCACACCATCCATGTCAAAGTAGAGTCTCTTTTTCATTGCTATGGTATTCTATTATCTGTTTGCCGTTTCACTCATCTTTACTGATGCCTTCCATATCAGTAACAGTTTATCGCAAAAATAGTGATTTTGTTCCATGTAACACAGAATATGATGGATGATTTGGCTATAAACGATGATTGCCATTCTCTTTCCTCGGGAGGCCTTTTCAGACTTTGACTTAGATGTTCTGATTGCATTTGTCAGAACTTCACACACGTTGTTTATTTTCCTGTTTTTACTGCCCTACTGCCATTTTCCCTTGTAATAATCTGTAAGACAAACGCTTGATTTATGGCAGCAACTATGGCAGCAACTTTTTCTGCTGCCATAGTCTGCTTTTCGGGTCATTGAGATTGAAATCCGGAGTCTGAGCACTTGAAAGATGCATGTGCGAGTTTCCCAAAGCACAAAAAATACTGCCGACTCTCCTTCGGGAAAATCGGCAGTGCTGATGTCTGTTATCAGGGTGCTATAAGCACTTGTGTTTACTTGTTTTGGTAGGCCTCCAAGCCCTCTTGCAAGAATTTGACATACTCATCGATGTCTTCATCATAAGAGCGACCACCGGTAAGGGGCTTTCCGTCGTTGTCCAACAGCACATAGAAAGGCTGTGCATTGGCACCAAACTTGGAGCGCTGCAAGTAGCTCCACAGGTCGCCCACGGTACGCAACTTGGTCTTTGCCCCGTTTTCTTCGGTAACCTCCATTGTTTCGGGCAACTTCTTCTTCTCGTCCACATAGAGCGAGATGAGCACATAGTCCTGCGTCAACATCTTTTTCACAGTGGGGTCGTTCCACACGGCCAACTCCATCTTACGGCAGTTCACGCATCCGTGACCGGTGAAGTCCACCATCACGGGCTTGCCCACCTGCTTGGCATAAGTCATACCGGCGTCGTAATCGCGGAACTTGGCTTCCACGGTGCTCTTGTCGAGATTGAAATCCTGTGTGGAGATGGGCGGAGCAAATGCACTCACAGCCTTGAGCGGTGCGCCCCAAAGTCCGGGAATCATGTATATGGCAAAGGCAAGCGAGCAAAGCGCTAAGAAGAAGCGCGGCACGCTGGTGTGAGTTTCGTCATCGTCATGCGGGAACTTGATGCCTCCCAGCAGGTAGATGCCCAGCAGACCGAAGATGGCGATCCACAGAGCAAGGAATGTTTCGCGGTCGAGGATGTGCCAGCCGTAAGCCAAGTCGGCCACGGAGAGGAACTTCAAAGCAAATGCCAATTCCAAGAAACCGAGCACCACCTTCACCACGTTGAGCCAGCCACCGCTCTTGGGAGCACTCTTAAGCCATGTGGGGAAAAGAGCAAACAGGGTGAAAGGCAGAGCCAATGCAAAAGCAAAGCCTAACATACCGATGGTGGGAGCCAAAGCAGAACCACCGGAAGTGGATACCTCAACGAGCAAGAAACCGATGATGGGACCGGTGCACGAGAACGATACGAGCGAAAGCGTGAAAGCCATCAGGAAGATGCTGAGCAGACCGGTGGTTTTCTCAGCCTTACTGTCGACAGCTGCACCCCAAGAAGAGGGAAGCGTAATCTCGAAACCTCCGAAGAAGCTGGCGGCAAAGACCACCAACATCAGGAAGAACAGGATATTGAACACGGCATTCGTAGACAGGTCGTTCAATGCACTGGCACCAAAGATGGTGGTAATAATAAGACCGAGGGCCACGTAAATAACCACAATCGAGATGCCATAAATCACAGCGTCGCGGATACCCTTTCGCTTGTTGTCGGCACGCTTCAGGAAGAAGCTCACTGTCATCGGAATGATGGGCCACACACAAGGGGTAAACAAGGCCACAAGACCGCCCACAAATCCGAGGAAGAAGATGTACCACCAAGCCTTTCCGGCCACGTTGGCTTCTTCGTTTCCGAACTCTTGGAGTTCCTTGATAACGGGTGTCCACCACATCTTGGTGTCACCGCCCGATGCCACGATGGGAGCAACCTGGGTGGAATCGACCTCTGTTGCAGTTGCAGTGTCGGCCTGAAGTGCCTCGGGGGCTTCGGCAGTTGCAGCCGGTTCCTCCTTGGGAGCGGCCGGTGCTTCGGGCTCTTTCTTCTCGGGTTCTGCTACCTTGCCCGGGCCGTCTGTACCCTTCACCCGGCACTCCACATTGGTGGGCGGCAGGCAGTTCTGGTCATTGCAAGCACCATAGTTAAGATAGCCTTCGAGTTCGTAATTTTGTTCCGTCAATTCGATGCGTTGTGTGAAGGTGCAAGAGTTCTCAAAATAAGACACTTGCATCTCAAAGATGGGGTCCATCGAACTCTTCACACCGGGGCCGGGTTTCAGCTTACCCACCGGCTTGGCACCCTTGGCCTTGTCGATATTGAAGGTGGCAGGGGTCGGTCCATCGGCCGGGATGTTGGTGGAATAGATATGCCATCCGGCATCGGCTTTTCCCTTGAAAATGATGTCCACGTGAGTCGGGTCGACACGCTTGTAGGACACAGAAAAACTTACCTGAGCTTGCAGGGCTGTACACACCATGAAACAGAGGGTGAGGAGCAGTAGGGTGATTTTCTTCATGTTAGTTGATTGATTTTTCGGGCACAAATGTACACATTAATTCGCATTGGCATCCATTCTGCCCCCTATTTATTACAACCATGCATCCCGCTCCGCATCGTCCTGTTGCATGAGCCATCCCAAGGCACGCACTGCCAAGAATTCTGCAAGGCGTTCAGAAAATTCTACAAGCACTGCAGAATTTTCTACAAGCACTGCAGATTTTCACCGAAAGCACACCATCTCATCTGCATCAAAAAAAACGTCTGCCGAACGGCGGATTTCGCTACGCACACGTACCAACATCGAACAAGGAACTGCGTTTTGTCCGGCACACATGCGCCTTATGAAATTTTATACTTACCTTTGCCCTAATCACGAAGAGCAAAGACTCATGAACAGAATAGCCAACATAGCCGTGGTACTGGCCGGAGGAAGCGGCCGACGTGCCGGTGGAGAGGTGCCCAAGCAATTTGTGGTGGTGGGCAGCCGACCCGTGATAGCCCACAGCATAGACGCATTTCAGCAAAATGCCGGCATCGATGAAATTGCCGTGGTGGTGCATCCCGACCATGTGGAAAGAATCGAACAGATGCAACGCGAATATGGCTGGAGCAAATTGCGCCATGTGCTCACAGGAGGGGCAGAGCGCTATCACTCGAGCATGGCAGCCATCAAGGCTTATGCCGGTCGCGAGGTGAACCTCTTGCTACACGACGCCGCACGCCCCCTTGTTTCGCAAGAGATAATCAGCAGCGTATGCAGTGCTCTGACCGAGGCTGAAGCCGTAGGAGTGGCGGTCGACGCCATTGATACCATGGTGCAGGCCGATGCCCACGTCCTGACACACCAACTCGACAGAGCCTCCCTGCGACGCATGCAGACACCACAGGCTTTCCGACTGTCGCTCATCGAGAAGGCATACGCCCGGGCACTGGACGACCCCGAATTTCAAGCCACCGACGACTGCGGAGTGGTGAAGAGATATATGCCCGAAGCCGAGATAACACTTGTGAAAGGCGATGAGGAGAACATGAAGCTCACCTACGCAGGTGATATCCCGCTCTTGGAAAACATCCTGGCACGGCGCGAAAGGGCCAAAACCAACTTCGACAACACGAACCCAAACAGCCGACTCTCGGCCTATCAGAAGCGAAATCTGCGCAGGGCGCAACTGCGGATGCTCGACATCCTGAAAGCCATCCGCACGGTTTGCGACAACAACCATATCACTTACTGGCTCGACAGCGGCACGCTGCTTGGCGCCGTACGCCATGGAGGGTTTATTCCTTGGGACGACGACATCGACATCTGCATCAGCCGACAGGACCTGCCGCGCTTTGTCGAAGCGGCACAGCGCGAACTGCCCCCCGAATTGTTCGTGCAAACGCCACAAACCGACCCAACGGTGCGAATGCCCATGTGCAAAGTCCGCGACCTGCAATCGCTGATTGTCGAAGGCAGCGACGACTTCTCAAAGCCCTATGCCAAAGGTCTGTATGTCGACATCTTCCCCATGGAGCCGTGGCCCGACCTGCCCGATGCGCTTTCGCGACGCCTGGCACGCGGCTACTGCAAGGCCAACGCCATTCTGCACTGCCAGCACTACTACTCATGGCGTTCGGTGGCCGAATTGTTCTATTTCGGAGCAAAACGCGCCGTCTGCCGAAGCCTTTGGGCGATATGCAAATGCGTCGTGCGAGGGCGCAGCTGGTACTCCAACATCCTGGAAAACAGCGGCAACGGCAACCGCCACCTTGCCACCACGATTTTCCCCGTGGGCAGCATCACCTTTGAGGGAGAAACATTCTCCGCACCGGCCAATCCCGACCGGTATCTACGCGACCTCTTTGGCGAATATGGTGCGCTGCCACCCGAGCACCAAAGAACCGGACACGCCGTGTTCTTCTGCACTGATCTAAATACATAACATCTTCTTACAAAAACACTATGCAAGCCATTATCCTTGCTGCCGGAATGGGCAAGCGCCTCGGCGAATATACCCGTAACAACACCAAATGCATGGTGCGCGTCAATGGTGAAACACTCATCGACCGCATGCTGACACAGTTGGCACAGCACCATCTGAGCCGTGTGGTCATCGTTGTGGGATATGAGGGAGAAAAATTGCGCAAGCACATCGGAAACCGCTACGACGACTGCCTGAACATCGAATTCGTTGAAAACCCCGTCTACGACAGAACCAACAACATCTACTCCCTGGCCTTGGCCAAAGAGAAAATGCAGGAGGATGACACACTGTTGCTGGAGAGCGACCTGATCTTTGATGGCGAACTCCTGAACCTCATCCTCGAAGACACACGCCCCAACCTGGCACTCGTGGCCAAATATCAGACGTGGATGGACGGCACGATGGTGCGCATAGACGACGATTGCAACATCGTGAACTTCGTGCCGAAAAAAGCCTTCAAGTACGCCGATGTTGCGCACTACTACAAGACGGTCAACATCTACAAGTTCAGCCGCGCATTCAGCACGCAGAAATACGTACCCTTCCTTGAGGCTTACTGCAAAGCACTGGGCAACAACGAATACTACGAGCAGGTGCTCCGCGTCATCACGTTCCTCGATGCGCAAGAACTCAAGGCACTCCCCATCGGCACGCGCCACTGGTACGAAATCGACGATGCACAGGACCTCGACATTGCCGAAACCATCTTCGCCGAGGGAGAAGAGAAGTGGAAGAAGTTCATGCAACGCTACGGCGGATATTGGCGTTTCCCGGGTATGCTCGACTATTGCTACCTGGTGAACCCATACTTCCCCTCGCCACGCATGCTTGACGAGATGCGGGCTAACTTCAACACGTTGCTGACCGAATATCCCTCCGGCATGGGTGTAAACTCGCTACTCGCAGGAAAGTGTTTCGGCATCAAGAAGGAATATGTGGTGCCGGGCAACGGGGCGGCCGAACTCATCAAGAGCGTGATGGAGCATCTCGAGGGTAAACTCGGAGTTACCTACCCCACTTTCGAGGAATATCCCAACCGATTGCCCAAAGAGCGATTGGAAATTTTCCACCCCGCCACAGATTTTGCTTACACGGCCGATGACCTGATGGAACACTTCGCACAACACCCTGTGAGCACGTTGCTGCTGGTGAACCCCGACAACCCGTCGGGCAACTTCATTCCGCGCACCGACATCGTGCGGTTGGCAGAATGGACTGCCGAGAGAGGTATGCACTTCATCGTTGACGAAAGTTTTGTGGACTTCAGCGAAGGTTACGAACACAACTCGCTGCTTTCGGATGCCTTTCTGGAAAAATATCCACACGTGGCGGTGATGAAAAGCATCAGCAAAAGTTTTGGCGTACCGGGTCTGCGACTCGGCATCTTGGCTTCGGCCGATCCGATGATTGCTGCCGTGAAACGCGATGTGGCTATCTGGAATCTCAACAGCTTTGCCGAATTCTTCATGCAGATTTTCAACAAATATACGGCCGAATATGCCGTTGCTTGCGAGAAGTTCCTGAAAGAGCGCAGACGTTTTGCCGCTGCCCTGGCCGAGGTGCCGCTCCTCCGCGTGCTTCCCAGCCAAGCCAACTATTTCCTCTGCGAGGTGCTACCGCCTGCCACCTCTCACGGGTTGGCGGTGGAGTTATTGCAGAAGCACGACATACTCATCAAGGATTGCAGCACAAAGAAGGGCTTCGACGGCAGAAACTTCGTGCGGCTCGCCATACGCGACCGAAAGGACAACGAACGCCTGGTGGAGGCACTGAAAGAATTCAACTGACCAACAACGAACACAAGGATGAATATCTGTATTTGCGGAGGAGGCTCTCTCGGGCATGTGTGCGCCGGTTTTCTGGCGGCACAACAAGGGGTGAAGGTTTCAATCCTCACACAGCGACCTGCGCTTTGGAAAAAGGTAATCACCATCACCGACCCCGAAAACCAAGTATTCACGGGCAACTTGGCAACCATCACCTCTGATGCTGCGGAAGCCGTCAGAGGTTGTGACATTGTGTTGCTGTGTTTGCCCGGCTACCTCATAGAGAAAACGCTCCGGCAGATAGCACCACACATCAGCGCTTCGACCTTTGTCGGCAGCATTGTGGCAAGCACGGGCTTCTTTTTCTTTGCTCACTCGGTGCTTCCCGAGAGCCGCCTCTTCGGTTTCCAACGCGTGCCCTTCATCGCCCGTGTGCGCGAATATGGTTCGTCGGCTTCACTGTTGGGATACAAACCGCGCATATCCATCGCAGTAGAGAATGCTCCTGATGCAGAAGAGTTCCGACAGAGCATAGAAGAGCTGTTTCGCACTCCCACGGATTTGCTGAGCAGTTTCTATGAAGCAGCCCTCACCAACAGCAATCCCATACTGCATACCGGACGTCTCTACAGCATGTGGCATCATTGGGACGGCACACCCTACGACCACAACATCCTGTTTTATCGCGAATGGACGGACGAGGCATCGCAATGCATCATTGACATGGATGCAGAGTTCATGCGTCTGTTGTCCCGACTCCCGGTCCGGAATGGCTGCATCCCGACGCTATTGGACTACTACGAGAGCGCAGACGCTGCAGCGCTCACTAAGAAAATCAGCTCCATACCTGCATTTGTCGGCATACCATCGCCCATGAAGGAAACACCGGCCGGGTGGGTGCCCGACTTCTCCAGCCGTTATTTCACCGAGGACTTCCCCTTTGGGCTGCGCTTCATCGTAGAACAGGCCCAAAAGCACGGTGTTCCCACTCCCGTTATCGATGAAGTGTATCGCTGGGGAAAAAGCATGGCAGCACCGACCGAATGACGCCACGACGTCTATCTTTTCACCGAAAGCGTCATCATCGAAAGAAACCCATCGTCGAACATCACACAACAAGCTCATGGTAAACGTTCCTGTCCTTATACTTTTCTTCAATCGCCCCGAAGCCTTGACAGCGGTATTCAACCAAGTGCGCAAGGCCCAACCCTCACATCTGTTCCTCTATCAAGACGGTCCGCGCAGCGAGCGCGATATGCCGGGCATCGAGGCCTGTCGTCGCATCGTGGAGAACGTGGACTGGCCCTGCGAGGTACATCGCTTGTATCAGGAGAAGAATTACGGCTGCGACCCTTCCAACTACATGTCGCAGCGCTGGGCATTTGAGCATGTCGACCGTTGCATCTTCTTCGAGGACGACGACGTCCCCTCCATCAGTTTCTTCGGTTTCTGCGCCGAACTCTTCGAGCGCTACGCCGACGACCCACGCATCTCGCTCATCACCGGCACCAACTACGACGAGTTTACTCCCGACATGCCATGCGACTACTTTTTTACCACGGCTTTCAACATCAATGGCTTTGGCACCTGGCGTCGCGTGTTCGAACAGTGGGAAGAGCACTACGAATTTCTGGACGATGCATACACCATGCGCCTGTTGCGCGACCATATCCGGAAATATCGGCACCAACAGGACTTCATCGAGTTCTGCCGCTACCATCGCAGCACCGGCAAGGCCTATTACGAGACCTTGTTTCATGCCAACATTTTCCTCAATTCCGGACTCTCCATCGTGCCACGCGTCAACATGGTGAGCAACTTGGGAGCCTGCGGTGAGGGCACTCACTATTCAGGAAGCAATGCCGACCTGCCCCGTGCCATCCGGCGTATTTTCGAGATGGGACACCACGACTTACCCCTGCCTCTGAAGCACCCCAAATACATCATCGAGGATGTGGGCTACAAGGATCGGTTCTTCCGCACGCAGGGTTGGGGACATCCCTGGCTCAAGGTGGGACGCTCGCTGGAGGAGCTGTGGCTCAACCTGCGACATGGCAACTTCCGCCGCATCGGGCAAGCCATGAAAGCCCGCTTCCGCAAACTCACGGGGCGCGCCCGTTGGGACTGAATCGGTTCGAAACAAAGCGTTCCTAAAATAGAGATTATTCAAACACCGATGAACGATTTTCTGCAAGGCGTTTAGAATTTTCTACAAGCACTGCAGAAATTTCTAAACGCCTTGCAGATTTTCCGAAAAAGGGTAACTCGATTTTCAATTGCCATCAAAGAAAACGGAGGCCGCTACCTGCTGACGGGTAGCGGCCTCCGGTGTTACTAAGCAAAGCCTCAACACTACGGTTTCTGCAACGTAGCAAGGCAGGCTTTGTAGCGATTCATTTCCTCCGTGTATATAGGGTCGTCGGGCATACCCTCAAGCATTCGATAGGAGTCCTCAAAATAAATGTAAAGGCTCTTCTCCAAACTATCGACGCTGAACGAGAGTGCTGTGGGCGTGATGCCGGTAGCAGCCGCCAGCGAGTCAGCCTTGTGCGAAAGCACCACAGCCTCGTAGAAGGTGAATGCCGTGGCGTCGTCGGGCTTCCCGTGCAATCGACGCAACAAGCTGTCGCCTTGCTGATAGAGCACTTCGGCCTGCTGCATCCATTGCTGATAGTTCTGCTCGTCCTGCGGACTGACTTGAGCCGTCTGCGCCGACATATCCGGTGCTACAGGCTCATCGTCACTGCCGGTGCCAAAAATCAATACAGCAGCCAAAATCGCAACCACTGCTGCACCAATAGCACCCCATGGGAGCCATTTCTTCGGTGCTCCCTTGGCGGTGGATTTTCCCGGTGCATCCTTTCCAGCCTGCTGCACCGATGGTTTTGCCTTCGCGCTGGGGCGCATCAGCCGAGTGCCCTCGTCGTTCGGAGCACCGGTTGAACGTTTCAGCGTAGTGTTTTCTTCGTCACGCGGACTGCGACGGTCGTGTTTCACAATGGGAGCAGTCTTGGCCGAAACGGCTTGTTCGACCTGCACTTCGACCTCTTCAGTTCCCAACAGAGCCAGGAAATCCCTGACAGTGGGCACGCGGTCCTTGCGACGCGGCTCCATGGCTTTTTTCACGGCCTCTATCACTCGTGCACTCACACCTCTGTCCTCCAACAACCCGAGGGGCAAACCATCGTTCAGCACATCGGACGACTTGGGCGGCGTCTGCGCTGTCAGCATCTTGAAGAGCGTGGCTCCCAACGCATAGACGTCGAGCGTCGGCGAGAAGTCGCGCGAATTTTGGTCGTTGGCCTGTTCCAGGGGAGCATATCCCGGTGTTCCCAATCCCACGGCCGTGCTCGATTCCGGCTCTCCGCTCTCGTCATACTGCTTCGACAGTCCGAAATCAATGAGCAACAGAGCACCATCACTGCTCCGGCGCATCACGTTCTTCGGCTTGAGATCGAGGTGAAGCATTTTGCAATCGTGCATATAGGCCAAAGCATTACCTATGGAGCGAATACAGGCCACAGCTTCGGTTTCGGGCAGACCGCCACGGCTGCAAACATACTCGTCGAGCGACGTACCATCGATGTGCTCCATTACATAATAATAGGTATTGTTGGCATCAATGAAGTCGAGCACCTTCACAATGTTGGGATGGCTCATGCGCGAGAGGTTGCGTGCTTCGGTGCGGAACTTCTGCGCATACTTATGCACCAGTCCGGAGTCCGAACTTTCGGAAATCGAGCCCGTGGCATCGCGCGTGCTGACTTCCTGCATGAAAAACTCCTTGATGGCCACCCGGGCCTCGGTTTCGATTTCGCCCAACGGGCCGGCAACCTTCACAAAGCCCGTGGCCAAATACGTTACACCAAACGAACCATTCCCCAACACTCCGTCGATGCGGTAGCGATAGGTTTCTCCCTGCAACAGAGTGCCCGGAGCTAAAACATTAGTGGGTTGGGACATTTTTCTTCTATACTAAAAAAGATGGGTAAGTTGTTTTCAAAAGAGCGGGACACCTTCTGAGGAAATCCACACTCACATCACGAGCCGCAGACCCGTTTCGCTGTTCTTGTCGGCATCACCGGCACCGGGTCGATAGAGGGAGAAGCCGCAATAGGAAGCATCGCTGTGCCACGAGCCTCCACGGTAAGCGCGGATGCTTCCCGTCTCCGGACCTTGGGGATTGGTCTCACGAGTGGAAGGATAGGCGTAGATGTAGTTGGCACACCATTCGGCCACGTTGCCACCCATGTCGTAGAGCCCCAACTCATTGGGGGCTTTTCCGCCTACTGGATGCGTGCTCCGCTCACTGTTCTCCAAAAACCAAGCCACCTCCTGCACATTGTTGCCACCGCAATAAGAGTGATTGAAAGTGCGATTGCCACCACGAGCGGCATATTCCCATTCAGCCTCAGTGGGCAGACGGAATTTCAAGCCCGTCATGGCATTAAGCCGCTCGATGAAAGCCTGACAATCGTTCCAGCTCACATTTTCCACCGGATAGTTGGCATATTTGTTGTTCGACTTCAGTTTTTTCTTGATGAAGCCCATCACCTTGTTGTCCTTAAACTCAGACGGGTTGTCGCCCATCACAGCCATCCAAAGTGCTTGTGTAACTTCGGTCTCGCCGATGTAATAGTCATCCGTCAGGGTGATGTGATGCCGCGCCGAACCATCCTCACCACTGCCTGCGACAAAAGTGCCGGCCTCTACCTTGACCATAGTGAAACTCACTTCGCCAACATTGATGGTGCGCTTCTCAAGTTCTTTCTTCCGATTGCGAGCAGCCTGCGCGGCACTTACCGGCACATGCGGATTGGGTGCCGGCTGTGCAGAGGGCTGCGTGCTTTCTTCCTCGGAGGAGGTATCGGCCGCACGCGAAGGCTTGCGTTTTTTCTTAGCAGCAGCCTTACACTTCTTAATCCAGCCATTGATTTCGGTACGCTTCTCTCCAAACTTTCTCAGCATGACTGTGAAATGCTGCTCGGCCTGCTGATATTTTTGCGCCCGATAAAGGTTGACTCCCTTGCTCAGATATTCTTCGTACGACGATGTTTGCGCTCCGACCGGCAGAGCGAGAAGAAGCATGAGAGCGAGCAAAATTTTTTTCATGGTATCTTGATTTTTACAAAATGGATGTTCTTAACTACTCAAAAAGGCCAGAAAATCGGGACCAGCAGGACGTCCATCACACCTACTGCGATGTTAAGGGGCAAACCGATTCTGAAGAAATCGGAGAACTTGTAACCGCCCACACCCTGCACTATCAGGTTGGTCTGATAGCCGATGGGAGTACAGAAACTGGCTGATGCAGCCACACAGATGGTAACGATGAACGGCATGGGACTGACGCCCAAATGTTGAGCCATCGACACAGCAATCGGGAAGACCAATGCCGCGGCTGCATTGTTGGTCATGAGTTCGGTGAAAGTGCTGGATATAATAAAAACGATGGTCAACAGAAGATACGGACTCTGACCCTGACAAACATCAACAGCCCAAGCACCAATGGCATCAGCCATGCCGGAATTCTGCATGGCTTTGCTGATGGCAAAAGCCGATGCTATGGTTACGAGAATGTCCCACGAAATAAACTTCGTGTATTTCCGAGCCGGGAAGATGTTGCTCCAAGCCATGATGATGGTAGTCAGACAAACGAAGAAGAACATGTCGAACTTCATGCCGGGCACCACATTTTGCATCGAGGGAAGTTCGCCTATGGTAGCTCCCAGGATCATCAAGCCAAGCAGCACCACGGTGAACCAACGCTTCTTGAGGCCCATCGGGCTTTGCTGGCGCGTATCGCTAACCATGAGGAAGAATGACGAGTCCGCCCAGTTGTCCATGAAGACCTCGTCGGCCAAAAGCACAAGCGTATCGCCCTCGCGGAAACGCTCCTTGCGCATGTCGTGCATCAGCAGGGTGGTACCTGCTCGGCGTATCTCGAGAAGCGTTGCGCCGTATTTCTGCTTGAAATCGAAGTGTTGTACCTGCTTGCCGATGGCCGGGAAACGTGCTCCGAGCACCACTTCAACTCTGAAGTTGCGCTCATCGTTCTCCTCGCTCACCATCTCGGCCGGCATTTCGCGCCGGTCGGGAAGCAGAAACTTCGAGAAGAGGAGTATATACAGGGAACAGAAGATGGCGATAGGCAATCCGACATACGCCAGTTCGAACATAGAGAGGCCGCGCACACCGCTCTCAGGATGCAAAGCGGCCTCGTCGAGCGCCATGCCGTGTACCACAAGGTTGGTGGAAGTGCCGATGAGTGTGCACATGCCGCCCACAATCGTGGCGTACGAGAGCGGAATGAGCAGCTTGGTGGCCGGCTGCTTCATCTTCTCGGCCCAACGCTTGAGCATCGGTGCAAAAATCACCACCACGGGAGTATTGTTGAGAAAGGCTGATATGAACGAAATGGCCGGCATCATGCGCAGTTGCACATTGCGTATGGAGGTACTTTTGCTCGGCAGGAGGCGATAGAGCAACTGCTCCAACAAACCCGAGCGACGCACTCCCTCGCTGATGAGGAAGAGCATGGCGACGGTGATCATGCCTTTGTTGGAAAAGCCCTCCAAGACCTCTTTTGGCGTAAGTATGCCTGCAACAAGGAAAACCACGGCTCCCGAAAGCAAAACCAGCCCGGGGCGAAGCATCTCCTTGATGAGGGCAACAAGCAACAGCAGAACAACGGCTGTTACGAACAATGCGGAAATTGACATATCGCAATCAGAGTTTGACGAGTCTTACATAGGAATATACAATCGCGTTCGGACTACCTCCGTCCTCGCACGATGAACCACGGATTCAGCAGCTCGGATTTGTTATATTGCAAAGGTGCATCCACATCCACCTGCCACACTTCGCCACCTGCCGCTCGCACGATGGCATGACCGGCTGCAGTGTCCCATTCCATGGTGGGCGCGAAGCGCGGATAGATGTCGGCAGCTCCTTCGGCCACAAGGCATATCTTGAGAGAGCTTCCGGCCGAACGCAGTTCGAGCGCAGGATGCTCTGTACGCAATTCTTCGATGAAATCGGCCGTTTCGGGCGAGAGATGCGAGCGAGAAGCGACCACCGTATAGGGACGACCGGTTGCACTTAGGGGAAGTGATTGTGCCTGCGGCGCTATTTCGCTATAAGCATAAAGCCCGGGCTGCACTTGGTCCACCTTGCAGGCTTCTGCACTGCCATCAGAACGACAGACGCCCCAATAGAGTGTACGGCTCACCGGCACAAAGATTACTCCCAATACGGGGGCGCCCTCGCGCACCAGCGCAATGTTAACCGTAAACTCACCGTTGCGCTTCAGAAACTCCTTGGTACCATCCAATGGGTCGACCACCCAGAGTTCAGACCACTGCCGGCGACACTCATAGGCGGCATGCGCCCCCTCCTCACTCAGCAGGGGAATATCCAAGGATGAGAGGCGGGCTACGATGGCGGCATGCGCCTTCTTGTCGGCCAAGGTGAGCGGTGAATTGTCGGCCTTGCGCTCCACTTCCCAATCGGTTTCGGGCGACGTATATACTTGCATGATGGCTTCGCCGGCCTCGACGGCCGCGCAAACAGCCGCATCCAAAAGTGCTTCAGATGTTTGCATAATCGATAATGCGGATTATTAATAATCACTTGTTCTCTGCAAAGTTAGTGCAAGGCGAGAGAAAAGCCAAACTTGTTTGAGGTTTTCCGAGCCGAATCCTAACTTGGAAATGCAAATTCCATTTCAAAAGTTAGTGCAAGGCGAGCGCAGGACAAAAGAAAAACTTGTTTTTATTTTTCCATGCCTAACTGCAGTATGACCCGGGCTTGGCCAAATCAGTGCAAGGCGAGAGAAAAACCAAGAATAGCCTGGACAAGCATCTACACCTATGCCAAACGGCTATTGGTCGAGGAAAAAGCTTTATAAATCGAGCACGTGTTAAACCTTGCGCCGTGCCGAAAGTCATAAGAGCAGATACTGAAAACATATTAACACACTTAAAACTTACAGGACATGAAACAGAAAATCTTTGTGCTGCTCATAGCCATGATGACAGCTTGCGGAACATTCGCACAGGCACCATCGAACGATGGCGACAACCGCTCGTCACGCCGCTTCAATCCCGAAAGAATGGCCAAGCAGATGGCCAACGAGCTGAAGCTTGACGACGAAACCACAGCTTGGTTCAAACCCATCTACATGGAGATGCTCGACACGCTGATGACCATTCGCAAAGAGGGACACTTGGACCGCGAACGCCGCAACAACCTGACCGACGACGAAGCCGCAGCCTGGGTGGAAGCATCGTTTGCCAACGAAATGCGCCTGGTGCTTGTGAAGCGTTCTTACTACGACCGCCTGAAGACTCGCCTCACTCCCAAACAACTGTTAGCCGTATTCACACAGCGCGGATGGGAAGGCCGTCAGCGCCCCTCATGGCAGGGCAACCGTGACCAGCAGAGAGGTCCCGGAGGATGGCATCGCGGTGGTTTCCCCGGTGGCCACGGTCGCTTCTGATAAGGCACTGAAACCAACAGCCCCATCTTTCAAAAATCTACAAGGCGTTTAGAATTTTCTGCAAGCACTGCAGAATTTTCTAAACGCCTTGCATTTTTCTCCCCCTCCCACTCCGACCCAACGACCTGCACCCCATAAGGTTCGGCAAACACTGACCGACATTTCACACCGACACAGAAAAAGGCGGCACCTCGCGTGAGATGCCGCCTTCACATTATGTGTTCTCAGAAAAGGCTCGGGCTTAGCGCGCTGTGCTGATGCCGAGCTTCTGCATGATAGCCTTGGTGATGTCGGTGCTGAGCGCCTCGTTGAGATAGAGACCGTCGGTCGAGGGATTGCTGCGGTCGATGGCGTAGATATAGCTGCCCTCTTTCACCACGGCATTCACAGCCTCGGTAACCTTCAGGAGGATGGGCTGCATCTTGTTCTGACGAGCCTGCTGGAAGGCTTTCTGATTGTCTTCATAGGCCTGACGGATGCGAGCATCGAGTTCCTGCAATTCCTGCTGCTTGCGCTGCACGATGTTGTCGGGAGTAGAGTCGTTTACCTCGCGACGATATTTCTCCACCTTTGCTTCCAATTCCTTCTGCATCTCCTGCAAATCGGTTTCATACTTCTTACCCATCGCCTCGAGTTCGGTCATGGCTGTGGTGTAGGCAGGATAAACTTTGAGAATCTCATCGCTATTGAAGTGAGCGAACTTTTGAGCAAAGATGCTCAGAGGTGCCATAAAGAGCACCAGCATAAGGATTTTCTTCATCATGTTTTATATATTTTTGGTTTGTTTCTTAGAATTTCGCGCGGCGAAGGTAGCCTTTTTACTTGGAATAGCCTAATTTGGCCAGCACTTCGTTGCTGATATCAATGGTGGGCGAAGCAAAAATGATGCCTGCGTCGGAAGCTCTGTCAAGGACGAGCTGAAAGTTCTTGTTCTGCGCAATACCCTTGATGGCATTGTAGACTTCCTCCTGTATGGGTTCGATCAGAGCAATACGCTTCTTGTAGAGTTCACCCTGCGGTGCGAAGTATTTCTTCTTGAGTTCGGCTGCCTCGCGCTCCTTGTCGATAATGGCTTGTTCGCGCTCCTTCTTTTGTGCTTCAGAGAGGAACACCATCTCGTTCTGATAGTTCTTATAGAGCGTGCGAGCCTCGTTCTCGAGCGCCTCAATCTCAGCCTGCCACTTGCGGCTCACCTGATTGAGCTGTTCGTTGGCACGTTCGTAGGCAGGAACATTGCTCATGATATATTCCATATCGACAAGCGCAAACTTCTGTGCATTTGCCTCAACGCCAAAGGCGCAAATCAGCAAGAGTGCTAAAAAAATCTTTTTCATGTTGTCTTAAGTTTTTGGTTTCACTATACGAAGTCTTGAATTGGGGGCTTAGAATTCCTGACCAATGATGAAGTGGAACTGACTGCCACCCACCTTCCGACCATTGATGGTCTTCTGGAAGCCATAAGCCCAGTCGATACCCATAAGTCCGACCATCGGCAGGAAGATGCGCACGCCAAGACCTGCAGAACGCTTGAGGTCGAACGGGTTGAACTTCTTGACATCTGTCCAAGCATTACCGGCTTCGACAAATGCAAGTGCATACATGCTGGTAGAGGTTTCGAGCATCAAGGGGTAGCGTAGCTCAAGCGTGAGGCGCGTATAGGCATAACCGTTGTCGCCGTTGGCACCGGCCAAAGCACCATTGTCGTAACCACGCAAGCCTATGGTCTCTGTGGCATAGCCGGTGCTGTAACCCGACATACCGTCACCACCCACATAGAAGGTTTCGAAAGGCGACTTCTTATAACGATTGTATGCACCCAACAAACCTACCTCTGCACGCGTCATGAGTACAGGACACTTCATCTTACCCGTGAGCGCGGTGAACGAGCGGAACTTCATCTTCCACTTGTGGTATTCAATCCAACGATACTTCTCCTGAGCCTCTGCCTGGTAGCTGGAACTCTGATAGTTCGTCGCCAAATTCTTGTAGTCCTTTCCATCCCACAGAGAATAGGGCGGCGTAGCACTTACAGAGAACGAGAACTCTGAACCACGGCTCGGGAAGAAACTCTGGTTGGTACTTGTACGATTGAGCGTCAGAGAGAGATTGATGTTGTTGCAATTTCCATCGGTAATCAAGAAGTATTGCCAGGATTTCAGCATGTATCGGGTGTATGACAACTCGGCCATGAAGGTAAAATAGTCGTCAGGCCAACGCATGCGCTTACCGAAGCCGACTGACAGACCAAACATCTTGACATACTTATCCGGGTCGTAGTAATTTGTATAGTTGTAGTAGCTACTGCTGTTGCCGTATCCGTAAATGTTGCTATACAACGAATTGTAGTAGTCCGTACCATAATAATTGCTGTTCACGTCGCTCTGCTTACTGTAGTAGAGCGATACGGAAAGCTGGTTGGGACGCTTCTTTCCGAACCAAGGATCGAGGAAAGAGATGGAATAACTCTGGAAGTACGTACCATTGGTCTGACCACTGATAGAGAGCGTCTGGCCATCTCCCTGCGGGATGAAACCGGCTCGCTTATTGCCTTTACCAAAAAGGTTCTGCATTGAGAAGTTGGTAAACTTCAACCCTATGCGTCCCACAATACCGGTCTGTCCCCATCCGGCACTGAGCTCGATTTGGTCCGTTCCTTTCGTCACAAGTCCGTAGTCGATGTTCACTGTTCCGCTCAGTTCGTCGGGTTTTATCTGCAGGTCTCGCTGCAACGCCTCCGGGTCAAACTGATTCATACTGCTCAACTCGCGAATCGAACGCTTGATGGCATCCATGCTGAACAGGTCGCCGGGCTTTGTGCGAAGTTCACGGCGTATCACATCTTCGTAGACACGGTCGTTGCCACTGATACGAATTCTGTTCAGAGTGGCCTGCCGACCTTCGGAGATGCGCATTTCGAGATCCACGGAGTCGTTGACGATATTCACCTCCACGGGGTCGAGTTGGTAGAACACGTATCCGTTGTCGTAATATTGGTTTCCGATGGCATCGTCGTCCACTTCAAGACGTTCCTGCAGCAAAGTCTGATTGTAGACATCGCCTTTCTTCATCTTCAACACGCGACTCAGAGCTTCCGACTTATAGACGGTGTTGCCCACCCACTCGATGTTGCGAATGTAATACTTCTGTCCCTGATAAAGGTTAAGGTATATATCCACCTGAGATGTGCCTACTGAAGCTACGCTGTCGCTCAGCAACAATGCATCGCGGTAACCCCACTCGTTGAGACGGTCTATGAGAAATCCTTTGTCCTCTTCGTATTTTTCGGGAAGGAATTTCTTCGATTTGAAGATGTTTACAAGACTCTTCTCACGCGTCTTTTTCATTGCACGCTTCAACTTCCCGACATACTTCTCGTCGACGCCGGAAATGTGGATGCGGTGCACCTTAATCTTCTCGTTTTTGTTGATATTGATGTCCAAGAGTACGCGATTCTCTCCCGTAACGTCTTCTCTCTGGATGATTTCCACAGTTGCGTTCTTAAAGCCTTTCTCTTCGAAATAGCGCTTTATGATGGTCTTGGCGCGATCCACGATGTCGGGCGTGATGTTGCTACCGGTCTTCAATCCGAGGCGGGTTTCGAGATCCTCACGCTCAGACTTCTTGATGCCCGAATAGTTGATGCTGGCAACACGGGGCTGTGCTGTAAGCTTGATGCAGAGATATATCTTTCCGTCAACGATACTGTCGGCACTGATGGACACATTTGAGAACATCTTTTGTCGCCAGTAACGTCGCACGGCCTCACTTATTTCCGCACCCGGCACTTCGTAAGTCCGGCCTATCGTAAGTCCGGAAATGCTTTTGAGAAGTTGTTCATCAAAGTTTTCGCCACCCTCAATGGAGATTCCTCCCAAAACATAGGATGGGTGATCGGCCGTATAGGATATTTCGGGGCGTTGCGAGGAGGGTTGCTCATTCTGCGCAGCCATCGGAAGGCTGGCAACCGCCATCAGAAGCACCAAGAGGGCGCCCCCGATTTTCTGAAAAGCCCTGGCATTCCACCATGTGCTCTGTTTGTTATTTTGCAAAGTATCTTTGTTCACCGGAAGTGTATGTTTCATTGCCTTTATTCAGTCGTATGATTTTCCTCCACCTGTTCGCTGGTTTTCCCAAAGCGACGTTCACGGTTTTGATATTCGAGTATGGCTTGGCAGAGTGCTTCGGTATTGAAGTCCGGCCAATAGGTGTCACAGAAGTAGAACTCCGTGTAAGCGCACTGCCACAACAGATAATTGCTGAGTCGCAGTTCGCCACCTGTGCGTATGAGCAATTCGGGATCGGGCATGAATGCCGTGGCGAGCGACTGCGACACCAGTTCTTCGCTGATGCTTTCGGGCTTCAGACTGCCGTCTGCCACCTTTTGCGCAAGGTTTTTCACGGTTTCCGTCAGCTCCCAGCGCGATGAATAGCTCAGAGCCAACACCATGGTCATGCCGGTATTGCCGGCGGTACGTGCCATGCTGCCTTCGAGCGTGGTGCGCACAATTTCGGGCAGGCGCTGCATGTCTCCGATGATGCGGAGGCGCACATTGTTCTTCATAAACAGCTCATCCTCCAGCGACTCTATGATGAGTGCCATCAGTGCTGCCACTTCGTCGGCAGGGCGGTTCCAGTTTTCGGTGGAGAATGTATATAGTGTCAAGAAGCGCACGCCAAGATTGGAGGCTGCTTCCGTGATTTCCTTCACAGCCACCACACCTTGCTGATGGCCCATGCTGCGTTGCATGCCACGCTCCTTGGCCCATCGCCCGTTGCCGTCCATGATGATGGCAATGTGTGCGGGAATGCGTTCGCGGTCGAGGGCTGCGAGGGCTGTGCCGGCGGTTGTTGTCTGATTGTCGTTGTGCATATTGGTTCTCCTTTCGGGGAATTTGGGGAGTGCTTTCTGAACTTTGCGCATCAATCCTTGTTGCAAGTGGGACACTTCGGAGCAAGATCGTAAGTCAGTGTAAGCATTGTGAAACTGTAGTGGTCTTTATTCCGGAAGCCTCCCGACTTGATGAAGAGCGGTGCTTCGAGTCCCTCCAACTTGTCTGAAGGTGTGAGATGAATGCGCCATTCGAGACCGAGGTTCAGACGGCGCCCCACCTTATACTTGATGCCGACTCCCATGGGCAGGTTGACGGTGAACGCCTTGCCCGGTGTGCCATACGTAAGCCCGAAGCCCACCTGCAGATAGGGCACCAGGCGATGATTGCCCAAGTATCCGTCGGCATATCCATAGGGCAGGAAATGCAGCTCGTAGAGTGCGCTGAGGTCGCAGATGCCTCCGCTGTATTTGTAGTTCAGACGCTCGGTGGTGGTACCATCGATCGAGGGATAGAAATTCTCCACTCCCGAAACGTCGCCCACCGTTCGCGCATAACTGAAGGCTGTCTTCACAGCCATGCGTGCGTTGAGCGGAAAGCGGGCCACAAGGCCGCCACCGAGGTTGGTATTTCCGAAAAACTTGGAGTTGGCATCGTTCAGGCTGAATGCCGCCCCCACGCCTGCACCCAGTTCCAGACGATATTCCTCATCATCCTGCGCCATCAGGGGCAGGACGAAAACAAATGCCGTCAGTATGTAAACAAGGCGTTGCAGCACGATTGGTTATCTTGATTGTTGATGCAAAATCCTACGATGCCCGGCATTAGCGACTGACCCAACCCAAACGATTGAGGCGGCCACGCCACACATCACCGCTACCACTGCAGACCACCCACACGAAGTTGTCGGCATCGGTCGTGGCAGCCACCATTGTTCCCGTCAGAGCCGTGGGGAATGCGATCGCGCCGGGAATCCATGTGCGGCCATTGTCCGAACTCTGATAAAGCATGTGGCGACCGTCGGCAGTGGTTCCGGCCAACAGACTGCCCTCGTCGTAAGTCATCAGGGCTGCATTCTGCAGATTGGGACAAGGATAGGGATTTTTGTCTTCCACAGGCAGGAAAAACCAACTGAAGTTTTCACGTCCGGTGAGGTCCACTACGCGTTTCCAAACCTTGGCTCCTCCCTCTGAGCTTCCCACCATCAATATGTTTTCGAGGTGCTTATCAGTGCGCGACAGTTGGTGAGCCGACACGAAGTTGCCGGTGGGCCACTCTGCCGGTTCGTCCACATCTTCGGCCACCCATTCCACACCGTCGGTCGATGCATAAATCGTTCCACCGCTCTGGGCATAGAGAGTTTGCGACCCGGCTGCCACAAGGGCTTCGGGGCGGAAGTCTGTTTCCACAAGGCTCCACACCATTCCATCAGCAGAACTCAGAAGCCCCTCGTTGCCAAGGGCATAAAGCCGTTGTTCGATCTGCATCACGCTGCGAGGGTTCAAGCCCGTCGCACTCAGGTCGATGGTGTTCCATGTAGTCGGGTGAGCGACATCGGCCACAGCCACGCAGACATCGGCATCCATTCGGCCATACGCCAAGAGGCGAGTTCCCATTCGCACAAGGCGGGTATCGGTCAGCGCAGCCAATGCGGCTTCACCGCCATGCACACGCGCCCATCTGAAAGAGTCGGCCTCTTCCCGATGCACGCGCAGATTGACGCTGTAAGTGCGCGAACCGATTCCGTCGTAGGCATATACCGTGACGAAACGTTCGCGAGAGAAATCCAAGCTGTCGGCCAACGTTAACGTAGAGTCCTCGCCGGTGACCAGCGAACGGATGGCCAAACGTCCCGTTCCTGAGAAAGCTGAAAACACCGTCTTGTCCGTGCGAGTGCCCACAGGGAGCGAATCAGCGTTGTAGATGCGCCCGTTGATGTGGTCGATACTCAGGGGATAGTAATAGCCTTGCACGGTTACCGAATAGACGGTATCTTTTCCCTCCGATGTTTTCGTCTTTACGTCGCGTGTAAGTGTACCAATGCGCGCGGCAGTCACGATGCAATCGCCATAATCCGACGCATCGACAACATCGTCGCTCGAACATGCCGACTGCATGCCCACGAATGCCACTGCCAGCAGGAAAAACAGGATACGGATGTACTTCATATTTGGGTTGTTTCCGGTCAATGTGTAATAATACAAGATGCAAAGGTAGGCACATTTGAGCAAAAACGGAAACCGAGCCGCCTTTTTTAGTATTATTTTAAGAATTTCGGGCTTGCATTTCAACCCATTTCACCGAAGTTTCCCCCATTTCAGGCCTCCCACCATAGCACACGAGAGAAGCGTGAAAACATCTCCAAAGAGCTACCCGACTCCGCACCGGGCAAGGCGGAAAATCTGCAAGGCGTTTAGAAAATTCTACAAGCACTGCAGAAATTTCTACAAGCACTGCAGATTTTCTCTCGCCTTGCACTAACTTTGCTTCGCCAAGTTAGGCTACGACTCGGCAGGGCAGAAGAAAAACCAGATTTCCTTTTGCCCTGCTCTCGCCTTGCACTAACTTTGCCCACTAAAACGACACAAGAAACAAAAACCTATATGAGCATCACACAACTGGCACGCCCCTTCTTGATGCGTCGTGCCAAGGAAATCGAAAAGCGCTCGCTCAACACTGAAGAAGTGCAACGCAGCGTGCTGTCGGCACTCGTGGCACGCGCCGAACAGACCCAATGGGGTCGGGAATATGGTTACGATTCGGTGGGTAGCTACGAAACTTTTTCCGGACGCGTGCCGGTGAATACTTATGAGGAGCTAAAAAATCACATCGACCTGATGCGACAAGGCGAAGCCGATGTGCTGTGGCCGGGTCGCGTGCGGTGGTACGCCAAAAGCTCGGGCACAACCAACGACAAGAGCAAATTCATCCCCGTATCGGCCGACGGATTGCGCGACACCCACTACGCCGGCGGCAGAGACGCTGTGGCGCTCTACCTACGCAATCACCCGAAAAGCAAAATCTTTGACGGACGCGCCCTCATCCTCGGCGGAAGTCACGCGCCCAATTACAACTTGCCCCACTCACTGGTGGGCGACCTCAGCGCCATCCTCATCGAGAACATCAATCCCGTGGTCAATCTCATCCGCGTGCCGAAGAAAAGCACAGCCTTGTTGGCCGATTTTGAGGAAAAACGCGACCGAATTGCCCGTGAGGCGCTCAACAAGAATGTTACCAACCTGAGCGGCGTACCCTCGTGGATGATGTCTGTCATCAGCCGCGTGCTCGAACTCTCGGGCAAGGACACACTCGAGCAAGTGTGGCCCAACTTGGAAGTGTTCTTCCACGGAGGCGTGGCCTTCACGCCCTATCGTGAGCAATATCGCCGCATCATCCGCTCGCCCAAGATGAATTACATGGAGACCTACAACGCCAGCGAGGGCTTCTTCGGGCTGCAAAGCGATCCCGACGACAGTTCCATGCTCCTCATGACCGATTACGGCGTGTTCTACGAATTCATCCCTCTGGAGGAAGTAGGAAAACCCAACCCGCACGTGATACCTCTTTGGCAGGTTGAGTGTGGGCGCAACTACGCCATCGTGATTTCCACATCCAGTGGCCTGTGGCGTTATCAGATTGGCGACACCGTCCGCTTCACATCCACACGTCCCTACAAGTTTGTCATCAGCGGCCGCACCAAGTGTTTCATCAATGCCTTCGGCGAGGAGCTGATTGTGGACAACGCGGAGCAGGGACTGCGACAAGCCTGCGAAGCCACAGGTGCCGTGGTGAAAGAATATACCGCCGCGCCGGTATTCATGAACGACGAGGGACATTGCCGCCACCAATGGGTCATCGAGTTCGACACACCGCCGGCCGATCTCGAAGCCTTTGCCGACCGGCTGGACCAAGCGTTGCAAAACATCAACTCCGACTACGAAGCCAAGCGCTTCAAGAACCTCACGCTGCAACGCCTCGAGATTATTCCGGCACGCGCCGGTCTCTTCGACGACTGGTTGCGCAGCCGCGGAAAACTGGGCGGACAGCACAAGGTGCCGCGTCTGGCCAACAACAGAGACATCATCGAGCAAGTGCTCGCCCTGCGCTGATTTCTGCATCGACACATCCCAAACACGCCGTTACATCTCCGAAAAATTGAACATGCTTTCCTATATATATAATAATGTATGCCGACACATCGGAAAGGCTTGCACCCTCATGCTACTGCTGATGGCTGCTTGCGCCAACCCCGGTGCCGGACCCGACGGAGGCCCTTACGACGAAACGCCGCCGCATCTGCTCGGCACCTCACCGCAACTGGGAGGACGAAACATCGACGGAAAGAAAATCACCCTGATTTTCGACGAAGCCGTACAGCTTGAGAACGCGGCCGAAAAGGTGATTGTTTCGCCGCCACAGGTCGAAATGCCCGAAATCAAGGTAAGCGGACGACGCATCACGGTATCCCTGCTCGACAGCCTCAAGCCCGGAACCACCTACACGGTAGACTTCTCCGACGCCATCAAGGACGCAACCGAGGGAAACCCGATGGGAAATTTTACCTATTACTTCTCAACCGGCGAGAGCGTAGACACAATGGAGGTGGCGGGACACGTGCTCGCGGCCGACAACCTTACACCCGTCAAAGGGATATTGGTGGGCTTGCACAATGTATTGGCAGACTCGGCATTCCGCACCCGGGCTTTCGATCGCGTGGCCCGAACCAACGCCGAGGGATTCTTCTCCATCAAGGGTGTTTCGCCGGGCAACTACCGTGCTTACGCATTGATGGACATGGATGGCGACTTTTGCTTCTCGGGAAAGGGAGAAATGATAGCTTTCTCTCAAGAAATCATCACACCGTCCTCGTTCCCCGACGTGCGACACGATACCTTGTGGGTGGACAGCGTGCGCTACGACTCCGTTCGCACCATCCCCTACACCCACTATATGCCCGACAACCTGGTGCTCCGAGCTTTCAAGGAAGCCAATCAACCTCGTGCACTGCTGAAGCTCATTCGCGACGTTCCCGAGAAGTTTACCGCCTACTTCACGGCGCCTTCGGCCGAAGCACCTGTGGTAAACGGCATCGGCTTTGACGCTTCGGCCGCCTTGATGGAAAGCCGTTCGCGCGGCAACGACACCATTACCTATTGGGTGTGCGACACGGCTCTCATGGCGCGCGACACGCTGCATTTCACCTACACCTACGAAGCCACCGACGACAGCACCGGACTTGCCAGCCAGCGCACTGACACCTTCGAGTTGGTACCCAAACTCACCATGGCGCGACGCCTCAAGCAGAAGGCTGAAGCCATGGAACGATGGCAGAAACAGCAAGAACGATTGCGCAAACGTGGCAAAGCCGGCAACGAAGAGCCGCCACGCGACTATGTGAAGTTCAGCGGACGCATCAATTCGTCCATGGCCCCCGACCAAAACATCACATTCACGCTGTCCGAACCGGCAAGCATCGACACCGCCGGCATACACCTTCTGCTCACTGTCGACAGCATTCAGACGGCTTCGCCGTTCCGACTGGTGCGCGACAAGCACGACTTGCAACGCTACACGCTGTATGGCGAATGGCGGCCGGGGCAACGCTATGAACTGAGAATCGACTCTGCAGCCGTCCGAAGCATCTACGACAATGTGAACAAGCCCTTCAACCAAACCTTCAGCATCTCCAAGAATGAGGAGTTTGCCGCCCTGTTTGTCCACTTGCCGCAAGCCGACACCTCCATGGTGGTCCAACTTCTCGTCTCCGATACGAAAGTCGAGCGGCAGGTGAGGGTGAAATCGGGGCGTGCCGACTTCTATTACATCGAACCGGGCACCTACTATCTGCGTGCCTTCCGCGATATCAACAACAACAGCCGGTGGGATAGCGGTCTCTTCGACGAAGGCCTGCAAGCCGAGACCGTTTACTATTATCCCAAGACGCTGAAGCTACGCGCCAACTGGGACATCGAGGAGACATGGCAGCTCGACGCACTCCCGGCCGACAAGCAGAAGCCCACCGACCTGCAAAACAAGCAAAAGGAGAAGAAGCAAACCGGGCGCAGCAGGAACGCCGAACGAATGCGTGAGAAAGGGCAGCCAGGCAATGCGCGACTGAGGATGTAGCCACCGAAAACAGCTGCCCCGCTTCCGCAAAAATCTGCAGTGCTTGCAGAAATTTCCGCAGTGCTTGTAGATTTTTCTGCAAGCACTGCGGATTTTCATCCCAAGCCACCCCAATTTCTGCCAAGAGAAAAACATCCTCCGAAACACCTATCACCGAAGCACTCATCGTATGAAAAACATCACACGCTTCATCACCCTCTGCCTGCTCACCGCCCTCATCGGTGCAAACCGGGTGCAGGCACAATGCTCCGCCGAGAACACGGCTTTCGACAGCGGCGAGACACTCATGTACGACCTCTACTTCAATTGGAAGTTCGTGTGGGTGAAAGCCGGTACAGCGTCGATGAGCATACGCAGCACCAAGCACAACGGCCGACCGGCCTACAAGGCTCACCTCATCACACGCGGTTCGACACGTGCCGACAAGTTTTTCGTGATGCGCGACACGCTCGTTGCCTACATCGGGCGCGACCTCGTCCCCTACCTCTACGAGAAACGCGCACTCGAAGGCCATCGCTACAGCATCGACCGAGCCGTCTACAGCTACCCCTCCGGACAATGCCACGTAGAACTAAGTCGCAAGGTACGTGGCAAGGCCGATGCCACCGGCACCTACACCGGAAACGTCTGTGCCTACGACATGCTCAGCATGATGCTTCGGGCACGCTCCTTCGACGCTTCCGGATTTAAGAAAGGACATCGCATCAAGTTCATGATGGCAGATGGAAAGAAGTGTGAGCAGAAGGTGATTGTCTATCGCGGGAAGAAAACATTCAAGATGGAGAACACAGGGACGAAATACCGATGCCTGGTCTTCTCCTTCCTTGAGACAGAAGACGGCAAGGAGAAAGAGATTGTCACCTTCTACATCACAGACGACAAGAACCACTTGCCGGTGCGCCTCGACATGAACCTGAATTTCGGAACGGCCAAGGCGTTCCTCACCGGCACTCGCGGCATACGCCATCCACAGACCTCCAAGTTGAACTAAGCCTTCCGACTCCCTAACACCCCACACCGATATGCGCCTCATCATCGACGACAAAATTCCCTACATACACGGACAAGCCGAACGCCTGGGCGAAGCCATCTACCTGCCCGGGGGCGAAATCACGGCCGACGACGTGCGCCACGCCGACGCACTCATCATCCGCACACGCACACGCTGCAACCGCCAACTGTTGGAGGGGAGCAGCGTGAAGTTCGTCGCCACAGCCACCATCGGCTATGACCACATCGACACCGCCTACCTCGCAAGTGCCGGTATCGGCTGGACCAACTGCCCCGGCTGCAACGCACGCAGCGTGGCACAGTATGTGGTGGCAGCCTTGTGGCGACTGCAAGCCGAAGGCCACATCACATTGCAGGGAAGCACGGTGGGCATCGTGGGAGTGGGCAACGTGGGCCGCGAAGTGAGTCGCGCTGTCAGCGCATTGGGCTGCCACACACTCCACTGCGACCCACCACGCGCCGAGCGCGAGGGCGATGCCGGATTTGTGCCACTCTCCACCTTGGTAAGCGAAGCCGACATCATCACCCTGCATGTGCCGCTCGCCACATCGGGAGCACACGCCACGCACCACATGGCCGACGACGCTTTCTTCCGCTCGCTGACACGCCGACCCATTTTCATCAATGCGGCACGCGGCGAAGTGATGCACACACAGGCTGTGAAAAATGCGCTGCGCGAAGGACACATCCGTGCAGCCGTCATCGACACTTGGGAGAACGAACCACACATCGACCGCGAACTGCTCTCGATGGTCAACATCGCAACCCCACACATCGCCGGATATTCCGCAGATGGCAAAGCCAATGGCACACGCATGGCGCTGCAAGCCGTGGCGCGCCACTTCGGGTTGACAAAAACCTTCAACGTATCGGCACCCCCACTATCGCCCTTGTACCCCGGCTACTTCGCAGACGTGATGGGCCGGATGCCCGACATCGATACGCCCGAGCACTCCCCCCTGTTCTGCTACGACCCCATGGTCGACAACTTGCGACTCAAGCAGGCACCCGGGGCTTTCGAAATACTGCGCGGCAACTATCCGCTGCGGCGAGAAGACCGAGCAAAACCCGACGACCAGGAATAAATCACACCATCGGGCAGGCCGACAACACAAAAACATTGCGGCAAACTTTCGCCCCTTGGCTCTTTTCATTACTTTTGTACCAAAATCCAAAACAACCGACTTATGGAACACAATCTCCAAATCTACAATACGCTGACACGCCGCAAGGAAGTTTTCAAACCCCTGAACCCCGGCCATGTCGGCATGTATGTGTGCGGCCCCACCGTCTACGGCGATGCCCACTTGGGCCACGCGCGTCCGGCCATCACTTTCGATCTGCTGTTTCGCTACCTGAAACACCTGGGATACAAGGTGCGTTACGTGCGCAACATCACCGATGTCGGCCACTTGGAGCACGATGCTGACGAAGGCGAGGACAAAATCGCCAAAAAGGCACGGCTCGAACAGTTGGAGCCTATGGAAGTGGCGCAATACTACACCAACCGTTTCAACGCCGCCATGGAGCAACTCGGAGTGCTTCGCCCGAGCATCGAACCGCACGCCACAGGGCACATCATCGAGCAGGAACAGCTGGTGAGCCAAATCCTGGAAAACGGCTATGCCTACGAGAGCAACGGCTCCGTCTACTTTGATGTCGAGAAGTACAACCAGAAACATCCCTACGGCATTCTCTCCGGTCGCAACCTGGAGGACGTGCGCGACGCCAGCCGTGAGCTTGACGGCGTAGGCGAGAAGAAAAATCAGGTCGACTTTGCGCTGTGGAAGAAAGCACAGCCCGAACACATCATGCGATGGCCCAGCCCCTGGAGCGAAGGTTTCCCCGGCTGGCACTGCGAGTGCACCGCCATGGGCCGCAAGTATCTCGGTGAGGAGTTCGACATCCACGGTGGCGGCATGGACCTCGTCTTCCCGCATCACGAGTGCGAAATTGCACAAGCCGTGGCCGCACAAGGCAAACCCATGGTGAAATACTGGATGCACAACAACATGATTACCATCAACGGTAAGAAAATGGGGAAATCGTACAACAATTTCATCACCTTGGACCAGTTCTTCACCGGAACACACGAGAAGCTTGAGCAGGCCTACACACCGATGACCATCCGCTTCTTCATTCTTCAGGCACACTATCGCAGCACCGTGGACTTCTCCAACGAAGCCCTGCAAGCCTCGAAGAAGGGGCTCGACCGACTCATGGAAGCCCTGACAGCCCTGCAACGCATCGAAGCAGCCCCTGCCGGACTCACGGCCGACTATGCTGCCGAACTGGAACAGAAGTGCTATGAAGCCTTGGACGACGATATGAATTCGCCCATCGCCATCAGCCACCTCTTCGATGCTTGCCGCACCATCAACCAGCTGGCCGACCACAAGCAGACCATCACGGCCGAAGGTCTGGAAGCCCTGCGCCGCGTGTTCAACACCTTCGTGTGCGACATCCTCGGCCTGCAAGCCGAAGCACAAGGCAATGCCGAACGTGAAGCCGCCTTTGGCGCAGCCGTCAACTTGCTGCTCGAAGTGCGCAGTCAGGCAAAAGCCGCCAAGGATTGGGCCACCAGCGACAAGATTCGCGACGAACTGGCCGCCCTCGGCTTCGAAGTGAAAGACACCAAGGACGGTGCCACTTGGCGACTCAACAAGTAAGAACACCGACCGCACCCGTCGCAACACACAGTGCTTTCATCGGTCTTTTGGATGCGTCACGCAAAAAGGCGCAAGGCCTAAACATCTTTCCCGCAAGGCGTTTAGAAATTTCTGCAGTGCTTGTAAAAATTTCTAAACGCCTTGCTCGTTTTCTCCCCCTGCTTTGGCAAAAACATATACCCATTCTTCGTTTTCCGAAACACCAAGAACAGCCGAAAACACAAGGCCTGAAAGCTCGCTCACGCAAAGATGAAGCCCCCGAGAGGCTTGAAAAAATAAAAAAACACGCTTTTTTTTGTTGTATACAGGATTTGACTTATTTTTGCAGGACAAAGTATCCTCACAAATGAGGAGGGCAACGACGCAAAGCGCCTCCGCATTTTCCCAAACCGAAACAACTTTTATACAAACTTAATTCTCAATCTTATGTGGTTATGTAATTCATCCATTGGACGGAAAGTGATAATGTCCGTATCGGGCGTAGCGCTTATCTTGTTCCTGACTTTTCATGCTTGCATGAACGTTGTGGCTCTCTTCTCCGCAGAGGGATACAACATGATCTGTGAGATGCTCGGCGCCAACTGGTATGCCGTAGCTGCAACCTTGGCGCTGGCTGCGCTGGTGGCCGTTCACTTCATCTACGCCATCATCCTGACGCTGCAGAACCGCAAGGCACGCGGTGCCAGCCGTTATGCCGTGAGCGACAAACCTGCCAAGGTGGAATGGGCTGCGCAGAACATGTTTGTGCTCGGCGTTATCGTAATTCTGGGCATGCTGTTGCACCTCTACAACTTCTGGTACAACATGATGTTCGCCGAGATGGCAAACGGCGGTTACGCTTATGTTAACGACCTCTCGGCTCACGATGGTTACGGCATGATTGCCTACACTTTCAGCAACCCCGTTTATTCGGTGCTCTACCTTGTGTGGCTTGTGGCATTGTGGTTCCACCTCACTCACGGCTTCTGGAGCGCTTTCCAGACCCTTGGCTGGAGCGGCAAGATCTGGTTCAACCGCGTTAAGACCATCGGTTATGTTTATGCCACAGTGCTCATCCTGATGTTCGCAGTGGTTGTGTTGAAGTTCGCTCTCTGCGGCGGTGCTTGCTGCACAGGCATTTGCGGTTAACCGATGCTATTCTCTAAATCCTAAAAACAACAACATTATGGCTACAATAGATTCTAAAATTCCTGCAGGCCCTATAGCTGAAAAATGGACCAACTATAAAGCCCACCAGAAGCTCGTAAACCCGAAGAACAAGCGTAAGCTCGATGTGATCGTGGTAGGTACAGGTTTGGCCGGTGCCAGCGCAGCCGCCTCTCTGGGTGAAATGGGTTTCAAAGTGAAGAACTTCTGTATTCAGGACTCACCCCGTCGTGCTCACTCCATCGCTGCACAAGGTGGTATCAACGCTGCCAAGAACTATCAGAACGACGGCGACTCTGTGTACCGCCTCTTCTACGACACAGTGAAGGGTGGTGACTATCGTGCTCGCGAAGCCAACGTTTACCGCTTGGCCGAAGTGAGTGCCTCCATCATCGACCAGTGCGTTGCACAAGGCGTTCCTTTCGCTCGCGAATACGGCGGCATGTTGGCCAACCGCTCCTTCGGTGGTGCTCAGGTGAGCCGTACATTCTACGCCAAGGGACAGACCGGTCAGCAGCTCCTGCTCGGTGCTTACTCAGCCCTGATGTGCCAGGTGAATGCCGGCACTGTGGAACTCTACACTCGCTACGAAATGCTCGACGTGGTGATCATCGACGGCCGTGCCCGCGGTATCATCGCTCGCAACCTCGTTACCGGTAACATCGAACGCTTCGCCGCTCACGCCGTAGTCATCGGCACCGGCGGTTATGGCAATGCATACTTCCTATCAACCAACGCCATGGGTTGCAACTGCTCTGCCGCAATGGCTTGCTACCGTAAGGGAGCTTACTTCGCCAACCCCTCATACGTGCAAATCCACCCCACATGTATCCCCGTACACGGCGACAAGCAGTCTAAGCTCACGCTGATGTCTGAGTCTCTGCGTAACGATGGTCGCATCTGGGTTCCCAAGAAACTGGAAGACGCCAAGAAACTTCAGGCCGGCGAAATTCAGGGTAAAGACATCCCCGAAGAAGATCGCGACTACTATCTCGAGCGTCGCTATCCCGCCTTCGGTAACCTCGTTCCGCGCGACGTGGCTTCACGTGCCGCTAAGGAGCGTTGCGACAAGGGCTTCGGCGTAAACAATACCGGCTTAGCCGTGTTCCTCGACTTCTCACAAGCCATCAAGGACTTCGGACGCAAGGAAATCGAAGCACGCTACGGAAACCTCTTCGACATGTACGAAGAAATCACTGACGAGAGTCCGTACGAAACACCCATGATGATCTATCCCGCCGTGCACTACACAATGGGCGGCATTTGGGTAGACTACGAACTGCAAACCTCGGTGAAAGGTCTCTTCGCAATCGGCGAATGTAACTTCTCCGACCACGGAGCCAACCGCCTCGGTGCATCTGCACTCATGCAGGGATTGGCAGACGGCTACTTCGTACTCCCGTACACCATCCAGAACTATCTCTCCGACCAAATCACCGTTCCCAGAATTTCAACCGACGAGAAGGTGAACCCCGAATTCAAGGTAGCCGAAGATGCAGTGAAGGCACGCATCCAGAAGCTCTTTGCCATTAAGGGTAAGCGCTCTGTTGACTCTATCCACAAGGAACTGGGACGCATCATGTGGGACTACGTAGGCATGGGACGCACCGCCGAAGGTTTGAAGGAAGGACTTGCAAAGCTCAAGAAGCTGCGTGAAGAATTCTACACCAACCTCTTCGTACCCGGCACTGCCGAGGGCGTAAACGTAGAGTTGGAGAAGGCCATCCGCCTCGAAGACTTCATCCTCATGGGCGAACTCGTGGCTAACGACGCTCTGACCCGCAACGAAAGCTGCGGCGGTCACTTCCGCGAGGAATACCAGACCGAAGAGGGCGAAGCCAAGCGCGATGATGAGAACTACTTCTACGTGGGTTGCTGGGAGTATCAGGGAAGCGACGACGTGGCTCCCGTGCTCTCCAAAGAGCCGCTCGTGTACGAGGCCATCAAGGTTCAAACTCGTAACTACAAGAACTAATTTCGTGGAACCTAAAAAGAATTAACAAAATGGCTAAGAATATTTCTTTCACTATAAAGTATTGGAAGCAGAACGGCCCGAAAGATGCCGGACACTTCGAGCAGCGCGAGATGCACAACATCCCCGATGACACATCGTTCTTGGAGATGCTCGATATCCTCAACGAAGAACTCATCAACGAGGGTAAAGAACCTTTCACATTCGACCACGACTGCCGCGAAGGCATTTGCGGAATGTGCTCACTCTATATCAACGGCACACCGCACGGTAAGACAGCCACCGGAGCTACTACCTGCCAGCTCTACATGCGTAAGTTCAACGATGGCGATGTGATCACTGTTGAGCCCTGGCGCTCGGCCGCATTCCCCGTTATCAAGGACTGCATGGTCGACCGCAGTGCATTCGACAAGATCCAGGCCGCCGGAGGTTACGTAACCGTTCGCACAGGTCAACCCCAGGACGCTAACGCCATCCTCATTCCCAAGCAGGATGCCGACGAAGCGATGGACTGCGCTACATGTATCGGTTGCGGAGCTTGCGTAGCCGCTTGTAAGAATGGTTCTGCTATGCTCTACGTTTCTTCCAAGGTTTCACAGTTTGCCCTCCTGCCGCAGGGTCGCCCCGAAGCCGCCAAGCGTGCCAAGGCAATGGTTGCCAAGATGGACGAACTCGGTTTCGGTAACTGCACCAACACTCGTGCTTGTGAGGCTGTGTGCCCGAAGAACGAAACCATCGCCAACATCGCTCGTCTGAACCGCGAGTTCCTGAAAGCGAAATTGGCCGACTAATCCGATCGACGTAGTTTGATTTTTATACAAGAAGTCCCCGATGCGCTTGTTCGTATCGGGGACTTCTGCTTTCCTGCCGGCAAAAACGGCTACCGATGGAACGACATGCTCTGCCGGGAACAACTATCTGTCCGTCACTTTTCTCTTTCTTCAAAAGCCTACTCCAAATGATGCACAAGCCACTGATACTTCTCTGCCTGCTTCTCGGATTCTTAACAATGCCGTCCGAAATCGTCGCCCAACCTTCCGCAACCTCCGCCCGGCCGGTGGCCGAAGCCGAGCGCGCTTTCGGATACCTCAAAGCCGCTCGCGGCGACAGCCTGCATGCCATGATGACACCGCAGATGCAGCGACAAATTTCGCCACTGCAATGCTCCCTGCTCTTCATGCAACTCACCACGCAGATGGGCAAGTTCGTGGAACGCGGCCCTTGGGAGGTCACGCAGCAGGAGGGCTACGATGTGGTTTCAGGCCGATTACACTTTTCTAAGGAAACCGTCGGGATGCGCCTGGTCTTCGATGCCGGAAAGCGGATTGCCGGCCTCTTCTTCGTGCCTGTCGAGGCGAAAAATGAGAAATCCGAGCCGCTACCGGCCGGAGCGGACAGCACATTTACGGAAACGGACACCGTCGTGCAGAATGGCGACATCCGCTTGCCGGCCACCTATTGCCGCCCGCAGGGCGCAAGTCCGGTGGCTTGCGTGGTACTGGTGCACGGCAGCGGTCCCAACGACCGCGATGAAACAATCGGTCCCAACAAGATGTTTCGCGACTTGGCACATCGCCTGGCCCAAGCCGGCATCGCCACGCTCCGTTATGACAAGCGCACCTACGTCTACCGCCAACGCACATCGGAGGTAAGCGGCGGTGTACTGAATTATGACACCGAGGCCGTGGACGACGCTGTCGCTGCAGTGCGTCTGGCCGCTTCGCTCCCCGGTGTCAATGCCCGGCGCGTCTTTGTGGCCGGTCACAGTCTGGGCGGCCTGCTCGCTCCACGCATTGCCCGACGATGCGAAGTGCCTCTGGCCGGCATGCTGAGTCTGTCGGGCGGTCCCATCCGCAGTTTCAAGGAAACGCTGCGCAGCCAGTTGCAATATATTGTCGGCTTGCAAGGTGGCACAGCGTCCGAGGTCGAAGCTGCCTATGCAAAGATGATTTCCACCCTTCCCGACGACTATCTCACTGCTGCCGAGGCCTACGATTTCGCAGCCGAGACAGCAGCCACCGATACCCCATTCCTGCTCCTGCAGGGCGGTTGCGACTATCAAATCACCACCGACGATTTCGCCCTGTGGCAGGCACTGCTCAAAGAGCGGCCTCACACCACTTGCATCGTGCTTCCACACTGCGACCACCTGCTGCGCCACACCGATACCATGGCCACACCGCAAAGCTACATGCGCCATCTGCCCTTGTCCGACGAAGCCGTGAAGTTGATTGTGGCATTTGTGCAAAATCCCAAGCACCACTAAAATCTCCTCCCCCGCTCCCGATGATTTTGCTCCCGTGCCTTCCGTTTTTCCACCCATTCTGCAAAAAGTGACAAGGCGTGCCAGAAAAGTGACAAGGCGTGCCAGAAAAGTGGCAAGGCGTGCCAGAAAAGTGGCAGGCCTTGCCACTCTTCCTATCAAGCCGGCGGAAATATGCCGAAAGCCACCACATAGAGTCAAAACAGCTTCTTAACATTGCGGTAATGCTTAAAAAAGTATAACTTCGCCCCGACAAAAGTCCGCACCGCCCTGAAGAGCGGCACACACTCACTCCTCATACCCCTATCCGGTCATGAAAGAATTCATCAAAATGCTCCGGCAGTTTGCCGCGCCTTACAAGAGCTACCTGGCAGGTTCGCTCGTTTTCAACCTGCTTTCGGCAGTTCTCAACGTCTTCTCTTTCGTTTCGCTCATCCCGATGCTGCAAATGCTCTTCGGCATCGACACCACTCAATACCAATTCATGGATTGGAACACCGCAGGCGTCGATACAAAGGACATCCTGGTGAACAACCTCTATTGGTACACCACCGAGCTGATAGCCACCTACGGAGCCTCGACCGCACTGCTCTTCATCGGCCTGTTCCTCATCACGGCCACCCTCCTGAAGACGAGTTGTTACTTTGCCTCGGTGGCCATCATGGTGCCCATGCGCACCGGCATTGTGCGCGACATCCGTTCGCACGTCTACCGTAAAATCGTTTCGCTGCCCCTCTCCTTCTTTTCCGACGAGCGCAAGGGCGACATCATCGCGCGAATGAGCGGCGACGTCAACGAGGTGGAAACCTCCATCACCGGATCGCTGGAAATGCTCATCAAGAACCCTATTTTGCTCATCTGTTATTTCGGAGTCCTCATCTACACCAGCTGGCAGCTCACCCTGTTCACCATCGTGGTGTTGCCGCTCATGGGTTGGGCCATGGGACGCATCGGCCGCAAACTCAAGCGCAAATCGCTCGACGCCCAAAACAAGTGGAGCGAAACCATGTCACAACTTGAAGAAACGCTTGGCGGAATGCGCATCATCAAGGCCTTCCGAGCCGAGAACAAGATGTGCCAGCGCTTCGATGCCGGTGTCAACGATTTCCGCCAAGCCGCCGGACGTGTGGCCGTGCGCCAAGCTTCTGCACATCCTGTGAGCGAATTTCTCGGCACCTGCCTCATAGTCCTTGTGCTGTGGTACGGAGGCACGCTCATCTTCTCCGACAATTCGCCCATCGATGCGCCTACTTTCATCTTCTACATGGTGATTCTCTACAGCATCATACAGCCGCTCAAGGACCTTTCGAAAGCCTCGTACAACATTCCCAAGGGCATGGCATCCATGGAGCGTATCAACAAAATCCTCCGTGCTGAAAATCCCATCCGTGAGCAGAAAGATGCAGTGCGTGTGGAACATCTCAAGGACAGTATCGAATTTCGCGACATCACTTTCAGTTACAACGGACAGACTCCCGTGCTTTCGGGCGTGAGTCTCACCGTGCGCCGAGGGCAAACCATCGCCCTGGTGGGGCAGAGCGGTTCGGGCAAGAGCACACTGGTGGATCTGTTGCCGCGTTTCCACGACACCACAGGCGGACAAATCCTGGTGGACGGCACCGACGTGAAGTCCATCCGCCTCTCCGACCTTCGCGCACTCATCGGCAATGTCAATCAGGAGGCCATCCTGTTCAACGACACCTTCTTCAACAACATCGCCTTCGGGGTGGAAAATGCCACCATGGACGAGGTGATTGCCGCTGCCAAGGTGGCCAACGCGCACGACTTTATCATGGAGAGCGAGAACGGGTACAACACAATGGTGGGCGACCGCGGATGCCGCCTCTCGGGAGGTCAACGACAGCGCATATCCATCGCACGCGCCATCCTCAAGAACCCGGACATCCTCATCCTGGACGAAGCTACCTCCGCGCTCGACACCGAAAGCGAACGACTGGTGCAAGAAGCCTTGGAGCATCTCATGAAGACGCGCACCACCATCGCCATTGCCCACAGGCTCTCCACCATCCGCAACGCCGACGAAATCTGCGTGCTGCACGAAGGTCGCATCGTCGAACGCGGCACACACGAATCCCTCATTGCCTTGAACGGATATTACAAGCGCCTCAACGACATGCAACAACTCTAAGCCCGACGGCCTCCGCCGCCCCTGCAGTTGAGAGTGAGGCAAGGTGCTAAATTTCTACTGTGCCCGCTTTATCCCACACCGTTTCTTAAAAAAAAGCGCAAGGCGTTCAGAATGCTCTACCGACATGGTAGCGCCCTCTGAACGCCTTGCGCTTCATCCTGCATCGCATCCGGCACCATCGCCATTGCATGCAGGTGTAAAAAGAAAAGGTGTCAAGCTCTTGCGAACTTGACACCTATCTTTCAAGTCGGGATGACTGGATTCGAACCAGCGACCACACGCCCCCCAGACGCGTACTCTAACCGGACTGAGCTACATCCCGAATTGCGAGTGCAAAGGTAAGGCTTATTTTGAAGCCGCCAAAATTTATCGTGAAAAAATGCAGGATTTTGCCGATTTTGTATGCAACTTTGCTTTGACACAGGCAAAAATGCACACAGGTAAGAATAAATTGCTACTTTAGCCGTAGAAAAATCAAATCACACTGCCTTATGATAACCATCCAAAACCAAAATCTCATCGTCGACATCAGCGAACAGGGTGCCGAGGTGCAAAGCATCCGCCGTGCAGACACGGGACACGAATACTTGTGGCAAGGCGATGCCAACTATTGGGGCGGTCGCTCGCCCATCCTCTTTCCAGCTGTAGGCGGCTTGTGGAATGGCACTTTCCGCCACCGGGGAAAGGAGTATGCCATGCCCAAACACGGCTTTGCCAAGGGACGTCTTTGGGAAGCACTTCCCGCTGCCGATGATGCCGGCATTTGTGCCACTTTCCGCTTCCTCACCACTGAGGACGACCTGGCGGTTTTCCCCTTCCGCTGCGAAGTGCTCATCACCTACAGCCTTGACGATTGGACACTGAACACCGACTTCGCCGTGCGCAACTTGGGCGACGACGAAGCCTATTTCCAAATTGGCGGCCACCCGGCCTTCAGTTTCCCCCACTTCAGCAAGGATCGTGCCGTGAGCGGCTACATGCGTCTGCATACGGCCGATGGCGAAGTGCCCACCGTGGTGCGTGCCGGCACTCAGGGTTGCAC
The DNA here is from genome assembly GCA_017461605.1 of Bacteroidaceae bacterium. Taxonomy (GTDB): domain Bacteria; phylum Bacteroidota; class Bacteroidia; order Bacteroidales; family Bacteroidaceae; genus Alloprevotella. The sequence continues at coordinate 127,014 of JAFTXN010000003.1, forward strand.
CGGCCCCGAACGCTTTGCCGTGCCGATGGAGGCCGACGGCTTGGTGCCCGTCCGCGTGGAGACTTTTGCCAACGAAGCGCTGATTTTTGACGAACTGCAAGTGGATGCCGTCGAACTGCTCGATGCCGAACGCCGTCCCATGGTGCGCGTGGAGAGCGATGCTCCCGTGTGGTTGTTCTGGCAGCCTCAGGGATTGCACTCGCCCTTTGTCTGCACCGAACCTTGGTACGGACTTTGCGACCCGCAGGGCTTTGATGGCCAGCTGCACGAGCGTCCTTACATCAACTGCGTGGAGCCGCACGGTGTGTGCTCGGGCCTGCTGTGGCGTGCCGAGTTCCTGTGATGCGAGAACATACAAAAGAAGACGGGCGGCGGATTTCGAATCATGAAATCCGCCGCCCGTCTTTTTATGCCCATTGTTGCAGAATTTGCCTCAACGGCTCGCTGCTCAATGTCGCTTCCAGGTGTGATGGAGCCCGGTATGGAAGAATCCGGGACGCTTCTCAGGCTCTGCCTCCGCCTTTTTCTCACCTCCGATTTCGGGGTAGGCAATTCGGGTGTGGTACATCGTTTTCAGACTCTCACCCAGTACGCGCTTGGCTACGGAGATGTCGCGGAAAGTCAGGGGGCACTCGCGGAAATATCCCTCGCTCACTTGCGTATCCACAATGCGGTTGACCAGCTCCTGTATGCTCTCTTCCGTATACTCCTTGAGGCTGCGTGCAGCCGCCTCAACCGCATCGCACATCATGAGCACGGCTTGCTCGCGTGTGGTCGGGTTGGGTCCCGGATAGGTGAACAATTCTTCGGGAACGGACTCGCCCGGATGCTTGTTGATCCACTGAATGTAGAAGTACTTCACACGGCTTCGGCCATGGTGTGTGCGGATGAAATCCTTGATGACAGAAGGCAGGTGATACTTGTCGGCCATGCGCAGACCCTCTTTCACGTGATTGAGAATGATTTGCGCACTCTCCTCCTCCGTTCTGTCCTTGTGCGAGTTCTGTCCACTTTGGTTCTCGGTGAAGTTGTAGGGTTCGGCCAGCTTTCCGATGTCGTGATAAAGTGCTCCGGTACGAACGAGCTGTGTCTTCGCCCCAATCTGATGTGCCACCTCGGCTGCCAGGTTGGCCACCTGCATCGAGTGCACGAAGGTACCTTGCGCGTACTTCGACATGTGACGAAGTATCGGGTTGTTTATGTTTGTCAGCTCCACAAGCGAGACGCTGGACGTGAAGCCGAAAACTTTCTCCACCAAGTACATGAGCGGATAGGTAAAGAGCAGCAAGACGCCGTTGATGACCACGTAGATGTACCACGAACTGTCGAGCATGTCGATGGGAGTGCCCTGCGCCAGGTCGAAGCCTACGCCGAAGAGCATCATGCCCAGCGTTACCATCAGTGCCACACGCAACAGCTGAGAGCGCTCGGTGAGTTCGCGCAAGCCGTAGATGGCAATCATGCCGCCCACCATCTGCACGCCCAGAAACTGATACGACGTGTTCAGGGGGAGCGAGGCCAGCAACACCGTGACCATGTGGGCCACAAAGGCCGTGCGCGAATCGAGGAACACACGCACAAAGATGGCCACCATGGCAAAGGGCACCAGGTAAACACTGAAGAAACCATAGGACACCATGAGCGAGGGTATCACCGCAAAGAGTGTCATCAGCGTAAAGAGGAGCAGCGTGCTGCGTGCGGAGTGGATGTAGTCGTTACGGAACAGGTTGAGATAGATCAGGAAGAGCACGAGTGCCAGCACCACATAGATCACCTGTCCGCCCAAGATGGACCATTCCACCTGCTTCGTGTCGCCACGGCGTTCGCTCTCGAGTGCCAGCGACTCCAGTATCTTATATTGTGCCTCGCTCACTATTTCGCCTCGGTCGATGATGCGTTGTCCGCCCTGCACCATGCCACATGCCTCGGTGGCTTGTGCCAGAAGGTCGTTGCGAGCCGCATTGGTCTTGGCCGTATCTGTCAGCAGGTTGGGGGCAAGATAGTTGTTCAGGTTGCACTTCATCAACAACTCACGCGGATAGCGCAAGGTGTCGGCCTGCATGATGTGTTCGTAGGCCGAGCGTGTGGAATACAGCTGCTCCATGTTGCGCGGAGCCGCCTCGCGTCCCTCCACCACTCGAATGCCCGGCACCCCCGTCGAGGTGAGCGAAGAATAATCCGACGGGCTGAGCACACCGGCCTGATAGACCTCGGCAAGCTTCTCCTCCAAGTATGCAATCACCCTGTCGGGCACCCCGACAATGCGGCCGGCACGCTGGTCGTCGCGCAGCTGCTTGATGTTCTTCTCGGACACCGCCTCGGCTGTATTGAAGAAGGGACGGAACGTATGCAGGGCGCTGTCCTGCTCGGCTTTCACCTCCTCCGGCGTGCGATAAACCGGGAAGTCGTATTCGGCTATCAATGTGGCATATTTCCACGGTCTGTTGATTTCGTATTCGTATCCACGCTGGTTCTCTCTCGGCAGCACATAGATGATGGCCAAAGCGGAGAGAGCCGCTACCACAAAGAGGCCTGCCGACAGACGGAAGTAAACCCGATTTCGGAAGCTGAGAATTTTCTTCATACTTTCAGTATCTGCAAAGTTTCGTGGCGAAGTTAGCAATTTTCTTCTGAAGCCCTCAAAATCCGCACGGCTTTCGGCGAAAATCTGCAAGGCGTTTAGAAAATTCTGCAGTGCTTGCAGATTTTTTTGCAGTGCTTGCAGATTTTTGAGCTAACGCATATTGATTTCGGTGATAGGAAGAAAGACGAAAAAATCCCACAACATTTTCGCCGCCGATGCTTGGTCGGAGCATCGCAAGTGCTTACCTTTGTCGCACCAAACCATGTTTTGGCCTCCGGTGACGGTTCCCGACATTTTGCGTCGGGCTAAGAGGGAACGCCGTGCAACTCGGCGACAGTCCCCGCTGCTGTGAGTCTTTTCGGCCGGTAAACCTAATGAAAGCCACTGCATCCGAGTGATGCGGGAAGGTGTTTACCTGCAAGACGAGTCAGAAGACCTGCCGTTTCCACCGCCTGCACACATACAGCTTTCGGGAGTTAGAGCTGTGGTGCATCTCCTTGACATACATACGTCGGGCAATGCCGCCGGCATTTGCCTTTCCCATCATCACAAACACACAGCTCGCTCTTGTGGCGGGCCGGGACAATGGTCGTTATCAACCTCTTAACATCAATCATAACACCATGAGTTACGATCAATTCATTATTACCAAACGCGACGGCACCACCGAAAGTTTCTCACTGGAGAAAATCAAAAGTGCCATTCTCAAGGCGTTTGCCTCCGTCGGCACTCCCATCGATGCCACCGGCCTGACCGACATCGTGAAACATCTGCGCTTCTGCAATGGAATGAGTGTGGAAGACATCCAGAACCAAGTGGAAATTGCCCTGATGGCCGAACGACACTTCAAGGCAGCCAAAGCGTTTATGCTCTATCGGCAGCGACATTTCGAAGACCGGGAAACAGCCGAAAAACTCGACTTCCTCATCAACTACTGCAACTCCATCAATCCGGCCACAGGGTCGAAATTCGATGCCAATGCCAACGTGGAAAACAAAAACATAGCCACGCTTATCGGCGAGCTGCCCAAGCAAAGTTTCATACGCCTGAATCGTCGCCTCATCTGCAACCGTCTGAAAGACATGTACGGCAAGGAGCTGGCCGACCGCTACATCTATCTTCTCAAGAACCACTACATTTACAAAAACGACGAGACCAGCCTCGCCAACTACTGCGCCAGCATCACCATGTACCCATGGCTGCTCGCCGGCACCAAGAGTATCGGTGGCAACAGTACGGCACCGGGAAATCTGAAAAGCTTCTGCGGAGGTTTCGTCAATATGGTGTTCATCGTGAGCAGCATGCTGAGCGGAGCCTGTGCCACTCCCGAGTTTCTGATGTACATGAGCTATTTTCTGCAGCGCGAGTATGGCGACGACTACTACCTGCGAGCCGACGAGAAAGCCGACCTGTCGTTGCGCCAACGCACTATCGACAAAGTCATCACCGACTGCTTCGAACAAATTGTCTATAGCATCAATCAGCCCACAGGCGCACGCAATTTTCAAAGCGTCTTCTGGAACATCTCCTATTATGACAAGTATTATTTCGAAAGCATTTTCGGCAACTTCTGCTTCCCCGACGGAAGCCGCCCCTCCTGGCCTGCACTCGACTGGTTGCAACGCCGGTTCATGCGGTGGTTCAACGCCGAACGCACCAAAACCGTTCTCACATTTCCGGTTGAGACAATGGCTCTGCTCACGAAAGATGGCGATGTGCTCGACACAGAGTATGGCGACCTCACGGCTGCGATGTATGCTGACGGACACTCCTTTTTCACTTATATGAGCGACAACGCCGATTCGCTGGCCTCGTGCTGCCGACTTCGCAACGAGATTCAGGACAACGGCTTCTCCTATACGCTGGGAGCCGGTGGCGTAAGCACAGGTTCGAAAAGCGTGCTTACCATCAACCTGAACCGATGTGTGCAACAAGCCACACGCGAAGGGCGACCTTATACGGAGTTTCTGGAAGAAATCGTTGACCTTGCTCACAAAGTACAACTGGCTTATGACGAAAACCTGAAGCACCTCAAAGAAAAAGGCATGCTGCCCCTGTTCGATGCCGGCTATATCAACATCGCCCGGCAATACCTCACCATCGGCGTGAACGGCATGGTCGAAGCAGCCGAAAGCCTCGGCATAACCATTTCGGACAATACGGAGTATTGCGACTTCGTGGGAAGCATCCTCTCATTGGTAGAGAAGTATAATCTGAAGTATCGCTCAAAAAACGTGCTCTTCAACTGTGAGATGATTCCTGCGGAGAACGTCGGTGTGAAACACGCCCGTTGGGACCGTGAAGCCGGATATTTCGTACCGCGCGACTGCTATAATTCCTATTTCTACATCGTAGAAAATTCCGACACGGACATCATCGAGAAGTTCCGCCTGCACGGCCGCCGCTACATCAAGCATCTCACCGGCGGCTCGGCTCTCCACATGAATTTGGACGAGCATCTCAGTTTTGCACAATACAGGCAGTTGCTCCGCATCGCCGCCCGTGAAGGATGCAACTACTTCACGTTCAACATTCCGAACACCCTGTGTAAAGATTGCGGGCACATCGACAAACGCTTCCTGCATGATGAATGCCCCAAGTGCCGGAGCAAAAATCTGGATTACCTCACACGCGTCATCGGATACCTCAAACGAGTTTCCAACTTCTCGCTCGACCGCCAGCGTGAAGCCGAACGCCGACACTATGCCCATGCCGAAAAAACCGAAATCACATGCTGAAATACGTCAATCACGACATCGTTTTTCAGGAGTTTCCCGATGAAGTCACGTTGGCCATCAATCTGTCGGGCTGTCCCAACCGATGCCCCGGTTGCCATAGTCCGAAATTGCGCAACGACATTGGCGAAGCACTGACCGAGGAGCGGCTGAATTCTCTGTTGGAAGCCTATGTCGGCAGCATCACTTGCGTGGCATTGATGGGCGGAGACGGAGACCCCGAAGGCATTGTGCGATTGCTGAGAACGGTGCGCAAGATTTATCCCGAGCTTCGCACCGGCTGGTACTCGGGACGAGAACGCATGCCATCGGAGGAAGAACTCTCTGCTTTCGATTATGTGAAACTCGGAGCCTGGGTGGAAGCCCTCGGCCCCCTCTCATCTCCCACCACCAACCAACGGCTTTATCGGATTGACAACGGACAGGCCTGCGACATCACTCCACAAATGCAAAGACGCTAACCATCGGCACGCCCATCCCGCCGTTGCTCACACCCGGGCACAAGGCAAAAATGCGCAAGGCGTTTAGAAATTTCTGCAAGCACTGCAGAAATTTCTAAACGCCTTGCAGATTTTCATGGCTCGCAAAGGCGGATTTCTTTTATTTCTGTATTTTTGCAATAAATAAACTTAAAAACAGAAACAATGGCCGAAAGAAAAGTCCGCGTACGCTTTGCCCCCAGTCCCACGGGAGCGCTGCATATCGGCGGTGTGCGCACCGCCCTCTACAATTACCTCTTTGCTCGTCAGCATGGTGGCGAATTGGTGTTCCGCATCGAAGACACCGACTCCAACCGCTTTGTGCCAGGTGCCGAAGAGTATATCCTCGAATCGTTCCGCTGGCTCGGCATCCACTTCGACGAGGGTGTGAGTTTCGGCGGCGAGCATGGCCCCTATCGCCAGAGCGAGCGCCGCGACATCTATCGCAAGTATGTGGACCAACTCCTGACGGAGGGAAAAGCCTACATCGCTTTCGATACGCCCGAAGAACTGGACAAGAAGCGTGAAGAAATCCCCAATTTCCAATACGACGCCAAGACACGCCACCTGATGCGCAACTCGCTCACCCTGTCGCAGGAAGAAGTGCAGGCACTCATCGACGGTGGCACGCAGTATGTGGTGCGCTTCCTCATCGAGCCGGGACAGGATGTGCACGTCGACGACATCATTCGCGGCGACGTGAAGATCAACTCCTCCATCCTAGACGACAAAGTGCTCTACAAGAGTGCAGACGGCCTGCCCACATACCACCTTGCCAACATCGTGGACGACCATTTGATGGAAATATCACACGTCATCCGCGGTGAGGAGTGGCTGCCCTCAGCCCCCTTGCACGTGTTGCTCTATCGCGCCTTCGGCTGGGAAAACACCATGCCCCGCTTTGCCCACCTGCCCCTGCTGCTCAAGCCCGACGGCAAAGGCAAACTCTCAAAGCGCGACGGCGATCGCCTGGGCTTCCCCGTGTTCCCGCTGGAGTGGCACGACCCCAAGACGGGCGACGTGAGCTCCGGTTATCGCGAGAGCGGATACCTGCCCGAAGCCGTGATCAATTTCCTCGCCCTGTTGGGATGGAACCCCGGCACCGACCAGGAAATTCTGTCGATGGACGAACTGATTGCCCAGTTCGATCTGTCCAAGTGCAGCAAGGCCGGCGCACGCTTCGACTACGTCAAGGGACAATGGTTCAACCGCGAATACATCCTTGCCACCGATAACGAAAAGCTCGCCCCCGAGTTCTCGAAAATCCTCAGCGAAAACGGCATTAACGAAACGCCCGAGCGCGTAGCCGCCGTGGTAGGCATGATGAAGATGAAGAAGATCAACTTCATCCACGAGCTTTGGCCGCTCTGCGACTTCTTCTTCATCCGCCCCGAATACAGCATGGAGGACAAGTTCACCCGCAAGAACTGGAAAGATGGTGCGGCTGCCGAAATGCAGGAACTCGTGACACTGCTCGAAGGCTTGGACGACTTCTCCGTAGAAAGCCAGAAAGCCGTGGTCGACGCATGGGCAGAGGCCGGCGACAAGCGCCCGTGGAACCCTTGGCGCGTTTGCCTGGTGGGTACCGGCAAGGGCCCCGACATGTACGAGCTGGCTGCTTTCCTCGGCAAGGAAGAGACACTGCAGCGCATGCGAAATGCAATTGAAGCACTATGACCTACCATCTGCTCTCATTCCTCCTGAAACTTCTGTCGAGCATTCCTTTCAGCGTGCTCTACGTTCTGTCGGACGGATTGTTTTACGTCATCTATTACGTCGTCCGTTACAGACGACCCGTTGTGCGTAGGAACCTGACGGAATCCTTCCCGGAGAAAAGCGAGCAAGAGATAATACGAATCGAGAAAGGCTTCTATCACTACTTTACAGACCAAGTGCTCGAAAGCATCAAGATGGCCACCATCTCCCCGAAGGAGATGAGAAAACGCATGAAGTTTGTCAATCTCGATGCCGTCAGCGCCGTGCTGCACGGAGGACAGTCCATTGCGCTCTACATGGGGCACTATGGCAACTGGGAATGGGTCTCCTCCCTCCCACTCCACTTGGAAAACAACGTGGATGCCGTCCAGATATATCACCAATTGCGCAACGAAAATATGGACCGACTGATATTGCGCAATCGCGGCCGCATGGGAGCCATCAGTGTGGAGATGCGAAAAACGGCACGGTATATCACCGACATGGTATCGGCTCACAGAGTTTCCATCGTCGGATTTATCGCCGACCAATCGCCAAAGAAGAGAGAAGTGCGCCACTTCGTTCCGTTCCTGCACCACAGCGTACCGGTGCTGACAGGCACTGAAAAAATCATCAAGCACTACGGACTGGAAGCCTGGTTCCTGAACTTGAGACGTGTGAAGCGAGGATACTATGAAGCAGAGTTCGTGCAGCTGCACGAAGATCCCACGTCGCTGCCCGACTTCCAACTGACCGCACTCTACTACCAAATGCTGGAACAGATGATTGAAGCCTGTCCGGAACTCTACCTGTGGACGCACAAACGCTTCAAGCATGCCGTGAAACCGGAAGCGTAAACAGATACATCTCGAATATTCACAAAAAACGCTGAATATGGATATTGATTTTGTAATCACATGGGTCGATATGGACGATCCGAAATGGCAAGAAGACTTCGCGAAGTATTCCGGCAAAAAGGACAATACGAAAAACGGAGTTTCCAAAGCCCGTTTTCGCGACTACGGCTTCTTGAAGTATTGGTTCAGAGGCGTGGACAAATTTGCCCCATGGGTGCGCAAGATTCATTTTGTCACGAGCGGCCAAAAGCCCGATTGGCTTGACGAAAGCAATCCTAAAATCAACTTGGTCAGTCACAGCGATTACATTCCGGCCCGCTTCCTTCCCACCTACAACTCGGTGGTCATCGAGCGCTACTTGCACAAAATTCCCGACTTGGCCGACCATTTCGTCTACTTCAACGACGATTTCTACATCATCAACCACATCAGCACCGAGCGCTTTTTCAAGAACGGCCTGCCCTGCGACATCGCCACCTTCCAGTACAACCCATCGTGGTCGCAGTGGTATGTAAGAATAAAGAACAACTTGCGGATCATCAACCGGCACTTCGACAAGAAAGAAGTGATGATGCGCGACCACGACAAATGGTTTCACAAGAGTTACGGCTCGCGAGCACGATTGAACTACCTGCTTAAGCCATACGGAAAGTTCATCACGCTGCGCACTCCTCACAATGCACAGCCCTACCTGAAGCGCACTTTCGAAGAAGTGTGGGCCGTGGCCGAACACGAACTCACCGAGACATCGGTCAACAAGTTCAGGGCCTTGAACGATTACACCCCCGAACTGTTCCGCACTTGGCAGATCTGTCGTGGAAACTTCGAGCCATACAACACGTATAGCGACACCAAGATGTTCCCGCTCATGATAAAATCCAAGCAAGCAATCAAGGCTATTCGCGAACAATCGTACACCCTGATTTGCCTGAACGACAATATCCATATTCGCAACTACGAACAAGTGATGCGGGACATAAAAGATGCTTTCGAGACTATTCTGCCCGACAAATCAAGTTTTGAATTATGAACAAAGCACTCGCCGAAATCATCGCGGGAGTCATCCCTCACAAAATGACGCGCAACAGGTGGCGTGGCATCCTGCGCTACGGGCTTTGGCGCGCGCTGAAACTGAAATACCGCATGGCACACGACACCACCCGGCCACAACATTACCTGGCAGTGTGTGCCATCGCCAAAAACGAGGGCCCGTATTTCGAAGAGTGGATTGAATGGCACCGGAAACAGGGGGTGGAGAAATTCTACATCTACGACAACGAAAGCACAGACTGCACGAAGGAAGTGCTTGTACCCTATGTGGAAAAAGGCATCGTGGACTACACTTTTTTTCCGGGAAGCAAGAAGCAACTGGCGGCCTACGATGATTGTTTCGAACAGCACCGTTTGGAAACTCGGTGGCTGGCCGTAATCGATTTGGACGAATTCATCCTGCCCATCAAGGACCGAAGCATCCCCGACTTCCTGCGACGCATGGAGAAATACTCGGTGGTCGAAATCAACTGGTTGGTGTATGGCAGCGGCGGCGCAAAGACCAAAGCTCCGGGATGCGTTATGGAGAGATTTCAACACCACTCGCTCCCTGAGCACAGGCTCAACACTCACGTGAAAAGCATTGTCGATCCGCGCCGAGTGTGCACCATGACCGGATGCCACGAGGCCGCACGTATATCGGGCAGCGCCGTCGATTCGCATGGCAGCCTCCTGAAAAAAGGTTTTCGCGACCGAAAGCCTCAACAGGACGTTATTCGCATCAACCATTATGCCGTGAAATCGTACGAGGAGTTTCTGTCCAAACGGGCACGCGGCCGAGCACGCACCACGACCTTGCGCGATATGAATTACTTTGAGAGCTACGACCTTAACGACATCGAAGAAAATATCCCAATGGTGTGCCAAGAGAACGAGACGGCAGGTAAAGCATAGTATCACGCATTCATAACATCTCCGCCCCATTCCGAGAAGACCTACAAGCACACCGCATCCTCGAAATCACAACACTGCGTTCTCCTCATTGCATGAAGAGAACGCAGTGTCTTTTTGCTGTATGTTCGTTCGGCATCTGCTTTATTCCAATGGCATTTCACCCCCATCAGTATCGCAGAGGGGACAAAAGAGAATGGCAGTAAGAAACGGCTACTGCCATCGTTACTGCCATTGTGCAAGGCTTTGAGAATTAAAAATTTGTCGTAAAAAATGGCAGTAGGGCAGTAAAAACATGAGAATAAACTTTCTGTGAGTGCTTACCCTCCTTACAACTTTTTGCGAAAGCGTTATCGCTCAAATCGAGACTTATCGGGAAAACGTTCTTCCAAGAAAGCCACAGCCCTCTGCCGGTCGCAATCGCTGGCATACTCCGAATCATTCATGCAAAAGAACGTTGGAGAATTCTTCCTGAACTTCACATAATCCTTTGGCTTGTGAATTCTGACAATCATCGACTCCTTTTGTGTCACATAGTGCAACTTGCCGCGTCCCTCTGCAAGGGCGATATATGAAAACGCGACACGTTGCACATCATCATTGTTTCGCACCTTGTGCGTGATGTTGGCCAAAAACTCTTCGCGCAACGTTTCCTCCGCCACATGCCGGCAATCGCTACGAAGATAGGAGTCAATGTTGTGATGGGGCATACCTGTGAAGTAGACTCCGCACTTCTCAAAAACCAACTGCGACGCCCGCTCTACTTTCTTGCTATAATTCTTCAGGGGATTGCGGCGTATCTTTTCACGCCAAAACCAACGCAATTTTCGGAAAGGCTTTCGCGAAAATCGGATGATAGGGAAGCCTTCTTCCGTAAAGAAATCGCACGGTTGCACATCGCAGTTGAGCATTGTATCATCGTTTGCATAGATGAAATGCTCGGCAAGACCGGAAATTTGATACAAGTAGTGCTCAATCAGGTCGGAATTGAAACAAGGCAAACTCTCGGCAGGCATTATTTCGGTGTGGTCCACGATCTTCACTCGCGGATTGTTCGTGTCCAACCATTCGGGTCTTTGATTGTCGGTAACGATGTAGACATTTCGTATCCACGGGGCATGTTGTTCAATCGAGCGCAAACTGAATTTCAACTCGTCGTTGTTGGCATATCTGCCCTTGCAGTTGACGGACGAACTCTCCTCAGCCGCACCGATAAGAGCATTGCGCTTTGCTTGCCATGCCGGGTCGTTGCCATCCACCCAGAGATAAACAATATCTATATCGTATTTGTCAACCTTCATCCTCGAGTCTTTGTTTGATTTCAGGGTAGTGTTCAAGAATTGCCTCGAGGGCCTTGCGATTTCTGTCGTCTCCCGGCTTCAGATTCTGTGTTTTCAGAGCAATTTCCCTGGGTTTCCCGATTTCGATGGTCTTGGCATGCCATCCCGGAACGGGCATCACATAAGTGCCCTTCATCACTGCAGCTGCCCAGAACCACACATCGTCATTGGTGGGTGCCATTTGCATGAAGAGCGTGGGATCCAACATTGTTTCCTCCAAGACATGGGGTGGATATAGCACTCCCCCAACCCCGGTTTGCAATGCGTGAAAACTCAGGTGGTACTTCTTGAAGAGAAAGTCATGGAACTTATATTTCCGCCACTTGCTGTAGGGAAGCCCCAATTTCACTTTCCGGGCACGGTGAGCAATGATGGCTTTCGGCCGGTGCTTGTGCATTTGCACCAATCGCTTCAACATGTCCGGGTGATAGTCTATGTCATCATCGATTGTGACTATAACATCTTCGGGAAAGTCGCTAAGTGCCGGTATCAACTTCTTATACGAACGTATGTCCCTCGGGTCAAACCTTACCTCAACAATGGGATTTTCAGCCACGAGACTTTCAAGTTCGGGAGGGAGTATGCCTTCCGGAAATTTCCATGTATCCAAATACAGCACCACTTTATCAGGAAGCAACGTACCTCTCAAGACAGACTTGATGGCTTGCACAGCATAGGGGATGGCTTCCGGAAAAGAGGTCAGCGAAACTATGATTTTCGCATTCTCAGTGCTATTGTTCATTATCGATTCTTTGTTTTACTATAGGGTATTTGTCAAGAATTGCCTTGAATGCCAAATCATTTCGGTCGGCTCCCGACTTGAAATTGATTGTTTTGAGCGACAGTGCGCGCGGCTTCCCCAACCCTTTCGGCTTGTTGTGGCCGAAAGGAACCGGTATCACCGGCACTTCATTGGCTACGGCCGCAGCCCAAAACCAGATATCGTCGGTGGTGGGGGCAAGCTTCGTGAACTGCTCCTCGTCGATCATTTCCCGGCACAGCGAGTGAGGGGGATAGAGCACACCGCCGACACCTGTCTGAATGTTTCTGTAAGATGTGTGAATGCGTTTCCCCACGAAATGATACCAACGATATTTTCTCCACTTGCTATAAGGCTTGTCCGGCTTAATGAGTTTGGCTCTGTGCGCCAAGACGGCACGCGGATACTCCTTGTGCAGACGCAACAGGTCGCGGAGCATGTGCTTGTGATAAGCCACATCGTCATCGATGGTCACTATCACCGCTTCGGGAAAGTCCTTCAAGGCAGGATATAGCTTCCTGTACGAACGTATGTCCCTGGGGTAATCGCGTATCTCGAATAGAGGATTACTATCGGCCAAAGCCTGCAGTTCCTGCGGAAGACCTTGTTCACCAAATTGCGAGAAGGTCAAATATAGCACCACCTTATCGGGAAGCACGGAACCGCCGAGCACCGACTGAATGGCCCGTGTGGCATAAGATATGGCTGCAGGGAATGAAGTTAAGGAAACAACCACTTGTTGGGATAACTCCGAATTCATATTCTTCTTACAGAATTTTGATTTTTATTCTTTGGGTGAATATGACAAAGGTAGTGCTTTATCTCTGAATAACTCTCATAACGCGAAGGAAATAATTGCGGTGCGACAAACTTTTTAGCTATCTGAAAAAACAAAGAAGGCGAAAATGGTTCTTCTCATCCATGATAAAAACAGCCGAATACCACACAGAGAATTAAGAAAAGCCGGCAAAAAATCTGACATATACAAAACAACTCCGCCCTGCAGCGTTGGTGCACACAGGGCGGAGCGTTTGTCGAGTTCTAACTACCGATTAGAGATTCGGGTTGATGGAGTTCCATTCTGAAATAGCGGGAACGATGCCGAGTGTAACGAGTTCGTCGCGCATCTTGCAGAGGTGCTCGTAAGAAGCATCAAGCTTTGCAATTTCGTCAGCAGTACCCACGGGCATCTTGTACGAACAACCGTTCTTGTCGAGCACGGTGTCCATGGCCATCATGATGTGGTTGTACTTTTCGTTGCTCACGTAGGTTCCTGCGGGGAAGCGGAAGGGAGCGCCACCCATCACTGAGCGAATCATTTCCACGGAGAGGTAAGAAGGGCTCTGGAATGAAGAGCGACCGCGAAGCTTGATGATAGCAGCACCACCCTGCGTTACGTCCTTCTTCATCTGTTCCCATTCTTCAGCAGGGAATTCAGCCGTACCGATAAGGTCGTTGAGGGGCTTGCCGGCCACCTTCACAGCGCTACCAAACACTGCCATCTGTTCGCCGTGGCCACCATAAGTAGCACAACCGGTGATTTCGCTCTGCATTACGCCGAACTTCTTGGCGAGAGCGCTCTGAAGACGTGTGGTGTCGAGGCCTGCGAGTGTGGTAACCTGGCCGGGCTTCAAGCCGGAGTAGAGCAGGGTTACGAGACCGGTAAGGTCAGCAGGATTGAAGATGATTACAACGTGCTTCACATCGGGGCAGTAAGCCTTGATGTTCTTGCCGAGTTCTTCAGCAATCTTGCAGTTGCCTGCGAGCAGGTCTTCACGGGTCATACCCTCCTTGCGGGGAGCGCCACCTGAAGAGATGATGTACTTAGCATTGGTGAATGCTTCCTTCACATCGGTAGTAGCAGTGATGTTCACGTTGTCAAAACCACTCTGACGCATCTCTTCTGCTACGCCTTCGGGTGAGAACACGTCGAAGAGGCAGATGTTAGAAGTGAGACCCATCATGAGGGCCGACTGAACCATGTTGGAGCCGATCATACCGGCTGCGCCAACAATCACAAGTTTTTCGTCTGTTAAGAATTCCATATCGCGATATATTATAAGTGTGTGCTTATGATTGCGTATCATATCCGCATTACGGGCTATGCCGACCGAAAAGCCACGAAGTGCTTGCCCACAATCCGCATTCCTACGGCAAAGATAATGCAAGGCGAGAGAAGAACAAAGCGAAAACTTTGTTTTCTGCTTTTTATTCCGAGCCGCAGCTTATCTTGGGCGAAGCCAAAGTAATGCAAGGCGAGCGGAATACAAAACAAAAAGTCTTTTTTGTTCTTATTCCCGAGCCGCAGCTTATCTTGGGCGAAGCCAAAGTCACGCAAGGCGAACGGAATACTCTTATTCCCGAGCCGCAGCCTCTACTTTGCGGAATGAAAATCGCAAAAACCTTTTTCAAAATTACAGAATAGCTCACAAATCCTATCTTATCACCGGCAAATGAGCAAAAAATTTGGTCTAAGAAAATTTTAACGCTACATTTGTCCGAAAACACACACAGCAGAAAAATGGAGAACAAGGAGAAAACCAGCAAATTGCTTCCCGTACGTATGTGGATGAGCCTGCAAGGTCTGGAGGCGCTGATTGTCTTTACATCCGACCCGCACAACGGAGAGTATATTCCTGATTATTGGAAACTGCGAGAGTACTTGTGTAATTTCACTGGCTCGGCAGGAACTCTGGTCATCACGCACGAAGAAGCGTTGCTCTGGACTGATTCGCGCTACTACATTCAGGCGGCGGAGCAACTCGATGCATCTCTTTTCACACTGATGAAGGATGGTTCTCCGGACACTCCGAGCATTGGCGAATGGCTCACCGACCATCTGAACGAGGATGCATCGGTGGCTGTCATCGGAGAGCAGGTTTCCGTAGCCGAACTCGAAGCTATCAAGCAGGAGGCACAGCATCTGGACTGGCAGTGTCACGACGATCCCTTCAATGAGCTGTGGCCCGAACGCCCACACCTGCCCACCGGCTTGCTAAGCCTGCAAAGCCCCGAGCACACCGAGATGTCGGCCGCCGAAAAGATAAAAATCGTCTTCGATGAAGTGCAAAGACAGACAGAGGCCAACTACTTTCTGATCAACGATCTGGCTGAAATTGCATGGTTGCTCAATCTGCGCGGTAACGACGTGGAATTCAACCCTGTGTTTCTGTCTTATCTGCTTATTGGCATTGATGAAGACATCCTCTTTGTCGACAAGCAGAAACTCACCCCTGAAGTTTCGCAATATCTCACCGAACAGCGCATCAGCGTTACTGCTTATTCAAACCTGGAACCCATCATTACTCAACTCTCGCGTCACGACACACTGGTGGCCCTCCCACCATCGGCCAACTGCGCCACCGTCGCCATGATGCGAGCCGAAGGAGTTCGGCATGTTTTCCTGAAATCATCACCGGTCGAACTGATGAAGGCCGTGAAGTGTGTGGCCGAAATCGCCGGCATGCGCGAAGCCATGCTGCAAGACGGTGTGGCCATGGTGCAATTCCTGCGATGGCTGGAAGCAGCGATGAAGACAGAAGAAGTGACTGAGATAAAGGCCGAAAAGGCACTCACACAATTCCGCTCCCAACGTCCCGGTTTCGAGCAACTGAGCTTTGCCACCATCGCAGCCTACGGAGCACACGGTGCCATCGTTCACTACGAAGCCGAACCGCACACCGACATCCCGTTGCGCCCCGAGAGTTTGTTCCTCCTCGACTCCGGCGGACAATACACCGGAGGCACCACCGACATCACTCGCACACTTGCACTCGGCACACTGACGGACGAAGAGCGCCGCGCCTACACACTCGTATTGAAAGGGCACATCGCATTGTCACGATGCCGTTTCCCCGAAGGCTCCACCGGACTCCAACTGGACCTCGCCGCACGTTATGCCATGTGGCAACAGGGCTACGACTTCGGACACGGCACCGGTCACGGAGTGGGAGCGCATCTCTGCGTGCACGAAGGACCGATGCAAATCCGTAAGAACCCACGGGCCTGCACCCTCGTTCCCTTGGCCGAAGGCATGGTCATCACGAACGAACCCGGTATCTACGTCGAAGGAAAATTTGGCGTGCGCATCGAGAACACCCTGTTGGTGCGCAAAAGCATCGAGACACCGTTCGGCCGCTTCCTCGAGTTCGAACCGCTCACGCTCTGCCCCATCGACACAAAACCCATCGTGCTTTCGTGGCTCACCGACGACGAACGAGAATGGCTCAACGCCTATCACGCACGAGTGCGACAGACACTCATACCGATGCTCGACGACGAGGCCGACCGCCAATGGCTCACCGAAGCCACACGCGAACTGCCAACCGTCTGACACAAAGCACTTTCCCATTTACACACTGCCGTACCATTTTCCGTACGGCAGTTTTATTATTTCTACACGCCTTGCAGAATTTTCTGCAGTGCTTTCTGAAAATTCTGCAGTGCTTGCAGAATTTCTCACATCGCACCTCTCTCGCCTTGCACGCTTTGGCTGCGCCCAAGGTAGGCTGCGGCTCGGAATAAAAACAAGTGCAAATGAACGAAAAGGGGGCTTGTACCCTTTTCTGAATGCAGCCTTGTTTATGTAAAAGCAGAAAACAAAGTTTTCGCTTTGTTCTTCACTCGCCTTGCACACTTTGGCTGCGCCCAAGGTAGGCTGCGGCTCGGAATAAAAAGCAGAAAACAAAGTTTTCGCTTTGTTCTTCACTCGCCTTGCACTACCTTTGCATAACTTAGGAATGGAGGGCAAAAAGCGCACCTCGTTCGTCTGAGCATCCACATGAGAATAACAGATTTAATCAACCAAAACAGCGGAACGGCCTTTTCGTTCGAAGTGTTGCCGCCCCTCAAGGGCACCGGTATCGACCGCCTGAAGCGCACCATCGATACACTGCGAGAGTTCGATCCGAAGTACATCAATATCACCACTCACCGCTCCGAGTACGTTTACCACGAACTCGAAGACGGTCTGCTGCAACGCACACGTCTGCGCCGCCGCCCCGGCACCGTGGCTGTGGCAGCCGCCATTCAGCGCGAGTACGGCATACCCGTCGTGCCCCACATCCTGTGCAGCGGTTTCACACGTGAGGAGACCGAATACGTACTGCTCGATCTGCAGTTCCTCGGTATCGAAAACCTGCTGGTGCTGCGTGGCGACAAGGCACGCGACGAGAACGCTTTTCGTCCGACTCCCGACGGCTACGCCCACACCACCGAACTGCAGGAACAGATCAACGCCTTCAACGAAGGGCGATTTGTCGACGGCAGCCCCATTGCCGTACCCGGCAACTTCAGCTACGGAGTGGCTTGCTACCCTGAGAAACACGAAGAAGCGCCCAACCTGTCGACCGACCTGCAATGGTTCAAGCGCAAGGTGGAGTTGGGAGCGGAATATGGTGTAACCCAGCTTTTCTACGACAACGCAGCCTATTTCCGCTTCGTGGAGCAGGCACGCGCCATCGGCATCCACGTGCCTATCATCCCCGGCATCAAGCCCCTGTCACGCTTGTCGCAACTCACAGCCGTGCCACGCATCTTCCATTGCGACCTGCCCGACGACCTGGTGCGCGAAGCCATGAAGTGCCACACCGACGCCGACATTGCAGCACTCGGCGTGGAATGGGCCGAAATGCAATGCCGCGAACTCATGGCACACGGCGTACCCTCCATCCACTTCTACACCACCTCCGCCGCCCAAAGCATACGCGAGGTGGCACGACGCATCTATTGACAACCGCCCGACAGAAAAACGCTCACACATGAACTACAACGCTGTCATCGCACAAGAAGATATCAAGCAACGCCTGCGCCGTCAGGTGATGGAGGGACGTGTTCCGCACGCCCAACTCTTCTGCGGACCCGAGGGCACCGGAAAACTGGCCATGGCAGTGGCTTTTGCCTCGGCATTGCTCTGCGAAAACCCACAGGACGGAGAGCCATGCGGACACTGCAAGGGCTGCCTCATGACAGCCAAGGCCGCCCACCCCGACCTGCACTTCGTCTTCCCGGTCTTCAAGCGCAAAGGTCAGAGCGGCGACCCCGTAAGCGATAACTATATCCGCGAATGGCGCGAGCAACTGGCCGAAACGCCCTACTTCGACCACACCGCTTGGCTCGAACGCATCGGAGTCGAAAACCAACAATCGATGATTTATGCCGCCGAGGCCGACGAGACGGTGCGCAAGCTCAATCTCGTATCAGCACAGGGCGGCTACAAGGTCATGGTGGTGTGGCTTCCCGAACAGATGAACATCGCTGCGGCCAACAAGCTGCTGAAAGTGCTTGAGGAGCCGATGGGCCGCACCGCCTTTGTGATGGTTTCGAACACACCGGAGAAGCTCCTCACCACCATCGTGAGCCGCACACAGCGCATCGACTTCAAGCCCCTCACCACGCAGCAAGTGGCCGAAGCACTGATGCAACGCAACGCACTGCAAGCCGACGACGCCCAACACGTGGCACGTCTCTCCGATGGCAGTTACACGGCTGCTGTGAAGCTCTTACAGGTCAATCGCGACGAAGCCATGTTTTTCGACCTCTTTGTCCTGCTGATGCGCCTCAGCTATATGCGAAAGATCAAGGACATGTCAGAATGGGCCGACCAGGTGGCATCGTGGGGTCGTGAGCGTCAGAAACTCTTCCTCGACTTCTGCCAACGCCTCGTGCGAGAGAACTTTATCTACAACTTTCGTAAAAAGGAGCTCAACTATATGAGCGAACGCGAGAGCGAGTTTGCCGTGAAATTCGCGCGATTTATCAACGAGCGAAACGTATACGGAATCATGGACGAGCTTTCCGCTGCGCGCCGCGACATCGAACAAAATGTCAACCCGCGCATGGTGTTCTTCGACTTTGCGCTCAAAATGATTGTACTGCTGATTCAATAACCTCATCCGCCCTGCGGAATTTTCCATATATACATATCAAAACCATGAACGAGATTCCCAACAACACCGATAACCTTGCCACCACGGCAGATGCCGAGCCGCAAGTTCCGACTGCGACGCCGGCTCCCGAAACCCCAACGCCTCCTGCCGCCGAGCCCCTTCCGGCCAACCAAGTGCCGACGCTGCTGGGCTGGGGAAGCGCAGAGCTTCGCGGCTTCAGCGCGCGCGGTTGCAGCCGTCAGGACAAGCAACTCAACACATACGACTATCTGGCCGACATCCCCGGCAACGCCGCACAGTGCGACCTTGTGGAAGTGCAGTTCAAGAACACACGAAAAGGATACTACCGCAACGAAAATCGCCTGAACATCAAGAAAGGCGACATGGTGGCAGTCGAGGCCAACCCCGGGCACGACATCGGTGTGGTGTCGCTCACCGGACAACTCGTACCCCTGCAGATGAAAAAGGCCAACCTGAAGGCAGGAACCGAAATCAAACGCATCTATCGCCGCGCGCGACCTGCAGACTTGGAGAAATACGAGGAAGCAAAGGCTCGCGAGCACAAAACAATGATCGAGGCGCGACAGATTGCCCTCGACCTGGAGCTGAACATGAAGATTGGGGACGTGGAATACCAGGGCGATGGCAACAAAGCCATCTTCTATTACATCGCCGACGCCCGTGTGGACTTCAGAAAGCTCATCAAGGTGCTGGCCGAGGCCTTCCATGTCCGAATCGAGATGAAGCAGATCGGAGCACGCCAAGAGGCCGGCCGCATCGGCGGCATCGGGCCCTGCGGTCGCGAACTTTGTTGCGCCACATGGATGAAGAACTTCGTTTCCGTCTCGACCAATGCCGCACGCTATCAGGACATAGCCCCAAATCCGCAGAAGCTGGCCGGGCAATGCGCCAAACTGAAATGCTGCCTCAACTACGAGGCCGACACTTATGTCGAGGCCTACAAGCGACTGCCCAGTCGCGAGGTGCAACTCGAGACCGCCGACGCCACATATTACTACTTCAAGGCCGACATCCTGTCGGGCATGGTGTCCTACAGCACCGACAAGCGCATGGCAGCCAACGTCGTAACCATTCCGGCGCAACGCGCTTTCGAAATCATACGCCTCAACAAGCAGGGCGAGAAACCCCTTTCGCTGTTGGCAGAAGGCATGGCCGAGCCCACACGTCCCGTCGACTTGCTTGAGCAAGACAGCCTCACACGTTTCGACAAGAACAAGAAGCGCAAGAACAAGAAGCGCAAAACTGGAGGCAACGAGGGCGGAAACCACCATCGCGAGGAGCGCAGAGCCGGCGGAGGTGGCGAACGTCGCGACGGACAAAACAGAGAGCATCGTGGCAACCGAAAGGGTGGCAATGCTCCTCGCGAGGACAAGAATAACACGCCCAAAGCCTAACACAGCACTCCATGTCGCACCGCTTGCTACGCTGCATTCCACCTACGTTTTTTTCGCTGCTCATCACACTCTTGACAGCCTGCCACACCGCTCCGGCCTATCACAACTATCGGAGCGTGTCGGTAGAGGGTTGGGAGTCGAAAGACACCTTGTCCTTCAGCATCGACAGCCTGCCCGAGGAGGGCACTTACGTGCTGTCGCTTGGGGTTCGCACTGCGGTGAACTATCCCTTTCAGTCGCTCTGGGTGGTGGTAAAGCAGAATTGGAATGCTCCGCTCCGACAGCACATCGACACCGTAGCCTGCATCACGCACGATTCTCACGGCAACGCTCTCGGCACTGGCGTGTCGCGCAACCAGCAAGTGCAACCCTTCGACACCCTGCAACTCCCGATCGGTGCCAAAGGCATCATCAGCATTCGACATATCATGCGCCGCGACCTGCTGCCCGGCATGTCGGACGTGGGCATCGAGTTGCGTAAAGCCGAATGACCCGCTGAAATCTTACAAAAGCACCGAAGAAAAACCTCCCCCGAGAAGCAAAAACGCGCAAGGCGTTTAGAATTTTCTACAAGCACTGCAGAATTTTCTAAACGCCTTGCGCGTTTTTCCTTGTCCGCATGCCGTGTTTTGACACACCGACAACCAACTTCTCAGCTCACACAGCACCGGCCTTGGCTTGATACGCCAAAGCATACATGCGCATCTGTTTCACCATGGCCAGGAGCCCGTTGCTGCGCGTGGGGGACAAGTGTTCGGCCAAGCCTATTTCGCGAATGAAGTAGAGGTCGGCTGCCAAAATTTCAGCGGCCGTATGCCCACTCAATACACGGATGAGCAGTGCTACGATGCCTTTTACTATCAGCGCATCGCTTTCGGCCTTGAACGTGAGTACACCGTCCTTCTCCGAACACACCAGCCACACGCGGCTCTGGCAGCCGTCGATGAGGTTCTGCTCGTTCTTGTCGGCCGCCTCCAAGGTGTCGCTGTCCTCTCCCAAATCAATCAGGAGCTGGTAGCGGTCCATCCAGTCGTCGAGTTGCACAAATTCTTCGATTATCTCGTCTTGAATTTCGTTGATTGTCATATTCATATTTTTATGTCCCTACCCCATCGGGCAGGAGTGTTCTGATAATGTTTTGCAAGCCTCTTATTGCTCTTCCCAAAGCACCTGTACCACCGTCTGTCCCACGGCGCGAAGCGTGGCCGGCGCAATGTTTTCGGGAGTGTCGTTCACGGTGTGCCAATGTGGCGAGAACGAACTGCCGGCGTCACGACTGAACGGTATGATGTCGATGGTGGGAATTTGTGCTATCTCGTTGAGAGGCACATGGTCGTCGGTTACGTATCCGCCATCGCGCATGGGAAAATACTCGCCAAATCCGGCCGTATGCGCAGCGTTCCACACCTTTCCGACAATGGGTTGTGCATATTGCAGCGAGTAACCCTCGTAGTGGAAACGCGCTCCTTCGCCGCCCACCATGTCGAGCAGAATGCCGTAACGCGCCGTGTAGCCCTCGACATGCGGCCGGCGTGCCCAGTATTGCGAACCCAGACACCAGTCGCTGCTTCCGTCGCCACCTTCGGCCCAGTAAGGACGACCATAGTCCTCGCTGTCGAAACAGATCAGGTCCACGCCCACTTTGGGGTCGATTTGCGAGAGCAGACGTCCCAACTCCAGCAGTACGGCCACACCGCTCGCACCATCGTTGGCCCCCATCACGGGGTCGCGGTGGCGGCTCTCGTCCTTGTCGGCATCGGCCCAGGGTCGGCAGTCCCAGTGGGCGCAAACGAGGATGCGCTCCGTGAGCTCGGGCTTATAAGATGCAATGATGTTGCGGTTGTGCAGCACTTTGCCGTCCCAAGCCGTGATGTCGTCCTTCTGTTCGATCACGGTGAGACCTTGCCGGCGAAATTCGTTCACCAGGTAATCGCCACACTGCCGGTGCGCCTCCGAATTGGGCACACGCGGACCGAAAGCGCACTGTGCTTCCACGTAAGCCATGGCCGAGTCGGCCGAGAACACCACGGGGCACTGCTTGGCCGCCACGCTCTCCGCATTTTCGGTCTCGGCCGTTGTGGTTTTACCCTTGCAAGCCGCGAGCATACCAACAGCCAGCAGAAGAAGGGCGCCGGATTTCAGGATATTCTTTATCATGGATGTCATTGTTTTGAGGTGCTTTATAATTGTAGGGGGGTGCTGAAACGATTTTCACTCATGCGGAAATCGCATCCATACTGTGCCTTGCTGAGCACACGCACGAAGTTGCCACCCCACAGCTTGCGCAGGTGCTTGGTGCCCAATCCCTCGGCCATAAGTCGGCGTGTGAAGTTGATGAGTTCGGAAGCCGTGCGCAGTCCCACCACACCGCCATCACCGTCAAAGTCGGTACCGATGCCGACGTGGTCGATGCCGGCCACATCGATCATGTGCAGGAGGTGGCGCACAGCATCATCGATGGAGGCTTCACCGCTTCCCTCGCGCAAAAAACCGGAATAGAACGTCACCTGCGCCACACCGCCGGTATCGGCCAGTGCTCGCAACTGATCGTCGGTGAGGTTGCGCGGATGGTCGCACAAGGCCCGTGCCGAAGAGTGCGAACAGCACACCGGCCGACTGCTCTCCTGCAACACGTCGTAGAAAGTGCTCTCAGCCGCATGCGACAGGTCGATGAGCATTCCCACACGGTTCATCTCGGCCACAGCCAGGCGTCCCAGATCGCTCAATCCGCCATGCTCGTTGTTGGAGCGCACGGCCGAATCGCAGAGGTCGTTATCGCCATTGTGGCAGAGGGTCATATAGATCACTCCCTCCTGTTGCAACTTCTCGATGTTGGCGATGTCGCGCCCGATGGCGTATCCGTTTTCCACGCCAAGCATCACCGATTTTTTTCCAACGTTCTTGGCCTGATACAGCTGCTTGGGCGTTTGCGACAGACTCACTCCGTAGCACCCATACACGCGGTCCTTGATGTCAGTGATGAGCGAGAAGGCGCGTTCGGTGGCCGCCTTCAGTTCGTCGGAACTGCGTCCGCCCTGCGGCAGATAGGCAGCCATGACGACGGCATCGAGTCCGCCCTCGGCCATCTTGTGCAGGTCCATGCAGGAATGGGGGTTGCGACGGTCCAGTTGCACTCCCTCTGCAAAAAGCATGGGGGTGTCGCAATGAGAGTCGATGGTGAGGATGTCGCGATGCACTGCGCGAGCAGCCCGATAGCTTTCGGCCTCGCCCACCAACCACGTGAAGAGTGGCCGCATGGACTGATTGTTGCCCTGAATGAAGCACTCGGGATGCCACTGCACTCCCAGCACGCTCTTCAGCGCGGTGCTTTCCACCGCCTCGGCCACCCCATCGGCGGCGCGGGCAGTGATGCGCAACTCGGGGCCGGCTTCGCTCACGGCCTGATGATGGAAAGAATTGACATAAAACTTCTCGCCAAGCAGCGAAGCCACCAGCGAGCCGGCATCGGCCGTTACGCTGTGCGACACTGCGTGGCGCGGCATGTCCTGACTATGTTTGAGTATCTCGGTGTCGGGCAGACAAGCCTGCAGGTCCTGGTGGATCTTTCCGCCCAGGGCTGCTGTCAGCACCTGCGTGCCTCGGCAGATGCCGAGAATGGGTATCTGTCGGTCGTAAGCCAACCGCGTGATGAGCAGTTCGCTCACATCGCGCTGCGGATTGACTGTGCGGAGCTGTGCGATGGGTTCCTCGTCGAGGCAAAGGGGGTTGATGTCGCCGCCGCCCGAGAGGAGCAGTCCGTCGATGCGGTCGAGCAATCCCAGGATGCTTGCCTTGTTTTCGGTGGCAGGGATGGCAATGGGGATACCGCCTGCCTGCTCCACGCTGCGGTAATAGCCTTCAGCCAGCTCCAACCCCTTGTCGCCGAAGTTGCCGGTGATACCGATGACGGGGCGCACGGGGTGGTTGGGATAATGGTCGGTGATGATGTCGTAGTGGGTACGATAATTGAGAGAATTCATTGCAGATAAAATGTCTATGGTTTGATAATTCATGTAGTGTCCTTACACAGGACCATGTGTCTGTTCTCTAAAAAATCATTCAGGGTGAAGCGCAGTCGGACTTCACCCTGAAAAGATATGCTGTCAATCAGTATTTACGGCGAGGGTTCTTGGGGAACCATCCCTTGCGAACGCGCTCTCTCTGTTCGAAAAGCTCCTTGATGCTCCACAGCGAGGAGAAAGCCACGATGGCCACCAGCGCACTCCAGAAGATGCTCTCGATGAAAAGCGCTGCCACCGCACCGCCCACGCCCACCAACAGGAAAATCCACCAGGGGCGTGTGCCAAAATAATACTCGGTCTTGATCACAATGGGATGGAAGAGGCCGATGATGAGAAAAGTGGCCAGTCCCAACAGAGGTCCTTGCAGATAAATCGGCATGGTGTGTCGATAGGTTTAGTTGTCGTCTTCGTTTCCGGCAATGCGGATGGGCACGGTGCGGCTGATTTTCTGCTCCAACGAGATGAGCGTTTCGGTGGAGATGACTCCTGCAATCTCCTGTATACGGTCGTTGAGCAACTCCATGAGGTGCTCGTTGTCGTGCGAATAGAGCTTCACCAAGAGTGTGTAAGGGCCTGTGGTGAAATGACACTCCACGATTTCGGGAATCTTCTCGAGCTGCGCAGCCACTTCCTTGTACATCGAACCACGTTCGAGCTTTATTCCCACGTATGTACAGGTGCTGTAACCCAGGCTCTTGGGGTTGACATAATAGCCCGAGCCGAGCACCACACCGGCTTCCACAAGGCGCTGCACGCGCTGGTGAATGGCGGCACGCGAAACGCCGCACACGGTGGCCACATCCTTGAAAGGAATGCGGGCATTGTTGGAGATAATCTCCAGAATTTTCTGGTCAAGAATGTCTAACTGACTCATGATTTTTCTGTGTGTTTTTGTATTAAATTGCGAGCAAAGATAAGCAAACTTTGATTGTTTGCTTACTTTTTGTAACTTTTTTCATGGATTTTGGAGATTTTTTCAAAAAGCCTGCCTCGCATTTCATGATTTTTGTTTTGATAAGGGTGTGAAATTCTGTGACATCCGCAAAAATCTGACACTTTCATAGTTTTTCGCGCCCTCACAGCACTTTTCGCTGACACTTTGCACGAAAAACGGCCCTGCAGCACACAAAAACACACACGGCCTGCAGAAAATCGGGCAGTGCTTGCAGAAAATTCTGCAAGGCGAGCGCAAAACTAAACAAAGCCGCAAGATTTATTTCGTTCTGCCGAGCCGCATACGAATTTGGTGAAACAAAATTCTGCAGTGCTCGCAGAAAGTTCCACCACACACTCTAGGAATGATGCACCCAAAAGGACTCTTCGGACAATGAATTTTGACCTCCTTTCGCGAACAAAACACCATCAACAAGCGCATACACACTTCCACACATTCGACCACATTTTTTTCCAAACCCAGGAAAAAAAGAACCAGGCATCCGACAAAAAATCACATTTTCTATCGAAAATGCTTGCAAATGTAAGATACATTGTTTTTTTTTTGCAAAAAATTCATCAAAACGCCGTTTTTTCGTGCAAAGTGTCAGATGATCAATTTTGAGGAAGCGCGAAAGGGAGATGCACATCAAAGAGAAGGAGTCAAAACAAACATCACAAAAAATCTAATATACACCTATAAACTCAATGCTTATGAAGAAGTTTTTGCTCTCTGCCATGCTGCTGCTCTTGGGCACAGGCTCTTGGGCACAGAATTGGGTTGCGCCATCGGAGACAGACTATCCGAGCGAAAACCCGGTTTACGTTCGCGTAAACATCAATGGTACTCCACAACTGAAAGCCACCGTCGCTGCTTTCATCGACAACTCCTGTCGCGCCGTAGCCGAAAGCTCGAACATCACCATCGGTAACGAAGGTATGTATGCACTGCGTGTGATGGGCGACAATGCGACCGACCTCAACAAGGACATCACGTTCAAGGTGAGCTACGCAGGTATTGTCTACGTAATGACCAAAACCATTCCGTTCACCGGCGAAACCTACGGTGAAATCCCCTTGGAACTGAATGTGGACTGCCCCACCGGCATCGCACTGACTGACCCGCTGAACATCGAAGCCAAGTTGCCCTACAATTACGACTTGAGCAACGACATCAGCTTTGTCTACGAAACTATGGACGCCAGCGGTGCTCCCGTGAGTTACACTCCGCTGGGACAATCGACCATTGAGACAGCGCTGACCTACGAATGGGATTTTGCCAACTCTGCCAGCTACCTATCGGTAGAAGGAACCAAACTCACTGCCCTCCAAGCTACCGATGAAAATAGCGCTTACCTGGGACTCTATATCCCGGAATTAGGCATACGCGGCTTTACCAATGTTTTCATCAGCGAACCCGTGATACCGGTGGAAAGCATCACTGCCAACCCCAACACCTTCACGATGACCATCCACGACAATCTGTATGAGATGCCCGAAGTGCACAATGCCATCCAGGTGTTGCCAGAAGATGCCAGCAACAAGGCCTATCGCTTCGTGGCTGCCGACGATGCAGCCACGGCTGTGTTCGAAGGTGGCTCATTCAGTGAAGGCGGCACCTATAATATAAATATTGTGTCAGAAGCCGACGAAAACATCTTTACCACCATCACCGTCACCGTAACAGTGCCGGTCGAAGATATCAGCCTCAATTCACCCAGCGGCCGCTTCTTTGCCGTACGTGGAGAGAATATTTTCGACTTGATTCGTCCCTACGTGACAGTCGCCCCCTCGAACGCCACTAACCCGAACTTCAGTTTCGTGGTGCCCGATGAAGCTTCGGATGCCATTGTCGATGGTGAAGCTAACCAGCCCGGCATCTACACTCTGCAGATTGTGGCAGACGAAAATAACGAAATCATGACGAGTGTTGAAGTGGTGATCAACGAAGTGGAAGCCCCCGAGGTGATCGAAATGAAGATAGGGGAGAACTACAAAACCCTGCTTGACGGACAAATCACAGTGCTTCCCGAAAGTCCCAATGCTCCTTTCACCTACACCCTTGCTCCCGCTGACGATCATGTCTCCGCATTCGACGAAAATGGCAATGCCCTCGAAGCAGGCAACTATCTGCTGATTGCCACTTGCGTGGAGAATCCCAAGGCTTTCGCAGAAATCATAGTACAGGTGTCAGAGCCTGTGGTGATTTCCTTCCCCTCCATGATTGAAATGTCAACCATCCGCGACAATGAGCTTGTGCTGACCATCGAAAGCGGAGAAGCATCTTTCGATCCCAACCTCCTGGAAATCGAATTCAGCTCGTTCAGCGATATGGCCTTCATGCTGGGACTGCCCACCGCAACCCCGGTGGAAGACACCAACAACCTGAAATGGACGCTGCGTGCCCACACCTGCGGTTTGTATGGCATATTGGTGAAGTACGACGGCGAATACATGAAAAACACCGACGACTACGAAATGACCGAAGTCGAAGTTACCGCAGAGGTAGCCTTCAATAACGATGGCTGGGATTGGATCTATGTGCCCGGTTACGTATCATTGATTAACGAAGATGGCCAAAGCTATCTGGCTTGGCTGAATCAAGACATCGACAATCGCATCATTGACCTCCGTTCACAGAGCGGCCTGCTCTACAACGATGCCAACTTTGGCCTGTTCGGCGACATCACTGAACTGACAAACAATGACGGAATGTACAAGATAAAGGCCAAGTATGCCAATGCCGAAGATGCAGTCTTCGATACCGGTAACACCTACTGGGAGAACTACTCTTCCAAACCAATCGTCAAGGGTTATACTTGGGTGGGCTATTACAACGAATGGGACCTTAATATACCCGACTACAACCGCTATATCGAAGAATCATATCCCGATGGCGGATATTTTGCAGCTGTAGGCGACCAAATCATCGGCAAGGATGGATTTGCCGAATTCGACGGAAGCGCATGGATAAGCAGTGAAGGTTTCTACCTGCAGAAGGGTAAAGGTTACCTCTACTACACTGAATCGGAAGAAGAAGAACGCGACATTGACTTCGGTTTCCAGCCTATCGTTCCTGAGACACAGAAGAGAAATTTGCAGGCTCGCACTCGCGCTGCCCAACTGAAGCAGGAATGTGTATGGAAGTACGACGCCCGAGCCTTTGCCGACAACATGGCCATCGTAGCAACCATTGCCAACCTCGAAAATCCGGAAATGTATACCATCGGAGCCTTTGTAGGCGAAGAGTGTCGTGGTGCCGGTTCCATGGTGAAGGACGGACGCATGATGATCAGCGTGGCCGGTAAGGCCGGTGAGGTGGTGCGCTTCCGCCTGCACAACACTGAAACTGACGAATACTTCGACATCAACGAGACCGTCAACTATGCCGGACGCCTCGGTTCGCTGCAACAGCCGCTCACGCTGAGTGCCGACATCGCAACCGGTATCATCGGTGCCGAACTTGCCAATGGCGAAATCGAAGCCATCTATGATGCAAGCGGCCGCCGCGTGAACGAAATGACCAACGGAACTTACATCGTGAAGCTCCGTCAGGGCAACAAGGTCATCACGCAGAAAGTAATCAGATAAGCCCTCTTACCATTTACGCACCGTGTACAAAACGGTACACGGTGCGTTTTTCCTTTTCAGCCTTTCGCATACCTTAAATAAAAACACCATGCGGACATTCTCCATAAAGCTGACTCTCATCTTGGCTTCGCTATTTGCTTTTGTCCCAACGACTCAAGGACAAAACATAGCCGAAATTGCAAAAAGCGACCCGCTGATTATCACCGGTGCCATCGGTACACGCAACACCTATCGATACTCGTCGACAGGCGATGGTTACGGATCGCCACTCAGCAACACCATCTATGCCAACCTGAACATCAGTCTCTATGGAATCAGCATGCCTTTCTCACTCTACTACAGCAACGACAATCTGAGCTTCAGCTACCCCCAGATTTCGTTCGATTTGCACCCCACTTACAAGCAATGGACCGGTCACTTCGGCCAGTCGAACATTCCGATGAGTTCCTACGTAATGGACATGTCGTTCAATGGTGTAGGACTTGAATACAATGGTAATAAATTGCGCGGCGGCATCTTCTACGGACGCCTGCGTAAAGCCATCAATGACGACCCAACCGACCCCACAGCACGCGCCCCGCAATACAAACGTATGGGTTGGGGTTTCAAGGTAGGTTATGGTACCAACAAAAATTATATCGACCTCTACTTGCTGCGTGCCTACGACTGCTTGAACTCCCTTGACGAGGGCTGGCAGTCGCAAATACGTCCTCAAGAAAACATCGTGGTAGGCGTCAAAGGATGTGTAACCCCTTTCAATTGGCTCTCACTCACTGCCAACGCTGCCACATCCGTCTTTTCGACCGACACCGAGGCAGCCTCAATTGCCACCACCAATAATTTCGACAAGATCTTCGACACCCGATATAGCTCACTTTGGCGTTTCGCCGGCGACGTGAGCGCAAACCTGATGTTCAAAGGCTTCACCACTTCATTGAGCTACCGCATGGTGCAGCCCGACTACATTTCACTCGGCACCAACTACATGGCCAACAACTACCACAGCCTGGCCGTCACTGCCAGCACCCAGTTGTTCAACCGCCTCAGCCTTTCGGCCACCTTCTCCGGACAGCAGGACAATCTCACCGACCGACAGATGTTCACAACCGGTGGTTACGTCTATGGTGCCAATGCTTCCCTGCGTTTGGGCAACTATTTCAACATTGCCGCCAACTACAACGGTTATCTGCAGAAACAAACCGACGGCACCTGCAAGGTAGTGGATAGCACCAAGGTGCACCGCCGCTTGTCGAGCTTCAGCCTCACCCCCTCTTTCAATTACGAAACAACAAACTTCGGGCACGGGGCAAACATTTCCTTCAACTACACAGACAACAAAGACTTGAACAAATTTTCCACCGGAGAAAGCGACGTAAAGACCCAAGCCCTCGGTGCATCATACAACCTCAACGTGAAACCCTGGGAAACAGACTTCTCGCTGACCTACAGCCACCAGAAGTCCAAAGGATTCAGCAGCGAATACATCAGCGACATTGCCACGCTCTCGGCGAGCCGCTCATTCTTGAAAGAAAAGAACCTCTACATTTCCGGCAACCTCTCCCTGTGCTACAACGAGGTGAAGCGACAAAGCAAAAGCCTCTCCATCGGTGGCGACATCTCTGTGGGATATACGCTCAAAAAGGTACACGCTTTCTCCGCCAGTGCAAGTTTCAACAAGTACGGAGACGTGAACATCACCAAGACACGCAGCAGCCTGGACTGCACCGACATCTCCGCCAGCCTCAACTATGTATACACCTTCACCTTGCTCAGCATCAAGAACAAGAACAAGAAGAATGCAGATTTAGGCAACCTATAAACGCACTCCCAATATCACCTCGAACATATACCATATAAAAATATATGCATATGAAAACTCTACGATCGATAGCCCTCCTGATAACCACACTCCTGAGTTCACTCATGGCAGTGGCACAAGATGTCATCGTAACCGTTTCGCCGACACAAGACGTATTGCCTCCGCAAGTGTTGCTATACCTCAATGACCCCGGCAAATACTTCAACATAACACTCACCAACACCTCGGCGAGTGTACAGCAGGTATATTTGGGACTGCAACTCGAGCAAACCAGTCCGGCCAGCGGATTGGCCATCTCCACGCCCCCCAAGCGCCAACCGCAAAAGCCCTTTGTCATTCAGCCCGGTGCATCATACCAACTCTCCACGTTGGAGATGAAGAAATTGTTTGACCATATTCCGGCGTCGGAAATCAGTTGTCCGCCCAACCTCTTCACGGACTACAACAATGGCTCCTTTGGCCTATTGCCCGAAGGCGTTTATCAAGTGCACGTAACTGCCTATCGTTGGCGCGAAACCACCATTGTTACTCCCGAAGTGGTCAGCAATCCTACCGGAGGCGTAGGCCTGTTCCGCATCTGCTACAAAGCACAATCACCCGACTTCATCACACCCTCCTTGCTGGGTACAGCCGACCCCTCTGTGGCCGAGGTCAACCCTCTGAACGCACAGTTCACGTGGACCACACCTGTCATCGCTTGTGGCTCGGGCTTCTCGTCCTATACATACGACTTGCGCATTGTTGAGCTCCTGAACGGACAGCAACCTGACTATGCCATCAATCACAACCCCATCATCTACCAATCAAAAGGACTGCTGGCCCCCACTTGTATCATCCCACCCAATGTCATCACATCAAAGTTCTATGCCAACCAGAAGTATGTAGCACAAATCACAGCGCGTCCGAAATCCGGCAATCCGCTCGACTATGTGCTGATAGCCAACGACGGAAAAAGCTCACTCCGCATCTTCCGCATCAAGACCGATGACGAACCCACACCACCGCAAGTAACACCTCCCGCACAGCAGCAAGAGGAGGAAGAAGAAGAGGAAGAACAACAAGAACAGGAACAACAGGAAGACGACCCCCCTGCCGATGATGACATCATCGTGGCATGGGGCAATGAAAGCATCAAGGACAGCATCAATCCTGATTCGCTCTACTCCTTCCGCAACCCTACCATCACAGAACCTACATTTATCGATTACACAGCCCGAAAAGTGTTCATTGACAACCCGCTCATCGTGGAATGGAAGAATGTTTTCCATCTCGGTGGCGAAGGACAACAAGCTGACACACTACACTTCAGTTATGAAGTTCAACTCTTCAATAATAAGGGAGAAGCCAATAAAGAGGAGGCCCTCAAGAAAGAACCTGTCTATACCAAGACTTTTTCCGAGAACGAGACTTTCAGAGATAGTATTCCTTGGGAGGAATTCAAGGAAATAGCAGAGATAGGCGACTATCTGGTGTTACGTATCAAACCCACGTGCGTCAACGGACAGTCAGTGGCATTCACCAACGACAGCGTCAATACGCTCGACTTTGCCTTGGTCGAGCCATTATCGAAGAAGTACTTTGAGTGTGCCAACACCGTAGAAATCACCAACTACGAACTCACCACAGCCTCAGCTGAGGACCTCAAAGGAAAGGTGGTGGCCATCGGTGAATACGAACTTACCATCGATGAAATCGAAGCCGGCGAAAAGGATGGCACATGGAAAGGCACCGGACGTGTGGAATGGAATCCGTTGGGCACCACAGTCATGGTGTGCGTGAAATTCTCGGACCTGCAAATCAACACCGACAACATGGTGATTGCCGGAACCGCTGCCACATACGCAGCCCCCGACATGTCGGATGCCGAAGTGGTGGAGAAGCTCTTTAGCGATTGGGGTATCGACAATCTCATTGGAGACGCAGATGTTCCTTATGCCGACTATCTCACTTCAACTGCGACCGACAAGGCTAAGGACTTGGCTAAAAAGATTGACCTTAGCAAGTACTACTCATGGGTGAAGAAAGGTAAGATGTTATACGATATGTTGGGAAAAGGCAACATTGACAAACTCTATTTCCCCATATCCATCCCCAAAGACATCAACAAGAGTCCGGTCGATCTGCAAATCGCCGGTATGAAGTTTGCTGCCACCCATGCCACCATGGACATTATCGGACAATTCACGCTACCCAAGAGCAACTATCTGAAGAACGATATTCTTGTGCTGGGAGCACCACGCCTTTGCATTTCACCCGACAAAATTATTCCGGAAGGCGGAACTGTGGCGTTACTGTCCGACTTCGGCATCAAGGATCCGGAATCCTCGTTTGAATTGACGTTTAAGGCTCCTCAGGACTTGCTGAAACCGCAAAACGGTTGTTTCTTGTCGTGGTCCAACTATGAGTTTGAAATGTTCGGGCTCGACATCGACATGAAAATCCCCGGTTTGAAAAAAGATGTCAACGGAGTTGCCACCGACGAAATGCCCACCCTCAACATTAGCACCACCATCAGTTCGTGGGACGACTGGATGATTAACAATGTCAGCATCGACCCCTTCCAGGTGGAGAAACTTCCCGGCTGGACATTCACCGTCAAGAAAATGTCGTACGACCATTCTGTTTATCGGAATGTTGGGGCGCTAAAGTTTCCCACCAACTATGACCAATCATTGGTGCTGACCGGAGGAAATATCAATAGTTGGCAAGGACTCTACATCGACTCCATCTCCGTGAAGATGCCCAAATCACTCGAATTTGGCACCTCGGGAGACCGACGCTTGGAAATCTTCGCTGCCAACATGCTCTTCGACCAATCGGGAGCTTCTCTGACCATCGGCGCCAACAATGTGCTGTCGGCCAAGACAGGTAGTGCCGGTGGATGGGCTTTCTCTCTTGACAAAGTTTCAGCCAGCTTTGTTCAGAGCAACTTCACGCATTGCGGATTTAGCGGCAAGTTTGACGTTCCCTTGTTGGAGGGAGAGATTGGTTACAACTGCCAAATCATCAAAGTCAACAACATAGAGAACTCCGCGGCGGGCAACTATGCTTATGTCTTCAAGGTGCAGCAAGTGGAAGGGCTTAGTTTGGATTGCTTCTTAGCCACGGCCACGTTTGACAAAGACTTAAGCTACATCCTTGTGGAAGCCGTTCCGGAGAAGAACGAACTCGTTACTCGTGTGGAAATGCTCATGAGCGGTGATCTCACCATCGGTGGCGAAATGATGAAAAAGAAGATGGGTGATCTCGCCTTCGACTTAAATCTGCCCGGCATCCACTTCTCAAAAATGCGCCTCGCCAACTGCAAACCCTGGGAGTCGCAGTTTGAGGACATCAAGAGCATGCAGACGAACAAGGACACCAAGAAAGTGCTCCTTCAACTCTACGAGGGTAAAGAGATTGAACTCGTCAAAGATAAGTGCTACTTCCACACCGGCCAGTGGTCGTTGGCTTCTATGGAAAAAGACTTGGGACCTTTCAAGTTAACTCTTGAAGACTTCTCATTCGAGTTTAAGAACGACACCATTCATTTGGGCATTGAGGGAACCATAAAACTACTTCAAGGCATCGACCTGAGTGCTTCTACGGGCATTACGGTGAAAGCAGGAGTGAAGGGACTGAAAGAAGCCATGGGCAAAGACTTCTCGAAACTGAACCTCTACTATGCCGGCACCGACTTCAACAAAGCATCCTTCTCCACATCCTTTGCCGGAATTTCGCTGAGCGGTTCGCTCACTGTCGTCAAGAACGACAAGGAGAAAGGCAATGGTTACGCCGGCACACTCACCTTCACTATGCCGGGCGATCTCTTCACGGCCAAAGCCCATGGCGGATATTACGAGCGTCCGGACTTCACGTGGGGTTACTTCTATGCAGCTGTGGGTTCTTCCGCCGGCATCCAGATACCTCCGGTAGCTATCACCGATATTTCGGCCGGTTTCTACTTCAACTGCGTGCGCAAAGGCGATACAGATGCCACCCCGCAGAAAGGTGTCATCGGCATTGTGGCCGGTCTCGGCATTGCCAGCTCTGCCGGTAAGGACGTGATGGGCGGAACGTTCGAAATGACTGTGGTATACGACAAGGACTATGTAGGCAGCGACGGCAAGCGAGGCCGACTCACGACCTTCATGCTTACCGGCACCCTGTCAGCCGTCTCCGGCATGATCAACTCAAAGGCCAGCATCGTGTACCAAGAGGACGATCTCGACAAATACTTTGCCCTGAACATCACTGTGGACGCCAATGTGGATGGTGGCAACATCGGAGCCCAGGTTACAGCTTTATCCGAAAAGCTCACCAATCTGCAAAAACAGCTGAACAGCAAGATGGAATCCGCTGTCTCCAACGCCACCGGCGGACTGGGTGGAGTTCTCTCCGATCAGTCGGGAGAACAAGCCGACGCGCCCAAGGACCCAAGCGTCATCCCGGACAAACCTGTCGTAGGTAAATTATCAGTAACGCTCGACCTACGCATCACGATGAAGGAAAACGGCAAGAAGCTCAACAAGGTGAAGTGGCATCTCTATCTGGGCGAACCTGAAGAATCGAAACGTTGCCGATTCACACTGATTGACTTCAAGTCGAAGATTGTGAGCGTCAACATCGGTGCCAATGCTTACCTCTGTGTCGGCAACGAGCTGCCGGGTGACGGAGCCTTACCTGCAATACCCACCGAGATAAGCAGATTCCTCGATGGTTCGACCCAGGGCGACGGCGTACAGAGCGATGACGTCTCAAAAGCTGAAAATGCTCGCGCTGCTGCGCTCAAGGAATTCCAGTCCGACGTGAGAGGCGGCGTGATGCTGGGTGCCTCTGCCTGGGGATATGTCGACGTGGACCTCGGCCTGTTCTACGGCAAGATGGGTGCCTTGGCCGGATTTGACGTTTCGTTGCGCTATTTGGGTGGCACCAACGAATGTATGAACATGCCGCGTGTTCCGGGATACAATGGCTGGTATGCCGAAGGTCAACTCTATGCTTACCTCTACACCAAGTTTGGTATTCGTATCAACCTCGGCTTCTGGAAAGACGAAATCGACCTCGTCGATGCCGAAATCGGCGGAGTGCTTCGCATGGGTATGCCTAATCCGACCTACTTCACCGGAAAGGCGCGCGTGAAAGTGCGCCTCTTGGGCGGACTCGTGGATATCGACCGTAAGTTCCAATTCGAGTGCGGTGATCGTTGTGATTTGTTCCACGGCAATGCCCTCGACAACTTCAAGCTCTTCGGTGACTGTTCTCTGGGCGACACGCTGAAAAATGTGGGATGGGACAAGGAAAATGCTATCAACCCTCAACTGTATACAAGCCCCTACATCAACACCGAGGCCCCCATCGGCGAACACTTCCGCGTGCTCGATGAGAACGAGCTCGACCGCCTCGCCAAAAACTACGATGGCGACCGCGATGCCCTCACTTCACAAGCCAACCGCACCTTCGTGTTCAAGATGAACAGTTACGTTGCGCTGTACGAATTCAATTCGGCCAACACCTCTCAGCACACAAGACGTGTGTTCTACTTCAAGAAGGGCAAAATGCGCTTCAAGCAGTTCATTGATATGCTTTCACTCTCGCCCAACAAATACTACATGCTGGTGGTACACGGAAGCGCCAAGGAGATTGTGGAAGGCAAGGAGGTGGACCCCGTGAACTACGACCCCAAGACCAAGACCTACAGCAACAAGCGTTGGGAGCAGGAGAAGAGATACTACTTCTGCACCGGTGCGAGCGAAGAGATCCCCGACTGCCCCAACCTGCAGGACTATGTGGCTGTGGCCTATCCCTCGGATTACAACAAGCTCAAGTCAAACAACCAAGTGTATGCTTATGCATTGGATGTGGAGTACCCCACTTTAGCTCTGTTCTCCGATATCTCCAAGAAGGCTTTCAAGAAAGGCAAACTCTATTGGCGACTCTACGACGGCAGCGGCAAGCTCATTGTGGAGCGTGAGAACCAATGGCTCGTTACCGACAGCACCTGCAACATGTATCCGCAATACAGCTTCTATAACGTACCTAAAAATAAGTCGAGCCGCATGACGTTGGTCTACGAGTGGTCGTACACCACGCTTAAGAAAATGGCCATTCGCGACCCAAAAACAAGAAAAATCACAGGTTATCAAATGCGACGCGTTGTTGAGACTAAAGATACCACACTGATGGACCTCAACCTCTATGCCGTAGACAAAAATTGGCGCCAGGGCTATTGGCGGGGTGGTGAGTCGCAAGTGAAGTATGACATTCCTTTCCAGGGTGCACGCCTCAATACCTTCATAGATAAATATTCGATATCGGGAAAATCGAACATTTCAGACGAGAACTATGCCTTGTACAACACATATCAATATGGCAATAAGCCCCGTCGCTTTGCCAACCCATACGTTTATCTCAGCTACATGAGTAACTACGCCCTGGTGGGTGGATGGAGCCTGAGCAACAAGAAACTCAAGACGGTGAATGCCACCACCTCGCAGTCGCTCATCTACCACGACATGGGCGGGTCGTACGAAGGTTCGTGCCCCAGTGCATCTACCAGCAACCGTATATACAACCAGTACTACAAGATTCGTGCGCTCAGCACCTACGACAAGTCGCAGTGGCAGACCGACGGACCCTATCAGCTCCCCGTACAGACCGACGGAAAGTATGCCTATGTGCTGGGTGGCAATGAGCGAGCTTACAGATTCAATCAGTCGCAGACCCAGGATAACAAGAGCCATGCCCGACACATCATCGGAGCCATGCGAAACGTGTACGATTTGGCCGAAGACATAGATTACAAATTATACAAAGAGCTCAAGGCCATTGATAATTCCTACGGCGGATACGGTAATGGAGAACACAACAACATGCACACAAGGAAAAACCGCATGAACAAATACATGGAGAGCAAAGTGGGCATCTTTGTCTCAAAATCTTTCAACTGCGACTATCCGTGCCGTGTGGAATTTCCTTTCTATCAGCTGGCCGTCCTCTGGGGTGGACATTACCGACCTCTCGGTGGTAAGAGGGAAGGCCAAACAACCGACATTGTCATCACCGGCATGTTTGACAATTATCCGGAAAAAGGTTCGCGCGCCAAAACCGTTGTCGGTAAAAACATCTACTACGGCATTTTGGGTTCCAACAATGGACAAAAACCAGACGCCGCAGGCTATCAGGTTACCATCGACGGCAAGAGTTCAAAGAACTTCTCGCGTCTATACTTCACCGCTGACTACAACAACATATCGAGAATAGACGTTACCTTCTTCCGCATCAACACCTTCAACTTCAAGCGAGGTGAATACTCCGTGCGGACAGACATGGGCGGTAACTCAAAGAGCAACCTCCATAACGCTATCATCGAAAATCCGCTGAAATTCTAAGTCTGCGAAACAACCGCCACGGCGGATAGTAAACATACAGAAGGCCTGCAGAAATTTCTGCAGTGCTTGCAAAAAAATCTGCAGTGCTTGCAAAAAATCAGGGAAAGCCCACGAGGCAGACACCCAACCAAAACATAGATAACAAAGAATTATGAGAAAAACAATGATAAGCATCATGAGCCTCTGCGTGGCAGCCGTCGTTGCCGGCGGCCTGACCGGACCCGGCAGCCTTGACCACTCACAGGCCCAACCCACCGACACCATCACGCCCACTGATGACACGCCCGGCTTCCTGCCGCGCGAAGTGCGCGACACAGCCCACCTTCATACCCTTGACAGCCTCAACACCTCGGGCGACTACAGCACGCGCATCCACCTCATAGCTCGCAGTTACGGCGACAGCATCGTGCTGAGATGGGCAGCCGAGGACTATGTGTCGTGGAACTATCTCAACCACGTGGGTGTGGACATCTATCGTTTTGCCGTGATCGATGACCCCGACAAAGTGACCGAGGACGACCTCAACGTGGACACCCTGGCCTATCGCCTCAAGCCGGCCACCCTGGAAGAATGGCGTGCACTCTACTCCACCAGCGACTCGGTGGCATCCATCGCCATGGGAACCCTCTATGGCGAAGGTGGATTCACACAGGACCAATCGAGCCATGGCGTGGGCGAGATGGGTGCTCTGCTCGATGTGCACGACGACCAGCAATTCCGCTTTGCCATGGCAGTGCTGGCCAGCGAGTGGCGTCCCGACGTGGCCGAACGGTTGGCCATGCGCTTTGTGGACCGCACAGCCAAGAAGGGAAAACGCTACGAATATGTGGTGCGCCCCTCCGTGTTCGATTCCACCGGTAACCTGGACTTCCGCGCCGGACACATTGAGGACATTGAGAACAAGAAGTACAAGCCCGAACCCTTTACCATCGTGATGGGCGACTCCGTAACCGGTGTCAACAACATCCGCATCTGGTGGCAACAGACACCTCGCTTCTCCTCCTTCGACATCCACCGTCGTGCCATGGGCGAAAGTACGTGGACCAAGATCAACACCCGCCCCTACCTCATGATGCGCGATGTGAATGAGCAAGATCTCGACAACTTCATCAGCGACAATGTGCCCGGCCCCGGCACCTACGAATATCGCATCTCGGGTTATGACGCCTTTGGCGACTATGTAACGGCCGAGAACTATCACGTCTGCACCATGCCCGACTTGCAAGCCCCACGACCTGCAGTGCTCAAGCGGATCATCATCGACCGTCGCGACCCCAACGATCTGTCGAAAGATGTCTTTGCCACCTTCCACTTCGCGAAAGACACCTTCGAGACCGACTTCATCGGTTACAAAATACTCTATTATGAGCGAAGCCGCGACGAGGGCAAGGCCAAATGGGTGGAACTCACCCCCAATATGATTTCCACAAGCGACACCACTTGCACCGTCGAAGTAACAGGCATGGGTAGCAGCCAGGTAGCAGTGGCAGCCTACGACTCGGCCAAGAACGTGAGCTACTCCATGACCCATGTCATCCGCATCACCGACGTCAAAGCCCCGGAAGCACCTGAAAACTTCAAGGCCGAAATTCTGGACAATGCCGAGGGTACAGTGAAACTCACTTGGACCGCTCCGTCAGAGGATGTCGACTACTACGAACTGGCCTTTGCCAACGACACCACACACGAATTCATGCTTCGCCAAATTCCCGGTGACTCACTCCTGCGCGACACCATGTTCATTGATACCCTGGCTGTTGACGTCAACCAGAAATACATCTACTACAAGGTGCGTGCCATCGACTATGCCACCAACGAGGGTGCTTACACCCCCATTCTGCAAGTGATACGTCCCAGCATGGTCAAGCCCGCAGTGGCACACATCGACTCGGCTTGGGTGGACCAAAAGAAAGGAGTGCGCATGCGATGGGTGTGCAGCAACGAGCAGCAAGTGTCGCACCACATACTGATGCGCCGATTGGCAAAAACAAAGAATTGGACTATCATTGGCGTGTATGATGCAGACTCAGTGCGTGCAGCCGGCAACATGGTCGATGTTACGGATGTGCCGGAGTACAATCGTGAGCAATTCTACGAATATGCCATGGAAAGCTTCACGTATGCAGGCATCTCCAGCGGACTGAGCCTTGTTTACTCAGAACGCTTCGAGGGAGAACTGATATTCGATTGGCCCATCAAGCTCTACGGAGACTACGATCCAAAGAAACGAGAAACGAAATTGGCTTGGGAGGTCAGCACCCCCCTCCCCTACAAAGGAGATTGGTATTTCTGCATTTTCCGCAAAGGCCCTTCGGACAAGAGAGCCCAACACTTGCTCTCAGCCGCCCCCACCGACCGTTCGTTTAATGATTACTTATTGAAGAAAGGAGAATCGGCCGAATACTACATCCTGATTCAGTATGCCGATGGACGTTCCAGCCGTCCCTCAAACACAATAACCATCACCGCGCCGGCAGCAGAACAAGAGTAACCGCTCTCTCCGTCGCCCCACAACGCTCTCTCCGGTCAAACCAAGACACATCCTGATATCAATATGAAAACATTCCTACATAGATTCCTCTGCATGGCGATAATCACCCCATTGTTCGCCTCATGTGGTCTTATCGAATTTGAGATTGATGAGAGCGCACAGCAGGCCTACGATATGCACATCGAAAGCGACACTCTCCATGTGATGAAGGGTGAGAGCTTCCGACTATCTGTGTCGTTCACCCCGGACTCGGTAAGCAATCACGAAGTGTTTTGGCAAACAGAGCACGACAGCATCATCTTCATTTATGGTAACGACCTGATGGCTGTGGGAGAGGGTGATACCCACATCAGTGCCATCTCGGTACAAGACCGCATTGCTGACACTTGCTTCGTACGTGTGTTTTCGCCTTGGGAAATTGATTCCCATGAATATCCCTACGACATGGTGCTCTACGCCGATGTCAAGGTCGGAGGTAAAGTTCCCACTGACAGCATGCTGGTCGGTGCTTTCGTAGGCTCGGAGTTTCGCGGCATCGGCCGATGGCAACAAGTGGGCGACGTCAAGTTCATGACTTTCCGCCTTTACAGCCATTTCGAAGGCTACAACCCCGAGGCGGGCGAACGCTTTCGCTTTGTGCTCTACGACCGACACCGACACACCCTGCGGAACTTCCCGCAACGCATCGATTTCGATGGAGAAACACATGGCTCACCCGGCAATTTGTTCGAGCTTCATCTTCCATAAAACTCCGCACCATGCCGGAAACATATCCAAGTCCCCATTTCACCCATAAAGAACTCAAATCATGAAGAAGTCATTCCATTTCCTACCTCTGATACTTGCCTCCCTCTTCATCACAAGTTGTACACTGATGATGGAGGACTTTGAAGTTCCCGAAGCCGAACGCGGAGTGGACGAGCCATATACCATCGAGCTTCCCGACGATATGGGTAGTGTTACCTACCAACTCAACGAAGGAGTGATACCCATCACCAGCGATATGTTGGGCAACATTGCACAAGTGGAAGCCGACAGCATCATCTATTTCTACAATTACGTGAGTGAGGACGAGCTGCCCAAAGTAGGACAATACTTGGCTGCCAGTTGTTCGCGCACTATTCCTCACGGCCTCAACCATCAGGTATTATCGGTGGAAGATGTGGGCG
The DNA here is from genome assembly GCA_017461605.1 of Bacteroidaceae bacterium. Lineage (GTDB taxonomy): Bacteria > Bacteroidota > Bacteroidia > Bacteroidales > Bacteroidaceae > Alloprevotella. The sequence continues at coordinate 169,102 of JAFTXN010000003.1, forward strand.
GGCTCTACAAAGTGGTAACAAAGCATGCTTCTGTTGATGAAGTATATGAGGAACTGGACTTTGACATCAACTTTGAGTATGACGATCCCATCGAAATGTATAAACTCCTGCCCGACAGTGCCAAAGTCGATAGCCTCGGTTTTGCAATCGTAGGAGAAGAACTCATTGACTGGAGCGTGTTCGATGGCACCAATCCGGCCTTGGTGCGCAAGCGCAAACGTATGCGAGCCAGCACGGAGGACGACTTTGAAGATACAAAAGAAGACAAAGCCGATCCCATCTCATTCAGTATAGATACACGTTTGGCTGCCAATGACAATGCGACAGACGTTATCGCAGCCATGAAGAACATCTTTCATGGAAAACTTCGTGATTTCCTAAGCAAAGAAAGGTTTCCAGACAATTTCTATTGTGCCCTAAAGATGGAAATCAGCACCACGCGCACCATGTATGCCAAACGCGTGAAAAAGAAGGATTACGAGATTTCGTACACCGACACCAAATCTTCTTTTACTCTCGCACTGGAAGCCGGTGCGGACAAAGGTGTCTCATTCATAGAACAAGCCTTAGGAAAAGATGGAGGCAGCCCGACCTTCAATGAAGGAGCAGGAAAATACTTGGAAGAATTGATGAAAGGAAACCGACTCACAACGTATGAGAACCTATTAGAAAAAATAGACCTCAACAAAAAGTTTCCCAAACAAACCAGTGGGCTTGAGATAGAAGGTTTTTATGTTCCGATTGCAGTTGTAGGGCCTGTTGCCATTGAGTTCTTCATACAGCCGAAATTTGATTTCGGAGCATCTGTTAACCTGGTGGGCGGCCTTGCCTTTAACAAGACCACCATCACACGTTCGGGCTACGAAGTGAAAGGGGGAAAGCAACTCAAGATTCAGAAGAAAATAAAGGATGAAACCCAAGCCTCTGTATATATTCAAGGAAAAGGAGAGATCTCTGCTGAAGTGGGTTGCAACGTGGGTTTGATGTTCTCAAAAGCTATCAGCACCGGAGTTTATGGATACGTAAAGGCCGGAGGTGAGGCTACCGTTAACTTTGAGCCATTCGGCGAATACAAAATAGCCAATAGCGGAAGCTACGTGCGTATCTTCGCAGAGCTTAGCGGCAATGTATTCTTCAATGTGGCTCCATTAGGCATCGAACTTTATGAAAAGAAGTTGTCGTTCCCGGTTTTGAGCTTATACGAAAGAAAATGGTATGCCAATCCTCAATTTAAGACAGGTCCCGTGCCGGGTAGCATCACGATGAATCCCAATGGTGCAACCCTAAAATATGAACTTGACGAGGATAAGGTCGGCTTCCTGTGTCCCACATACACTCCTCAACTGCTCATATATAAAAATGCCATCGACCCCAGTTGCCTCATAGCCACGGTTGATGGAAAGGCTTCCGTAGTCAAGGATAGATATAACTTTGAGTATTTCATTCCGACAGCCGAATATAATAAGGAAAACATCTACATCGGCGTGCCGCACATCGAGTCGCCGATACTCAGCATGAGCTATCCCGACTTGGCCTACATGTATAGCGAACCCGTCCCGAAAACGACACTTGCCAGTTTGGCACAAGGTGAAACCAAAGAACTTACGTCATACGCGGACTTTGAGGGATATGAAGGTGTTATTGATGGAGGAGGAGACGGTAGCAGCTCTTCATCATACAGCGACTTTGTGAAATACAAATTTCAGGCCGTTGTGAACGTACAACAGCGCGGTATGATGAAAGGATGGGGCATCCAAGTCCTACTAACTCACCCCACCAAGGGATTTATTCTTAACAAGAAAATCCCCATCGACCGAAAGAAATCAGGCACATACACCGTCAATATGAGTTTCATCACGAACTATAAGCCCGATGGAGGTTCGAAAGAACCGATCAACGTCATCGTTACTCCCTACTATTTGGACATGAATGATGAACTAGTACGTGATGACGCAGCCGATCTCAATCTGTTATTCCCCTATGAAGGAGACGATTATGAAAGTGGCACAGCCATAGACCTCAACTTGAACTAAAAAAACTCATCCGAAATGATGCGGATCATCACACTCTTGTTCGCAATCATGGTCACCCTAATCTTCTCATCGATGGCAAGGGCGAAAGATGCTCCTTATGAGAAGAAACGAGCCATCTTGGTGATGGACGTACGCGAGATTGATTTAGGCGAAGTGCAAAGTGACCAACCGGTGAAAAGCGTCAAGTTCTGCTTCACCAACATGGGAGAACAGGACCTATTTATCACAGAGACCTCTACCGGATGTGCATGTACAACAGCCAAGCACTCCAAGAAACCGGTGAAGCCCGGCAAGAAAGGAGAAATCCAAGTTACCTACGACGGCACTGCACAGCCGGCAGGTAGTTTCAGAAAAGCAATCATGGTGTATAGCAATGATGCCCGAAATTACACACGCATATTCATCAAAGGTGTCAGGGTGAGATAACTCATCACATCAACCCCAACAATCTCCAAAACAACACTGAGGACGAGCCACACGAGTATCGTGGCTCGCCTTCTGTGTATTTAGGGATTTTTTTACTTAGAACACAATCACCAATAGGTTGTTTGAGAGCCTGCGAGGCGACGCCCTCTGCTTAACACCCCATCGTCTTTTCGGCCATATACTCTTGAAATATCAGAAAAAAGCACCATGCTTGCGCATCGTCGCTACGAAAATGTTACCTTTGCTTCGTCAAATTGTGCCGAATTGCCGGCACAACATTCATCCAAGCAAACAAAACATCACAATAAGCATGAGCAACATCAATAATCCCAACACCACCAACCTGAACGAAGGTGGAAAAATGCTCTCCATCGAAGAATATCTGGACCAAGACGAGAAGAAAGACCTGCTGCGCTTTCTCACAGCCGGCAGTGTGGACGATGGAAAATCTACCCTCATCGGCCGCTTGCTCTTCGACTCGAAAAAGCTCTACGAAGACCAACTATCTGCCCTCGAACGCGACTCTGCCCGTGTGGGAAATGCCGGTGCCGGACAGATTGACTACGCCTTGCTGCTCGATGGTCTGAAGGCCGAACGCGAACAGGGCATCACCATCGATGTGGCTTATCGCTACTTCTCCACCAACCGCCGTAAGTTCATCATTGCCGACACTCCGGGACACGAGCAGTACACTCGCAACATGATCACGGGTGGTTCGACGGCCAATCTGGCCATCATCCTGGTGGACGCGCGAACCGGTGTCATCACACAGACACGCCGCCACACTTTCCTGTGCTCGCTGCTCGGCATCAAGCACGTGGTACTGGCTGTTAACAAGATGGACTTGGTGGACTTCTCTCGCGAGGTGTACGACAACATCGTGAGCGAGTATCGTGCTTTCGTGGCACCTCTCGGCATCCCCGATGTGCAGTGCATTCCCCTCTCGGCGCTTGAGGGCGACAACGTGGTGGAAAAGAGCACACGCACGCCGTGGTATGACGGACCCTGCCTGCTCCACCACCTCGAGACCGTGGAGACGGGCCACGACCACAACCTGCAGGACTTCCGCTTCCCCGTGCAATATGTGCTGCGCCCCAACCTCGATTTCCGTGGTTTCTGCGGAAAGGTGGCATCGGGCATCATCCGTCAGGGTGACGAGGTGATAGCGCTGCCGTCGGGCAAGAAGAGCCGCGTGAAGCACATCGTGACTTACGATGGCGACCTGCAATATGCTTTCCCACCGCAGAGCGTTACGCTGCAGCTGGAGGACGAAATTGACATTTCGCGTGGCGAAATGATTGTACACCCCGACCGTTTGCCACACACATCACGCCATTTCGAAACCATGCTTGTGTGGATGGACGAAGAGCCGATGGATGCTGCCAAATCCTTCTACATCAAACACACCAACAACACATCGCGCTGCCGTGTGGACCATATTAAATATAAGGTGGATGTGAACACCATGGAACACTCGGAGGTGGAAGCGCTCAGCCTCAACGAAATTGGTCGTGTGGTGATGACCACCTCGAAAGAGCTCTTCTTTGATGCTTACAGCCAGAACAAGCCGACCGGCTCCTTTGTGCTCATCGACCCCATCACCAACAACACTTCGGCCGTAGGTATGATCATTGCCCCCGTAGCTGAAGCCGAACTTCACACCGAAAGCGCACTGCCCACCATCGACCTGCGTGCCCTCGGCATAGCTCCCGAGCACCACGCTGCCGTGGAACGAGCAGTCGAATCACTGCGCCAACAGGGCATCGAAGTGAAAGTGAAAAAGTGAGAAGCAACCTCTAAAAGCTAACAACAAAACACAGATACACCATGGGACTCTTGGAATTTAGCAAACTGCCCATCAACACGCTCGTAGGAGCCGACTGGAAAACCTTCAAAGCCATCACCAACGGGCGCAAAATAGACAAGCCATGGCGCAGAAAGTATTGGCTCACCAAAGCCGTGTGCCGCATTTTGTCCGTACTCACTCCCATACAGGAGCGTCGCTACCGCAAGCAACTGGCCGACCAACCGCTGGAGAATGCTCCCGTGTTTATCCTCGGACACTGGCGCTCGGGAACCACCTTCGTGCACAACGTGCTGTCGTGCGACAAGCATTTCGGCTATTGCACTACCTATCAAACGGTGTTCCCCCACCTCATGATGTTCGGACAGCCTTTCTTCAAGAAGACCATGGGCTGGCTCATGCCGGACAAGCGCCCCACCGACAACATGGACCTTGCGCCCGACCTGCCGCAGGAGGAGGAGTTTGCCATCTCCAACATGTGCCCTTACACCTACTACAACTTCTGGTTCCTACCGCGCTATACGCAGGAATACTGCGACAAGTATCTCACTTTCCGCGACATCACCGAACCGGAACTCAACGAGTGGGAAAAGATTTTCAACAAGCTCATCCGCATCTCGCTTTGGAACACCGGCGGCACACAATTTCTCTCGAAGAATCCGCCACACACCGGCCGCGTGAAGGAACTGCTCAAGATGTTCCCCAACGCCAAGTTCATCTATCTGATGCGCAATCCTTACACCGTGTTCGAAAGCACACGCTCCTTCTTCACCAACACCATACAGCCGCTCAAGCTGCAGGAGTTCAATGCCGAACAGATCGAGCAGGAAATCCTCACCATCTACGAAAAGCTCTACAAGAAGTATGAGGAGGACAAGCACCTCATCCCCGAGGGCAACCTCATCGAAGTGAAATTTGAAGACTTCGAAGCCGATGCCTTGGGCATGACAGAGAAAATCTATCGCGAACTCAACCTGCCCGGATGGGAGGAGGCACGCACTGCCATCGAGCAGTATGTTGGTTCAAAGAAGGGTTACAAGAAGAACAAATATCAATACGAACCCCGCACTCGCGAACTTGTGGAAAAACACTGGAAGTTCGCACTTGAGCAGTGGGGATACGAGTTGTAAGAGGGGTGGCTTATCCTCATTGGCCACAACCCAAAGCATCAACTCCCCGGTTGCAGAATTTCTCTCGGCTTGACACTGCAGTATCACGGCGTGATACTGCAGTGTCAAGCCGAGATATTTTTGTGTCAAGCCGAGAGAAATACTATCGTCCGACCTCCGCACGCTCCTGCACAGCTGGAATGCGAAGGCATGATTGCCGCCAGCACGGACTACATTCCCATCAATCCGAATACTCCCGGAACATCCGCCACCAACAAGCGCGAACGCATTTGGGACAAAACTATCAGGGAAGACAACTAATGATTATCTGCAAACACAGCGAGGGCGGCCAAGAAATTTGGCCGCCCTCGCTGTGTTTGCAAAACTTTTTGTGGTTTACCGGATTGCCCTTCTCGCATCCGAGCATTTCAGAATACAACACCCGAAGCTACTTCGCTCCCTCAGGCCGGTGCCTGAGCTTTTCCCTTTATCCCATGCTCATATCCGCGACGATAAGCCTCAGCATAGGCTTGTCGCTCTTGGGGTGTCGGGAAGGTGCTGCTCTCGTCGTATCCGGCTTGCGGCGTTCGGTTGATTCGATCCTCGCATCCGCTACGATAGCCGTCTTCATAGCCGGCGGCAGCGGCAGGACGCTTGTCCTTGCCTATGGTGTCGGGCAGAGCCACACTGATGGTTTCGGGTTGCTGCGGCAGTATGTCGATCGGCGCAGCTGTGTCGGGAATGGCGATGGTCAGCAGGCTGTCGACCATGGCCGAATGGTGAGCCGACGTTTCGGAAACGGATGTCTTGAGAAAGATGATGCCAAACACCATCAGTCCACCCACCAAGAGCGTAACGATGATGGTAGCTATGTTTCCGTCTGTCTTGTTTTGTTTCATGTTTTGTGCGATTTATTTGCGTTTATTCTTATTGCCTGCATCGATACGCAGGAAGATGAAGAGCATAATGGTAAATCCCCACAATGAGGATCCTCCGTAGCTGAAGAAGGGCAAGGGAATACCGATGACGGGAGTCAGTCCCATCACCATGCCTACATTGATGAAGAGATGAAACAGGAAAATGCTGAGTACCGAATACCCATATACCCGTCCGAATTTGGTCACTTGTCGCTCAGACAGATAGATGAGGCGCAGGATAAGTGCCAGGAAAAGCAGCAATACGGCTGCCGAGCCTACGAAACCCTGCTCCTCGCCTACGGTGCAGAAGATGAAGTCGGTATCTTGTTCGGGCACGTATTTCAGTTTGGTCTGCGTACCATTCATGAAGCCTTTTCCCTCCAGGCCGCCCGACCCGATGGCTATCTTGCTCTGATGCACGTTGTATCCTGCTCCAGCCTTGTCGACCTCGATACCCAGCAACACACGGATGCGCTGCTGCTGGTGGGGCTGCAGGATGTTGTTGAGGGCATAGTCGGCCGTATAGAGAAATGCCGTGGAGCCGAGAGCAAAGAGTGAAACAAAGAAATAAGTGCGAATGCGCTCACCCAAGGCGTGCCATGAGAGATAAGCGGCCATAAAAATGCAATAGCCCACTTGTGCCCACGCCACATCAAAGGGGAAGAAATGCGAAACGGTAAGCGCCAACACATGAACACAGATGCCCCACAGCAACAGGCGGCCGGCATGGCGCGTCTGTGGACAATAGACTTTCAGCATGCCTACTGTGAAGAGCCATATCATGATCATCACCACAAACTCGCCCACCGAAGAGTGCGTCCCGGGCAATACGTCGGCTGAGAAACGGATACCCACCACGAAATAGGCCACGGCAGCCACAGCGGTAAAGAGTATGCTTCCGGGCATGCCCTCACGGTAGAACATCAGGAAGAAGGCAAAATAGACCAATGCGGAGCCTGTTTCCTTCTGCAAAACGATGAGAATCATGGGCAACAGCACCACAAAAGCGGCACGGGCCAGATGGCGCATGTTGCTGAGCGTGAAACCATACTGATTGATGAGTTTGGCCACTGCCAGGGCGGTGATGCATTTGGCAAATTCGGCCGGCTGCAGATTGACAGGCCCCAGGCTGATCCACGAGCGTGAGCCCTTGATGTCCTTGGCAATGAAAGGCGTGATGATGAGCACCACAATAACGATCCAGTAGAGCAGGTCGGCCAATGTGTCGAAATAGCGATCGTCCAGCATCAGCAGGAAGAAGCCCAAGCCGAAGCTGCAACAGATCCAGGTGAGTTGTTTGCCGGTGCGTGTTTCCCAACTCAGAAAGTCGGTGTCGCCAATTTCGTGACTGGCTCCGCAAACACTCATCCATCCGAAACCGAGCAGCGTGATGAAAATCAGAATAACAACCCAGTCGGCAGCAAGAAGCGGATTTCGGCTCTTATTATCTAACATAGTTGTCGTACTTGATGTGTCGGTTTTGGAACATTTCGGCTTTGGCCTGTGAGGCATCGGAAAGCTTTCCGTTGAGATATTGCTCCATGATGAGCGCGCCGATGGGCACACCATAGGTGGCACCGAAGCCTCCGTTTTCGATATAGACGGCTACGGCTATTTGGGGATTGTTCATGGGAGCAAATCCCATGAATGCTGAGTGGTCGCGTCCGCGATTTTGGGCGGTGCCGGTCTTTCCGCAGACCTCAACGCCGGGGATGTTGGCACCACGACAGGTTCCACCCAACACGGCCTTGCGCATACCTTCCACGGCATAGTTGTACCATTTGGGATCGACCATGGTTCGCTTTGGTGTGCGGTAGAGCGAATCGATCTGCTCGTCCTGCACACTGCGCACCACATGGGGCACGTAATAGTGGCCACGATTGGCGATGGTGGCGGCAAGATTGGCAATTTGCAAGGGGGTAGCCGTCACCTCACCCTGTCCGATGGAGATGGACACCACCGTGAGGGGATTCCACGAACTGTTGTAGTGCTTGTCATAATAGTCGGCATTGGGAATCATGCCACGTGCTTCACCGGGCAGGTCGATGCCGAGCTTATAGCCGAAACCCTGCGCCACCATGTGGTCCTTCCATCGCGTCATGGCATTCTGCACACTGCCGTATTTCTGCCTGTTGCCCAACATGCGATAGAGGTTCCAACAGAAATACGCATTGCAGGAGGTACCGATGGCCGGAACGAGCGGAATGGGCGAGCCATGGCCGTGGCAACCCAGGTGAAGCCCTTTGAAATTGAAACCACCATGACAGGGGAAAGCCATCTCCGGGGTGATACTCCCCTCCTGCAATCCCATGAGGGCTTGAGTGAGTTTGAACGTCGAGCCCGGTGGATAACGTCCCATGATGGCACGATTGAGCAGCGGCTTCATGGGGTCAGCATTCAGCATCTTGTGATTTTTGCCACGGTCGCGCCCCACCATGATGCGCGGGTCGTAAGTGGGCGATGAAGCCAGACAGAGCACCTCGCCCGTAGCCGGCTCGATGGCAACGATGGCTCCCAACTTGCCTTGCAACAAGCGCTCAGCCAATGCCTGCAGGTCCATATCGATACCCAAGGTAATGTTTTTTCCGGGTACCGGCAGACGGTCGTATTTTCCGCCTTGATAATGACCCTTGCTGCGACCGTGCACGTCGCGCAACATGATGCGCATACCCTTTTCGCCACGCAATTGCTTCTCATACGAGCGTTCCACACCAAGCTTGCCGATGAAGTCGCCACTCTTGTAGTAGTCGTCCTCCTCGATGTCGGCAGGACTCACCTCACCCACATCGCCCAGGATGTGCGCCCCCATATTCTCGGCATAGCGTCGGATGGTGCGTTTCTCCACGGAGAAGCCGTTAAAGCGGAACAGCTTCTCTCGAAAAACGGAGAATTCCTCGGCCGGAATCTGACTCATGAAGAGCTGCGGCGTGTGGCGCGAATAGCCGGGATTGCGGTTGCGATCCTTGATTTCGGCCATGCGTTGGGCATAAAATTCGGGGGTAATACCGATAGTTCGGCAGAAGTCGAGGGTGTCGACACCGCGCTGCTCGTTCATCACAACCATGATGTTGTAAGACGGCTCGTTGTATACAAGCAAACGGCCCTTACGGTCGGTGATGAGACCACGCGAGGGATATTGCACCTCTTTGCGGAAAGCGTTGGAGTCGGCGTTTTTCTTATAGTCGTCGCTCATCAGCTGCAACGTAAACAGGCGTATCAGAAAAACGACAACAATCGCTATTGCGACGCCGCCGATGACAAACTTACGATTTTCAAAGTTGAGCTCGCGTGCCATGAACCTGACTTATTTTTTCTTGGCCGCCGAGCGAAGGGATTCGAGGGCGATGATAAACAACAGCGTGAGCACCCAACTGCCTACGATACCGATGAGCAACGATGCCCAATTGTAGAACGAGAACAACTCGATGACAAAATAGAGCGTAGTGTTGACCAACGATGATAGCGCGGCGAAGGACAGAAAACGCATGCGTCCCAAAGTGCGTGAAGAGGGAATGAAAACTTCCTCCTCCTTGTCGGTCGGAGTGAAAGTTTTCAGCAAAAACGGCACCAGCAATCCCGTAGCACACAGCGAGGCTGAAGCCACACCGGGGGTGTTGGTGAAAACATCGATGATAAGCCCCAGGAAGAAGCCCAAAGCCACCCACACCCAACGCGACAGGTTGTTGGGAAGAATGAGCAGGAAGTAGACATAAGGCATCGGTGTGGCGTAACCCAGCATGTGAATGTGATTGAGCACAAACACCTGCAGGGAAATCAGCAACAGGAACCAGCCTATACGCGACAATATGGTTTGTATCATAGATGTATGCGAAGATTATTGTTGAAACAACGGAGTTCGTCTGAAACTCCAATCCGAAATACTTACTCAGCCGGCATATTGAGGTCTGCCCGATGATATAGCGAATCGAGCTCAGCCTTATGAGGAGTGGCGATGACGCTCACATCGCGGATGTTGGAGAAATCGGTGCCCAGACTCACTTCCAATCGGTAGGACTGTCCGTCGGGCGAATTGCTCACCTTTCTCACACGCCCCACAAAGATGCCGGGAGGAAACATCGACGAGTATCCGCTCGTCTCGATTACCTCGCCAACCTTTGCCTCGGCATAGCGCGGCACGTCGTCCACATGGGCACGGCGGAAACTGCCACCATCCCACTGCAAGAAGCCATGATAATTCTGTCCACGCACACGGCAACTGATGCTCGACTTATTGTTTGTTACTGGAATCACCAGCGAATGGTTGGCCTCAACAAGATAGACAATTCCCACCACACCGCCACCACCGACAACTCCCATTTCGGGACGCACACCCTGCTTCTCACCTTGGTCAATCACCAGATAGTTGTTGGTGCCCCGTGACGTGTTCGACACCACACGAGCCGGTATCATCTGATACTCGGAAAGTATCTCCGCAATGCGCTGCTCTGTGTAGGTGGAATCGTGTCCCGCCCGATCGAGCGCCAGGCGCAATTGCTCCACCTGCTGCTGCAGCACAATGTTACGTTGGGTCAAATCCCGATTTACCGTCTGCAGGTTCAGATATGCCACCACATCGCCATATACACCGTTGATGGATGCCACCACGGCATTGGCTGATGTGAACCATACGCTTCCCTGAAAATTGTTGAAACGAAACAGCAGCACGAAACTTGCGATTTCGAGCAACAGAAACAAGAACACGTAATTGTACTTACGCAGAAAGTCCAACAAATTGTGCATCCGGTCTTTTCGCTAAGTGAGAAAGGATGAATGATGAATGAAGAATTGAGAGAGAAGAGTGCCTGTTATGATTTCACTCCCCTCTCTCTAAATGTCTGCCGGCACTTCCGGAATTATCGCATCAGGAAGGTGAAGTTCTCCACATTCTTGAGTGCAATACCCGTACCACGAGCCACACACAGCAGGGGATCTTCTGCCACATGGAACTTGATGTTGATCTTATCGGTCAGGCGCTTGTCAAGACCACGCAACAATGCACCGCCACCGGTGAGGTAGATACCATTCTTCACGATGTCGGCATAGAGTTCGGGAGGCGTATTCTCAAGCGCATTGAGCACCGCCATCTCGATACGGGCAATGCTCTTCTCCAGACAGTGGGCAATCTCCTGATAGCACACAGGAACCTCCATCGGCAGCGCCGTAATCTTGTTCGGGCCATGCACCACGTAGTCTTCCGGCTCATTCTCGCCCAAATCCGTAAGCGCCGCACCCACATGTATCTTAATGCGTTCGGCCATACGCTCACTGACTTTCACGTTGTGCTGACGGCTCATGTATTCCTGAATGTCGAATGTGAAATCATCGCCGGCCATCTTGATGGAATTGTTCGACACGATGCCACCCAACGAAATCACTGCAATCTCAGTGGTACCACCACCTATATCAACGATCATGTTACCCTCGGGAGCCTGCACATCGATACCGACACCGATGGCCGCAGCCATAGGTTCGAACAGCAGATAGATGTCGCGTCCGCCGGCATGTTCGGCCGAGTCGCGCACGGCACGAAGCTCCACTTCAGTGGAACCGCTGGGCACACCAATCACCATACGCAACGAGGGAGAGAAGAGACGCTTGCCGCGATGCACCATCTTGATGAGTCCGCGCATCATCTGCTCACAAGCGTTAAAGTCGGCAATCACGCCATCGCGCAGCGGACGAATAACACGGATTTTGTCGTTCGTCTTCTCATACATCTGCTTGGCACGACCGCCCACAGCCACCATTTTTTCGGAGTGACGATCAAGCGCCACCACCGACGGCTCGTTCACAACAATTTCACCATCACTGATGATAATGGTATTGGCCGTTCCGAGGTCGATGGCCAACTCCTGGGTGAAAGAAAAGAATTTCGAAAAGATACCCATATATTTCTCTACAAACTATTATGTGCTGAATGTGGCTTAGGCCTGTTTCTCAAACCAATTGTGGATAGCGGTATCATAGTGGCTGGACACACCGAAAGCCTGCGTAGCAAACCAGCGACGTTCGGCCAACTCGGTCTGTGCACCATTCTTCTTCACGATATCGAGCAAAGCGCCATATTCGGCTTTCGACGGAACAATCACCACATCGTTGAAGTTCTTGGCACCGGCACGAATCAACGAAATACCACCTATGTCAATCTTCTCAATGATATCGGCATCCGAAGCGCCGCTTGCCACTGTCTGCTCAAAAGGATAGAGATCCACAATCACGAGGTCGATTTCCGGAATTTCGTACTGCGCCATCTGCTCGCGATCGCCCTCCAGCTCACGACGACCGAGAATACCACCGAACACCTTGGGATGCAGCGTCTTCACACGTCCGCCAAGGATAGAGGGATAAGTGGTTACATCCTCCACCTTGCGGCAGGGATAACCTAAGGATTCGATAAACTGTTGTGTTCCGCCGGTGGAGAGAAATTCCACACCTTGCGCATGCAACTCGGCCAAGAGTTCATCCAAGCCATCTTTATGAAAGACAGACACCAAAGCTGTCTTGATCTTCTTTGTTCCGGACATAATTTATTTTAGCTAAAACGTTTGAGCTTGCAAAGTTAGTGCAAGGCGAGCGGAATACAAAACAAAATGCAAAGCTTTTGTTTTTATTCCCGAGCCGTAGCCTAACTTGGGCGAAGCCAGAGTGGTGCAAGGCGAGAGAAGTGCAAAGTGAAAAACGAGTTTTAAACCTTTAGCTGAGCACTCGCTCAGGTATTTTAATTTCCACATAAAAAATCAAAGACTAAAACGAATAAAATCTACACGGCGTTTAGGAATTTCTGCAGTGCTTGCAGAAATTCCTAAACGCCGTGTAGATTTTCCCGAAAAGCCGGAGGCACATCAAGCATCGGATTTCGTGCTACCCAACAGGCGAACGAGGATTGGCCAAGAAAATCATTTTGCCACGCGACTTGGTGGAATGGGAATGCGATTTCTGAGACCAACTTCCACCAAAGCCAATTGAGATTCATTGCATCTGTGAGTGGACTTTGGCTTGAACTTGAACAAGACTTTTGAAGCCAATCTGCAATTGAGACTCCACTTAACGCTTTGTTCGCAACGCAGACTCTTTCTCACAAAACAGCCACAAACACAAAGAGGATGTGTCTCGGTTGGGGACACATCCTCTTTTACGTATTACCGTTAAGCAACCTGCGCTTTACAGCCCCATATATTCTTGAGTGTAAATGTCGCTTTGCAAGATATAGCCAACCACATGCAGGAAGCCTTGCTGGTTGCGTTCGTAATATCTTACGTATCCTTCATAGTCTCCACTGCTGGTGGCAATAATATACTCACTGTTGATGGGAAGCGTCTTTATCACATTACTCTTGTTGTCAGCCTTGGCATAAACCTTAATACCTTCCTCAACACCGACTGTCAAGTTGTCAAAATACAAGGCTGGACCTGTATAATCCACTTCATCACACTTGACATAGCCGCTAAAGGTGAGCGTGTCATTCTTGAAGTGTCCCACTTTGCACCATCCTTCGTTTTCTTCTGAGAGGAAGAGGGCTTTCACACCCTCTTGGTGATACAACGTATCCACCACTGCACTCTTCTCATCCGGCTTTGCGTAAGACACGGTATGCCCGGTCTTTTCGGCTTTCACCACTTGCTCTATTGTTGAATCAACGTTCAGCATCAAATCCCAATAATCCTCTTTGCCTGCAAAATTATCATATTCTACACCGGTAAATTTGGCATACTTCAACATTAAGCTAACCTGCGAGTCGCTCCGGAACTTGACGCTCACGTTATATCTCAAGTCCTTGTTAACTGCATAACGAAATAATTCGTTAACATTCACAGTGAATTCTCGGGTTTCCCTGGGTGCCAAATCTTTTCCATCCAGCGTTTTCTTGTTGTTGACGATTTTGCCGGTTGAATTCTGATAGATGCTGATTTCCAGAGCGTAGTCATCCCCGGACACAGCACTCTGTCCCCAGTTTTGCACGGTAAAATTGAGTTTGACATACGAATTGGCACCAGTGCGCCAGGAGTAATATTGGTCAGAAGGGAACAGATTGATATTGCTCTTAAATGCCGGCAATTGCTCCAGATACTTCATATAGAGAGAACCCGGTTCAAATATTTTGGCCAATCCGATGTCGGAGATTTTCTTCTGAGGAACACCGGTGTTGATGGCCAATTCGTTGTGAGCAGAGTCGAGCTTCATGACACCATAAGAGTCGATCAACTTCACATTGCCTGCACTGTCGGCTTCGAAGACCAAACGCTGGCCACGCTCCTCGTTGAGCATCACTTCATACAGACCGGTGGAATCGTTCTTCTCCACCGACATGCCGTCGGCATTCAGTGTCTCGACATACTTCAGGCAGTCATACTTCTTTGCCACCTCATAAAGCTCGTAGACAGTTGCCTTGTCCTTGTCGTTGATGGCCATCACAAATTTTTCGGATACCTCTTCGATGGCACCGATGTTCTTGTCGCAGGAAGCAAAGCAAACAGCTGCGAACAACACTGTGATAAATAATTTTAGATTTCGCATAATTTGTATTTATAACTTAATTGAACTTTTATCCATGTCGTTTACCAATACCGAGAAAAGGATTAACGACCCGAGGAAGATGTGCGCTGCGTGTCGAGTTGATACTTCGAACATCCGGCACAGACAAATTCCACAAGTTCGAAAGCGCTATCATCACCCTGAACCCACTTCACCTTAACAATGGCAGGTTTAACTTTCTGCTTGATATACTTATCCAGTCTTGCTGCTTGTGGGCTGGTTTTCCTGGCATAAAAGTAGAAGAAATAATCATTGGTAAAAACAGCATATGCATTCCAATAATCATTATCGTAGTTCTGATTTTTCTCAACTCTGATTCTCAACTCAAAAACCTTGTTGGGTTGGGCCTTCATTTGAACCTCGGTATAAGGATTGTACTTTACGGATGCTTCCCAATCTACTTTATAACCGGAGGGTGTCTTCACCAGACACATACCAGTAGCATCATCAAAATAGACATTGGCTCTTACCTGTTCGAATTGTTTGTCCGGGTTCCAGTCTAAAGTATTTACCTCCCAATTCTCCACTTCGTCGTAATACTTCACCATCAAAGGCTTCACGCGCTGCGCGTCCAGAACATATTGCGAAGCCTCCTCGGGAGTTTTACTTTTATAATAAGCTATGAAAACGGCTTGCATGGAGTCGGCAGCGGTGCGCAACGCCGTCGGAGCTTGCCCCGGAGCAGCCGCGGCTCCGGCACCCTGCTCGCGGAGAGCAGCAAGGTCGGCTTCCAGTTTTGTCAAACGCTCCCTCAGCGTGGCATTCTCTGCCTGCAATGTAGCAATCGACTGCGTAAATGTCAGCAGCAGCGCATTCATTTGGTCCACTTTGGCTCCCAATGTTGTCTGACCTGTCTGCAAGGCACTGATGCTCTCCAGCATTTCCTTCTTACCTTGTGCTGAAGCCGACAAAACAATGCAAAAAACAAACAAAGCTGAAATCAAAATCTTCTTCATTGTGCATTTTTTTTATAAAAACATGCCTACTCTTTTTCTCGGATTTTCGGCATACTCCGTTACAAAGGAACCAATAATAAGCCAAACTCCGTTGGTTCGTTTTAGTCCTTATTACGGATTCCTATTTGTCTGCCGGAATTATGATATCCCCTCTCTCAAAAAAAGAGGGAACACACCCTGCCGGATGCATTCTCTCTTCTGTTCTTTCTATAATTGTTAGTCCCACTCGAGCAACACCTTGCCGCACTGGCCGGACTCCATGATATCGAAGCCCTTTTGGAAATCGGCGATGGGGAATCGGTGTGTGATGACGGGGCTGAGGTCCAAGCCGGAGATAAGCATTTGCTCCATCTTGTACCATGTTTCCCACATTTCGCGGCCGTAGATACCCTTGATGGTGAGTGCCTTGAAGATGATTTCGCTCCAGTCCACCGTAGTGGTGGGAGGCAGGATGCCCAGCTGGGCAATCTTGGAGCCATTGTACATCTTGGCCACCATTTCGCGGAATGCCACGGGAGCGCCGGACATCTCAAGACCTACGTCGAAACCGCGGATGCCCAGTTGATCCATGGCACCTTGCACGCTCTCGCCCTTCGAGGCATTCACTGTGCAGGTGGCACCCATCTTCTTAGCGATGTCCAGACGGTAGTCACTCAGGTCGGTCACGACGATGTTTTTCGCACCGGCAAACTTAGCGATGGCTGTGGCCATTGTGCCGATTAGACCGGCACCCGTGATGAGCACGTCTTCACCCAGCAGGGGGAACGACAGGGCTGTGTGAGTGGCATTGCCGAAGGGGTCCATGATGGCTGCCATATCGTCGGAGATGCGATCGTCCAGTTTCACCACATTGCTCTCGGGGATGCAGAGATATTCGGCAAATGCTCCATCACGATTCACACCCACACCGATGCTGTTTTCACAGATGTGCTGCAAACCACGACGGCAGTTACGGCAATGTCCGCAAGCGATATGTCCTTCGCCCGTCACGCGGTCGCCCACCTTGATGTTGCGAACACCGGGACCTACTTCTGCCACCACACCGACATATTCGTGACCGATGGTCATGGGAGTCTTGATGGTCTTCTGGCTCCACTCATCCCACTTGTAGATGTGCAGGTCGGTACCGCAGATAGCTGTTTTCTTAATCTTGATGAGCACGTCGTTCACGCCTACTTCCGGCTTTGCGACTTCTTCCATCCAAATACCCTTTTGGGGTTCTTTCTTGACTAATGCTTTCATTGTTTTATGTCTATTGATGGTTGTTTTCGGTTATCAATCAGCAAATATATATGTTTTTCCATCTTTCAACAAAACCCGACCAAAAATTCTTTAGCAATTATTTTCTTCTCACAGCCCCATTGACATCATACGGCTGCCTGCAGAAGCTGTTTTTGCATTATCAGAGTTCCGCCGCCATGCTGCAACGCCACATGCGCCTGCCTAAGGGAGGATTTCGGAAAGGCTTCCGGAAATTCGAAAACGCCGTGTAGAAATTTCTGCCGTGCTTGCAGATTTTCGCACAACTATCGGAGCCAAAATCGGCAGTGCCCGGGAGGTCGCACGAAAGAGAGAACCGGTTTTCGACTGTTCTCCCTATATCCGAATGCTGTTTTAGGAGATACGAACGGAAAAGGCAAGAACACAATCCGGACAAAGGTTCGCATTGTGTTCTTGCCTTAACACTATATGTTTATTCCCAACGATATTCCATACTTTCTACATTCGGCTTTAGTGTTCCCTGGAAAATTGTTCCATTTTGCTCTACAGCTTTTACCTGAATGCTCCAATCACTGTTTTCTTTCGATTTCACGTCAAACGTAAGGCGTGGCACAGAAGAGAACTCGCAGGGTATATCTATCTTAATATCCCATAATGTTTCTCTGGTCTCGTCTTTTATTTCGTGCTTCTTGACTTCCACTTTACCATTGCTGTTGTGCAAAGTGATGTAACGGGTGTAGTCGATCGGGAATATGTTCATGTCTGATATGCGCTCTTTTACCACCCATTTGGTTTCACCTTGATTCGTGACACACCGGGTTTGATAAGAACTCAGCAAGCATGAGTTGTCGTGCCATGCTATAATGTCTGCGTTTGCATCACCACCCTCAATGACCTCAGTTTTCGCCTGCGTTCCATCACTGAAGTAGCCAAGAACCTTGTCCGAATAACCGACATCTAACACATACCTTAACCCCACAAATCCGATGTATCCATCTCCAACTCTGGACATTCTGGGAAGGATGTATCTCAACTCATACTCCTTGGTTTGCTCATAATAGGGAAGTGTTTTACGCTTCGGGATAACACGACTGCACTCGTCAATAAGGAAACGGCCTTGCAACGTATCGTAAGCCATGACCAACAATTTGTTGTCGTCCTTTTTGAGCGCCGAGAGGATGGATAATCCATCGTGATATGTCAGACAGAACAAGTTCTCGTCGTAGTCGTCCGAATTTATGCCGAAATTCTGACAGATCTGATTGCGACTGACAGAATAAGAATCCTCTACGACAACTTCATTCAGGGGTTCTTCGTCATCGGATCCGCATGCACAACAAAAAGCCGCCACAACAGTGAACAGGCAAACGAGTAATGGTAAGTGTTTCTTCATTTCGTATGATTTTGATTGCAAAAATAGGAATTTCCCTAAACTTCTCAAAAAAAATCACAAAGCACATTTTTTACACAAAAACCCAACAAACGTTTTGCAAAAACCAGAAATCGTATTATATTTGCAAGCAAAACAAGCAAAAAGTGAGAAATCTGACATTAAATAATGGTTGGTGGCGCTACTTATTACTCCTAAAGTCGTAAGTAGGAAAACCATCCGTATATACTTAATCAAGATATACCGAAAAGGCACTCCGTCGAACTTGCGACGTGAGTGCCTTTTCGTTGATATTAACGTATTGCCCAAAACCAAAAATAATCTCAAAACATACAAATCATGACTGCACAAACATTCACCGTTACCGAACAAGGGTATTATGGCAACTTCGGAGGCGCTTACGTGCCTGAAACATTGCAGAAATGCACACAACGATTGGCCGAATGCTATCGTCAATACATCTCCGATGCCGAGTTTCAAACAGAATTCCGCCAATTGCTACGCGACTACGTAGGGCGTCCCACCCCACTCTATCGCTCAGAAAAACTGAGCCGAAAGCACGGATGCACAATCTACCTGAAACGCGAGGACCTATGCCACACGGGAGCACACAAAATCAACAATGCCATCGGACAAGCACTTCTGGCCAGACGCATGGGTGCCAAACGCATTGTGGCCGAAACCGGAGCCGGACAGCATGGGGTGGCCACAGCAACGGCTTGCGCACTGCTGAATCTGCAATGCACCATCTTCATGGGTGCAGAGGACGTTGTGCGCCAACACACCAATGTCCGAAAAATGCAACTGCTCGGTGCAGAAGTTGTGGCGGTGGAAGAAGGCAATCGTACACTAGAAAATGCAGTCGATGCAGCTCTGCGCGAATGGAGTTCTCATCCGACAGACACTCATTACCTGATAGGTTCTGCCGTCGGACCACACCCCTTTCCGGACATGGTGGCACACTTGCAAAGTATCATCAGCGAAGAGATACGACACCAACTGCTGTCGCAAACGGGACGCGACCTGCCGGATTACGTAGTGGCCTGTATCGGTGGCGGAAGTAACGCCACAGGCAGTTTCTTCCACTTCATGGACAATCCCTCCGTGCATCTCGTTCTGGCAGAAGCCGGAGGCGAAGGCATCGACAGCGGACGACACGCTGCATCACTCTGCTGCGGCCAAGAGCGGCAACTGCACGGAGCCAACACGCTGGTGCTTCAACACAAGAGCAGCGACACCGAAGGACCCTACAGCATCTCTGCCGGACTCGACTATCCCGGCGTCGGACCACTGCCGGCACACCTCGTGGCTACAGGGAGAGCCATCGCACTGCCCATTACCGACCAAGAGGCACTCGAAGCCGCCTTCGAACTTAATAGGGAAGATGGTATTCTACCGGCTTTGGAATCGGCACATGCTTTGGCAGCCTTACATAAAATCGATTTCCGCCCAACCGATATCGCAGTGCTCACCCTCTCCGGTCGAGGCGACAAGGATCTTGATACCTATCTGCAACATATACACAAAGATGTCGAACAGGAACAACCTATCATCGGCTCGTCATCGTATACATCCGTTTCACCAACATAAGACCTTGCTCCCCCCCCCAAAAAAAATGTGGAAAGCCCTGAGCGGCCCTTTACGCGTTTCTTTACCAAAGAAGTGCTACCCGAGCAGCCCCGGGTAACACTTCTGATGCTACATGATTGCGGAAAGAGTCCCTACGGATTATCGCACTTTCCTGAATTCGACATTATTATTGTTACATTTCAAGATGTTTCCGGAGAGGGAAAGATCCCAAAAATGTTTTTCTTTGTATACCAGTGAACGGCCACCGGGAAGACTGGGAAGCATTTGGTGAATCGTCTCACTTAAGTAAGTATCTCTACCAAATTGGTTGCAATTGGCTTTCAGCTTAGCCATGTAAACTCTGTCGGTAGAAGTAATGTTATAATTACTGAATTCGATACTGCCCGGACAATTGACTTCAAGGTCTCCGTCTTTATCGATTTTCCAGGTACTCTGTGTACGGAACTTAACAACTGTTCCCTTTTTGAGACCGGTAGGATCATTGGGGTCGTGCGTGTATGTGTAGTCCGTAAACAACGTTCCATCAGCCTTGAATGTGTAGAGGATGGTGAGTCCGGCTTCATATTTGTACGACCAGGTGCCGATGAGTTTGGGAACGATTTTCTTTTTCACATTCTCAATTTTTGCAGCCTGCTCAGCACGCTCTTGTTCCTGCTTGCGTTGCTGCTCGGCGCGCTCCTGTTCGATTTCCGCTTCTGTGCGACCCTTGATATATCTTACCTGTTTGTTGTCTGCTGTGGTAAGTACTCCTTCGTAGAGCACGAAACCCATTTCCTCGAAGTTGGAGCTCTTCATGAATTTATTGTAGATACTTTTCCCGTCTGATGGTTCAAGGAGAGCATATCCGACATAAGTTCCGTTGGCAGTGGTGGCTTCAACGCCATATTGTCGCTGATTACTTCCACTGAGCTTACCGAAGTACTCAGCCTTGAGGAAGGGACGCGTAACCATATCGGGGTAGCAATTTTTCACGTACGTGTAGCTGCCGCTGGACGTCGTGAGTGTGATTTCTTCCTCTGTCTCACCACTGCTCAGTTTAACGCTCTTGACCGACACCTTCACATCATCACCGAAAATAGGTTCATACGTCTTCGACTTCTGGATAGTCCACTTGTCGTCCAGCGTGCACTCGAAGACGTTATGCACTCCGCGCAAACCAAGCTCACGGATGGGAACAGGTGAGTAGTTATCCTCCAATTCTTGGGCAATCTGAGGAGTAAGTTCACCGGCTTGCTTAACGCGAGTCGGAGTGACGGTAGTGGAACATTCACCGCCAAAAGGCTTACGTACGATAACCATTGGGTTGTCCGACGAGATGGTGATGGCGTTCATGCCGGCATCCTTCAACTCTCCCTCCAACAGCGTGTATTTCACAGCCGTTTCGCTGCCCGAGCCAATGATTTCATACTGTACCGTACCCTTGAACACACAGCGGTTAAGCCAAAACGGACCATTGTATCTTGCCAACATCAGCTTGGCATCCTGCACACGGCCATTCTCAAACTTGCCCTCCAAACGGTCCATCTGAGATTTGTCCGGATAGTAGGCTGTAGTCAGTTTACCCTTGCCAAAAGGCTCTTTGGCATCATTCACCTTTCCGTCGTAGGAAATGGTATTACCATAATTGATTTCGTCAGCGTAAACATAGGCAGACGTACAAATCAACACTGTCATCAATGACAGGCGCAACAAATTTTTAATCATAGTTCTCAATTTGTAAATAAACATTATCAAAGTGCAAATATAGCTGCATAAAATGTGATACAATTGGTCCACTTTAGTTCTTATCGACTCACGCGCTGCTGTTCATCGCACCAACACCACAAACCTGCCGGATGACCGCTACTGAAAAGACACAAAAAAAGTCCCTCATCAGCGTTGTGCTGATGAGGAACTTCTCAAAAAAAATGGCGGCGACCTACTCTCCCGCGGGTGTGCAGTACCATCGGCGCGGCCGGGCTTAACTTCTCTGTTCGGGATGGGAAGAGGTGGAACCCCGGCGCTGTAACCACCATAAATAACATGATGACTATCGGCAAAGA